>NZ_SDGY01000009.1:2500-5268 GCF_008107645.1 Leuconostoc litchii | reverse complement strand
GTGGTAAGATAATATAGTTGTCTCAGTGACAACAAGTAGCACATTGAAAACTGAACAAAACTTTGAACAAACGAATCTGTGGCTGTTACGTAAAGTAACAAAAACAAATTTGCGAAGTCAATTCGTAACAAACAATAAACGGATTACGTTATAGAGATATAGCGAAATATAGTCAGTTTAATCGAAGAGCAATCTTCAAATTTTCAAATTGAGAGTTTGATCCTGGCTCAGGATGAACGCTGGCGGCGTGCCTAATACATGCAAGTCGAACGCACAGCGAAAGGTGCTTGCACCTTTCAAGTGAGTGGCGAACGGGTGAGTAACACGTGGACAACCTGCCTCAAGGCTGGGGATAACATTTGGAAACAGATGCTAATACCGAATAAAACTTAATGTTGCATGACATAAAGTTAAAAGGCGCTTCGGCGTCACCTAGAGATGGGTCCGCGGTGCATTAGTTAGTTGGTGGGGTAAAGGCTCACCAAGACGATGATGCATAGCCGAGTTGAGAGACTGATCGGCCACATTGGGACTGAGACACGGCCCAAACTCCTACGGGAGGCTGCAGTAGGGAATCTTCCACAATGGGCGAAAGCCTGATGGAGCAACGCCGCGTGTGTGATGAAGGCTTTCGGGTCGTAAAGCACTGTTGTATGGGAAGAACAGCTAGAATAGGAAATGATTTTAGTTTGACGGTACCATACCAGAAAGGGACGGCTAAATACGTGCCAGCAGCCGCGGTAATACGTATGTCCCGAGCGTTATCCGGATTTATTGGGCGTAAAGCGAGCGCAGACGGTTTATTAAGTCTGATGTGAAAGCCCGGGGCTCAACTCCGGAATGGCATTGGAAACTGGTTAACTTGAGTGCAGTAGAGGTAAGTGGAACTCCATGTGTAGCGGTGGAATGCGTAGATATATGGAAGAACACCAGTGGCGAAGGCGGCTTACTGGACTGCAACTGACGTTGAGGCTCGAAAGTGTGGGTAGCAAACAGGATTAGATACCCTGGTAGTCCACACCGTAAACGATGAACACTAGGTGTTAGGAGGTTTCCGCCTCTTAGTGCCGAAGCTAACGCATTAAGTGTTCCGCCTGGGGAGTACGACCGCAAGGTTGAAACTCAAAGGAATTGACGGGGACCCGCACAAGCGGTGGAGCATGTGGTTTAATTCGAAGCAACGCGAAGAACCTTACCAGGTCTTGACATCCTTTGAAGCTTTTAGAGATAGAAGTGTTCTCTTCGGAGACAAAGTGACAGGTGGTGCATGGTCGTCGTCAGCTCGTGTCGTGAGATGTTGGGTTAAGTCCCGCAACGAGCGCAACCCTTATTGTTAGTTGCCAGCATTCAGATGGGCACTCTAGCGAGACTGCCGGTGACAAACCGGAGGAAGGCGGGGACGACGTCAGATCATCATGCCCCTTATGACCTGGGCTACACACGTGCTACAATGGCGTATACAACGAGTTGCCAGCCCGCGAGGGTGAGCTAATCTCTTAAAGTACGTCTCAGTTCGGATTGTAGTCTGCAACTCGACTACATGAAGTCGGAATCGCTAGTAATCGCGGATCAGCACGCCGCGGTGAATACGTTCCCGGGTCTTGTACACACCGCCCGTCACACCATGGGAGTTTGTAATGCCCAAAGCCGGTGGCCTAACCTTCGGGAAGGAGCCGTCTAAGGCAGGACAGATGACTGGGGTGAAGTCGTAACAAGGTAGCCGTAGGAGAACCTGCGGCTGGATCACCTCCTTTCTAAGGATAATCGGAAAGCGACAGCGACTTAAGTGTCAATTTGTTTCGTTCAAAGTTTTGTTTAGTTTTGAGTGTGATACTTTAATAGGTATCATTGTCTCAAAGTGATCCTATGGGGAATTAGCTCAGCTGGGAGAGCACCTGCTTTGCAAGCAGGGGGTCAGCGGTTCGATCCCGCTATTCTCCATAGCCAACCTTTCGGTTGGCGTGTTGTACATTGAAAACTGAATAGTAACAAATTCTTTTAAAAGCAATCGAAAGATTGTAATAAATGAACCGAGAAACAACACAAAAAGTTCTTTAAAAAGAACGGTTTAATCGCAGGTCTGAAAAATGACCAACTCATAAACTTAAACCACAACTTCGGTTGTATAGGTTAAGTTAATAAGGGCGCGTGGTGAATGCCTTGGCACTAGGAGCCGATGAAGGACGTGACTAACTACGATAAGCTTTGGTGAGCGGTAAGTACGCTATGACCCAGAGATTTCCGAATGGGGAAACCTAACTCGTAAGAGTTGTCAGTATCTGAATACATAGGATATTAGACGGAATACGCTGTGAACTGAAACATCTCATTAGCAGCAGGAGCAGAAAGAAAAATCGATTCCCTAAGTAGCGGCGAGCGAACGGGGAAGAGCCCAAACCAACGTGCTTGCATGTTGGGGTTGTAGGACTGATATATAAGAGTTACAAAAGTGTTTTATAGCAGAACAAGTTGGGAAGCTTGGCTATAGAGGGTGATAGCCCCGTAAGTGAAATGAAGCACACTCTTTTCAGGATCCTGAGTACGGCCGGACACGTGAAATCCGGTCGGAATCTGCGGGGACCATCCCGTAAGGCTAAATACTCCCTAGTGACCGATAGTGAACCAGTACCGTGAGGGAAAGGTGAAAAGCACCCCGGAAGGGGAGTGAAATAGTTCCTGAAACCACGACGCCTACAAGAAGTCAGAGCCCGTTAATGGGTGATGGCGTGCCTTTTGTAGAATGAACCGGCGAGTTACGGTATCGTGCG
>NZ_SDGY01000008.1 GCF_008107645.1 Leuconostoc litchii | reverse complement strand
AATTTAAAAAATGCAACCAAGCAAAAGGTTGCATTTTAAGCCTTATACCAACGTTGTCCTTGTGGTGTATCCTCAACAAGAATGCCAACCTCTTTTAATCGATTGCGTAGCAAGTCCGATTTTGTGAAATCATGCGACTGACGAGCTTTTACGCGCATATCCAATAATTCACGTTGTTCTGTTGTTAAATCGGCATGACTGTCTAATCCATCAATGCCAAATACTGACATTAGTTTACTAATTGTTTCTAATAACTCTTGAATAGAATTTCTTTTAACCACATTGCTCTTTGTATACGTATTTGCTAGACTCACTAATTCAAAAATAGCGGCTAAAGCATTAGGCGTATTGAAGTCATCATTCATTGCTTGTTCAAACGCCTTCGTTTGTTCCTCAATAATTACTTCAACTTTTCCATCAGATCCTAATTCTGATGAGTCCAATCTAAATAATAAATTTCGGTATGCTGTACGAATACGTTCAAGCTCTAAGCGTGCTTGCTCAACAGTATTATTTTCATAATTAATTGGTCGACGATACTGAGTTGTTGACAGTAAGTAGCGAATAACCATGGGATCATCATATGTGGAAAGTAAATCATGAAGTGTTGTAAAGTTTCCCAAAGACTTTGACATTTTTTCATTATTGACATTCACAAAACCATTATGCATCCAGTAGTTTACAAACTTTTGTCCAGTTCTCGCCTCAGACTGCGCAATTTCATTGGTGTGATGTGGAAATGCTAAATCAATACCGCCACCATGGATATCAATCGTATTGGATAGATATTTTTGGGCCATTACCGAGCATTCAATATGCCATCCTGGACGCCCTTTCCCCCATGGTGATTCCCATGAAATAACTCCTTCACGAGGTTCGTTTTTCCAAACAGCAAAATCAACAGGATCTTCTTTGCGAACTGTCTCATCATCATTCAGGCGTCCAGCAGCATTCGCTTCCATTTCAGCTAAGTCTTGATGAGCTAGAATACCGTAGCCTTTGAATTTTTTCGCTCGAAAATAAACATCCCCTTCTGATTCGTAAGCGTATCCTTTACCAATAAGGTCTTTAACAAAGTCAATAATATCCGGAATCACCTCCGTAGCACGTGAACGTATTGTGGCAGGTTTAATGTTGAGTGGTAATGTATCTTCGTGAAATGCCTCAGCATACTTGTTAGCAACCGCTAACTCAGAAATACCTTCTTTTTGGGCGCGGTTGATGATTTTATCGTCAACGTCCGTAAAATTAGACACATAGTTAACTTCATAACCACGATATTCAAAATAACGGCGAACTGTATCAAAAGCAATTGCAGAACGAGCATTACCAATATGAATATAGTTATAAACAGTTGGACCACAAACGTACATATTGATTTTACCAGTGGTAATTGGCTTAAACACTTCTTTTTTCAGTGACAACGTATTATAGACGTAGATCATAGTTTGCTCCCTTTGTGTCCAAAAATTAGTATCACTTAATATTATACATGAGACATCAGGTATTTTGGAAAACATACCAGAATCATTTCTTTAATTTAACAAAAAAGCCGAGAAGTTTCTCGGCTTTTTTATTTCTCATGCTAAATATTTCATTTTCACATCAGCCATTGTCTTTAGAACGTTGTCTTTATCTAACAAAGTCAACATCTCTGGTAAGTTTGGTCCTTGCACTTCATGAGTGGTCATAATGCGGATAGGGTTCCATAAATTACGACCCTTAATTTCTAAGTCATTTTGAATAGCTCGAATAGTATTCATATAGTCGACCGCTGTTGCATTAGTTGGCAAAGCCTTGTATGCAGATTCCCATGCATCAGCAACCTGACGACCATCTTCTGAAGTTAAGTATTCAACCATTTCATCTGTTATATCACTTAATTCAAAGAACGGCTTACGCACTAATTCAACAATTTGACGCGTATATGATATTCCATCGACACCAGCAACTCTGATGACCTCTTCTAGCCATTTTTTCTTTGTTTTAGCATCATCTGCAGATAACAAGTCAGCATTTACTAGTTCTTGAGTCAATTGCGGCATCACAGCATCAGTATCACGACGCATCCATTGGTTGTTAACCCATTCTAACTTTTTTTGGTCAAACTTAGCATTTGCTTTACTCAAACGCTTTTCATCGAACATTTCCTTAAACTCTGACAAACTAAAGATTTCATCTTCACCCTTTGGTGACCAGCCTAATAATCCAATAAAATTGACCATTGCTTGTGGTTGATAGCCTAATTCTTTGTACTGTTCAACGAATTGCAAGAGATTTTCATCACGTTTAGACAATTTTTTGCCAGTTTCACCATTGATAATTAGTGCCATATGACCGAATGCTGGTACATCCCAACCCAAAGCTTCATAAATCATGATTTGCTTTGGTGTATTTGAAACATGGTCATCCCCACGAAGAACGTGAGAAATTTTCATTAAATGATCGTCAACAACAACGGCAAAGTTGTAAGTTGGCATGCCATCAGCTTTTTGAATGACCCAATCGCCACCAACTTCTTTGGCACCAATTTCAATATGTCCTTTAACGATATCATCCCAAGCATACACTTGCTCTTCTGGTACACGGAAACGGACTACCGGTTTCAACCCTTGCGCTTCAAATTCAGCATACTTGGATTCACGCTCTTCGTTAGTCAAACCTTCATATTCATAAACATAATGTGGTGCCTGCTTAGCTGCTTGTTGTGCTTCACGTTCAGAGGCAAGCTGCTCTGAAGTTTTATAAGACTTGTACGCTTGCCCACTAGCTAATAGTGCATCAATAAATTCTTGATAAATACCCTGTTCATTACGTTCTGACTGACGATAGGGTCCATAAACGCCTGGTTTGTCTGGACTCTCATCCCAGTCTAAACCTAACCAAGCCAAATTTTCAAGTTGTGATTTTTCGCCATCAGCAATATTACGTGCTGAGTCAGTATCCTCAATACGAATAACAAATGTACCATTATAGTGGCGTGCAAATAACCAGTTAAAAATAGCTGTGCGTGCATTCCCTATATGCAAATGTCCCGTTGGTGACGGCGCATAGCGAACACGTATATCTTCTGTCATGAATCAATAATCTCCTATGTATGGTATTTAGTACCGTTTTGTCTAGCTACTAGTATACAACACTCATGATACTAATTTCCAATCACGCAATCGCATTTTTAAGGACGTAAGCTTTTTGCAAAAAAACGAATTTGCTTTTCATAAAAGTCCTCTGGATTAGTGATTAACTCAGGATTGTCATAGCGGATAGTAGTCAAAAAATAACCGAAATTCAACCATATTACATTCATAGTAGCCGCTTCCACATCTACCGACTGTTTTATCTTATTTTGGGTCTGCATCTCTGTGAAATACTGCAGTAAGATTTTTCTGAATCGAATTGGTATTTCTTCGACCGCATGGCTCACTTTTGGCATTCGAAAAGATTCTTGAAGGCCTATCAAAACAACTTCTTGATGTTTCTCTTGAAACTCTTGATATGTTCTTGACATATTGATTAAATCAGTTTCCATATCACCAGTCACAATCAGTGCATCATCAAAAATAGCGGCTAAATCATTGAGATGACGATCAATCACAGCTGACAATAACCCCTCTTTATCTTTAAATTTTCTAAAAATCGTACTAGGATTGACATTCGCTTTTTCAGCAATTTTGTTGATGGTCGCAGATTGATAACCAACTTCTATCAACAATGTGATGAATGCATTTAAAATTAAATCGTATTTTGATGGTTGTTTGGACATGTTTCGTACCTCTTCTTTAGTTATATTATCATATTCTCTTTTGAAAGACAGATTAATTCCGTTATGCACGCAATCACTTGCATGCATAACAAATAAGTGCTACGCTATTGTCAGCAAAAGAAAAGGAGTTCCACATGGGGTTCAAAAAATTTATCGTCAGCAAAGGTGTTATCGGAGCGCTCATTATTGTACTATTCTATGGCTTATTGATGGTTGGCATTTATTTTTCAGGGTATAAAGTTGTGCCCAGCAAAATAAACCAATTACCAGTTGCCATTGTCAACCAAGATAAGGACAGCACGACATTAAAAAAACAACTAAAAAAAAGCTTGCCATTTAAACACGTCAAGACTGATTTGAATATAAAGCAAGCTAAAAATCAATTGAACAATCGTGGAATTTATTTGATCATTGATATTCCAAAAGATTTCAATGCCAATCTTAAAAAAATAGATGGTCAATCTAAAGGTGAACTTAAGTTTTACATCAACTATGCCAATCCTATGACATCAGTTTCATCCATGGAAGCTGTTGCCAAATCAGTCGGTAATCGTGTTCAAAAAAGTGTTTTACTGCAGCAGAGCAAAGGGATTCTAACAGCCATTGAATTGTCACAATTAGAATCAGAGACAAAATCATTAATTACAGCTAATCCAACACAAAAAGATGCTATTTTACAAAAAGCTGAACAAACAAAAAGCACTACTACATCAAAAATCAATCAAACTTATGCAAACGTTGCTAATTCGTACGATTACAGCATTGTAAAAATGAATAAAGCACCTTCTGGTATGCAACATAGCATGGCTCCGTTCTTCATGTCACTAGCTTTTTATATTGGTTCCATGATTGGCGCTATGTTAATTGTTGTTGCATACAAGTCATTTTCACCATTAATAGGTCGCTGGAAAGCATACACTTATACTGAAATCGCTATTATCTTAATTTCAATGATAGCACCACTGTTAATTGTTGCACTAAGCAAAAGTATGCTTCATTTTGATAGTAATACCTATTGGCAACTGTGGGTTAACCATTCTATTGAGTTATTTGCAGCATTGAACGTTAACCTAATCTTTTCATTGATTATTGGGCAACTTGGTATTATGATCAATATGCCTTTCATGCTGACTCAAGTCGTTTCAGGGGCTGGTCTCATTCCACGTCCAATCCTGCCTGATTTTTTCAAGGTTATGAGTAACATTTCTCCTTGTTTTTATTCAATTCGCGCAGATTACAACATCTTATACGGCGGCAATAGCACACACACCCTTTGGTTGCAACTTCTGACCATTGGCATCGTAGCTATTATCATTCACCTAGTTATTGTTGCTTTCCAGAAAAAGCGCGCACCGCTGGTACAACCTTCATAATAAAAAGGACCTTTCTAGGAAGGCCCTTTTTTTGTTTAGCAATTTAAAAATGTTTACCTAAATGGCTTTTCGTTTGGTCACTGACACGTATTTTATCATGGGCGTAGTAATGCCCAGTTTCATCGACTTGTTTTAAAAGCTGCCAAAGTAGTTGTCCCCATTTCCATGATAACCAGCCAACCATCCCCGTAACTAATGCCGAAAACAATACCAAAATCATTACTATCCATTCTAGTTGTTCGAAGAAAATTCCCATCAAAAAGAACGTGACTGCTAATCCGATAAGAAAAAACAGCAATAATATACAAAAGATCATTACCCCGACGAAAAAACGTACGCTGTAAGCTTTCCCTTTCTCAACATGTTCATAGAGAGCACTATTGATGTCAGCCAACCCTGTGAATAAATGCTCTGACATGATCATTCTCCTAAGGCAATTTTAAGCGCCTCACTTAATGTTGTTACTCCAATAACTTGAATACCATGAGGTAATTCAACGCCGTTTAAATTATTTTTAGGAACAATAGCACGCTTAAAGCCTAATTTTTTAGCTTCTTTTAATCGCCCTTCAATATCTGCTACGCTACGGACTTCACCAGTTAGACCAATTTCGCCAACAAAGACATCACTTGGCCTTGATTCTTTATCATGATATGAACTAGCCAGAGCAATAGCGATTGCTAAATCAATTGCTGGTTCATCAAGTTTCACGCCACCTGCTGCTTTTAAATACGCATCTTGATTTTGTAATAATAAGTTAGCGCGTTTTTCTAATACTGCCATAATCAATGATACGCGATTCCTATCGAGGCCCGCTGCCGTACGCTGTGCGTTACCAAATACGGTCGGCGTTACTAAGGCTTGTAATTCAACCAAAATAGGTCGTGATCCTTCTAACGCGACCACAATCGCCGATCCAGTGGCACCAGATAAGCGTTCTTCTAAGAAAATCTCAGAGGGGTTAGCCACTTCTATCAAACCGCCATTACGCATTTCAAAAATACCTAATTCATTCGTTGCGCCAAAACGATTTTTAACCGCACGCAGAATGCGATACTTATAATTACTATCTCCCTCAAAGTACAACACTGTATCGACCATATGCTCCAGAATTTTCGGCCCTGCTATGGCGCCATCTTTAGTCACATGCCCTACTATGAATATCGAAATATTATTAGTCTTAGCGATTTGCAACAGGTCGGCTGTCACTTCTCGAATTTGTGATACTGAGCCAACAGCCGATGAAACATCAGGCTCTTGCATGGTTTGTACCGAGTCAATAACAACAAAATTCGGTTGTAATTCCTCAATCTGCTTTTTAACGGCCGTCATATCCGTTTCCGGATATAAATAAAACTCATCGTGCCCAACACCCAAGCGATCAGCACGGAGTTTTACTTGAGTGGCAGACTCTTCACCAGTCACGTATAGAACCCGTCCTTCTTGAGCAAGTTGTCCAGATACTTGAAGTAGTAATGTTGACTTGCCAATACCAGGATCACCACCAATCAATACCATGGAACCGGGAACAACACCACCACCTAAAACTCGGTTTAATTCTTTCAACTTAGTTGCTACACGCGGTGTCTCTTCAGACGTAATCTCGTTTATTTTTTCGACTTTAGCATTGCGTCCATCGAGACTTACGCGACTTTTACGGTCATTTGATTCTGGTTGGATTTTTTCTTCAACAAGCGTGCCCCACTCACCACAATTTGAGCAGCGCCCCAAATACCGTGCAGACACAAAACCGCAGTTGGAACATATAAATTGTGTTTTTACTTTAGCGATATCTCAGTCCTTCCATTTAATTCGTTCTAACATCATCGTAAAAGTTATTATTGTCCTGTGGACCCAAAACCACCCTTACGATCTGATTTTTCTACACTTTCATCACCATCAGCTAGCAAATAAGGTAAGAAAAGTCCTTGCCCAATGCGTTCCCCTTTTTTAATGTGCACATCCTTCAAACCAAAGTTGATAAATTGGAAGAAAATTTCACCCTCATTACCTTCATTATTATAATAATCAGCATCGACAATGCCAACAGCATTAGGCATCATAATCCGTTTTTTAATTGGACCACTTGATCGTGAGACGAGTTGCAAGTACTCTCCTTCACCCATATATGCTTTAATTCCTGTTGGTACAAGAACTGGCTTTAGTATATTTTGCAAATCCTCATTGTCCTTAATACCAGAAAGTTTTCCTAATGAGAAGACATTGAGTCCCTTGAAAAAAGGATTACTCAAAATGCTTGGGAGCGTAATATCTGCTGATGCTTCAAAATCATACCCGGCCGCTTGTTGTGTGCTACGTTGCGGTATATTAATATTTTCGTTGGCATATTTACTAACAATTTCAAATCCACGTGTCATGACAGGTAACCTCTTTATAAATAGTTTATCCTCTATTATACGATATATAAAACATATTTTAACGATCATACGCTAAAAATATGACAAAATTTTCTATGTAAATCTAGAAACAAACGACACAGCTAACTGAAAATTATGTTAGTATCATAGATAAATAGCAAATTATTGCCTTAGCAATCTATGAACTGGTATGCAATTATACTATTATGATGAAACGAAAGGAAATGATTATGGAATTTCAACATGAAGACGGCCGTTATTTCTTAGAAAAAAATGACAAAGTTGTTGCTCAAATTACCTACACAATAATCAATGATGGGAAAACGTACTCAATTAACTCGACTGTCGTAGACGCATCTTTACGGGGACAAGGTATTGCTAAAAAATTATTAGATACAGTGGTGGCTAATGCACGCGCTAAAAATATGACAATTAAACCTGTGTGCCCCTATGTAAAAGAAGCATTTTTACGTTATCCCCACATTTATCAGGAGATTGAATACAAATCATGAGTTCATCACAAGATTTACAAAAAATTATTGCTGGTCGTCGTGCAGCAGAATTTGTTCAAGATGGTATGGTAGTTGGCATTGGTTCAGGCTCCACAATTGCTCATGTCATAACCGCTTTAGGTGAGCGTGTTGCTAATGAGAACCTAAAAATTGTTGGTGTTCCAACTTCAGAAAAAACACGTCGAAATGCTGCTAAACTTGGCATCCCTATGTACAATGTTGACGATGTTGATAAAATCGACCTCACGATTGATGGTGCTGATCAAATTTCTGATGACTTTTCTGCTATCAAAGGCGGTGGTGCTGCTCTCTTATGGGAAAAGATTGTTGCTTTTAATTCTCGAGAAAATATTTGGGTTGCGGATAGCAGCAAACGCGTGCCTAAGTTAAATCAGTATTTGCCAGTAGAAGTTATTCCTTATGGATCAGATCAATTATTTAAACGCTTTACAGCTGATGGTTTCCATCCGACTTGGCGTTTAGATCAAAACGGCAATCCAGTTCGAACTGATTCAGCCAACTACTTAATTGATTTACATGTTCCTATAATTGAAAATCCCCGCGATTTGGGCCAGGAATTAATTAATATGGTTGGTGTTGTTGAACATGGTTTATTCACAGACATAGTTAACCGTGTTGTTATTGGTAATAATGATGATGTTCAAATTATTACAGCGCCCTAAAGGGCTTTTTTTATGATTAATAATTAATTTGTGTCATAAAACATAACACATAAAATTGGTCTAGCTGTTTTTTACGGTAAAATATTCTCATAACTAGTAAGGAGAAGCAATATGCGCACAGAATCAGATTCACTCGGTCAAATCAATGTTCCCAAAGATGTCTACTACGGAGCTCACACGCAACGTGCGCTAAATAATTTTCCAATTTCTAAAGATACCACGCATCCTGAAATTATCCGTGCGTTCTTAGAAATTAAACAAGCAGCCGCCCAAACCAATGCTACCTCTGGTAATCTAGACCGATCTATTGCCAAACATATTGTTGATGCAACAAAAATTCTTTTAAATCAACCTATAGATACTAAAATGTTCCCAATCAGTGATGTTCAAGGTGGTGCTGGTACAAGTACCAATATGAATGTCAATGAAGTTATTGCCAATACAGCACTCGAACAAATTGGACGTCCACGTGGCGAATATCAGTATATTAATCCTAACGACCACGTCAACATGGGGCAAAGCACTAACGACACTTACCCAAGTGCTGGAAAAATTGCATTAATTAGAATACTAAAACCACTTTTATCAGAGCTAACACAGCTAGTAGATTCTTTAGGTAATAAAGCCGATGAATTTTCTAAAACCTATAAAATGGGACGCACTCAATTACAAGACGCTGTGCCAATGACTTTAGGCAACACATTCCATGCCTGGTTAAAACCATTACGTCGTGATTTTAAACGGATTGAATCTGCGCAAAATGAACTATATACGTTAAATTTAGGCGGATCAGCAATTGGCTCAGGTATCAATGTCAGCTATCATTACCAAGTACACATCGTACCAAATCTTGCTAGTATTACTGGGTTATCACTGGAACAAGCACACGACTTATTTGATGCAACATCAAACTTAGATGGTTATGTTGCTTTATCTGGTTCATTGAAAAATCTGGCAATCAATTTGTCAAAAATGTCCAACGATCTACGTTTACTCAGTTCTGGACCACGATCCGGATTACACGAAATTAATCTCCCCGCTAAACAGGCTGGTTCTTCAATCATGCCTGGTAAAGTTAACCCTGTTATCCCCGAAGTCGTTAATCAAGTTGCCTTTGAAATGATGGGATTTGATGCTACTGTTACAGCAGCTAGCGAAGCTGGGCAATTAGAATTGAATGCATTTGAACCAATTATTTTCAAAAGTTTGATTGCTGGTATTGAACATTTGCAACAAGCAATGCGCACACTTAGACGCAACGCAATCGATGATATTACTGTTAACCAAAGTCGCCTATCACAAGATATCGACTTGTCTGCTAGCTTTGCAACTGCAATGGCCCCTATGATTGGATACAAAGAGGCAGCTAAAATCGCCAAAGAATCTCTTCGTACTGGAAAGTCGTTACGCGAAATTGCTGAAAAGAAAAATAGATTTACCGAAAGCGAGTTAGAACACATATTCAGAGTTGAAGATATTGTCATCAACGCACGTACACCTGAACATGGTCTCGTACTCCATGCGCCAAAAACAACAGCCTAATAAAAAGGACGACTGGGTCGTCCTTTTTATTTATTGATTTAACAATGTTAATGTTGGTTGATGTAATTCATTATCAAAATATTTTTTTAAAGCTTGCTGATACAAAGTCGGTTGATTAGCTAGTTGCGCAAATAACGTTAAACACGCTTGTAACTTTTCAGCATCGACGTGACCGAAAACAGCAACTGCATCCACAGATTCAATATTTAGTATTATTTTAACAGCCTTTTCTAGACGTGCCCGTAATACATCATCGTCTAAATATTCACGTGCTTCTCGTAAGCCGTTAATACCGTAATACATCGCACGCTCGCTGGTTCCCAATCCTCGAAGTTGCGGAAATACATACCACATCCAATGTGTTTGTTTGCGTCCAGCAGATAATTCGTTAACCGCATCATTATATGTATTGACACCAACAATACGGCCATCTTGTGCATCGATAAAACGCTGTAATTCACTATTAATTGTTAAGAGTTGGACTCGCCCTTTTTCTTGAAATTGTCTATATGTTTGATAAACTGCACGACCTGAAAAAGTTAAGTGAACATGATCAACTGTCTGTGGTGTCATCCACTCTTTTCTGTCAATTTCTGTATCATCCATCATGTCTAATTCTTTTGACCAATTTGTTAGTAGAAATACGTTAGTATATAACTTTACACGATCACCATTTGGATACTTTGTACGGTAATTAGCTCCTGAAACTGTACCAATTAATTGTAAATCTTGTGTATCGGCTTGAATACCTGATTCTTCCAAAGCTTCACGAGCGGCATTTTCTTGCCATGACATTTCCGGTTCAATATACCCACCAGGAAAAGCCCAACCATCAAAATCACGGTTATAAATCATCAATAGTTCGCCGTTTTCGTTAGCAATTACTACGTCCACTGTGGGCATTACGAGCTCAAATTCATGACCAATTTTTTCTCGTATTTTAGCAACATATGAATCTTGATAAGGCATCATCGTCTCCTTTTATACGCTGAATTTATTTAATATCGTTTCAATGTCTTTAATCATTAAAGTAACTGTACCATCAGGATTATTCACAAACTCCACTTTACTTAAGTCTTGGTAAACATTTATCGGTATTGAAATTTCGATTCCAGAATCTAATTTGAACTTTTGCACGCGATACTTTTTCTCGTATTTATCTGCATTAACTACCGAAACTTCTTTGGGTAATTTTTTTTCAGTTACTTTTTCCTGATATTCCTGCTTAGCACTAACGTTATCGCCAAATACTTTTTCCGCAATAACATCCGTACTAATACTGCCAGTTTCTGCTAAACTATTATAAATCACGTCCTGCGTTATCGCCAAGACTTCATGTTCTGGTTCATCATATTTTTCTGCTATAGTTTTAACCGTCCGCTTAATCGTCTGAATATTTTCTTTTGCTGAAATTTCCGGCTTAATTTCCAAAAAATTTTCTGAAAAATAGGACACACGATGTCCATCAATAATTTGCTTTTTTTCTAATAACTGATAACTACTTTCAGCAAGATTGACTATAACAGCTTCATCTACAGTTTGTGTTGCAGCAGGTAAAATTGACTGATTCAATACTAAATTATTAACCATTTCATCGTTTTCATATTCAACTGCATGAGCATATCGAGCACCAAAATTCAGTTTGATTAATCCGAAAATCGCACCCTCATCCACTGTTGCTTGAAAGCTTAATAAATCTCCCGCAGGAATCGTTTCACTAACCGAGATTGTATCAAATAATTTAGCCGCTAACTGTGTGGTCATCTCTGGAAAGTTGTCTTGTTTAAGCATATTGTCAAGATAACTACCTGATACTAAGGTACCTGTTTTCAAGTCACCCCTATAAATTTTAGCTACTAACTTCTCAATGTACTCATGAACGCCAACATTATCTACGTTCATTTCTCCTTGCGAGGCAATAAGGCTACCTGTATTCGTATCCAGTATATGGAGAATTGCATGTTGAATAATCATGTGAACATCCTTTAATTTAATGAGACCATTATACCATGCTAAGTAAATTGTTTATCTAAAGCAACATAAAAACCACACTCATCTATGTGAGCGTGGTTTGTTTAAACTTAGTTAGTAACAGTGGTCTTTTCAACAATGGCTGAGATAACAACTTTACCATCGACTAAGTCTGCACTCAAGGCCTTTTCACCTGGATTATCCAAATAAAAATCTGTCACTTGGTCACGGATTTGTTGCTCAATTACACGACGTAATGGTCGTGCACCTAAGGCTTCATCATAACCATCTTCAATCAAATGATTTTTAACTTCATCAGAGACGTGTAATGTCAACTCTTTTTTAGCTAATGTCTTGTTTACATCATCTAGCATTAAATCAACAATTTGCTTCAAATCTTCCTTAGTTAACGTACTAAACTCAATTACACCGTTAAAACGATTTAAGAACTCAGGACGGAAATAAGGCGCTAACTTGTCAAGCAACTCTTGTTTTTCGTTGCTTGAACCATGTCCAAACCCAGCATTAGATGTTGCTATGATTACTGTATTTTTAAAGTTAACAACATTCCCCTGACCATCTGTCAAGCGACCATCATCCATTACTTGCAGTAATAACGTTAATACTTGTGGATTGGCCTTCTCAATTTCATCAAGTAAAACAATTGAGTAAGGGTTACGACGAACTTTTTCGGTTAATGTATTGCTGTTGTCATCATAGCCAACATATCCAGCAGTTGTACCAATTAACTTAGATACCGCTGTCAAATCTGAATATTCACTCATATCCAAACGAACAATGTTATCTTTGCTACCAAACATGTCCAAAGCTAGCTGCTTTGCTAACTCAGTCTTCCCAACACCAGTTGGTCCGACAAACAAGAACGAACCAATTGGTCGGTTCCCCTCATCAAATCCCGCACGGTTACGGCGAATGGCTTTAGCGACCATACTTACAGCCTCATCTTGACCAATGACTTTACCCGCTAGACGATCACCAATTGTCTTCAAACGTTCAATGTCTGATGCACCCATCTGTGCCACAGGAATACCAGTCAAACGCTCTACTGATTCAGCTACATCATTTGGTGTTGCTTCAACTTTTTTAGTTTCATCAGCATTTTCAAGCTTCTTTTCCAAGTCTGCAATTTGATTCTTATATTTCAAAGCTGCCTCAAAGTCTTCATCAGCAACTGACTTTTCTTGCTTTGCTTTAATATCAGTCATTTGCTTTTCTAAGCTAACTTTATCTGTCACTGGGTTTTTAGCTGACAGATGAGCGGCCGTCATATCAAGCAAATCAATTGCTTTATCCGGCAGCGAACGCTGTGGGATATACTGCACCGCATAATCCACCGCCGCCTTCAATACATTCTCAGGCAGTGACACATGATGGTGCTTTTCATATAACTTTGCAATACCCTTTAGGATTTCAAGAGTGTCTTTTGGTGATGGTGCGTTTACAGTCACTTCATTAAAACGACGAGCCAAAGCTGCATTCTTCATAATCGTGTTGCGATACTCATCTTGTGTTGTCGCACCAATGACTGAAATCTCTCCACGACTCAAAGCAGGTTTAATAATATCAGCTAACCCTTTGCCACCATCTTCACCACCAGTCGATCCAGCACCAAGAATCTGATGAATTTCGTCAAAGAACAGGATAACATTACCAGCTTGTTTAACTTCTTTCATCAAGTTCTGAATGTTTTCCTCAAAGGCACCTCGGAACTGAGTACCAGCTTCAAGGCTAGAAATATCGATGCTGTAGATTTCTTTGTCTTTAATTGCAGCAGGTACATCCCCATTGACAATTGCTTGTGCCAAACCTTCAACAACTGCTGTCTTACCAACACCAGCATCTCCAACTAACACAGGATTATTCTTTGTACGGCGTCCCAAAATTTCAGCTGTCTCTTGAATTTCTTTGTTACGCCCGATAACTGGATCGAGTAGTCCATCACGGGCTTCTTGTGTTAGATTGCGACCAAGCTTGGCTAGCATTCCTTCTTGTTTAACTTGTCCGGGTTGCTGCATCTGTTGCATTGGTTGTTGTCCATTAGCAATTTGACCATTCTGAACACTTTGCGCGCCTTGTGGCAATCGACCCGTTTGTCGATACTGTGCGAATTCTTCGGGTGTTACTTCTCGGCCATTAATCAAATAACGACGATTCTCAGAATTAACACCATTCATATTGCCCATCATGTTATTAAAAATATCATTCATGTCTGATCCAAACGGATCGTTATTAAAAAAATTATTGTTAGCCATAGTCTAAAATCTCCTTTTAGTTTTCTATGTGCTTGTGCTTACCCCAAGCACGTCTATCATTCATCAAAATAAAGTTTTTCTAATTCCCTTAACACTTCCCACATTTGTTTGTGTTGTACTTTTGCCAAAGCATCTAAATCACGCATATTTAAACTCGTAGCATCTGATTGCGTTTTATTGAACGACTTATGAATTGTCGTATACCCATAACCAGATTCCTTCGCTACACGGTAAATTGTTAGTGAATTATCATCTAAGTAAGCCTTTATATCAAATCTCATTACTAATCGCCATCCTATTCAGTCTGACCCCGCACACGATTGTGCACAAAGTCGTTAATAAAGTTTCTGCGTTTAATCATTTATCCACATCTCCTTTAACTTAAGAGGTCTTTGAGGCACATCTATCATTTTTCTTGTTCCTCTCTATATGTATATTATAACACATATTTGTTATAACACAAATGTGTTATAAACTGGTTGAAAAATATATATGAAAAGCTACTTTCAGCAATGTACGATTCCAGACAACATGCTAAACTAGAGTGTACTGGAGAGAAATATGGCAAAAACATCTTATCAACTTACCTTACCTACAGAAATAGTTAATGAACTACATCTAGAACATAATCAGTTGCTTAATCTGACACTTAGAAACGGCCAACTAATTCTGCAACCTATCAATAATCCTAATGAGAATCAAACTCTGTCGTTGCGCCACTTTTTAATGCCATCTATTTTCATGGCAGTTATCTTTACAGTTTATGCACTTAATCAACAAATGTTTCGAATACCTCTTGGTGGGGATAAATCTATCGCAAGTGCCGTCATTATATTAAGTGAAGTCAGTGGCATTTTGATGTTCCTTGTAACCTATATTCAGCAACAGCGAAAACAAATTGATCAACTACGGCGCAAGACTAGTTGGCGTGTATTGCCAGCTCTAACCGTAGCCTTCGTTATTATTTTAGCTTTCATTACATCAGGATTTTTTTGGGCGATTAATTACCTCTTTCAGACCGCATCATTTGATTTATTCACTTCTATTGCGCTTTTTACGATGTTCAATAGTATTGTTAACTTTTTGATGATTTACTCGGCACTATCAATTTCAACTTTATTTATCACTTCTATCTTTGTCATAACTATCATAGGCGGTGTATTGACTGCAATGGTCACTAATAGTTCCCGCATGTGGTGGCAATATAATTTAAGCTTTCTGGGGACAGAAAATGCCTTAGATTCATGGCAATTCAACGCAACCCTAATTCTAGCTGGTTTAATTTGGATTGCATTGGTTGATTATTTATTTGTTCCATTGCAAAAAATTATGCGCCATAACAAACGTTTAATCACACTGCGTATATTACTAAACTTATCAGCTTTGGCATTAGCTGGTGTTGGTACTTTTCCAAACAATGCTGGGAAACTTCATATCTTACATGACCAGATGGCTAATTTTTTAATCTATTTTATTTTAATTATGATGTTAGGCAATAAATGGTTATTACCCAAAGCACCGCAAGAATTCAAATTCACTTCTTACATTATTTTTGCAATTTTAGTTGTTAACATGGCTTTATTCCAATGGATTGGCTATTTGTCATTAACAACCTTTGAAATTATTGCTTTTGTTTTAGCTTTAAGTTGGATTCTTTTGCTATTTCAAAATATCTATCGACTCTATTACCACACTTACCAAACATTCGTTATACCAGTTTCTTAAATTTTCATACTATCATGTTATGATGGTTATACAACAACGAACCTTGGGCATTGCAATGCAGAAAGATGAATATGACAGAACAAAAAAAACGACCTTATCAAAAAAGCAACAATGGTAGTGGTAAAAAAACATACTATGGAAAAAATTTCGATCCACGCAAATCTGGAGATACACGTCGCAACACAGGCGATGGTGTTAATGTCCGTATCGGGCAAAACTTCCCATTAACCATTAAACGTCTGGGTATTAACGGTGAGGGTATTGGCTATTTCAAAAGAAAGATAGTTTTTGTGCCTGGTGTTTTACCTAACGAAGTAGCCGTGGTTAAAGTGACTGAAGTAGAGCCAAAGTATATTGCCGCAAAGGTATTAAAGATACGTGAAAAATCTGCGGATAGAGTCAAGCCACTTGACGAATTTGCAGATAACGTAGGTGGATTTGAACTTGAGCATATGAATTATTCAGCACAATTACGCTTTAAAAAGGACGTCTTAGTGCAATCACTTGAAAAATTCCAGCCTAAAGGTTGGTCGGACTATGACATACGAGAAACCATAGGCATGGAAAATCCTTACGGATACCGCAACAAGGCACAGTTCCCGATTCGAAAAATTGGTAATGAATTAAGCGTAGGTATGTATAAGCGCGGTAGTCATGAATTAGTTGATTTACCAGTTGTACGCACACAAACTCCCGCTACAATGAAAGTTATGCGTACTGTTCGTGAGTTGCTCGATAAGCTGTCTGTCTCAATATATAATGAAGATAAAAATCGTGGCACGGTGAAAACTATTGTTGCTCGTGTATCTCATACAACTGGCGAAGTTCAACTCACATTTGTCACAAATACAGATGGTTTTCCAGGTGATACCGCCTTAATCGAAGCAATCAACAAGGCTCTGCCAGAAGTCACTGGAATTTTCCAGAACTATAACCCCGGTCGTACTAGCTTAATTTGGGGTGAAGAGACGCTCAAACTTTGGGGTAAGGACTACATTGAAGAAACAATTCTTGGAAAAATTTTTCAACTGTCACCTCGTGCTTTCATGCAATTAAACCATACGCAAATGTCTGTAGTCTACAATCAAGCGTTGTCAGCACTTGATTTAACACATGCCGATAAGCTCGTTGACGCTTATGCTGGTGTTGGAACAATTGGTCTGTCCTTAGCTGACAAAGCCGGTGAAGTTCGTGGTATGGAAATTATCCCCGAAGCAGTTGATGATGCGAACCACAATGCCGCACTAAATCATATCAATAATGCTAAATATGAAGTTGGCACAGCTGAAAAACTTTTCCCTAAATGGCAAGCGCAGGGCTGGGTAGCCGACGCTCTTGTTGTAGATCCACCACGTACTGGATTGGATACTGCATTACGTCGTGAAATTTTGCGGACACAGCCCGAAAAATTTGTTTATATTTCATGTAATGCATCTACTTTAGCTCGTGATTTGGTTGATTTATCAAAAGCTTATCAAGTTGACTACATTCAAAGTATTGATATGTTCCCTCAAACTGCCCGTTGGGAAGGCGTTGTTAAATTAACAAAACGTCAAAAATAAAGAGACCTTACTTATGGAATAAACCTAATAACTTAAACCGAATAAAATGTCCAGAATATTATGATATCAACATGCCATGCAACGTCAAGTTGGTTCACCTGATAATGTTATGTAATTGCTTTTTGGGGCTAGCATTCTAGAAAAATAATCTTCTACGACCGCCACTTTCTGTTGAAAAATATTTTTTATCCTAAATAAAAAGCTCCAAGAAATTTAGACATAACCTAAATTTCTTGGAGCTTTTCACTACTGTACTATTTTTTTATGTAACTCATTAAAGGTCCCACGATATGAATAATAATACACTAAGACATAAATAGGGATAAAAATGACCGTGACAAGCAATAGTGGTTTCCCTAACATTATCCAGTTATTGCTTGATTTTGCATCCGCAATAATGTATCTGAATCCAATAATGCCTATTACACCATCTAAAAAGCCTATTAATAGTGGCGGAAAAAACAAAATGCCAATTTCTTTTTTCATGACCATTAAAATTTGATCCAAGCTGTATCCAATACTATGAGCTGTTTTATATTCAGCGGCTACCTTCAACTGCTCAATACGTGAAGTAAAGTATAAAACAGTTGTGACACTAATAAATAATAATATGGCGATTAACGTAATCATTAGAAATGTTGGACTATTGGCATGCGTAATTTCTTGGTTTTTCTTGTACGAACTAATCATATCAACATGGAGATTATCTATGTAGGATACCAGAGATTTATTATTACGTAATTTCTTGCTATTAATACTGTAAACTGAATACTTATTACGACTCACATCAACTATTTGAGAAAAATATTCATCACTCACAACAACAGTAGTAACGCTATTAACAAAAGCAAAAGGATTATTATTAGTTGTTTGATTAATCATTAACTTTTGATGTAAATTCGATAATTCAATGGTTGTTTTTTCTTTCTCTTCTCCTGATTTTGTATAGTAATTGACCATTACTGCCTTGTCTTTTTGAACCTTTTTTAACAAAGGTCTATTTTGCTCTTTCAATATTCGATTATAATTACTACTTGATATGATATCAATGTAATTAAAAGAACGTTTAGCATCAACCTGCAATGGTTTCCCTATTTTTTCTCGTAATACAATGCTATGTGTAACCTGTGCGTGATAACGAGATTTAATGTTATCTACCTGCTTTTTATTCAAGACATTTTTTTTAGTAATTACAGTTTCCACACTAGACGGTACAATTCTTTTAGTCGCTTCAAATGGATAAGAAAGTGTCATAATGGTAATACCTAACACTAGGATAGTTGCTGCAATAAGCAAACTAATAGTGGTTAATAACTTCCCTCTTTGTCTCACTTGATGAATCATCCTAGGTAAAACCACATTATTTATCTTACGATACAATAAATTTTTATGCTTTATTTGCAAATCTAATACCATAGGTAATGTAAAATTAATGACCATGACTGTTCCAAACACTATTAATGCTATCGTCACTAGCATTACTGGATAGAATCCCACATCGTCCCAAATCGAGTTGGGGCGAGTAAATAAATTTAATATTAATGCATAAGACAATATAATAAATGTAAAACCGATCGTTGCACCCAAAGGGTGTTTTCTGATTTTCTTATCTTGTTGCACCTTAACTTGTAATAGTTTGACCAAACTTCCCCGAAAAAGAATACATACTTCGAAAAATATAATTGCACTCACTACAACGAATAGAATCAATATTTTCGATACTACATGACTGCTGAAAGTCATATGATAAATATTAATATTTAACTTTATAAACTTAATTAACATCGTTCGTATAGCGATATACGAAATCAATCCAATCGGAACAGACAAACAAAAAGAAACAAAACTTAATAATATATTTTCTAACGATACAATACTTATGATTTTTGATTTTCTAAATCCTAAAATTGTGTAAATACCCAATTCTTCTATGCGTTGTTTTACAAAGAAATTATTGAAATACACAAAGTAAAAAATGATAAATATAATATAGAAAGCTGAAACCACATTAGCCATAGACTGTATGTTAGCATCTTCAGCTAATCTCTTAATAATTAGCTGATCATTTCCAAAAAATTGAAGCATACAAAACAAACTAAAAATTAGCACTTGTGACAAAATGTACATTATATACAAGCTGAAATTGTGCTTAATATTACGATAGCTCATCTGAAAGATCACTTTGTATCACCTCCATACTAGTCATAACATTAGCTAACTCTTTTTGAAATTCTTTTTGTGAGACGTTTTCTAACCTATTTATTTCTTTTTCAATAACGCCATCTTTTAAAAATACTACTCTCTGCGCGTAACTAGCCGTATATGGATCATGTGTCACCATTAAAATAGTAGTATTTAAATTTTGATTGATTTTTGCTAATTGTTGCATGATAATCCGTGTTGCGTTTGAATCTAGTGCCCCTGTGGGTTCATCTGCAATAATAATTTTAGGCTTTTTTATAATGGCTCGAATGATTGCGATTCTTTGTTTTTGTCCACCAGATAACTCATGTGGATAATGATCAAGGTATTCTTTAAGTTGAAACTTTTCTGAAAGATCATCAATCATAACATCAATATCTTGTGGTTTAGTTTCTATTAATGAAAGTGATAATGCAATATTTTGACGTGCTGTTAAACTTGCTAATAATTTGTAATCCTGAAAGATAAATCCCAATTTATTTTTTCGAATCTCCGCGCCTCGGCGTTCATTTATTTTAGACACATCCTCATTATCTAAGAGAATTGTACCACTGCTTATGTTATCCAGTGTTGACAAACTATTTAATAAGGTTGTTTTGCCAGAACCAGATGCACCCATAATCGCAACGAACTCTGTTTCTTGCACCGAAAAATTAATATTATTCAAAACTGGTTTGTTACTCCCCAAATAGTATTTCATAACATTGTGTGCTTCCAAAATCATAATGTTCCCCCTATCAATTGTCATTATTTTCCCCTTGTAAGCTTCATTTGTTTAGTGATTAACTACACAAATAAAGCTTACACTTTTTGAGCCTTAACATCAATCCTATAAAAATTAACACATTTTATTGATTTTATTTTAATTAAACAATAGTCAAAGTGATCTTGACTCACATTTACTATATCGAACAATAATTATTTTTCCGTTTTTTCAGTAATTGCTTTGTATTTTCATAATTTCATCTTATTTGGTTGGATCAAACTCTAGACAAACAATAACTATAGGACACAAATGCACTCGATAACTTATACCTGAACAAAAAACTCAATGGTTTTGTCACCAACTATTTATCGGTAACTAACCATTGAGTATGTTAATTAATTTATTCTATTTTGTCCATATTTTTTTGCTATCTTCAGTTAATTGAAAGATTCGTTTTTATTAAAACTGATCTTTCAATAATTGACGAATTTCTGCCAAACTTGGTTGACGAGGATTTCCAGGCGTGCATTGATCATTGTAAACTAAATCAATCATCTTTTCTAACTTTGCATCAAAGTCATGCTTTGAAACACCGTTACCAGATAGTGTTTGATTGACACCCACTGATGCAGCTAACTTCTTGATTTCTGCAATCAATACATCGACCAATTCCGCATCTGTTTCACCTTTCAAACCTAAGTAACGCGCAATATCAGCATAATCTTTTTGTGCTGTATAGGTTTCGTAACGTGGATATGGTGTGCGCTTTACGTTTCCTGTCACCGCATTGAACTTAATCACATGTGGCATTGCAATAGCGATTGCCATACCGTGAGGTAGTCCGAATTCTCCACCAGTCTTGTGTGCTAATGAATGGTTAAGGCCTAAGAAGGCATTGGCAAATGACATACCAGCTAATGTTGAAGCGTAGTGCATCTTTGTGCGAGCATTTTGCCCTTCTTTAGTTGAGTTCTTAGGATCATAATTGTATGAGTTTGTTAAGTTATCAAAAATTAACTTAATAGCTTGCAATGCCCAAGGGCGTGTAAATTCCGAAGCCATGACTGACACATATGATTCCAAAGCATGTGACAAGGCATCTAATCCAGACCATGCTACCGTATGTTGTGGTACGGTCATAACAAATTCTGGATCCACAATTGCAACTTCTGGTGTTAATTCATAATCAGCCAATGGATACTTGACATGTGTTTCGTCATCAGTAATAACAGCAAATGGTGTAACTTCTGATCCAGTACCTGAGGTGGTTGGAATGGCAACCATTTGCGTCAAACGTGCATGGTAGAACTTAACAATTCGCTTACGAATATCCATAAACTTTTGTTGTAGTTCTAAGAACAAATCCTTAATAGCATCATTATCTTCTAAAATACCTTCATGACGTGTTGAGTATTCATACAAGAAACGACCGATCTTACCGGCATCAAGTGCTGAACCCCCCCCTAGTAGGATAACTGTATCTGGCTTGAAATCTGCCATTTGGCGGGCAATTTCCACAGCTTGTGACAAAGTTGGGTCAGGCTTAACTGAACCATAGATATTTGTTTCAACCTGTTCTTGACGTAACTCAAGTTGACCTAATACCCTGCTAACAAAACCAAATTGGACCATACCAGGATCAGCAACAATAAATGCACGGTTTACAGTAGGCAAATCTTGTAAATAAGTAATGGCGTTAGCTTCATAGTAAACTTCCTTAGGTAAACGAACCCATTGCGGACGGTTACGGCGACGAGCCACGGTCTTAATGTTAAGTAAGTCGTATGTTGATAAGTTATGAGACAATGAATTCTTCCCCCATGATCCGGTACCAAGTGTCAACGATGGACGCATAGCATCTGTATAAATATCTCCAACACCACCGATTGAGTCCGGTTGGTTAACTAAAATACGTGATGCACCAATGGCGTCAGCATACTCTTTAATGAATGGATCATCTTGTGAACCAATTTGAATTGCTGCGTTATGTCCTGCACCTTGATAGTTCAACAATGATTGAACTGTTTCAATAGCTTCTTCACGCTTTTCAACTTTATAAATCGACAATAATGGTGACAACTTTTCTGAAGATAATGCTTCACCGATATTCTTCTGGTCCAATTCGAACAAAAGTACATCTTTATCATCAGGAATCTTTACGCCGGCTTGCTCAGCAATCCAGCGTCCCGACATACCAGCAACAGGGCCAGCAATGCCATAGCCCTCTGCATTGGGCTTAAAAACATAATCAGCAATTTTCTTGTAGTCTTTCTTAGGAACAAGGTATGCACCTTGTTCTTGTAACTTAGTTAAAATTTCGTCATAGATTGGTGCTTGAATAACGGCTGAGTTTTCTGTGGCACAAATCATGCCATTATCGAAACGCTTTGATAGCAACAAATCGGATACTGCACGATCTGTGTCAACCGTTGCATCTATATAAACTGCACCATTTCCAGCACCGACACCCATTGATGGATTTCCTGACTTCAAAGCTGCGTTAACCATTGATGGTCCACCGGTGGCCAAGATTGAAGCAATGTTTGGATTTTGTATCAGGGCACTTGTGCCATACAGTGATGGCTTTTCAATCCATTGAATAAAATTCTTTGGCGCACCTGCTTTAACCGCAGCATCGTAAACGATTTGAGCAGCAAGTGCAGATGATTTTTGAGCTTGAGGGTGGAAAGCAAAAATAATTGTGTTACGTGTCTTTGCTGTCAACATTGACTTGAATATTGTTGTCGATGTAGGGTTGGTCGTCGGTACGATACCAGCCAAAACGCCAAGTGGAGCTGCTAATTCGGCCTTCCCTTGAATCTTATCTTCACTGATAACACCCACTGTCTTATCAAATTTAATAGCATTGTACACAGATTCTGATGCAAAGCGATTTTTCGTATCTTTATCTTCCACAACACCGCGACCTGTTTCGTCATGCGCTGCGTGAGCTAATAGCAATGAATTTTGCGAGCCAGCTAACGCCATAGCCGCAACAATTTTATCAACTTGCTCTTGAGAAAATGTTGAAAATTCGGCCAATGCTTTTTGTGATTTTTCGACCAAACCTTCAGTCATTTTTTCTGCTTGTGTTTGTAATTCCGCTTTTTCTTCAGGTGTTAATACCTTTTTTGCGGGCTTTTTTGCAACTGCTTCTGCCATAATTTCACGCTCCTTTAATTGCTCATTTATTAACAATATAAGTATATATCATCTTTGTTAAAAAAGCAACAAGTTTTATTTTTCTTTGCAAACAGTTGATATAAAGCCTTTTGTTAGCGCTATCACCCTTTTTATTTAATTGTTTGTTAAATCACATAAAGACTTAAAAAATCATGTCTCACAGAGTATGAGGCATGATTTTGAAATATTTTATATTTTGATTAGCTAAATACCATACCACCATCAACAATTAACGTTTGCCCTGTAACATAGTTGGAATCTTTACTTGATAAGAAAGATACGACATTGGCAACGTCTTCTGGCTCGCTCAATCGCTTCATCGTAATTCCTTCAGAGAATTGCTCCATACCCCATTCGTCGCTCTTACCAGCATTTACAGCAACTTCATGTGCAATGTCTTCCATCATAGGCGTCTTAACAATTCCTGGTGCAAAAGCATTAACGGTAATGCCAAATTCTGCTAATTCTCTAGCAGTTGTTTGTGTAATACCACGAATTGCAAACTTTGTTGATCCATAAGCAGTTAAATTAGGATTTCCTTGTACACCTGCTTGAGATGTCGCATTGATAATCTTACCACCATGTCCAAACTCTTTAAACGCTTCTACGGCTGCCTGCGTACCCCAGACAATACCATTAACATTAATACCCCATGTCCAATTCATATCGTCTTCGGTCACTGACATAATTGGCGTTGTGGGTGCAACACCAGCATTATTAACAATAACGTCGAACCCTTTAAATTTTTCTTTAGTTTCTTTTACAGCTGCGAATACTTCGTCACGTTTAGCCACGTCCGCTTTGATAGCAATTGCTTCACCACCATTTCGATTAATCTCATCTGCAACATTTTGGACTTTTCCCAAATGGCGGCCCACTAACGCTACCTTAAATCCATCTTTTGAAAGACGTTCAGCAATCGCTTGACCTATTCCTTGACCAGCTCCAGTTATCAAAGCAACTTTATTTTCAGACATTGTTCTTTTCCTCACAATTAGATAATAGATTCATTTTATACCTTCTTTGTGATTTTGTAAACTTTCTTACAATACTTTGCTTAATGTTATAATAAAAAGACAATGAATTAAGGACAAAAACACACTATGTACTATATAGACGGCCAATTTTATCAATTGGGATATAAACAGAAAATAAGCTTCTTTTTTATTTCTTTAATTATTAATTCGTTTGGAAACGGCCTCAGTGTGGCCAGCGCTATGGGATCTGCACCTTGGACCGCTAGCGCTGCTAACTTAGCTAATACGACTGGTTGGCAAATCAGTGTATTTCTCGCTATCACAGCAATATCTGTAGCCTTTCTTAATATGTGGTTAGCCATGCATATTAATTGGGTACGTCTACTTGGCAATGTATTTTTTGGTATGTCTTTTAGTATCCTAGTAGGTGTCTTCTCAAATTATTTTATTTCCCTTGGCATCCGACAATTAGATTGGTGGTGGCGTATTCCGCTTGATTTATTCGGTATCTGGACAATCGGTGTCGCTATTTCAATTTATCAACGCGTGAATTGGATTTTACATCCATTAGATGATCTCACAAATATCCTACGTTTTGATTATTTTCGTGGCAATGCCAGCAAAGCACAAATGAGTAATTTTGCAGTTGCTATTGGTATTTCAGTTATTTGTTTTATAATCAGTCAACAGATTGTTGCTTTGGGTATTGGAACTGTCATCTCGTTTATGCTGCAAGGAAAGAATATTGCTTGGGCTGATAGACATATTTTCAAACGACTTGTACACGGTGACATTACTGGTCAATCATAAAAAAAGAAGACAATTAGTTGTCTTCTTTTTGTTTGTATGTCTGTGCCGCCCAATGATTAATGGGGCCAAATTTATGACCAACAGCAATCTCATGAGCGATAGCTGTTGTTGTAATATCATGAGCTATGCGAATAGCAGTCGCAATATCTTGCCCTTTACTAATTTCGGCAGCAATAGTAGCACTAAGCGTATCGCCCGTCCCGTTAATATGTGTCGTAATAAAGTACGGATGACGCAACCAAAATTCAGTCCCGTCAGCAAGTAAAACATAGTCAGCAACTTCATTTTGATTCTCTTGATTGTGCCATCCTTTGACAATCACATTTTGAACACCCAACGCTTGAATATCTTTCGCTGCAGCTACTTGCTGTTGTTCTGAATCAATAACCCTTCCCGTCAATAACTGTGCTTCAAAAAAATTAGGTGTCGCCACTGTTGCTAATGGTAATAATTGTTCTTTTAATGCCTTAAAAGCGGATTCCTTTAGTAATTGCGCACCATGCTTTGTTGTAATGACAGGATCAACTACTAAAGGTCCAAAATTATATTTTTGATAAGCTTTAACAACCGTTTCGATCAGTTTATCATCAGATAACATCCCAGTCTTACTAGCACGAATATGAAAATCATCAGCAAGAACCTCAAATTGTTTTTCAATGAATTCTAAAGGCAATGTTTCTGCAGCATGTATGCCATAAGAATTACCAGCTACAGCTGCAACTAGCACACTCATGCCATAGGTATTGCGGATAAAAAATGTATGTAAATCCGCTTGGAGTCCAGCTGAACCATCAGAATCTGAACCAGCAATTGTTAAAACTTGTGGAAAATCATTAATCATATTTAATCCTCTGCTTTCAAAAAAAACAGCCGAAGCTGTTTAACTAAAAATCTGTTTCGTTGTATGCTTGACAATCGGACTATTTAAAAGAAAATACGATATGCCAACTTGAATTGGGAACATAATGACGTTCTTAATCACACGTGGCGTGATAAACATCAAAAACGAACTCCAGTCATGAGCTGTGTGATACATAAGGACCAACCAAATGGAATTCAGTCCAATGTTAGTAACCAGCGATACTAATCCAACAGCTACCATCACTCGAACCCAACTATTAAAGTCGTGTTTGAAATAAGCCACTGAATATATAAGCGCACTAACCACGGCTGTCAAAGTAAATCCAATAAAAAAAGCACCTGGATTAATAATTGTTACTCCGACAATATCTAAAACGGCTGCGATGAGCATCGCCCATAACGGGCCATACCACTTAGCAATAAGGGACATTGTAACAAAAGCAAAACTAACTTGTAGTACATTAGTACCAACCGTTAGTCTACTTAAAACCATATGAAGTGCCATCAACAATGCTAGGACAACAAATTGGCGTGTATCTAACTTGGGAAAAACCCACATTCGTGTTGTGTTTTCCATTTACAGAACCTCCGATAGGAGTGTTCACCTTTTATAATGGTGAATGTGACTGATGCATCGCACAAGGGCAACTCCAAGTTACTCCAGTTGTTTCGTCAGTGGCTCACATTCCGTCTCCACCGCACTTAACGCGCATCAATCTACCCCGATTTTATTTGTCTCATCGACTTCATCATTGTACCATAAAGTAAAGCGAACGATTATATGAACATACAACGATTGTTCGTTAAATACTAAAAAACCTACCTGAACCAGGTATAATTTCAGTTATTCTGGTAAAATTATTTGTGTTGAAGGTTTATTTTCTTCAGAATGTTCGGATTGTTCTTGAATCATAAAGCTAGGATATAGTGTTAGAGACTTTTCCTCAAATCCTACCACCGACGAACCTAGAATGCGTGTAATCAACTCAAGTAATCGTTCAGGAAAACTATCTTTATCTATTTCTTCAATTTCTGGCTTTAAAGACTGTTGATACATATTCATATGCAAATTAGGTATCAATGCATATTCACGGCCAATCATATTGGCCCATTCTTCAAAGATTTCACTAGAAACTTCTTCATCTTCATGAGCTAGCGGCATAAAATTAACGCTGAAAGTGTTCGCTGATTCCCCCTCTTCATCAAATTGTTCTTGTGTGATTTCATTGTTGGTTAGTTCTTTAGCATACTCAAAGTCAAAAACGCGACGTTCATCAAAAATGTGAATAAAGCCAGCAGTTGCTTGCGTAGCATCATCTGAATCTGCAACACGTAAAATACGATCTCGTTGTCCATTAAAAAGTTGTTGTGTGTAGTAAGCCATTATTTTCTCCAGTATTCCTATTATTTTATATTTTAACATATTAATCTAACAAAAAAGAGCACCTACCGGTACTCTCAATCGGATTAGTCTATTTACATCTTCTCTTCAAGTTCCACATTAGGATACTTGTCATGGAACCAGTTAAGCGCGAACTTGTTCTCAAACAAGAATACTGGTTGATCATAACGATCCTTAACTAATAGATTTCGCGAAGAACTCATTTTTTCATCTAATTGCTCTGATTTTATCCAACGTGCGACCTTCGAACCAATTGGCTCAAATTGAATTTCCACGTTGTATTCATTTTCCATGCGAAATTGGAAAACTTCAAATTGCAATTGTCCAACGGCACCAATAATATAGTCACCACCGTTCCAAGATTTATAAAGTTGAATAGTTCCTTCTTGGACTAACTGCTCAATTCCCTTGTGGTATGACTTTTGCTTCATGACATCTTTAGCAATCACACGATTAAATAATTCCGGAGTGAACGTTGGCAAATCAGGAAAATGAACCGTTTTTTTGCCAGAATAAATTGTATCCCCTATTTGGAAATTACCAGTATCATAAACACCAATAATATCTCCTGACACCGCAGTTTGAACATTTTCACGCTCCTCAGCCATAAACTGAGTCACATTTGATAGTTTCAACTTTTTACCACTTCGTTGTAACATAACATCCATACCACGCGTAAATTCACCACTTACAATACGTACGAAAGCAATACGATCGCGGTGACGCGGATCCATGTTGGCTTGAATTTTAAAAACAAATCCACTAAATTGTTCGTCTTCTGGCACAATCATTTTTTCATCGACTGTGGCCATAGCTGCTGGTGCTGGCGCATAATTCAAGTATTCACGCAAAAATTCAGTCACACCAAAATTGACTAAAGCTGATCCGAAAAATACTTGTGTCAATTGACCATGAGCAATTTTATCTTCATCAAATTCGTTTCCTGCATCACGAAGCAGCTCGATTTCATCCATCGCTTCATCAACAATTTCAGTATGTGTTGTAGCATTCTTAAAGGGCACAAGTTTATCATCTTGTAAGTCATAAATACCTTGCAAAACTTGCCCTGAACCAACTGGCCAGTTCATTGGATAAGCTTGAATTCCCAACACCGTTTCCAATTCATCAACCAAATCAAGTGCTGGGCGTGCATCACGATCGATTTTGTTAAAGAAGGTAAAAACCGGAATCCCACGTTGCGAAACAATCTCAAATAATTTCTTAGTTTGTGGCTCAATACCTTTGGCAGCATCGACGACCATAACAACTGAATCTACAGCCATCAACGTACGATAGGTATCCTCTGAAAAATCTTCATGTCCAGGTGTATCCAAAATATTAATCCGTTTACCTTCATAATCAAACTGTAAAACAGAAGATGTGACAGAAATACCACGTTGCTGCTCAATTGCCATCCAGTCAGACGAAGCCAATTTATTTGAGCCACGTCCTTTAACAGTTCCAGCTTCGCGAATAACACCGCCATGCAATAATAATTGCTCCGTCAACGTTGTTTTACCAGCATCCGGATGAGAAATAATAGCAAAAGTACGACGATTTTTTAATTGTTCTTGAAAGTTTTCCATAATACCTAGTTTACCTGAAAAACCGACTAATCGCTAGTAACTAATAATATGTTTTCCATGTTTCACGTGAAACATTTTATACTACACATTATTTTTGGACGGCTTTTTCGTATTCAAAACTATTGTCTGCCACATTTACAGCACTAATGCGACTCAAAAACTCTTTCAAACGCGGTGATTTTGGATCATCAAAAAATGAAGTCGGTTCATTTTGTTCAACTACTAATCCTTTATCCATGAAAACAACTTTATCAGCCACATCACGAGCAAATGCCATTTCATGTGTTACAACAATCATAGTTTTCCCTTCATCTGCTAGGTGCTTAATAACTTGCAAAACATCTGCCACCAACTCCGGATCCAATGCACTAGTTGGTTCATCTAACAAAATAATTTCTGGATTCAGCGCAGCTGCTCTAGCAATACCAACACGCTGCGCCTGTCCTCCGGATAATTGACTAGGATAATGATTAGCATACTGCTGTAAACCCACTTTTTTCAATGCCTCCGTTGCTCGACGTTTTGCCTCTGGCTTAGACACCTTATGACCTATGATGAGACCTTCCTCAACATTTTGAATCGCAGTTTTGTTAGCAAAAAGATTAAAATTTTGAAACACAAAACCCATTTTCCGACGTAATTTTTTGATGTCAGACGGAGTTGCCGACTCAATATTTATTTTTTGATCGTCAAAAGTAATTACACCGGAATCACCAGGGGTTAAAAAGGCTAATCCTCTCAAAAAAGTAGTTTTACCAGAACCTGAAGGACCTAGTAGAGCGACCACATCGCCTTGATTAACTTCAATATCAATCCCCTTTAAAACCTCATGCTGGTGATATTTTTTTTTGAAATTTCTGACTTTTAACATATTATCTTATCCTCCTTATACAGCTTTAACGCGCAGTTTATGGCGACTTAAATAACGTTCTAAATATCTAAATATAATTTGCAACAACGTCCCTAAAATAAAATAAATGATAAAAATATCAATATACGCTTCAGTATAGTTGTAAGTATACGAGGCTGCCGTTTTCGCAACGGCCGTCACCTCTTGTACCGTCATCATGAAAGCCAGCGAGGTACCTTTTAAAATATTCAATGTCAAATTACCAATATTGGGAATTGCTGAGACCAACGCCTGTGGAATAATAATACGATAATACGCTTGTATCGGTGACAAGCCAACCATTAAAGCAGCTTCTTTTTGACCAGGGTCAATTGTCAAAATGGCTGATCGAAACACTTCTGACAAATTAGCGATAGCTATTAAAGAAAAAACAATAATTGCGTAAATGACTGGGTTAGTATCAAATACTTTGATATGCCAATGTAATTTCTGATTCATAATAACATTGAGAAAACTTGGTAATGTGCTATAAAACAGCAAAATGAGTAAAACCATTGGTGTGGCTCTCATTAGAGACGTATAAACTACAGCTAAAGGATAAAGTATACGAATTTTTCGAATTTTAATCCATGCTAGTAAAAATCCTAGCGGTAATCCAATCAATACCGATGCACTCGTAATCAGCACTGTCACCGGAATTGCTCTAACAGCAGCCCAAAACGTCTGAATTAAAAATAGTATATTCATGCAACTACCTCCGCTGATTTGGATGCAATCGTATGACCTTTACCTAAATATTTTTCTAAATACTTTGCGCTTTGCTCAATAATGACAAACAAAATCCAATAAATAATAGCAAGCGCTAGATAGGTTTCTAACGAGTGATGTCCAAAGTTTCTGGAAATTAAATTATCCCCAGCACCCATCATATCCAATAAGCCAATCACATACGCTAAGGCAGCATCCTTAATTAACGCAGCAACAGTATTAGCGAAATTGGGTAAAGCTACAACAATTGCTTGCGGTAACGTAATACGATAAAACGCTTGCCATTCTGATAATCCTACCATCAATGCAGCTTCTCTTTGTCCAGTGTTGACAGATAAATAAGCAGATTTAAAAACTTCGGCTAAATTAGAAGCAAATAGTAGAGACAAAGCAATAATGACAAATATAGATTTTTGCCAATCGTTAATATTGATGTTCAGGGATAGCAATAGTAATTTAGGCAATCCATAGAATACCAAAAACAATAGAACAATTGGAGGTGTTGAACGTAATACAAAAACATATCCTTGAGATACTGTACGCCATACTTTAGATGAACCCAGTTGACCTCTAGCGATTATCACCCCTAATAACGAACTAAAAATAATCGATAAAATGATAATTAGCAGAGTCACTGGTAAGTAAGGTAACACCTGACCAAAGACAGATAGAAAAAATTTAAAACTAAATGGTGGCATTTTGACTCCTTAATTTTGAAACACTATTTATCTCCGACAAAGTCCCAAACGTTTTCTTTAAAATATTTTTGTGACAGCTTTTCTAGTGTGCCATTTTTCTGTAATTTTTTAATTGCTTGATCATACTCTTTGGAAAAATTAGTATTATCACTATTTGAGCGACTAATAATGGGATAGGTTTTAATACCTTTATAGGGCACGTAAGCCAATTTATCTGCCGAACTATGGTAAGCGCCGTTACTTTTAACAACAGAGTTTTGATAGTTGACTTTAACATCAAAATAGGCATCGTAACGTCCTTCTAATACCCAATTATATGCATCCCCAACCGTGAATTGGTCAGCTGATTTTAACGCAATTTTTTCATTAGGATGCTCTTTATTCCATGCTTGTACGACAGCATACTGTCCATTTTGTGGTGAAATTGGCACTAACTTACCTGACTTTTTTGCAAATTCAGCAAATGATTTATAATTATCATCCTTTCTGTAAGTAATACCTATAATAGATGCACCAACTGCTTGTTTAGGTAAGATGTATTTTTTTGCACGTTCTTTAGTCCACCAAGCACCCTTAACCCCAACATCATATTTTCCAGAATCCAAACCAACTAATAAATCTTCATCTGATGTTGGATGGTATTTAAATTTATAATCAGGCAAAAGCTTATCAACTGCCTTCAAAACATCAACTTCGTATCCTTGTGATACGCCATCCTTAACATAATCATAGGGCACATAGTTTTGTGTATGGGCCACATTAATTGTCCTGACTTTTTTCGTTGCGGATTGACTGCTATCAGCATTAAGATGGCGAATCGTTAAACCCCCACCAATAACTACAACTGCTACCACGACACCAATAATCCCTTTTTTATTTACCATTTTCTCTTCTCCTCGTTAAATGGCAGTTGCATGTACTGCCGCCACTGCCCACTTCAAGTGATCAATCGAAATATCGCGTGGTACAGTACAGTCTGCACCTACTATGACACGACTCTTATCCACATCAGCTAACAACTCATGAACCGCTGTTTCTATATCTTCTTTTGTTCCTTGATATAAGACATCTTCAATAGTATTTCCAAAACCGCCCAACACAACCTTGTCTTTAAATATTTGTTGCCCTTGCTGTAGAGAAACACCCTCTACATTGACAGCCCAGTTAACAATGGGTAAATCATAATCTTTAAACCATTCCAAATGATTACTCGTACCACTAAAACCACAGATATGTAGAATGCTAATATCACTCACAGATTGGATAGCCTTGATTACTGTCAAATCTACTTCTTTTTGAATATCATCAAACAGTGCCTTTGTATATTTTGGACTTTGAAGTTCCTGTGTACTGTAATACACACCGTCAGCACCGCCTTCTGACACAACTGCCTTAATTTGTTTAATCACGCTATTTGCCAATATACCCAAAATATGTTTAATTTCTTCAGGATATTTAATAAACCAATCTGCTAGTTGCTCATCTCCCTTAACAGGTTCTTCTTTTTCTGCATCATATAACGCCCATTTCAAGAGTGTGATTGGTGAAAAAATATTATAAAATCCTTTTCTTGAACCAATAACATTTTTTTGTTCCTGTACTAACTTCACTTGTTCAGTAAGCCATTTATCGTCATCTGATATGGTTTGGATTGTACGTAATTGCTCAAAATTTTTTGGGTCTTCAACATGCTTAAAAGGCACGTTAAAATAACCGTCACTCATTAACTTAACAAAATCAGGTGCAACTTCTTCAACATATTTTTGATGTCCTTGAATATTAATAGAAGCAATCCTTGGATTAACGAGTGCATCAACAGTTTCATCATCAGCAAAGTGTCGCCAAAAACTAACTGGTATTTTTTCTGTTGGATTTAATAATACATTTTGTTGCTTACTCATGGAAACTCACCTTTTCACTTTCTTCCTGTACTGCTTGTATTGCCCATTTTAAATGGCTATTATCAATATCTCTGGGTACTGTACAATTAGCGCCTATAATTAAATTATCTTGACCTGTATCCTGAACTAAATGCTTAACAAATTGCTGTATTTCTGTTTGTGTCCCTTGATACAAAATGTCTTTATCTGTATTGCCAAAGCCACCTAGTACAATTTTGTTAGGAAAAAGCTTTTTCCCTTCACGCAAAGAGATACCTTCTTCATCAACTGACCAATTAATAATTTCTACCGGATAATCTTTAAACCAATGAATATTGTTTCTAGCACCACCATTGCCACAAATATGCAAAATGTTGGTTGCTGCTAGTTCATGGGCAGCTTTTAAAACTTGCTGGTCAGTCTTAGCCACAAACTCATCAAAATCTTTCTGTCCTAAACGGGCATCTTGAATAACTTGCGTACTGTAATAAATACCATCAGCGCCAGCCGAAATTGCGGTTTCAATTTGCTTAATGACATCTAAGGTAATTACTTGTAACGCTTGACTGACATTTTCACTATCATTTAGAATGGCATCAGCAATCTTCTGATCCGCTTTTTGCTTATCATAATAACCGTTGTCATTTTTCACTAACGCCCATTTAAGCAAGGTTGTGGGTGAAAAAATATTGTAAAAAGACGCACGTTCTCCAATAACTTTTTTTTGCTTGCGAATTAGTTCTGCCGTTTTAATCAGCCAAGGATTGTCATCTGTAATCGGTAATAAATTATCATAAACTGTTCTCGTGTTACTAGTATTTTTCTTTCTAAACTTGTAATGAAACAATCCGTCGCTCATCAGCTTCACAAAGTCTGGCGAAATTGTATCCACCAATTTTTTCGTTCCTGCAATAGTACGGTCAATAATTTCAGGATCTTGGAACGCATCCAAGTCAACACCCGAAGATGCTGAAAAATGATACCAAAAACTTACCGGCACGTGATTATAATGATTAGTAAAAATTTCTTTTTTTGTATTGACCATGTGATCTCCTTAATCTTACTCATCTAAAAATAATATTAAGCTTCACATTCGGCTCTGTGCTATTCCTAAACCCTTTAATATAACTAATCTATTTTTAGTTATCAAACAGTGCATATTGATGATCTCCTTTATTCCATACAACAAAAAAACGCAGCCTTGAATGAACAAAGCTGCGGGACGAAATTACCGTGTTACCACCCGTTTTCTGCATACTATTACTAATATACACTCACCAAGTACGGAAAAGACAATGCTCTCGATACTCTGACACTGTAACGGGTGTACCCGAATAACATTTACCATAATACTGGCTCACATCATTATTAACTCCAAGACCATTTTCCTAGTCGTGCTGATACCAACTTTCACCGTACGTTAGCTCTCTATACAATCAGTTTAACAAGTACTTATCTTTTCAACGTCATATGTTTAACTCATTTTATACTATCCATTCTCTAATGTCAAACACTTTTATTTTTAATTTTTAAATAACTAATTTAAAAAATAAAAACGTACAAGCCAAAGCTTGTACGTTTTTTACCAAATTCATCACACTTTAATTATGCCGAAAATACCAAGTATAAGGAACAATGCACCTACTATAATTCTATAGTACCCAAATGCCTTAAAGTCATTATTCTTAATATAGTTCATCATAAACTTAATCGCAAACCAAGCAACAAGCCATGAAACAACAAAACCTGTAACCATAACTAAACTTTGCATCCCGGAAAATGAATTTCCTTTTAGGAAGAAAGAACCCATTTTTAGAATCGTCACACCAATCATAACCGGAATGGATAAGAAAAATGAAAATTCTGCTGCAGCAAAGCGTGAAGCACCTAAAATAATTGCACCTAGAATGGTTGCACCGGAACGAGAAGTTCCTGGAACTATTGATAATACTTGGAACAGCCCAATATATAATGCCAGTTTGAAGGTGATTTGATTCACATCGGTAATGACTGGCGCAATACCTTTTTGACGGTTTTCAATTAAAATAAACGCGATACCATAAATGATAAGTGTTGCCGATACAACCCAATGGTTCGACAAATGTGCGTCCATGAAATCATTCAAAGCAAATCCAGCTACCATTGCAGGTAATACACCAACAATCACTCGAACCCACAGACGCCAAGTTTGGAACTTTTCACGATCCGTCTTCTTGGTCGAGAATGGATTTAATTTGTCAAAATACAGTTGGATGACGGCAAAAATAGCACCCAATTGAATCGAATAATCAAATACTGATTTAAATGAATTGGTCCAGACGCTACCGCCTGGAATTTTCATTAATGATTCTGCTAAAATAATATGACCAGTTGAAGACACCGGCAGAAACTCCGTTAGGCCTTCAACAATACCAATAATTATTGCTTTGATAATATCAAACATGATAATAGAGCGTGAATAATTGACTCATGTTTCACGCATCTCCTTCCGATATAGAATATATTTATTTTATCATACTTGACTATTGCTTTTTAGATTTTCACATGGTATTATATTTGATGTTGTGAAACACGATATTTTGGTCAGCTAGCTCAGTTGGTAGAGCAACGGACTCTTAATCCGTGGGTCCAGGGTTCGAGCCCCTGGCTGACCACTAATAAACCACTAAACAATTGTTTAGTGGTTTTTATATTTTTTTGTTTTAGCCAGATCCTAGAACCTTGTTAACTACCTTATATATCAGAACAGAATATTTAAAAAACGCATTACATGCAGTAGACTTGCCCTGTAATACGTTTTTTTAACTCCCTATAAGTAATTGTGCGGTTTAAGGTTTAAGACCCTGACATGATTAATAAACTACGACATTCTATATTAACACCGATCCAACTATTTTTTAATTGATAATATGCTGCCCTAATTCTTGTAATATACGAATTGCATTTTTCTCAAAAAACTTGGCTCCTGTGATAACGACACCATCATCTGCTTTAAATTGAGAATTGTGTGCACTAACTGTTTCGCCATTTCCAATATTAACATATACACCGGGGGTAGCAACTTGATAGCATGCAAAATCGTCACTGGCTAAGTGCTTCTCTTGCTCATATACCAACGCAAATTTACTTGTCTCGTCTTTAACAATTTCTGCTAACTGAGCATCATTATTTACAGATGGATCACCATCATACCACTCTATGTCCGCAGCAACTTGATGAGCTTTGGCAGTGTACTTTGTTACATCAAAAAAACGTGACTTAATCTTTTCTCTAAGCGCTTTGTTTGCTGTGCGAACTGTCCCTTCAAAAAAAGCCTCTTCAGGTAAAATATTCCAGGCATTTCCTGCGCTGACATGTGTGATGCTGAGAACCCCTGCTGAAAAAGGATCTGTATTTCGACTTATTATGGACTGAAGTGCACTAATTTCAGCACCCAACGCAACAATGGGATCATAACCTTTTTCAGGTGCAGATGCATGTGTCCCTAAACCATGCAATGTCACTTTGAATTTATCAATGGCTCCACTAACAATACCTGCTCGAACACCCACCTCATTTGTCGCATAATTTGAATTATTATGGAAACCTAAAACAGCATCAACACCTTGCAACTGCCCATCGTGAATAACTTGTAGCGCACCCTCCTTGTCCTCTTCTGATAATTGAAAAATAAGTTTGACTTTACCTGCTAGTTGACTTTCTTTTTGTTTCAATAAGTATGCACCACCTAATAATGCCGCTATATGGGTATCATGCCCACATGCATGCATAACACCAGATATCTTGGAACTAAACACCTCTCCTGAGTTTTCATGGATCGGCAGTGCATCAATATCCGCTCGTAATCCTACGACAGGGCCGTCGTTTGTCCCGATTTCTGCAAAAACACCCGTTTTTAAGTTAGTCGGTAGAATTTTTATGCCCCAACTCTGGAGAATTTCTTTAATTTTAGCTGTTGTGCGTACTTCATTATCAGCTAATTCTGGGTATTGATGAAAATAATGTCGATACGCAACCAATTGTTTTTCTAACTCTTCCTTGGAAAATGATGTCATGTTCTAAATCCTTTTTTATTCTTAATTTTTTACGATATGCATTAATACATATAACTAAATAATTTTTATTCCAGTTACATTGCTAGTTCAACCAGCTACTCGAAAACAAATTTTGCGTCTCCTAAACTAATAGTTTTTTGATGCAGTTCACTCTGCGCTCCACTAATATGAAGGGCTATGAGATGATTGGCGTCTCCTTGTACAAACTCAAAAATTTTGTCTTGGATTGGCACAATAAATTTTCCATCTTTTTTGATAACAAAACTTTCAATCAGATTAGCCCATTGTTGCGATACTTTCTGAGGCTCATTTACCTCGAAGACAGCTTTAATAACATTCAACTTACCCGCAGGGTGCTGTTGAATTAATCCCTGCTTTTCTAATTGAACCACTCTATCAGTGTCTGCTTGTTGCCAATCAATAAAGAATGGGTATGGTAATCCCTCAATATCATCGTCAATAAAAAATGTCTTCCATTTGATCAATTGATTTTGCTTATCGACGCGATCACCTTCTAAAATTTGTCCCACAGCAATCCCTGCTTGTTTTAAACGTTGCCGAATGCCTTCCAAATCATTAGTACGAATTGCTACTGTATTCAATTGTTCTCGCTGATGATTAAAATCTTGCACCGCATCATAGGCTGAAGACGATGAACTACGAGTAAACGAATTTGCTTTCTGTGCATCAAACACATTAACCAGTTCAATATAATTAATACCAAAGTATCCTAATGCATTAGTGGTGCCCCAGGCGTCATGTCTACCACCTAATTCAAAAATAATACCGTTATCTGCAAAAGTCTTAATACCGCTATCAAGTTTTTGCACACTAACCATTGTGTGATCCCAATTTGTCAACACCATGTTTTTTCTCCTTAAACTTAGTCTAATAGTCCCTAGCTGAAAAACTATAATCAATAAAAATTCAATCTTTACAAATTTTATTCCCCACACTTTCGGGAATTATTTGTAATAAGAAGTGACCCAGTAATTATCTTTATTATGTTTTTTCAGATACTTCTGAAATGCTTTAGATCTATAAGCTTTTTTAACATCATGAGCCCATTGTTTATTTTCATTTTCCTTATTCGTTGTTGCAACTAATTGATATTCACTACGAACAGTTTCCGCTAATAATATGCTCCGAGTGGAGATTTTGGCATTATAGGCAATAGATCCAGGTAAGATAACGTATTCAAAATCTTTCACGCTACGCGGAATAGTTGATGAGTCTAGTTCTGTGATTTTTAAATTATACTTGTTAGTAGCTATATCCTTAGTTGTTGCCTTGATTGGTTCTGTACCAGCTTTAAGCGTGATCCAACCTGCTTTAACAAGCAAATTATACGCTCGAGCTGCATTAGAAGGATCATTTGGAATAGCAACACGATCACCTGTATTAACATTTTTTAATGATTTTTTATTTGCCGGATAAATTCCGGTAGGCACAGTAGGTATTTTAGTTAATGCAACTAATTTTGCTTTTTTCTCTTGATTAAAATTATTTAGATATGCTGTATGTTGATCAACATTGAGATTAATTTGATTATCACTCAGGGCAATATCTGCATTTAATAAATTAGTAAATGATTTATTAACAACACGGTATCCTTGTTTTTCTAAAATTGGTTTAATGCCATTGATAAATAATTCACTGTATGGTCCTGGAGAACTACCGAGTCTAATAATTGGTTTTGTATTATTTTTAGGTGTGTTTGAAGATTTAAATGATAAAACGCCAGCCACGCTGATAATTAAAATAATAATTATGGAGATAGTAATTTTTTTAGTTCTTTTCATTGAAATTTACCTTGTTCTTATTCTAAATTTTTCTCAACATAAAATTTTTTTCTTGCACTAATTTAACATTTCATTTTGCTTCCTCCTTTCTGAAAAAAATTCTTTTTTGATGTATCTCTGGAATCCCTTTTTTTAACTTATATATTAAATTACTTAATTTATAAGTTTAAAAATATAAACATATACAATAATATGCTTAATCCTATTCATTGAATCAGTAGTATGAGTAACTGTTAATTTAAACCAGTCATTTTATTATCTAAATATCATATTATAAATAAAAAAAGTCCCATAGTTTTTGCATTAATCACAAAAACTATGGGACGAAATACTCGCGCTACCACCCAAATTTCATAAAGCATCACTGCTCTATACTTAACAGGTACGTCCGATCACAAAGATACCCTAACGCGATAACGGGCGCACCCGAATGGCATTTACACAATTGCTCATACCAAATATTGGCTCCAAGACCATCTTCAAATTCTCTGTAATGCTAATTTTCACCAATTCTTAGCTCTCTGTACTCACTTTTAGAATTTTACTTATCTTTTCACAGCCCGTTTTTTAATGTTACTATAATCTTTTTCATTTTTCAACCATTTTAATCAAAAAAAGCCACTATTGTTCAAAGACAAATTGTGACCTCGTTATTAATTTTTATAAAATAATGTTTGAAAATAAGATAGTTGTATTTCAAATTTATAAAGAAATATAAATACTAGTAAACATCAGCCCTGCACCACCCAAAACAAAAACATGCCAGTAAACATGACCCATAGGAATTTTTGGTACTAGGTAAAAAATTGTTCCTGCAGAATACGTGATACCACCAGCCACTAGTAACCAAAAGGCGACATGCGACAAAACTCCCCAAAGTACTGGCATTGCTAAAATAATAAGCCATCCCATAATGAGATATATTGTCACTGAAACCCATGGCCAACGACCAACAAAGAATAAATCATATACAAAACCAGCAATGGTCATGGCTAAAATAGCACCCCATATACTCCAGCCAACCCATCCTTTAATCAGTAACCATGTATACGGTGTATAACTACCTAGAATGACAAGATAAATGCCTGCATGGTCAAAGAATTGAAAAACTTTTGCCGCTCTCGTAAAGACAAGTGAATGAAAAAGTGTCGATGCCAGTAAGAAAAAGCCTACCGTACTAATATAGATAATCACAGCAGTTAATTCCAGTGCCGTGACCGGTCTGCGTAGTATATGAAACATTAACGCAATACCGGCAATTACTGCTAGAATAAAGCCAAGCCCGTGTGTCACAGCATTTAATACTTCATAAACAATTTGAAAACGTTTTGATCGTTGCATTAGTAAACCCCGTAAATTATTTTATTCTTCATTATACAATAAAACCAGCATCAATTTTGTTTGATACTGGTTTATACGTTACTAAACGAGTGTTTCCCAATCTTGCGCCCAAATGACACCCATAGCACCATCACCTGTGTGAACACCAATAAAGGCACCTATTACACCGCGCTCAAACTTAACTGTAGGATATTCAGACCGGAGATCCTTAAGCCACTTGTCCCCAAGTTTCGCATTGTTACCATCGATAACATATGCACGAACTTGATAATCAGCAGCAGCTAACGATTGGTGTAGTGTTTCTTTAATATCCTTCAAGGCACCACTCATCTTCCGCGCTTTACCAACAGCACCTATTTTACCTTCGTCCTGAACATCCATTGATAGTACAGGTTTGATATTTAGCAGTCCGCCAATTAAGGCTTGTCCTCGAGATAGTCGACCAGTGCGTTGTAAATGCGAAATATCATTAACCACAAAACGAACATCCATTGTTTCTCGCAACTTTTCTAGCGCCAAAACAATTTCATCTAGAGAACGGCCTTTCTCTGCCATAGCGGCTGCTAAAATGGCTTGCATGCCTGCACCCATAACTGCTATTTTTGAGTCCCATGCTCTAACATCTGTCATGCCATCATAGGCTTGTGCAATCGCATTAGCCGTTTGATAAGTGCCAGAAATACCAGATGAAAGTGTAACCAGAATTGCTTGATCATAACCCGAAGCCTTGGCTAGGTTCAAAGCTTCCTCCCAATCACCAGGAGCCGGCTGTGAAGTTGAAGCCAACTGTTTTTTATCCTGCATCATCTTAACTAATTCACCTAAATCATGAATATCAACTGTCTCTTTATAAACCTCGTCTCCAAAAATGATAGGATCATTTACTTGAAAAATATGGTAACGGTTACGAACCGCTGTCGGCATAGCCGATGATGAATCAATAATAACTGCTATTTTACTCATTACTCTTTCCTCATTGAAAATATTCCGTCTAGCTTTTATAGTATAGTGGTTAAAAACAGCGCAATACCAAACACTACTGTGCCCATAATAATCTGCAGAGCTAAATAATAGAACTGTTGGATACGCTTATATTGCGAACTTTGCGTCATCATCGTACTAAATGTTGTCAACCCAGCAATCACACCTGTAGCCCAAAAATTATGCATAACATGAGTTGTTCCTGTTGCCGTCAAAGACCCTAATGCAAAAGCCCCTAACATATTGACAACAAATACAGCCGTAAAATACCTTGATTTCACTGGCCATGTATTTAATATAAGATATCGTAGCATGGTGCCAAGTGCTGATCCAACAGCTACACTCAAAATCATCATACATGTACCTCGCCCACTCTACGACCAATAAACTTACCTAGCTTTAGCATTACCAGGCCACCACCAAGTGTTAACACTAAATAAATCAAAGCGTTGACTACATTAATGTACAATTGCTGATGTAGCTGCAAAATCATCGTACTAAATGTGGTAAACCCACCTAAAATACCAGTTCCAATAAAGGATTGCCAACGCTGCAATCGACTACGATGATAAGCCAAATAGCTCCCTAACATAGCTAATAAAAATGTACCAGACCAGTTAATCAGTATTGTCATCACCGGCATTGGACCAATTACTGGAATGAGACTTAACTCATAACGGATAGTTCCGCCAATTGAACCGCCAAGACCAGTAACTAATAATTCACTTAAAAAGTTTTTTTGATTTTGCATACCACCTATTTTAGCAATTTTATCAACTTTCAGCAAAAATATACGGCCAAATACACTTTTAAAAATATTCGAATTCTCCACGTCAAAGCTTAACGACCTAATAATTCCAAAAAAGGCAACTACTCATAAGTAGTTGCCCCTGAAAGTAAAGCATTCTAAGTATGCTCATTTAGTTATAGTAATGTCGCTCGACTTCACATCATCACCAAAGAAAGGTGCTAAGGTTTTATTATAATCTTTTTCAAAGAAATTAGATTGATTCAACCGATTAATCTCGCTATTTGTCCACGTCAAAAGACTTTTATTTCCTTTTTGAATTCCTGGAGAAACATAAGATTGTGTGCCTAATTTTTTAATACCCACTTGATAATCGGAATGACTCTTCACCCAAGCAAAAAGATACGAATTGTCATCTGTGATTGCATCTGCTCGACCATCTTTTAGTGCCGCAAACTGTTGTGTTTTAGAATCAAATTTGAGTAAGTTAGCCTTTGTATAATTTTTTGTAAAGTAGGTTTCGGCAGTGGTTCCCTTGTTGACAATCAAATTTTTACCATCTAATTGGCTCACTTTAGTAATTAAGTTAGTTTTTTTCGAGGCCACTCCGATGGACACCTTCATATAAGGCTTTGCAAAATCAATCACTTTTTCTCGCTCTGGGGTAACCGTAAAATTAGCTAATGCTAAGTCAACTTTCCCGGAATTCAATGCATCGACACGTGCATTAGCATTGACCTGTACGTACTTGACTTTCACACCCAAATCTTTAGCAATTTGCTTGGCTAGTTCAATATCGTACCCTTGTCTTTTACCATTCTTATCTACCCATCCATATGGCTTTAAATCACCAAAAACTGCTATCTTTATCTCTCCAGCTTTTTTAATTTGTTTGACACTACGGCCATTTTGCGATGCCTCAGCTTTTACAGTCAATAACTGAGAGCCAATAACGCTAATAACTATAGTAGCCGACAGCAGCAAAATAATCTTCCTGATTTTATTCATTTCTCTCTCCTAAATCACTTCATATTTTAGTCCGTTATAACATTTTTATCATTCTAAAATGACATACTTTCTAAGAATGCTTCAGCCCTTTTAGTTGTAGGATTTTCAAAAAAAGATTGTCCGTCCCCTTGCTCAATAATTTTTCCATTCTCTAAAAAGATAACTTTGTCTGCCACCTGACGAGCAAAATTCATTTCGTGCGTTACAATTACCATAGTCAAGTTTTGATTAGCTAAATTTTTCAGAATATCCAAAATACCGCGCACCATTTCGGGATCCAGAGACGCAGTGACTTCATCAAACAGCATTAGTTCAGGATTCAAAATTAATGCTCGGACAATCGCAACACGTTGCTTTTGTCCACCCGATAATTCCCTCGGATAGGCATTTTCATAATCTTCCAAGCCAACTTCTTTTAATAAATCTCGAGCTTTTTTTATTACTTCTTCACGTGAACGTTTTTGAACTTTTAAGGGGCCTAACAAAATATTTTTTATAACAGTCATATTTGGAAATAAGTCATAACTTTGAAAAACCATTCCTATCCGTGTTTGAATAATTGCCCACTGTTTTTTATTGTTCGCTGCAATTGTCTCTCCAAAGAGAGTAATTGTACCGGAATTAAAAGGTTCCAGTCCATTAAACGTCCGAATCATCGTAGATTTTCCAGACCCCGAAGGGCCCAACAACACTGTAACTTTATTTTTGGGTATCGTTACATTAATCTCATCTAATACTTTTTTCTTACCATAAAATTTGTTTAGATTACGGACCTCAATTAAATGTTCACTCATACTTTCTGAACTTCCTTTCCAATCTTTGACTCAGCTGACTCAATAAAAAATTAATCAAAAAATAAAACAATGCGATGAGCGCATAGATTAAAAGCGGCACTAAAGTATCTTGAGCATTTGCTTCAATAATTTGTTGCCCTACTGTAATAACATCCGTAACAGATATTAGCAATAAGATTGATGTTGTTTTAATAATTCGAGTACTTAAATTAATAAAAGCCGGTAAAATATTAGGAATACTTTGAGGTACTAAAACATATCTGTAGGTTTGAAACATTGACAAACCTATAGTGTAGGCATTTTCACGTTGATTTTTGGAAATTGATTGGATAGCCCCTCTAACGATATCTGAAAATTCCGCTGCAAACCACAAACTAAAAACCAATATACTGACCTGCATGGATGATAAATTTATATTTAAATTACGTGGAAAAATATAATAAAACAAAAAGAGTAACGGAATAGTTGGTACTACTCTAAATATTTCTAAGTATAGTTTGAAGAATGGTTGAATCAAATGATTACCCGTTGTCCACAATGAGCCCAGTATTAATCCCAAAACAGTGCCAATAAAAATTGATATGACTGATATTTCAATCGTGACAAACAATCCACTTAATAATCTAAGTAAGTTATTTCCCTCAAAAATGGTGCTAATTGCCAAAATTTGCATAACGAATCCGCCTTTCAATCCAACTCAAAAATACCGAAAGCGGTATCAGAATAACTGCATAACTACTAACCATCATGAGTAGATATTCATTTGTACGATAATTTTGTCCAATCAAATCCAATGTAGTATTCGTAATTTCAGGTATCGCAATCACCGTAAAAATTGATGTTTCCTTAATTAAAAAAATAACATTTGCTGCCAAAGCGGGTAAGGAAAAGATAAACCCTTGTGGAAAAACCACAAATCTGCTCAGCTGAAAAGTAGACAATCCTATAGCACGGCCGGATTCTATTTGAATCTTTGGCACCGCTCGTAACCCACCTAGGAACGCATCGCTCATGTAGGCGCCTCCCAAAAAAACTAGCCCAATAATAGCTGTTTGTTGCGCAGGAATTTTAATACCGGTTATTGGTAATCCATAGTATATAAAAAATAACTGGATAAGCAATGGTGTATTTCTAGCTATTTCTATATAAGAAAGAATTATACGGTGACCAGGAATTTTATAATAAATAATAAAAGCCGCAACAATACCAACAAGCACCGCACCAGCAATACCAATTGTGGATAATTTCAACCTTAACCAGAAAGCTTTAATATAATCTGGCATCGCTTGTTGTATATATGCCCAAGACATGATGTCCCCCATTTCATTTACGATTAATAATTATTTTGATAGATAAGTAATTGGTTTTTGAACTTCAATTTTAGTACCATCAAATTTTTGATTAATGTACTTTTGTGCTGCTTTACTGTGATAAAGTTTAACTAGTTTTTTTAATTGCTTATTATTTTTATTTTTTTCTGCTGTGGCTAAAATATTGATATTATCTTTAGTAGATTGATTTACTTTTTCATAATAAATGGCATCTTTCAAAACATTTAGTTTACCTTGTAACGCAATCGTGTTCCCGATAAGCGCTGCCGCAATTGAATCATCTTTAATGACACGTGGTCCAGTTGTATCATCAATTTCTATAAACTTAAAATGGTGCGGATTACTTTTAATGTCATTAACACCTGATAAACTACCAAAATCTTCTTTCAATGTTATCAACCCAGATTTGGCTAATAGCTTCAAACCTCGAGCTGTATTCGCAGCATTATTAGCAATAGCAATTGTTGAACCGTCAGGAATATCATCAATATGTTTATATTTTTCAGAATAAATACCCATAGGTTCTAAATATGTCGTCCCTAGGGCACTTAACTTACTAGTCGAGTTACTTTTATTAAATGCAACAAAATATGCATATGATTGAAATGCATTAACGTCAACTTTACTTTGTGCAGTGGCTGTATTTAGTGATACACCATCGGTAAAATTTTTGACCTTAATTGTGATATGTTCTTTTTTTGTCTCTGGTAACTTCGCAATATGTTCCCAAATTTGTGCGTCTGAACCAATAGAGCCAATTGTTACCTGTGTATTATCATTTTTTTGCGCTGTACTTTTTTGCACAACAACGGCTGATACAACAGCAATTCCGGCAATAGATAATGCTATGCCTAATATTTTCTTTTTAACCATTTTAAATCTTCTTCCTCATATCTTACTGTTAAAGTATTAATGTTTTAATGAAATCTCATCCCACCGTCAATCAATATTGATTGACCAGTAATATATTTAGCTTGTGAGGATACTAAAAACGATACAACATCGGCAACATCTTCTGATGTTGCCGCTCTCCCTAAAGCAATTTCGTCAATAACACTTTGCCTTTGCTTTGCAGCTGTAGTACCCTTAATTTTTGCCGTTCGTTGATCAATATAATCACGCAGCGGTGTAATAACAATGCCGGGATCATAAGCATTCACAGTAATTCCATACTTTGCCAATTCTTTAGCAGCTGATTGGCCTAACCCTCTAATAGCAAATTTAGAAGCGGAATAGGCACCTTGTAATGCAGAGCCTTCTACCGCTGCCAAAGAGGCCGCATTAATGATTCTCCCACCATTTCCTTGCTTTTTAAGTTGCTGAGCAGCAGCCTGAATACCCCAAAAAGTTCCTTTGAGATTAACATCAAACAACCGCTCAACTTTTTCAGGTTCACTATCAACAATGCTGTCAATATAAGCAATACCAGCATTATTAACAAATACATCCAGACGACCAAAATCATCAACCACATGATCTACTAGATTGAAAACAGACACTCGACTTGAAACATCTAAAACATAATATTTAGCGTGTTGCGCTTTACGTTCATTGATGTGTCTAGCAACAGATTGGGCAGTAACTTCATCAATATCAACAATTGCTACATAATACCCTTCATCTGCAAGCCTTTCTGCAATGGCTTTACCAATACCTCTACCACTTCCTGTAATCACTGCTACTTTTTTGGACATTTCTTTACTCCAATTCTAAATATGATCAATCGCTCACTCTGAGAAATTGAACTGTGGGACAGGATCTTTAAAGATATTTGTTTTGTATATCAAAATACCAAACCCAACGATTAGCCAAATTAACCCAGTTAATTTGGCTTCAAATGACAAGCTAAGGAAAATCCATAAACTAACTGAAAAACCAATCAATGGTGATATTAAATATTTAACAAACGACGTAATCGTTTTACTCGTTTTCTTAACAAAGAAGTGCCATATAACTGCTACATTTAATGACAAGAATCCAAATAAGGCACCAAAACTGATTAAGTTAGAAACTGTTGTTAAAGACAAAGACAGTGATAAAATAACAGAAACTAAGCCAACTAATGTAACAGCTACCCAAGGCGTGTTATAACGAGGATGTAAATAAGCTAAGCGATTTGGTAAAATGCCATCACGCCCCATTGCATACAAAATTCTAGAGATAGCGGTTTGCCCTTCTTGCCCTCCAGCTAAGCCAAACGATAATACCAAAGTAAATTCAGCCAAATGTACTAACCAACTACCACCTACTTTTCCCAAAATAGTCAGAAAAGCTGTATCTGGATTAAGGCTACCGTAATTCGGCACAACAATTCCTGCAAAGAAGGTTACAATAACAAATAACGATCCAATTAAAATAATAGCCAGGACGATAGCTTTTCCAACTGACTTAGTTGGATTATTCGCTTCTTCTGATAAGGTACTAATGGCATCAAATCCCAAATAACTTACAATAACAATGCCAGTTGCTTGAACCACACCAGATAAATCAAAATGATCAGCATTGTAGAATGAACTAACGTTAAAATGTACGGTGTTATTTGTTAAAGCGATAATCGTACCAATAATAAAAGCAATTAAAACGATGGCTTGTAAGCCAAAGAGAAACCAGCTCAATGTCGAAACAACTTTAATACCTAATAAATTAATCACAGTGTTGATTACTGCAATACCTACAATCCAAGCCCAAAATGGCACAACTGGAAATAATGATTGACCAAAGGATGCACTAATAAGATACGTGATCACGGGAATCAAAATATAATCTAATGTAATGCCCCAGCCCGATAAAAATCCCAATGTCGGATTTGTCCCTTTTTGAACATACGTGTAAACAGAACCTGAATAAGGAAATTCACTGGCCATGCTAGCATAGCTAAAGCCTGTAAACAACATAGCCACCATACCGATAAGATAAGCCAACGCCACCATTCCGTGAGCTGATGATAGAAAAGAGCCATAAAAAGCAATTGGTGCTACTGGAATCATGAATATGATGCCATATACTACTAAGTCCTTCGTCGACAAAGAACGTGACAATTTCACATGATTTTCTGACATGTTAATCCTCCGGCACTATGGCAAATACTCGCGCTGGAAATCCTGGAGATTTTTCAGCCTTTGGAACAGAAACTGAAATTAAAGCGCCTGTAGCTGGTAGTTTATCCAAATTGGTCAACAATTCAATTTGATAGTGACCGTTGCTCAATACATAGTATTCACCCGCAAAACCTTTTTCGGGTTGCAAAATTGCTGGGTCTGTATCAAAAGTTTCATGTCCATTGGCCACTGCTTGACGTTCTTCATAAATGTATTTCAGTGCATCAACCGACCAACCTGGATAATGATTTTGTAAATTATCATCCTTATTTTCAAACCTTTCTTGTGATGGCCAACGCTTCGACCAATCTGTTCGTAATGCCACAAAGGATTTGGGTGAGATAAGACCGTGTTCATCTTCCCATTGCTTAACATCGTCCACTGTTAACACATAATCTGCATTATTTTTGACTTGATCCGACTTGTCAATAACCACAAGTGGTAGTAAAAAGTCTTTTAAATCAATGTCTTCATCATATTTATCTTGGCTTTTTTCAAAATGTACAGGCGGATCAATGTGTGTGCCATATTGTCCTGGAAATGTATATTGCTTAACAAAAAATCCATCTTCATGGGTAAATAATGTTTCAAACTTTGCTGCAGAAAATGCTGGAAAATGTGGACTATTTGGGCCAAAGCTATGCGTCAAGTCTATCCATTTATAACTCTTTAACGTTGTTAGAATGTTATTTAGTTCATTTGTCATTTATTTTCTCCTATGACTGCTTTTTGTATTCAACATCAATAAACAAAAAAAGTCCCATAATTTTTGTATATCATACAAAAATTATGGGACGAAAGAATCGTGTTACCACCCAATTTCTATAAGGTATCACTACCCTATACTTGACAGGTACGTCCAAAGAGATACCTTAACGCAGTAACGGGCGCACCCGAGTAGCATTTACTATCAATAGCTCATACCACTAACGACTCCAAGACCATTTTCAATCTCATTGTAATACCGACTTTCACCTTTTGTCAGCTCTCTTTAATTACGCATAAAATTTACTTATCTTTTCAACATCTCATTTATTTGTAATAACTTTACATCATTTATTATTTTTTTGCAACTGTTATTTTCAAATCATTAGGATACACTCATATATTTTTTTGTAAAACAATTCCATTGACAAATAGTTAGTAAGCATGTAATATTAGTTGTTGTTAAATAATTCACATACGGGAGAAAAAAGTATGTTTACACTAAATAAACCAGTTGCATCACTGAAAGAAATTATCACTAAAAGTGTGATTTATGGATTCATTGCAGGTATGATTTCTGGTATGGTTAAAATTGGTTGGGAAAATATTTTACCACCACGTACACTAGCACGTAATGCCACCAATCCACCACAACATATGGCGGAGCAATTAGGCGTACCGTCAAATCTTGTTCATTCATTCTTTTATTATTCTCAAGACCAAAAGGTCTTTTGGTTTACGTTAATCTTGCATTTCTCGTTTGCTATTGCCTTTGCAATATTGTACGTTTTTATATCTCAATATTGGTCTAAAGTGGGGTTGTGGCAAGGAGCTGCCTATGGTATCGTTCTTTGGATTTTGTGGCATATCATTATCATGCCTGCCTTCGGGACAATTCCTGCAGCATGGAACCAACCCTTAGACGAACATATCTCTGAATTCTTCGGACATATTGTTTGGGCATGGTCAATTGCTGTGACAGTTTACTATTTGATTGCTAAAGATAAAAATGGCAAACTAACAAATATATAAAATAAACATTAGTTTAAATAAAAAGGCACAACTAGCTAAGTTGTGCTTTTTTACATTCACTTTTTAAAAACGTGGCTCTCCAAGTGCATGTTGCGCTGCCAAATTTAGTAAACTCCACTGTCGATCAAATCCTGGTTGAAAGAAGAAATCAGCTTCGGCAAGGTCTTCTAAACGAAGTCTTTGCTCTATTGCCAAAGATAGCACATTCCCTTGTGCAGTAATATCATATGTCGATAAAACAGCACCTCCTAAAATACGATGTGTCTGTGGATCATAATCCAAACCTACGTATACATCTGTGTTCCCTTGTTCATTCGGCACATAACTTGGTCGCAAAGTATCCTTGTAAAAAGAACTTTTAATTTCTATATTGGCTTTTGAAGCCGTTGCAGTGTTTAATCCAGAAGTTGCAAAATGATAGTCAAACACGCTCAAAGCAGATGATCCCACTACACCTGAAAATGGTGCAGATGGCTCTTTTTCAAAGAGATGCGCTACAACATAACGTACTTCGCGACGTACAACTGATGCCAAAGCAATAGGTAATTTTTTTTGTGCTGGGATTGAGTACGATAGAACAGCATCTCCAACGGCATAAACATCTTTTATATTGGTTCTTAAATATTCGTCTGTTTCAATCCAACCATGTTTATCGAGACGAACGACATCCTCTAACCATTTAGTATTTGGCTGCACACCCACTGCTTGAATTATTAAATCACTTGGATATTCTCCTTGGTTAGTTTTAACAGCAGTTACCGTACCACCATATCCTTCATAACTTTCAATTTTAGCATCAGTAATTACATGAACACCTTTATTAGACAATTCTTTTTCGAGAATTGTTGTTAAATGAGCATCTAAATAATTGCCTAAAGGTCGATCAATCACGTCCACCAATGTAACGTTTTTCCCTGCCAACACACTGGCTTCCGCAGCCTCAACACCAATATAACCAGCCCCTACAATCGTAATATTCCTAACAGCAGTATCTTCTAATTTTGACTTGATTTTTGATGCCCAATCTTTACCGCGCATCAAGTAAACATTTTTCAGTTCACGACCTGGTACCGGTAAACTTTTGGGTGTCACACCAGAACTTAATATCAACTTATCATAAGCATATTTTTCAGTATCACCAGTTACTAAATTGTCTACACTAACTGTTTTATCATTTGTATTAATGGCAGTAACTTGATGATTATTATAAATTTCTGCACCTAGTTTTTCCATTTCTTCTGGTCGAAAATTACGAACATCATCAACATTTGTTACACTATTTTCTAAATACAATTCCATTCCACATGACATAAATGATACAAAGTCTCCGGACTCAAATAACTTAATGTCAAGATTTTCATATTTGTGAGTTAGCTCTAAAATACTCTGATGTCCGCCATGTGAAGCACCAACGATAATAACCTTTGTTTTTGACATTCAAAATTCCTCCTTCATGATTATAGATATTCTTAGTCAATACAAATACTAGAACAATTCTAATTTGAAAGCAAACATTTTGATCTATTTTTTAATCATTGCTATCCAAATAATTTCAAGAACTATCACATTATCATAAATACACTCCTTATCCATGTGGGTATGGATTATGAAAAAAGTACAAACACATTGACTGTATTTGTACTTTTTTATATAAACAATTATTTAATTACTAATTTGTTTTTTATTTCTTATCGTCGTTACTGCTAGTGCACCCGTAATTACTAGCATCACCGCAAATACTGACAAAAACATTACATTCATCCAGCCGCGATCCATCATCATACCAGAATAAATCGGACCAATCACTCGTCCTGAACTAATCATCATTGAGACAAATCCCTGCGCCTGCCCTGCCACCTCTTTTGGTGTGATTTGCGCAACCCAAGCTGGAACTTGTGGACTTTGTAACATTTCTCCAATGGTTAATAATTCAAAAACTAACACAATTTGCCAAAATTCTTTAACAAACATCAAAAAGAAAAAACTAAATGCAAAAATGATACTACCTAATATAACGGAGACTTGATATGGCCTTTTATTTGCCCAATTAGAAACAATCTTTTGTAATAATATAATGGTCACACCATTAATCATCCACAGATCTGCATAATTGCGTGTCGGCATACCCAAGCTTTTCATATGGGGTGCCATAACCGTCTCCCACAGCATATAGGATAAATAAGTAATAAATAATAGTGCTCCTATTGCTATAAGAACTGGCGTCAAACGGAAGCGTTGGTTCGGCACTCCTTTAGTAACTGGTTCCGTTTTATTTTCAGCATTTTCATTAATTATTATGTTACTATTCACACGAGAAATCGGTACATTAAATTTTGTAGCAATGATTAACAGTAAGGCGAAATAAAGTAATGCTGAAATCATCATCAATAAGTTAAACCCATAATCAAATAGGTATCCTACAGCTAACGTTCCTAGTACCACACCAATATTTAAAACAATGTACATATTGTTAAATATAATACGTGTTTTTTCACCAGGAATTGTTGTCGCAAAAGAATTAACTAGTGTCTGTTCCACACCCATACCAAAGTTAGCTACCCAAATAAAAAAAGCAAAAACAGGCCAATCATTCCAAATAATCAAACTCGATACAGCAACTAAAATAATAAGACTCGCAATAACCATTGATTCATATGGTCGCCATCGATCAAACAATCTTCCACCAACGAAGGCACCAAACATACTGATAATTGATCCTACCATCAAAACCAATCCTGCAGTAGTAAAACTTTGATGCAACACACCAGTCATATACAGTGTAGTTACAGGCCAAATCATGGAATTCCCGGTATTAGATAATAACGTACCCAAGAGTAACCACTTTTCATCAAGTGGTCGCGGTTTATCAGTTAAGTCAATTTGCATAAGTCCTCCGAAATAATAGAATAATTGTAACATGAAAATTTTAAAACAAGCGGGGAAATTAACTTTCTTGTCATTTCCTTGTTTCACGCTTATTTTTCATTAATCGAAACACAATATAACCAACAATGAGCAAAAGCAATCCTTCACATGCTGTACTGATACCCATGGTAAAAGTAATGAGTAAAAATAGAATTATAATTCCTAAATAAATCATGTTAATAATACTCGCTTTCAAATATAAATTAATGTTATAAAATGTTCGTAACACGTAAGATGTTTGTGAATCACGTACTTTTCTACCAGTTTTTGCGTTATAATAGGAGTTGAATTCTATTATATTATAAGGGGAACATCATGGTTTCAGAAATCAAAACATTGGTAACTTTCTTTGGCGGAACTGGTGATTTAGCAAAGCGTAAACTTTACCCATCAGTTTTTAACCTTTACAAAAAAGGATATCTTCAAGAACACTTTGCCATTGTTGGTACAGCACGTCAACAATTGACTGATAACGAATTCAAGCAATTGGTTCGTGAATCAATCAAGGACTTCACAGAAGATCAAGCACAAGCTGAAGCGTTCATTGAACACTTTTCTTATCGTGCACATGATGTCACAGATGCTGCATCATATGGCATTTTGAAATCAGCTATTGAAGAAGCAGCCACTAAGTTTGATATCGATGGCAATCGCATCTTCTATATGTCAGTTGCACCTCGTTTCTTCGGTACCATTGCTAAGTACCTTAAATCAGAAGGTTTGCTAGCTGACACGGGTTACAACCGTCTAATGATTGAAAAGCCTTTTGGCACATCATACACTACTGCCGAAGAATTGCAAAATGATTTGGAAAATGCATTTGATGATGATCAATTGTTCCGTATTGACCACTATCTTGGAAAAGAAATGGTTCAAAACATTGCTGCTTTGCGTTTTGGTAACCCAATTTTTGATGCTGCTTGGAATAAAGACTACATTAAAAATGTGCAAGTAACATTATCAGAGGTCTTGGGTGTCGAGGAACGCGCTGGCTACTACGATACTGCCGGTGCTCTCTTGGACATGATTCAAAATCACACGATGCAAATTGTTGGTTGGCTAGCAATGGAAAAGCCTGAATCATTTAATGATAAAGACATTCGCGCTGCTAAGAACGCCGCCTTCAACGCGTTAAAGATTTATAACGAAGAAGAAGTTAACAAGTACTTTGTTCGTGCACAATATGGTGCTGGTGATACCGCTGATTACAAGCCATATTTGGAAGAAGCAGATGTTCCTGCTGATTCCAAGAACAATACCTTCATTGCTGGTGAATTGCAATTCGATTTGCCACGTTGGGAAGGTGTACCTTTCTATGTTCGTTCAGGTAAGCGTTTGGCTGCTAAACAAACACGTGTCGATATTGTCTTTAAAGCTGGCACATTTAATTTTGGTTCAGAACAAGAAGCACAAGAATCAGTGCTTTCGATTATCATTGATCCAAAGGGCGCTATTGAATTGAAACTTAATGCTAAGTCAGTTGAAGATGCCTTCAACACACGCACAATCAATTTGGATTGGGCAGTATCTGACGAAGATAAGAAAAACACACCAGAACCATACGAACGTATGATTCACGACACAATGAACGGTGACGGTTCAAACTTTGCGGATTGGAACGGTGTATCAATTGCTTGGAAGTTTGTTGACGCAATTACTGCCGTGTACGATGCTGATAAGGCACCATTGGAAACATATAAATCAGGATCAATGGGTCCGGAAGCATCAGACAAGTTGTTAGCTGAAAATGGTGACACTTGGGTATTTAAAGGTTAATATTATTAAAATCTGAAAAAACAAAAAACTTTGTTCCCCTGATATTAGTGGCAACAAAGTTTTTTTCAGTTTAATTATCATAGTATTTAAATTGCTGTAAGGTTCCTTTATATTTCAAATTGTCTGATTTAATATCCGTTTTGTTTCACGAAAAACAGCTGGTACATTTGTATAGCGATCAGCGTGCAAAACAACAGTTATATAATGCTTACCTTGATAGGTAAATAGTCCAACATAAGAAACACCAGACTTCTCGGAAACACCGAGTTTGGCACCTGTAACTGTATATTTAGTATTCTCAAAGTAGTTTTGCATTAAGACAAAATTCGTGTCTTGTGATTCATCATCAAACTGAATCTGTGGTTCATTCAAGATATTTTTGATTTTTGGCTCTTTTGCTAAAATTTTCCTTGTCATGATTGCGACATCTCGAGCCGACATTGTATTTTCTGCCCTATTAGCAGCCGCAATCCCGTCATCCAAGGTTTCATCATTTTGAATACCAGCTGCATTGTACCATTTAGCAGAAGTTAGTCCCCAAGATTGGCTAGTTTTTGTCATTAATCGCACAAATTTTGTCTGTGTACCACTCACCTGATCTCCTAACGCAATCGCTGCATCATTGGCAGATAATTGCAAAGCAGCTTGTAATAATTCATCAGCAGAGTATGTTTCATTGCTACTCAAATTAACACTTGATAAATTAGATTCTTCACCAATTGCCATCGTATTTGTTGTTGGCTGAACAACTGTAGTTAAAGGTATTTTTTTTAATACTAAATAGCCCGTCATTAATTTACTGATGGAGGCAATCGCTAATGGTTGTTTGTCATTCTTTTCAGAAATAATTTTATTTTGATCTATATCCATGACAACAGCTGCTCGGGCTGTTGTTTTTAATTGTTTTACTGTTTTAGATTTCAACGCTGCCTGTGGCTGTTTACCATTCATGGGATAAATTAACCCACATATCACGACAAAAATAATTACTACTGCTTTAGATTTCTTCATGCTTACCATTGTACTCGTAAATATCTGGTTGACAATAAGTTCGCTTACATTATATAATTAACTGGTTAATTAACCAGTAAACTATCGAGGTACTTATGACCGAAACAGATAATATGATTAAAGAATTAAACGCTTTCGTGCAAGAATATGCTACAAATTCTGAACTTATCACCACAACAGCCGGACAGAAAATCAATTCAACACAGGCGCACTTGCTCATGCTTCTGAAAATAATGCAATCGCAAACCAATAGTGAACTGGCAGAAGCCATGAACTTGTCAAAACCAGCCATCACAAAAGCAACAAAAAATTTGATCAAGTATGACTATGTCACCGCTATTGTGGACGATACCGACAAACGAAGCAGTCACTACATTTTAACCTCTTCAGGAGAAAAGTTAGCACAATTGCATGAGCAAGCACACACTACTATGTATACTAATGTTCACACCATTATGTCACAGTTCACCCAAGAACAACAACAAACCATTCTCAAATTTTTGAGTCAACTTAACAAAATAGGAAATCACTCATGAAAAAAATAATTATTGCCTTATCTGCAATTGTGCTCATCATCATTGGTATAGCAGCCTTTAAAGGTAACTCGAGTTCATCATCAAATCAAAAAATACAAATTGTCGCTTCAACAGACTTCTATGCCGAAATTGCAAAAACAGTTGTTGGTCAACATGGTACAGCGACAGCAATTATTAAAGATTCTAATACTTCTCCTGAAGACTATGAACCAACAACAACGGTTGCAAAAAAAGTTAGCGGTGCTGATATCGTATTAGCAAATGGTTTAGGCTATGATACTTGGTTAAACAAGCTTGCTAAGACTTCCAAAAATGCAAAACTTATTCGAGTTGGTGAAGATGTATTAAATAAAAAATCTGGCGTAAATCCTCATTTATGGAATGATCCAGAAACAATGGTTAAAACCGCTAATTATTTGGCCTCAGAATTGGGAAAAAAAGATCCTAAAAACCGTGACTATTACAAAAAAAATGCCAAAAAATATATTGCAAGTTTAAAACCAGTTAATAACTTAATTGCAGAAATCGCAAAAAAATCTGACGGTCAAACTGTTGCCCAATCAGAACCTGTTTTCGAATATATGCTAAATGCATTAGGTTATAAAGTCATGGATACAGATTTCTCTGAAGCTATTGAAGAAGGTAATGACCCCTCGCCATCTGATCTTAGTTCACTTAAATCAGCTATTGTAAATCATAAAATTGCCTTCTTCGTTAATAACACACAAACTTCCAGTTCAACTGTATCTAATTTGATCAATTTGGCAAAACAAAACGATGTCCCTGTTGTTAATGTTACAGAAACTATTCCTGATGGCGAAAATTATGTCAGTTGGAAAACAAAAGAACTAAAAGCAATTGAAAAAGCTATTCAATAATATATTATTTATTGTGGACAAAAAACTAATAAATAAAGGCCTGTTGTTTAACATCATCGCTATACATCAATAAAAAAGGATCGCCCAAGCTAGGCGATCCTTTTTTATCTAGTTTTACCATATATCAGTATTTACATATTTGTCTTAACAAGTTATAAAACATTGTTTATTAGTAATAGCTATTTTCAAATATATGGCTTCCATTGACAATCCCAAGTGTACTATGTAAAATAGTACACTATTAGAAGTAAACAATTACCACCAAGAAAACAACATCGTATTAATGTATGGTGATTACTTCTTTTTGTTTCAAAACTAATCATCAACACTCTGCTGACATTAAACTAAAAAATAAAAGGGCTATTTGCAAATGACTAATAAGTATTTTCAAAAAATGACAAATTTTTTCCATTCCGTCTATTTACTAACCATGTTGTCACTGCTAATAATATATAACGTTTCAACATCCAATGACTTTTTGATTAATAAAATTGCATTTACAGTTATTTTTATTTCTACTGGTTTAAAATTTGACTTCTTGCACACGGATGCAAAGTATAGCAAAATATTCACGAGAAAATTCAAGTATAATTGGGTAAACTGCATCAACTTTTTTATCCAAATTTTTATTTTTATAGGATTACTAACTAATAGATATCCAGTTTATCTGTTCAAATATCTTGGATTAACTAATAAAGATAATATACTAAATACTCTAGGACTATTCCTTGCAGTTATAGTAAGTACTTTGATGCTATTATCCCTGATTTTTACCGTAACGCTACCAAAAATAACCAGTTTGTTGCAAGCTATTTTTGTTTCTATTGGTATTGTAGTATTTTACCTCATGTGTTTTCCGCTCATTAATATCATAATAGAAAGTCTCTTTGGAAAAGTTTCTCATAATTTAGATTTTAGTTTACTTGCTGTTTTAACTGTAGTTGTTCCTATGGTTTACATTACCTTACATCACTCGCAAATCAAAAGGCCAGTCTTTTTCAAATTGACCAACAAAAGTTTTTTCCTAACACTAATACCGTTTCTGTTCATTATTTTTTGTATAGATTCTGCCGTTTGGTTGCATCCTACATCTAGTTGGTCTGTCCTGAAGCTGTCAACAATGGTATTTTCACTTCGTTCTGGCATAGGAGAAGAGTTCATTTATCGTGTTCTGATTATGTCTATTTTAGTCTCAGTATTCCAAAAATATAAGCACGGTCCAATTTATGCTATTATCACACAAGCAATATTATTTGGTATACTTCATTTAATCAACATTCTATCAGGAGATTCAATAAGTGCCACAATATCATCTACAATTGATGCTTTTGGGATAGGAATATTTTTTGGAGTTCTATACTTATTGACTAAAAATATTGGCATCATTGTAATAATTCATAGTCTTTGGGATTTGATGCAATCAGTAGTTACAGGAACTGGAAATATGAGTGTTCCAGGGATTGAAGGATTAATAATCTCAATTTCTGTTATGTCTATCTGTGTTATTTATAGTGTCTACTTAATATCTCAAAATACAATATCTTTTGAATCTAGTAGCGTAAAACAAGTATAAGTCAACAACTTATACTTGTCTTACGCTTTTTATTAGATCTGAATTTAAAATTAAAAATTGTGTATGTCAAACAAAGTACCATAGAACGCTTTTAACATTTTCGGATTATAGTAGCTAATTGTCTAACAACAAATTTTGCATTTCGTTAATTGCATTAATAATCCTTTGATTTCTATATGGTTGTTCTATGGTGTGCAAAATATATGTCACTGAAATTGAAGAAAACAATTTAGCCGTATATTCAATGGGCACATGATTTTTTAATATTTGTTTGGTATTACTTGCTATAAATGTTTCACGTAATAGCGTTTCACATTGCTCAATAAACTGAATACCCGTTTCTTTTGGTAGCATGATAAGAATGCTTAAATTTTCCCTTTCATCAATAATATAGTCTGTAAGATCACTCAAAAATCCCCTAATATCAATCTCATCAAAGCGTTTACGATATCTCTTTTTAATTTCATTAATATATTTACTCGCCTGCTTTTGCAATAATTCGTATTTATCTAAGTAGTGGTTATAAAAGTCGGATCTACTGATAGTAGCTCGATTCGATAATTCAGTAACCGTTATTGCATCAATATCTTTTTCATACATTAAAGACCAAAATGCTGTAATAATTTTTTCTTCCGTATCTCTGAATCTTTTATCCTGACTATACAAAAAAATACCTCCTAGTTGAAAAAATATTATAACTAAAAGTATACATTATCCTATTTTTATAAAGTACAATTTATACTTACACAATTATTTTGTAAAACAATTCCACACTATGTGACCAATAAATCAGATCTATCTTCTTTTAAAATAGAGATACGAAAAGAGGTATACATCATGTACAAGAACTATACAAATCAAGAACAATTTGATTTTCAGATCAATAGATTTATGGAACCGTATAAATACGATGAAAATGTGCAACAAGTAATTGCTCGTGTGTCATCTAGCATAGTAAATCTTGAATCATGGTATTTTGAATGGTTTAAGGCAGCCAGAAAGGCTGAAAATAATGAGCAATTTGGATTAGCATCAGCATTTTATCAGCTAGCAGATTTCTACTTATTAGAAAATGATTCAAGAAAAAAACAAACCTATGACTTGTTTAAGAAAAATTACTACAATAGCATATCAATGGCTAACATTGACTTGGTCAATGTTCCTTATAAAAATGGTTACCTCCCTGCTGCTGTATTTAAAAATGAGCACGCGACACAAACACTAATTGTTCACGGCGGTTTTGATTCTTATCTTGAGGAATTAATAAGATTGATGATTTCATATGATTTCGTTAATCAGCTAACATCATATCAAATTATTTTATTTGAAGGTCCTGGACAAGGAAAAGCATTACGAACAGGTCTACCACTTATTTCAGAGTGGGAAAAACCTGTTGGTACTATTTTAGATTACTTTAACTTAGAAAATGCAGATTTGATGGGTATGTCATTGGGCGGTTTCTTGTCTGCTCGTGCTGCCGCCTTTGAACCACGAATAAAACGAGTAATTCTGTATGACGTTATGCTCAATATGTCAGAATCACTAACAATGAAGGTCCCCTATATACGCCAATATTTTGGAAAAAAATTAGACAAACATGAGCAACAATTACTAGAAGAAAAACTCACATTAATTCAAAATAATGATCATAATATTAATTTCCTAGTTAAAAAGGCTAAAGATATTCTTAAAGTTGAATCGGCTTCTGATCTTCTACAAAAACTAGGTGAATTTAATATGGACGGTAACTGGGATAAAATCGAACAGGACGTCTTATTAATAGGAGGAACCAATGATATGTACGTACCAAAAGACACTTTGGCTAAAGAAATGTTATTGATGAAAAATGCTCGTTCATTGACTAGTAAATTATTTACTAAAAAAAGTGGTGGTGAGCACCACTGTCAAGTGGGAGATAAAGAATTAGTTATGCCATTCATTATTCAATTTTTGCAAAGTTAGGCATTATATAATATGATTAAATATATAATTCGATTAGAATATTTATTACAATTAATTGTTATTAGTTATATTTATTTTTTTATTATTGATTCCAGCATACCACTGTTTTTGTTGCTAATATTTGTGCCAGATATATCTATGCTTGGGTATATTGGTGGTAATAAAATTGGCGCTCGTATATATAATATATTTCACACATTAATAATACCAACACTCTTACTATTAATAAATTATTTGAGTTACTCAATTTTATTAACTCAAGTAGTATTAATTTGGTATGCACATATATTTATTGACCGAATATTAGGGTATGGACTCAAATTAGATTCGGGTTTCAAATTGACCCATTTGAACTAAGTATTCCTCTTGGTAATAAAAACGCTATTTAATATATTCTAATACTATTTTTTGATCAATCCGAGATATAAAGCAATTTATGGACGCTCTCTTTATATTTCTTCAACGAGAGAAGTTTATGCTTAAAAATACTAGTTCTACTATAAAAGAATACCAAAAAACTAAAACATTTGTTATTTTATTAATAATAATTATCAGTGCCCTCATCTTACTATTCTATATTAATGGTCACTATATTCATGAATCAAGAACTGTTGCCCCTTCGACTCAAAAAAATAAAATATCAACGTACACAACTGCTTCATCGTTTACTTCTCAAAATAGTGACGAAAATCAGTACCAAATGCACGTTGGGGCGACAGGCAGTGCAGATGAACAACCACCCACACAAACTGCTTGGGTTGACCCAAATGGCGGTGGTTACTTTACCGGTGATGGACCATTCGACATCACTGATAAAGATGGTAATCATCATCTTATTGACCCAGTAAAAAGTGGTTGGACTAAAACGACGTATGATGATATACAAAAATCATATACTGATAATAAATAGCTATATCACTTATAATTTAAAAAACAAAACTAACAATAAAAAAGCCACAACTAAGAACTGTAGTTGTGGCTTTTTTATTGTTGTAAGAAGCTAGCATCATTTGTACCCTTAAAAAAATAATCTAACTAACTTATAAAATTGTTCTTTTAAAGATAAATCACATAAAAAAACATCTGTCATAAAATAAATGCTCACATTTTATACTGTTTATAATATATCCTGATTACCAAATTTATGCTATGAAAAGTTACTTGGTAGCATAGTGTGCTGCAGCCGCACCCAAATTAAAACGAGAAATTCGAACTTTTTGAAACCCTGCCTTTAATAAAACTTGTCCAAGGGTCATATAGTCCATAAAATTTTCAGTCGTTTCATCAAGATATTTATATTCTCTATACTTTCCCTTAGCAAAAACTCGACCAAATAATGGCATCACATGACCAAAGTATAATTGCCAGAATGGCTTTACAACAGGACTATCTGGTTGTGATGTCTCCAAAATAACTAACTGTCCACCGGGTTTCAAAATACGATACATTTCGTCAATCCCTTTCTTAGGATCAGGCAAGTTTCGTAGTCCGAATCCAATTGTCACAATATCGAATCTGTTATCAGGTAAATCAAGTGCCATGACATCCCCTTGTACAAGGGTAATCTTTTCCGAGTAATCACTCAAATCTACTTTTGTCTGTCCCACAGCAAGCATTGCTTCACTAAAGTCCAAACCAACAATTTTCGTTTTAACATCACTATTTTCAGCTAATGCTATTGCCCAATCAGCAGTCCCTGTTGCTAAATCAATGATTTGAGCTTCATTTGGAAAAACCATTTTATTCATAACTTTTTGGCGCCACTTTTTATGTGACCCTAAGCTAATGATATTATTCATTTTGTCATACTCTGGCGCAATAGTATCAAACAAAGATTTTACATCTGTATTTTTAGGTGATAGAGTCATTTTAATTCCTTTAGTCTTTCAATTTCAGCTAAGAAAAGATTTCGTTGTGTTTTACCACTGGCTGTCGTGTGCCAGGTATCAGCTATATAAAAACGCTTTGGAACTTTATAATGGGCAATGCGTCTTCTACCAAACTGAATTAACTGCTCGACCTGAAGGTTTTTTCCTTGCACAATAGCTACAGGTACAGAACCCCATTTATCGTCAAGTACACCGATAATCGCAATTTTTTCAAGTCCTTGATAATCTGCGTATATGTCTTCCACTTCATTTGGAAAAATATTTTCACCGCCTGAATTAATCATATCGCCTTCACGACCTTGAACAAACAGAAATCCTTCATCATCGATATAACCATAATCTTCTGTATTAAACCAACCATCAACCATTTTTTCTGCTAGTTTATCGGGTTGATTTAAATATCCTATGGTTAAGGTGGGGGTTTGAATCCAAATATTCCCCTGTTGCGTATTTTTTCCTGTCTGATCAGCAATTTTTAAACGCACTGGAAATAATGGTTTACCAACCGAACCAATTTTTTGTTCTGCATACGTTGAATCAAGAGCAACTACCTGTGAGGCCGTTTCAGTCATACCATATGACTGTATGACTGGTATGCGATGATTTTTAGCTTGCTGGAGCGTTAATAAATCTGTTGGTCCACCACCTAAAAGCATTGCCCGAAATTTTTTATTGTAGTTTACTTCACTAGGCAAATCAACTAATAGTTGTTTTAACATAACTGGTACCACTGACATCGTAGTAATGTTTTCGTGAACTAACAAGTTGTTAATTTGATGCGCATCAAATTTACGTTGCAATACTACCCGCATACCATAAATCAACCCTCGCATAACAATTGAAAAACCACTAATATGAAAAATTGGCACAACAGCCAGCCAACTATCTTCGGCTCTTATTTCTAGGTTCAAGGCACTAGCCATAGCTGAATAAAAGTGATTTTGAAACGTTTGCATCACACCTTTAGGTTGACTTGTAGTACCAGAGGTATACATAATACTAGTCACAAAGTTATCATCAAATGTTACCACAGGTACTATCGTTTTTCTCAAAGACAAATCACTAAACTTGATTTGTCTATTCACCCTTAATATTTGAATATAATTATCATCTGTTAACACGGTATGTATCCCAGCATTTGATAATTGATAATTGATTTCGTCAGCCGATAAACGTCGATTAATAAAAACTATCGTTTTTCCAAGTTGTTGCAAGGCCATAATAGCTAAATAACCAGTAAGCGTGTTATTCATAATTAAAGCTATTCGAGGATCATTTTCCGCAACAAATGCAATCTTTTCAGCCATCTCTATGGCCTGTTCTAATACTTCTTGAAATGTTAATTTTTTATTTTCATACTGTATAGCAACTCGATTAGGCGTGAGTGCCGCACGTTTTATAAGCCAGTTTTCCATTTTAATATCATACCGCAGAATTTTAATGAAAACAAAATATCTATTTATATATTTTATTTAGTTCTTTTTTCAACTTTAGCTTCAATACCCAAAATTGAAATTGCTTGAATATACTCAACATCAGAAACTATGTCTGTTGTGCGTAATAAATGAAAAGTGCCACCCATATTTTCTGTGATAAAACCTGAGTCCTGAACAGCATTACGTTGATAGAACTCATATCTTTTTACACGTTGGTCCTCGTTTTCTGCTTGTTGGCCAATAATTTCAGATTCTAATATAATACCTTTTCCATATGCTTCTTTTAGAACAGAAATAGTTCTACTACCAATGCCCTTACCACGTATATTAGCATCCACTGCAAAATACAACACAAATACTTTTTCTTCAGGAATTTCAACTAGCAGTAAAATTCCTGTTGGCTGACCGTCATCAATAATCATTGCCATTCGAACTGCTTCGTGTTCCTTAACAACTTGTTGTAGTTTGGAAAACGGCAGCCGTTCATATGCTGGAAATGCGTTGAGATAAATGTCATGCCAGTATTGTTCATCTTTTTTTGTTGCATCAACGATTTTTATCATGAAAGATTCTCCGTCTTTTATAGTAGCAATTTCTCTCATTTTATCACAAAGATGCTAAACACTAGAAAATATTATTCACAATGATTCATCAAATCATCTGTTCACTATCTTTTTCTGCTAAGTTAAAGACATGCCAGATCGTAATGGCAACAATCCATGCAATGACAAAAAGTCCTACTAATATAATGCCCATTTGATTAAAATCTAGCCCTTTAGCCCATCTTGTCATTGAATTGTCCCAATTAAACATCACACTAAATGATTGAATAAAATCGACAAAGCCAATAAATCCTGCTGCTAATATAGAAATTCCCGTAATAGTCAAGTTATAGTATACTTTTCGATAAGGTGATGAGAATACCCAATTGTAGGTTGTACTCATGAAAAAGCCGTCAATTGTATCCATTAAACACATACCAGCCGTAAATAACAAAGGAAATGCCAATGTTGCATACCAAGGAATACCTTCATTTGCAGCTGTGGCTGATGTGGCCAAGACAGCGATTTGCGTCGCAGTATCAAATCCTAACCCAAATAAGAATCCAACAACAGCAACTTGCCAATTATGCTTAATCATTCCTAATAGTTTTAAAAATAACCGGTATATTTTAGAGGAATTAACTTGTTTATCTGCTTCCGCCTTAGAACCATGGTTGCGCATTGATATAAACTTTGCCCAAATATCATGCAAAATGAAACTATTAACAATGGCTAACATGATTAACATAGTGGCTGCAATCAAGGTGCCTAAGGCACCACCAATTTGTTCAAAAATTGGCATAGAATGTTTTGCCCATTCTACAAACAAAACCGTGATTAAGGCCATTAAGACGACAACCATTGAATGCCCAAATGAGAAACTAAAACCAACACCTCGTGTATTTTTGCCATCATTCAGCATTTTTCGTGTCATATTATCGATAGCAGCAATATGATCCACATCAAAGGCATGCCGTAAGCCCATTGTAAATGATAAGTATGCCATAGCTATCATTTCGGGATATTGCGAAGCACTGGTCATTAATAATACAATACCTGAGACCAAAAAGAGAATAATGATTGCACCGTAGTGCATTGCATCTGATTGAATGGTCGCTTGTTTTCGAATATGTAACATCATAAATTATTTCTCCTTTTACTGTAAAAATAAGATTATCACAAGCATATTTTGTGGTAAACATAACGAACAAATTATGTCCCTAATGAACAAAATATGTCCTTTAAAAGTATTACTTGATAAATTTTCTCGGTCCTCATTACCTTCAAAAGTATTTTTGCATTTCCAAAATAAAAAACACCCTAACTATCAGTAGTTAAGGTGTTTTTTTATTCATTAGCCCCAACTATCTATTAAATAATATTAGCTTAATAGATAGTTACTTAAAGAACCTACTAAACATTAATTGAGAAGTAGGTAGAGGAGGGCGTCGTTCATTGTTACGATTGTTTTTTTCATGATTTTTCCTCTTTTCATACCTTATAATATGACAGTTATTATATTATAAAGATCTAATTATGTCAATTATTTTATTATTTTATTATTTTATTATTTTAATCTAATAAATACAGAAAAACTAATATATAAAATAATAATTCATGATTAACCAAATATTTTTTAGTCTATTTTCTAATTGTCACATCACCGCTGTTTGTTGATAGTATATATGCGCCCGTCATACCTTTATACGTATAACTTGTTCGGTCATCATCATGATTATTAAAAGTCGAAATGTCCCCATCTAATGTTTTAGCCCTGACACTACTTTTCCCAATTGATGTTACTATATCGCCTTCTTGTGTCGTAACGCTTAGTTGATTAGATAATTGATTATTCATGAGATTGATATCACCATCTGTCGTGCGAATCTCACCATCATTGATCTGACTACGGTGCATGTTTAAGTCCCCATCTGCTAGTCGAATATTCAAGCGGTTATTAATACGTGTATTTTGAACCGTTAAATCCCCATAATCACTTTTAATTGTAGCTATCCCAGTAGTTACGCCACTTAACTGGCCATCATTGATTTCATCAAGTAACAAATTTTGCTTGACTGTTATATTTTTTAAATTAGTATCAGCAACTTGTTGAATTGATATTCTATCTGACTGGATATTTTCTATATTAACATCATTGCTATTTTTGCCAGTAAGTTGAACATTAGTTAAATTTTGCGATTGTGGTACTGTAATTACAAGGCCTTCTTGGTACTCATCCTGACCATAATTCCAAGAAAAACCTGTGACATTAAATTCTATATGCCCTCGCGAGCTACTACTTTTTTGTTTATCCGTAATTTTTAAAGAATTTTCTTGATTGCTTACATCTGGGAGTTGATAGTAGGTCTTTACTTTAACAGTAACGCGATTCACATCACCCGTAATAATACGAACAGGCAAAGCTGTCGACAACTGAATATTTTTCACATCATCGTAAGCATACATTTGCTGTTTCATTTTTTCTTTTTTTGTTTTGTAGTCAATCACTTTAAAGCCACCATTCCAAGTAACTGAACTAGAACTACCGCCAAAAGAAAAACCAATCAAAGCTAGTACCGCACCAATAACAATCAAACTCATACCAATTTTAATACTTCGTTTCATGTTACTTATCCTCCTGCTGCAATTGCTTTTTATTAGTAAAACGTTGATAAATGGCCTTACTCAATTGTGCTGTCTTATCAATTAACCATCTCAAGAGACCTATAACGGCTGGTATTGTTGTCATCATAATTCCAAATATAAGCAGACCACAACCAATATAATATAAACCTGTCCACAATGACTGTAACAAAACACCAAATCCAATAATTACTAATCCGACACTTATTAGACTAAAAGCAATGATAATTGCACTTAAAGCTGCTACAATTGCAAAACAAACAGCAACTAATGTTATCAAAACAATAAATATAGGTAATGCTAACGGTGAAGCTAATAGGGCCAATGCAATCCACCAAATCAACCTAATATTTGACCGTGGGTTTTTACTGTTTGAATGCTCTGCTGATCTGTCATCCGCCTTAATTGAATAGTCGGCTAAAATTTTTCGCGACAGATGCTTTGGTGTGCCTAATTCGGCAATACATTGCTGATATGTCGTCAGATCAGCATCCATCACATACTCTCGATAGAAATTCATCGCTTCTTCTTTATCTGACTGGTACAACTGATGTAGTAGTTGCTCTAACTCAGCTAAATAATTCTCCATCTGTTTATCTCTCCTTCAATAATGTGTCAACGTTTGCTTGGAACATTACCCAATCCTGACGTATGCTGGTTAGCTTGTCACGACCTTGTGCTGTGATCTGATAGTAACGTCGATTTCTGCCTTGAAAAGGTTGATCATACGTTGTAACAAATTGATTATTTTTTAATCTCCGTAGTACAGGGTATAACGTCGATTCCGAAACAGAAATCGTGCCCTGCACTCTTTGCGTTAATGCATAACCATAATAATCTTCTTTATCTAATATCGCTAAAACGCAACCGTCTAATAATTCTGAACTCATTTGAATTGCCATAATTATTTTCTCCAATACTATACAACATATAATATATGTTCAAAAACATTATATGAAGTTCTAATTAACTTGTCAACAAAAAATCTCAACAATTATCATCGTTGAGATTTCTTTCGTTGCCTAATCATTTTCTAATAATTGGCAATCAATAAAATAACTAGCGTAACGCTAGTCTGGCTTTTAACTGTTTTGTATAATTTTTTAGTAATAAAATCCGTGACGATAGTCCCATGACGAGAAAATATCACTCATAATTTTCATGATTTTATCGACATCTAATCCCTTACGAATAACGATTGGCGCTGGTTGGATACCAACAGCACCATTTTGTTGTGGAATGAGCTTACCTGTCTCGTCAACCATAGATACCATCACCCCTTGTTCGTAGCGTGTGTCTAGCGTCTTGTCAGGTTGAATGGATGCCACATAATCATCGGCCTCAATAATTAAGTCGGCAGCATTTTCAATTTGGTCACCAATGCCAGCTACCAAACCACGGTTCCCCTTACCAGAAGGATTAGCTGAACTTGCAAATGAGAACTTACCGTACTTTTCCCACATTTCTTTGGCAATATTTTCACTTGGTGTACCAAATTTAATAACAAAACAACTGGTTTCACGTTTATCCATCATCAAATTTTTTGTCCCGTCATTTGGTATCTTGCTCTTTGCTTCTTCTTTCCATGGCAAGATACAACCCAACAAAATGTCCTCATCCCAATGTTGCTGATACATTTGTTCGATTTCAGGTGTCATTAGCGCTAATTCTTTAACTTGTTCTACTGACCCACATAATACAACACCAGGCTTGTTACGCTTACGATTTTTGGCAGCAAACTTTCTTTCCAATCCTTTATCATCTGAAGTCATGATAATGTAGCCCACTTTTGTTGGGCTAACAATCATGCCTCCATCCTCTTTCAAGATGTTAATGGCTTCACCTTGAACGCCACCATTCCAATGAATCTTTGTTGTTGTTGCTTCTGTCATTATAAAATACCATCCTTTTAATATATTGCTTTTTGTTTTGTTTCTGGTCCATAAACTGCGACCACAATAGCTGCAATTAGCGCTACTGCTGCGATAAAGTAGAAAATCAAGTTTGCACTAAATTGTGTAATTGCCCACGCTGCAAAATATGGTGTTAAAACCGTCAATATTTTAGCAACGCCATTGGCGTAACCTGTTCCACGGAATCTAAAGTAAGTAGGGAACAACTCTGACATATAAACCCCAACAACCGAAGCCATCAAAATATACATCATAGTTACGACCAAAAATCCTACCGTTAAAATTCCAACCGTTGTATGTTGCTGCGAATAAATCAGCCCAAACACCGCAGTCATTACAAAGGCAGAAACAATGACCTTTTTACGACCTATCACGTCAACCAATAATGCGCCTATCAGTGCGCCTATTGGAGCCCCAGCCATCATAACTGCGGAGAATGTTAGTGAATGAACCACTTCGATTCCTTGTTTGATCAATAATGTTGGCATCCACGATGTAAATGTATATTGTGTTAAATTGACTGCACTGACAGCAACAGTTGCAACCAACAGCCCAATACCAATCCTAGTCTTCACTGGTTGTCGTTTTATACTAGAATCATTTGTGCTGTACGAGCCATTCACTTCTAATTTCTCAATGATCTTTTCAGCTTTATCATATTCTCCGCGTGCAATTAACCATCGCGGTGATTCGGGAAAATGGCGGCGAATCACCCATAAAATCAATGCTAACACACCAACAATAACAAACATTGCACGCCATGTATAACGAGGAATAACGCTTGCTGCCAAAAGTAAGGTCAATGGTGCAGCCAAATTAGCAATCACAGAAGTTACACCACTCCACCGACCACGATTTTTAATTGGGGCAAATTCATTAATTAAGGCGTAACCTGTCACAATTTCTGCGCCTAACCCAATTGCGGCGAAAAAACGTAGTCCGACTAACATCCAAATATTAGTTGCAAATGCCGCACCTAGGGTTAGTAAACCAAATATCAATAAATTAGTCGAATATGCTTTTCTCCTGCCCAGAAAATCACCGATAAATCCAGCAAAAATGGACCCGAAGAAAAGGCCTAAAAACCCAGAGGAAAGAAACACAGAACCTTGTGCAAGTGTCGCAAAGTGCGTGCTTACTATTGCACTATTGACTGCACTAGCAAGATAAACGTCCGCCCCATCTAAAATCATACCAGCTGCAATCATCGCAAAGACACGATAGAATGTCACTGTTTCTTTAGTCGTGTCCATCCGTTGTTGCAAATTCATTGCCCGTTCCATGTACTGCCTCCTATCCAAAATTTGGTCGTTGCTTTTCGAATGCAGCAATCAATTTTTCATATTTCATCGTGTTGTCAATATCATCTTCACCATTGATAAACTTTTCTTTCCATTGTGAGTTGATATCAAAGTGGAAAGTATAGTTTTTATAAGTCACAGTTTGTTCGGGTAAATCAATTTGAATATTTTCATCTGCTTGAACATCTCGTAATATTTTCCGATTTTCTTCGGGCAACACAATTGGTAACAAGCCATTTTTAGTTGAATTCATGTAAAATATGTCTGAAAATCCGCCGCCAATCACTGCCCTGAATCCATAATCCGTTAACGCCCATACCGCGTGTTCTCGTGATGAGCCTGATCCAAAATCATTGCCTGTAATTAAAATTGAAGCCCCTTGATGTGCTGGTTTGTTCAATTCAAACGCTTCATTCAACGAACCGTCAGCATTGTAACGCCAATCAAAAAATAAATCTTTACCAAAACCGGTCTTTAAAATGTTTTTCAAAAATTGTTTAGGCAAGATAATATCAGTATTAATGTTGTCATTTGGAATAACAACCGCTCTGCCTGTCTCTCTTACAAAAGCTTCCATATTATTCCCCTATACAAATTCATCTGTCGTAATATCAACGAAGTGACCAGCAATTCCTGCTGCAGCAACCATAGCTGGAGAAGCCAAATGCGTTCTTGATCCCGCACCTTGGCGTCCAATGAAGTTTCTATTTGATGTTGAAGCAACGTGTTTTCCTGCCGGAATTTTGTCTGGATTCATTGCCAAGCATGCTGAGCATCCTGGTTCACGCCATTCACACCCAGCGTCTTCAAATATTTTAGCAATGCCTGTTTTAATTGCACGATTTCTAATGGCACGACTACCAGGCACAACCCAGGCAGTGACGTTGGGTGCTAAATGATGCCCTTTCATCATATTCGCAGCAATTTCAAGATCTTCGTAACGGCTGTTCGTGCATGATCCGATGAAAATGTAATCCAAATTAATGTCAACAGGCTTCATATTGGGATGCAACCCAATATATTCATAAGCGTTTGCATCATTATCATCCTTGATTTCTGGCAAAGACTGATCAACAGGTGTAGCCATGCCTGGATTTGTTCCCCATGTCACCATCGGTTTCAAATTTGATACATCAAAAGTCAACGTCTCATCAAAGTCACTTTCATTATCTGTGTAGAATTGTGACCAATACTTTTTTGCAGCTTCAAAATCCTTGGGTGCTTGTTCACGACCCTCAATGTAATCAAATGTCGTTTGATCTGGTTGTACCATACCTGTTTTTGAACCAGCCTCAATTGACATATTGCACATCGTCATACGAGCTTCCATTGATAACTTCTCAATCGTTTCACCGTAAAATTCAATTGCATAACCAACCCCAAATGACACACCATATTTAGCAATAATGCCCATAATAATATCTTTTGCGTATGTATTTTTAGGTAACTCCCCTGTTACCTTAATCCCCATTGTTTTTGGTTTAACTTGCCAAATCGTTTGAGTCGCCAAGACATGCTCAACTTCGGAAGTCCCAATTCCAAAGGCAATTGCACCAAACGCACCATGAGTTGCTGTATGAGAATCACCACAGACAATCACTTTAGCTGGTTGTGTCAATCCTCGCTCCGGTCCCACAACATGAACAATTCCTTGCTTATCATCACCAATTGATGCTAATGGGATGTCAAATTCCTTCGAGTTTTTGACCAATGTATCCATCTGCAATCGAGACATTTGATCTTGCACATTAAATATATCTTTCGTTGGCACATTATGATCCATGGTTGCAAAAGTTAAATCTGGTCGTCTAACGCGACGGTTCGTACTTCTCAACCCATCAAAAGGTTGAGGTGATGTCACCTCATGTACCAAATGCAAATCCACATAAATCAATTGAGCCTCACCAATTTCCCCAGTAATGACGTGTTTTTCCCAAATTTTATCAAATAGTGTTTTGCTCATTTTATATCCGCCGATTCATAATTTTTTATGTAATCAACCATTTTTTGTGTGACCTCACCGGTCGTCATTGTTCCACCCATGTCTGGTGTCACATAGTGGTTTTCAATAATGTAATCTACTGCTGCAGTAATTTTATCGGCAATTCTTTTTTCGTCAAAGCTTTCTGCTAACATCATAGCTACCGTATTCACCATAGAAATCGGATTGGCTATGCCTTGACCAGCAATGTCAGGTGCTGAGCCATGAATTGGTTCATACAAATTAGGGCCACTTTCACCAACTGACATAGAAGGTATTTGTCCAATTGATCCTGTAATTTGTGCTGCTTCGTCACTTAAAATGTCCCCAAACAAATTAGGTATAATCACAACATCAAATGTTGCTGGTTTTGACATAATGGCCATTGTCATCGCGTCAACATAGTAATAGTCGATTGTCACATCCGGATAACTTTTGCCAACTTCATTCGCAATCTTTCGCCAAAACTTTGATGTAGCCAATACATTTGACTTATCAACAATGGTGACATGCTTGTTTCGCTTTTGCGCCATTTTAAAACCTTGGTGCATAATACGAGTCACCTCTTCTTCGCTATAATACATCGTATCAATGGCTTGATGCGCTTCCAGTTTGCGTGGCTTTCCAAAATAAGCACCAGAGGTCAGTTCACGAACGATAACGAAGTCCGTATTTTTTACATACTCTGGCTTCAATGGTGAGCGGTCAATTTGCGCTTGAGTCACTTTTGTTGGCCGTATATTAGCAAATAAATTGAGTTTTGATCTAATTTCTAATAGCCCTTGTTCTGGACGTCGTGGTGCATTATCCCATTTTGGCCCACCAATTGCACTAAGTAGCACCGCATCAGCTTGTTTTGAAACATCAATAGTCGACTGTGGTAGTGGATCCCCGGCGCGATCAATACCATCACCACCAAACGGTGCGTCTATCAGTTCATAAGCAAATGTTGTATCCTTTGTCGCAGCTTCCAATACTGCCAACCCTGCTGTCATGATTTCCGGACCGATATAATCGCCTTTTAAAACTACAATTTTTTTAACTGATGTCATATTATTGATAACTCACCATTTCTTTTTCTTCAACGACTTGCATAATAACTTTTAATTGATCATCTGTAATCAAATCAGACTCTTCGGCAACTGATTTAAAGATTGGGAAAATTGCTTTCATATCCTCACGCATCACCTCATACCCTAAGCTATTTAGTTTTGACATGACCGCATGCGATCCTGACAATTTTCCCAGCGGTAAGGACGCCGTAGCACCAACCATTTCTGGTTTCAAAATTTCATAAGTTTCTGGATTTTTTAAGTACCCATCCTGATGAATTCCAGATTCATGAGCAAAGGCATTGCGCCCCATAATGGGTTTATTCCCCGCAACTGGCATGCGGGTTGCGCGTGCGACAATGTCAGAAATGGCCTTTGACTGAGCTAAGACAATATCTGTTTCTACATTAAAATTTTCATGACGCACATGAATGGCTGCTGCCGCTTCAATCATGTCAACGTTTCCAGCACGTTCACCAATACCATTAATTGTGCCCTGAATTTCCGTCGCACCATGCGCAATACCTGCCAAAGCGTTGGCCGTTGCCATACCCAAATCATTATGTGTATGTGTTGACCAACCAACTGTATCAAAACCGATAATATTTTGACGTAAGTTTTCAAAAACTTCGCCATATTCCTCTGGTGTATCATAACCAACAGTATCAGGTATGTTAATCATCGTCGCTCCAGCGTCAATAGCTGTCTGCACGCTTGCTACCAAAAAATCAGGTTCAGTTCTTGTCGCATCTTCAGGTGAGAACACAATATCTTGTATATGTTGCTTAGTAAAAGTAACGTCTGCTTTGATTTTGTCCAAAATTTCTTCTTTGGTCATGTGTAATTTAAACTCACGATGAATTGGTGAAGTTGCAATGAACACGTGAATCATTGGATGTTTTGCATCCTTGGTTGCCTCAATAACCGCATTAATATCATTTCTGACCATTCGTGCCAAACCGACAACTTTTGCGTTATCCACAACTTCTGCAATTCTTTTCACTTCTTCAAAATCTTTGTGAGATGCTGCCGGAAATCCCGCTTCAATTGCTGCAACGCCATAATCATCCAATCCTTTTGCTATTTCAATCTTTTCTTCAATTGAAAAGTTAACCCCAATTGTTTGTTCACCATCACGCATTGTTGTGTCATAAAAAGTTACTTTGCTTGCCATAATTTTCTCCTTAAATTAAAATCCCGGACCAGTCAATTTGACTAGTCCGGGATCATGCACTCACATCCTTTTATTCACTAGCCATTAGATAAGTACCTAACAACCAGCTCAAAAGCTCAACTTGCTAGGGTAGTCTAAGCAAGTTGAGGAGAAGGGCTGCATTTGTAATATTCGTTTGTACAGTAGCCTGATTTCTCATGTGAAACACTTCCTTTTAATTTAATAATCCAATCATAACTACTTTATAATTCATCGTCAATTACAAGGTGTGTTTTATTCCAATTTTATATAATTTAGTCGTTTTATAATCCTAACGCCATTTTTGCGTATCGCGACATTCGATCAATTTCCCAAGCTGGTTCCCATGTGAGTTCAACTTTGGTTGTCTTTACTTCAGGTAAAATTTTTAATGCTTCATCAATCATTTCTTCCAATACACTAATTAACGGACACCCCATCGTTGTAAGCGTCATATTAATGGTTACATCACCGATAGAATTGATATCAACAGCATTGATTAAGCCTAAGTTAACGATATCAACTCGCAGTTCTGGGTCAATGACTGTCGTTAAAGCATCCATAATACTTGCCTCAACTTTTTTATTCATAATTTATCCTACCGATCCAACCATTTCAAATTTCATTAATCGATTTAACTCAACAGCATATTCCATTGGCAGTTCTTTTGTGAAAGGTTCGATAAAGCCCATAATAATCATCTCTGTGGCTTTTTCGGCAGAAATACCACGTGTCATTAGATAATACAATTGCTCTTCGGAAACGCGCGACACTTTTGCCTCATGTTCCATCGACACATTACCATTCAAGATAGTGTTATATGGAATCGTATCAGCTGAAGACTTATCATCAACTAGAATCGTATCACACTCTACATGGGCAAATGAACCATCAGATTCACGGCCAAATTTAACTGTGCCACGATAATCTGTGGACCCACCATCATGAGCAATTGACTTTGAAATGATAGACGATGACGTATTTTTAGCATTATGAATCATTTGCGCACCGGAATCTAAGTTAACCCCTTCGCCAGCAACAGCAATCGACAACATAGTACCTTTTGCACCCTCGCCTTCTAAATAAACCGATGGATACTTCATCGTTGTTTTTGAACCAAAATTACCATCAACCCATTCCATCGTTGCATTTTCATGCGCTGCTGCACGTTTTGTTTCTAATGAATACACATTATTAGACCAGTTTTGAATTGTAGTGTAACGGCAATATCCGTCTTTTTTAACAATCACTTCTACCACAGCAGCATGTAGCGCATCCCCTGAATACATTGGTGCTGAACAGCCCTCAACGTAATCAACATGGGCCCCTTCATCAACAATAATAAGTGTTCGTTCAAACTGACCTTCATTTTCAGTATTAATTCGAAAATAAGACTGAATCGGTGTCGTAACATGAACACCCTTAGGCACATAAATAAATGTACCACCAGACCAAACTGCAGAATTTAGAGCGGCTAGCTTATTATTGGTCGGTTTAACTAATGAACCAAAGTATTCTTGAACAAGCTCTGGGTATTCCTGAACCGCAGTATCTGTATCGGTAAAGATAATACCAGTTTTGGCAAATTCCTCTTTCATACGATGGTAAACTACTTCAGACTCATACTGGGCAGAAGAACCAGCCAGCCACTTTCGTTCAGCTTCAGGTACGCCCAAACGCTCAAAAGTTTCTTTCAATTCTGCTGGAACGTCATCCCAGTCACGGTACTTATCATTTGTTGGCTTGTTATAGTAGTAAATATCTTCAAAATGTATCTCGCTTAAATCTGGTCCCCATTTATGCATTGGCATCTGAAGATATGTTTGATACGCTTGCAATCGATAATCTAGCATCCATTGTGGTTCATTTTTTTTGGCTGAAATTTGACGAATAATATCTTCATTTAGGCCTTTTCCTGTCGAAAAGACAGCTTGATAATCGTCTTGAAATCCTAATTCAGCAGCTTTATCGTTTGAAATAGCAGCCTTTGTCTGATCAATGGCTTCTTGTCTATCTATTTCCATCATTGCACCCCCTTTATTTTTCTATTGCTAATAATTCATCCAAAGCATGCCATGCTAAGGTTGCGCACTTTACTCGTGTAGGAAATTTCGTAACGCCTGATAAAATTTGTGCTTCGCCAAGTGACTTGAAATCACCGTCTTCACCGCGAGCCATCTTTGAAAACTGTTCAACTAATTGCGTAATCTGACTTCTATTTTTACCAGATACTAGGTCTGTCATCATTGAGGCAGAAGCTTTTGATATCGCACAACCGTCTCCATAAAAATGGATATTTGTCACCTTATCATCATTCATATTAAAAGCCAAATCAATAATATCACCGCAATTTGGATTATACTTTCGAATATGGTAGCTTTCTGTTTCCAACATAGGCTTATAGTTATGCGGATGTTGCGCGTATGCCATAATTGTTTGACGATACAAATTATCTAAATTATGCAAACTCACGGTTAAAGTACTCCTTAATTTTTCCTATAATATCAATAAAGTGATCAATTTCTTCACGCGTATTGTATATGTACAAACTAACACGAACTGTAGCAGCAATATCTAAATGGCGCATAAGTGGTTGTGTACAATGGTGCCCTGCTCGTACTTCAATACCTTCTTGATCCAATGCGGTTGCTAAATCATGCGCATGAACACTATCTAAATTAAATGCGATAACACCTGAATGATGTTCACTATCTTGCGGACCATATACAGTAACGCCAGGTATTTTTTTTATTTTTGGCAAAGCGTAAGAAACCAATGATTGTTCATAGGCCTCTACTTCAGGCATACCAATATTTGTCAAATAGTCGACAGCTGCTCCCAAACCAATGGCACCAGCAATATTAGGTGTTCCAGCTTCAAAACGCCAAGGTAATGGTTGAAATGTTGCTTCTTGTAAGTCCACTAGCTCAATCATTTCTCCACCAAATTGCGCTGGACTCATTTTGTTCAACACCTCATATCTACCGTAAAGAATACCAATGCCTGTGGGTCCCAACATTTTATGACCAGAAAAAGCAAAAAAATCAACATCCATATCTTGAACATCTATCGCCATATGTGGCGCTGATTGCGCGCCATCAGCAATCATAATGGCACCATGTTCATGTGCCATTTGTGCCAATTCTTTTATTGGGTTAACCACACCCAACACATTAGAAGCATGGGTAACAGATACAATTTTAGTTTTGTCAGACATTTTTTCTTCAGCATCAGTCAAGTCCAACGTGCCATCTGCTTTAAGGTTAATATATTTTAAATTAGCGCCGACACGTTGTGCTAACTGTTGCCAAGGTACTATATTAGAATGATGCTCCATATAGGAAATTAGAATTTCATCCCCTTGCTTAATGTTTTCCGCGCCATAGGTACTTGCCAACCAATTCAACGATTCTGTTGTACCACGAGTAAAAAGAACCTCTTCGCGTTTTTTTGCATGTATAAAATTTTGAACCTTGTCGCGTGCTTGTTCATACGCATTTGTAGCTCGTTCTGACAGTTCATAAATACCACGATGTACATTAGCATTATCATTTTGATAATAATCAACGAGTGAATCAATGACGGACTGTGGCTTCTGGGAAGTCGCCGCATTATCAAAATATATCATTTGTTGTCCGTTGATTTTTTGGTTTAATATTGGAAAATCAGTTTTAATCATCTTCATGTTTTAACTTTCTTTCTATTTCCTCAACTACCTGCTGTTGTGCTGCTTTTGTCGGCATTTTTGCTAATACTTCGCCCATAAATCCACGAATAACCAATTTTCGAGCAACTTGTTCACTAATACCTCTACTCATTAAGTAATACATCTGATTTTCATCAACACGACCAACTGAAGCCGCGTGACCGGCTGTAACATCGTTTTCATCAATCAACAACAGTGGATTAGCATCACCTCGTGCTCGACGGGATAACATCAAGACACGTGATTCTTGTTGCGCATCTGATCCCTTTGCTCCCTTAATAATTTTCCCAATACCATTAAAAACTAATGTGGAACGGTTTAAAATGACCCCTCGTTGGAAAATATGTCCTAATGAATGACGACCTCGATTTAAGATAGTCGTTACAAGACCCTGAGTTTGTTTCTTTGTTGTCAGGCCAATAACATTTGTATGTGAGGTAGATCCTTCGCCATTCAATTGACTTGCTAAACGAATAATAACATTTCCATCATTAAATTCGGCATTTTGCCAATCAACTGTTGCATGATTTCTCACTTCTGCTTCACGGTTAATAAATGCTGTTGTTTGTTCTCCAAAAGAATCAATATTAGCATAAGTAACTTGGGCGCCTGAATCGGCTATAACTTCAATAATAACCGAAGCTTTTGTTTTTTGAGTGCCTATCGTATGCATTTCTTGCAGAATATCAACTTTAGCGTTCGAACCAATATAGACAAAAACACGGGCAACCAAATCTTTGCCAGAAGTAGCCAAATGATTTAATGTTAAATGTAAAACTTCGTCAAATTGAACATTTTCCGGAATATATACGAAAATGCCCGTATTAAATTGGGCAAAATTTTGAGCTGACAAACGATCCGCTGCTTTATCGACAACACTCGCAATCATATTTTCAACAAGATCTGGATGCTCTGTTTTCGCTTGTATCATGCTCATCAGTATCACCCCTTGAGCAGTCATCTCTTCTGTCAAATGTTGATATGTTGTCGATAGACCACTAACTTCAATGCCGTTCTTCTCATTTTTCATAAAGAACGGTGTTGTAGCTTTATCTGTGGCTGGTATCATTTCATCAAGTTGCCATGAATTATAGCGAACTTTGGCAAATGTAGGCAACGGAAGAGATTGTATTACACTATTATCAACCATATCAATCCTCCACAAAATACGAATTCACATCTTCATCCGTTAAATGAACATTCAATCCAAGTTCATCCCGCAATCCAGCATATCCTTCAGCTTCCAGTTTCTTAGCCAGTTCTGCACCACCTGTTTTGACAATTTTGCCTCCCATCATAACATGGACAAAATCTGGAACAATGTAATCAAGTAAACGCTGATAGTGAGTAATCATTAGTGCCCCAAATTCGTTAGAGCGCATTTCATTCACACCACGAGAAACAACTTTCAAAGCATCAATATCTAGCCCCGAGTCAATTTCATCTAAAATAGCAATTTTAGGTTCAATCATCATCATTTGCAAAATTTCATTACGTTTTTTTTCACCACCTGAGAAACCCTCATTAAGATATCGTTCCGCCATTTCTTCAGACATGGATAAAAATTCACGCTTTTCGTCAAGTTTTTCAATAAATGACATAACACCAATTTGATCATCTTCCGGACGACGCGCATTAATTGCTGCTCGCATAAACTCAGCGTTTGTTACGCCTTGAATTTCTGATGGATACTGCATTGCTAAAAACAAACCAGCACGTGCCCGTTGATCAACCGACATTTCAGACAAATCCTGATTATCAATATAGATGTGCCCTTCAGTTACTTCATAAGCTGGATGCCCCATAATAGTTTGCGATAACGTTGATTTTCCCGTTCCGTTTGGACCCATGATGGCATGAATCTCACCAGTATTAACTATTAAGTTAACTCCCTTTAAAATCTCTTTCCCTTCTACTGAAACGTGTAAGTTTTCAACCTTGAGTGTTGCCATGTTATTTTTCCCCTTTTCGTTGACTGATTTTTTGTAAAATGTCTTCGTTCTTATGTATTTTAGCAATTACGCGTGCATTTTCAATCATCTCATTCACAATAAAACCTTGACTTTGCCACGTATCACTCGCCTTAACTAATATCCAAAAAAAATTCTCCAAAAAATAAGTCGTGTCGCTTGTGTTTGCCAAATCAATGCCATAAGTTGCCAACATCATAGCATATTTGTAGTTTTTAATCGACATTTGATATTTAGCTAACAAGTAAATAGTTGCAGCTTGACACCCTGAATGATCTACCGTTGTTGTTCCTTTTTGATAGCGCCATACATCTTCAAAAGATTTCTGTGCTTCATTGAATTGACCACATTGATAATAATAGTGACTAGTTATAGCATAAAATAGAAGTTTGTGTGATTTATTGAGGCCAACGATATCTACTTTTTTAATAATCTGCTTTGCTTTAGTACGATCCTGTTTCAAAATTACTGTAGAAAAATATTGGGCAATTTGATACATAGGCAACTCGCTGTCTACCATTGCATTAACTTCTACTTGATTCATTAATTCCTCAAATTGTGGAATGTTCTGGTAAAAAAGTTCTCGCATAGCTTGTGTTAATACTTGTTCGTTATATGTCTGACGTGCCTTTACATTAATTGGAAAGACATCATTTAATGTCAGCCCCAATCGTTGACACAAAGCAATCATAATATCAAAAGCTGGAACTTGCTGATGTTTCTCAAATTTTGAGAGCGTTGCTTGTGTACAAATATCTGTGCAAAGTGACATTTGTGACATCTTTAAGCGTTTTCTTGTCTGAATAAACTTTTCTATGTTGACCATCAACTCCCCCAATTCTACGAAAAAAGGCACCTAACTGTGAAAAAAGTTAGGTGCCTAAACAAAAAATCCCAACCGTCTACTAAATTCCTGACACAATTAGTAGACGATTAACTCAAAATAGCCTACTAATCACATAATGACAAGAAGGATAATGAGGACGTTATTCATTTTTGTTATTTTTTTATTCATATTTTTAATCTTTAATCCAAAATTTAACAAATATATTAAAAATGATTATATTCCTATCATTTGTTAATGTCAAATGCAAATAGAAAAAATCTCAATTATCAGCATTACCGATATAAATTTGGAATAGTTGATTGACAATTGGACTTAGACCCCTATACTCAAATTAGTAAAAGCATATTAAATTATAAAATACGGAGATTTATTTCATGGCAGACACTTTTTCATTTAATGTAAATAGTGACGATTTAAAAAAACGATCTGATCATATTAAAATGGGTATTCATCAAGCTCCCGCTCGCTCACTATTATATGCGACCGGCCAAGTTAGCAACCCAGAAGATATGAAAAAACCATTCATCGCTATCTGTAACTCATATGTAGAAATTATCCCAGGTCACGTTCACTTACGTGAATTAGCTGATGTTGCAAAACAAGCTATTCGTGATGCTGGTGGTATTCCATTTGAATTCAATACGATTGGTGTGGATGATGGTATTGCTATGGGCCATTTGGGTATGCGTTATTCCTTGCCATCTCGTGAATTGATTGCTGATTCAGCTGAAACAGTGATTACCGCACATTGGTTTGACGGTGTATTTTTCTTACCAAACTGTGACAAAATTACACCCGGTATGATTATGGCTTCTTTACGTTGTAATGTACCATCTGTCTTTGTTTCTGGCGGGCCAATGAAAGCTGGACTAGATCCTCAAGGAAAAGCAACCACGTTGTCTTCAATGTTTGAAGCTGTTGGTGCATTCAAATCTGGTTTGATGACAGAAGATGAGTTTCTAGAAATGGAACAAAATGCCTGCCCAACTTGTGGTTCTTGTGCGGGTATGTTCACAGCTAATTCAATGAATACTTTAATGGAAATTATGGGTATTGCACTACCTTTCAATGGTACGGCTTTAGCAGTTTCTGATGAACGACGTGATCTGATTCGTGATGGTGCTAAACAGTTAATGCGTATGGTTAAAGAGAATGTTAAGCCACGTGATTTAATTACAAAAGAAGCACTTGATGATGCCATGGCACTTGATATGGCTATGGGTGGCTCAACCAATACCGTACTACACGTTTTGTCAATCGCTCATGAAGCTGGAATTGATTACAACCAAGCGGATATCAATGAAATCGCTAAAAAAGTTCCTTACCTATCTAAAATTGCTCCTTCATCAAAATGGGCTATGGAAGATGTTCATAAAGCAGGTGGTGTACCGGCAATTATTAATGAACTAATTCGTATGGGTGGCATCTTACATCCTGACCGTATGACAGTTACAGGAAAGACTTTGCGCGAAAATGTTGCTGATCATGAAATTCTTAACGATGAGATTATTCGTAAGTTTGATGTTAACCCCTACTCAAAGCAGGGTGGCTTATCAATTTTATACGGCAATTTAGCACCAAAAGGATCAGTCATTAAAGCTGGTGGTGTTGATCCAAGCATTAAAACATTCACTGGCGAAGCTATTGTTTTCAATTCTGAACAAGATGCTGTTGATGCTATTGATGCAGGTAAAATCCACGCTGGACACGTAGTTATTATCCGATATGAAGGTCCCAAGGGTGGACCAGGTATGCCTGAAATGCTTGGACCAACTTCTGCAATTACAGGAATGGGGCTTGGGAAAGAAGTTGCATTAGTGACAGACGGTCGTTTTTCAGGAGCATCACGTGGTATTTCTGTCGGACACGTTAGTCCTGAAGCGGCTGATGATGGACCAATAGCTCTTGTTGCAGATGGTGATCAAATTACAATTGATCTGACCAACCGTACAATGCATTTGCATGTAGATGCTGATGAGCTTGACCAGCGTCATCAACAATTAAAACCCTTTGTTCCTAAAATCAGAAAGGGATGGATGGCCCGTTATCAAGCCCTAGTAACTTCTGCAAATACAGGAGCTGTACTAAAGGGAGCAGATGAACTTTTTCCAAACTAAACGTTTATCTTTTACCCATAATAAAGGACTGACACATGGAAAACAAAACACAAGCATTGCAAGATCAAATGTTGGAAGCCCTGTCACAAGTAATTGACCCCGAACTACGTTGCGATATTGTCAGCTTAGGATTAGTTTATGGATTAGCTATGGACAGCAATAACAACGTCACCGTCAAACTCACTTTAACAACTATGGGGTGCCCATTGACTGCTGTATTGGACACAATGATTACACGAGCCTTAATGGCACTTGATGCTGTAAATAATGTTCAAATCGACTTGGTTTGGGAACCAGCATGGACAACTGATAGAATGAGTCGTTATGCAAAGATGGTTTTAGGTGTCCATAGTTAAAAACACCAATTTTAGTCTAAATTACTGGGAGAGTAATATGAAAACAATGAAATCACTTTCGAAATTCCTAACTAAATTTTTTACTCTTTTTGTTATTTTGATAGCCATTCTGGCAATCTTTATTCCAGGACCTGGATCTACACTAGCAACAACAAAAATAGGTAACCTTTCAGCTGTATCAATTTTATTAATGATTGTATTATTTGGAATGGGCATTACCCTCACACCATATGATTTCAAGAGAGTCGCTCGTAACCCATTACAAATTATTTTAGGCACTATTGCACACTATGTGATTATGCCATTAATCGCTTTTCTGCTAGTTCATCTTTTCGGTTTAACAGGTGCCACAGCAGTTGGCGTTATTCTAGTGGGTTCAGCGCCATCCGGCACATCGTCTAACGTTATGTCTTTTTTATCTGGAGGAGATGTTGCCTTAGATGTTTCGATTGGCCTACTTTCAACATTGTTAGCACCAATCATGATTCCCACTCTTCTCAAATTATTAGCAGGAAAATGGGTTCAAGTACCATTTACTTCGATGTTCTTTTCTGCCTTTCAAATCGTTGTCATTCCAATTGTACTAGGTGTCATTGTTCATATAATTTTTAAGGAGCATGTTCAAAAAATTATTGAAATCATGCCTTTAATATCTCAAGTAGCTATATTAGTAATTATTCTAGCCGTTTTGTCAGCCAACTCTAAAACGATTTTAGCGGTATCTACCTTAATTTTAGTTCCTGTTATTATGTTACACAATTTATTGGGTTATTTATTAGGTTATGGATTCTCAAAAATTATGAACATGAAAACGCCACAACGAAAAGCAATCACTTTCGAAGTTGGTATGCAAGATTCAGCACTCGCTTCTACACTAGCCATTTCATTCTTCGAACCAGCTTCAGCTATTGCAGCAGTAATGTTTTCTGTATGGCACAATATTTCTGGTTCAGTATTAGCTTCTCTATGGAAAAACCACACAGAGAAAGTATCCTATTAATAGTATTTTAAAAAGACGATGAATTCAATATCATCGTCTTTTTATATAAAACAAACATCAGTTTATTACTGACATTTTGATAATTTAAGATTTATCGTAAAATTTCGTTTTCAGTAAAGCCACCATTAACCATTGTTACAGCATCATTTAATGCCATCTCAACCATATTTTTGATAGCTGTATCTGTATAAAAAGCAATATGTGGCGACAACAAAAAATTATCATAAGCTAATAAACGTTGTACATCTACTGGCAAATCTGAAACCAACTGTTTTTGATTCATAAAATCATTTTCATTTGGCGTAACATCAAATGCAGCACCAGCCAATAATTTTGAATCAAGCGCTTTTTCAAGCTCAACCATATCCACGATTTCACCACGAGCAAAATTCAACATGATTGTTCCCGGTTGAATCTGAGCAAAGAAATCTTTATCAGCCATATGCCGTGTCTCATCATTTAGTGGCGTATGGAAACTAATAACATCTGCCTGAGCCAAAGCATCATCTAATGTTGTGTAAGTTACAAAAGGTTCGTTCTGAGCGCGGTAGACAGGATCAACGCCTAATACTTTTGCACCTAACGCATGCAGCATTTGTGCAAAAGCTGTTCCAATACGACCAACACCGATGATAGCAACAGTTAAATGATGAATTTCTCGAGCTTGCCCGCCAGCAGCCCACGTATAATCACCTTGAGCCATAGCCCGATCAAATTTTTTATTGTGTCGAATGAGATTAAAAAGCTGCGTTAACGTGTATTCAGCAATTGCTCGAGGTGAATATGCCGCAACATTCGATAGGCGAATATGATTTGCAAAGGCATTCGGCAAATCAAACACATCATATCCAACTTGTCGAAGCGCAATTTGCTTAATATTAAAATGGGCAAGATTTTGATAGATTGGTGCATCAATGGCTGTTGTTTGTTGAGTACTAATGGCATCGAATCCATTCGCACGTTCAACCGTTCTTTCATCAAGGGGTTGATTTATTGTCACTACTTCGTGGCCAGTTTTTTCAGCCCATTTTTCAACATATGGTAACTCATCTGCAACCGTATTATACATTAAAATTTTCATGATACCCTCCAAATATGTGCATTAATAATAGTTTATTTCACTGTACCCAAGAAGTATTTCTTTTTACCACGACGAACCAATACAAACTTGCCCTCATAATGTTTTGTTGGGTCAATTTCAAAGTTAACGTCTGTTACTTTTTCACCACTAATTGTTATCGCACCATTTGTAACATCTTCACGAGCTTGACGTTTTGACTTTTCTACTTCCCCGTCAACTAAGAAATCAACAATATTCTTTTTATCTGCTGTAATATCAAAACTTGGTACGCCACCAAACGCATCTGCAATGTCTGTCGCTGATAAGTTTGCAACATCACCGGTAAATAGTGCAGCAGATAGTTTTTCTGCATCTGAAACAGCTTGTTCTCCATGAACAAATTTAGTCACCTCTTGCGCCAAACGCCTTTGAGCTACTCGACCTCCAGGATTATTTTTTGACTCCTGCTCAAGAGCATTAATTTCATCGACTCCTAAGAACGTAAAGTACTTTAAATATTTCACAACATCTTCATCACTCTGATTGAACCAGAACTGGTAGAAAGTATAAGGAGAAGTTTTTTCCGGATTTAACCAGATTGCATTTCCTTCTGATTTACCAAATTTCTTACCAGATGAATCTGTCATCAAAGGAATCGTTAAGCCAAATGCCTTCGCTTCATTTCCTTCAATCGAGTGAATTAAATCAATACCAGACGTAATATTCCCCCACTGGTCGGATCCACCAATTTCCAATTGCACATTGTGGCGACGCCATAATTCATGGAAATCAATCCCTTGCAAGATTTGGTAGGTGAATTCTGTAAATGAAATACCCGTCTCCAAACGTGAAGCAACGACATCTTTCTTCAGCATAACATTGATAGAAAATAACTTACCATAATCACGTAGAAAGTCTGTCAATGTTAATTGACCCAACCAATCATTATTGTTTACGATAACAGTATGATCATCTCCAAACAACTTGGTAACTTGTTCTGTAATGCCTTTTTCATTTTCGCGTAATTGTTCTGGTGACAATAATTGGCGTTCAGTTGTTGGCCGAGGATCCCCAATTGCACCTGTTGCACCACCGATGATAATAATTGCTTTACCACCAGCATTTTGGAAACGCTTCAACACCATAAATGGAATTAAATGTCCCAAATGTAATGAATCAGCTGTTGGGTCTGTCCCCACATAAGCACCAATTTCACCTGATTGCATTGCATCAATCAATCCCGTTTCATCAGTGACTTGGTTTAGTGCTCCGCGCCACTTTAAATCTTCAATAAAATTCATTGTTATCTCCTTTAATTACAGCAAAAATCGTCCTAATCTAAACAGACTAGGACGATTTTCACCGTGGTACCACCTAAATTGTAAGTCATCGGACCTACCACTTAATATGCCTTATCGCGGCACACGTCATTGCTTTGCACACTGTGTAACACAATAATACCCACGGATTAGCTCACAGCAACCGCTAACTCTCTTTGGCACGCATGGTATTATATTTATCAGTGTAATGAATGCTTTTATTATACCAGAGTTTTAGATAAAAAAGGAATTTTTAATTTTATATATAATGTTTCACGTGAAACATCATAATATCATATTACTTTGACAAGCATAGTAATATGATATATGATGTACTAGTAAGAGGTATTTGACCATGGATATATCAAAAGATCTGATTCGAGGACACACTGACACAATTATATTAAATATCCTTAGCCAAGGTGATTCTTATGGATATCAAGTATCAAAATCGATTCGACGTCTATCCACACAACAGTACGAGTTAAACGAAGCAACTCTGTATACGGCATTTAGACGCCTTGAAAAGTCTGGTGACATCAGTAGCTATTGGGGTGATGAATCACAAGGTGGTAGACGAAAATACTACACATTAACAAAGCAAGGCCAACAACATGTTGAAATGGCACGCAATGAATGGACATTTGCTAAGCGTATTATTAGTCGCTTAATTAGCGGGAGGATAGACGATTATGACTAGTGTTGAAATGGAAATTAGAACTCGTTTGGATATTATTTTTTCTAAATATACACCTAATACCCAACTAACAGAACTTAAAGAAGAACTTGTCGCTGATTTACTAGAAGCTTATCAGGACTTTTCCAAAACAGATCAGTCGCATGATGAAGCACTAGATGACGCATTTGATCAATTAGGCGACATTGAAAGTATTTTAAAAGAACTCAGTCAATCTGAAAGCAGTAATCGTAAACAAGAGGATACGACAACTAAGCGGCCTTACGTCGATATTTCGAATCAAGGTGTGCATATTGGTAACCTACACATTAATAAAAAAGGTGTTTCTCTAGGAGATGATATCGTCCTGGACAGTCAAAACAAAAAAGTTCAGTTTGGTAATTGGTTGCATGTTGATCGTGATGGTGCACGTGTTGGTGGTCAGTATTATCAATTTAACAATGATCTCAATTCAGAAACTGATGAAGACAATTATACTAATAACGAAAATCAACATTTTAACACGCCACATTGGGCCAAAGCTCATCATCGGTTCACTATACCGATTAGTTCTAAAACCTTTAGTATTAACTATAAAGAAGCCTCAATTAACTTCTATTCGAACGACAAAACTGATTTAATAACCATCGATGAATTTTTTAGCCGTGATAATCCACGTTATTTTAGTAATGTAGAAGAGAATAATGATAAAATTATTATTAAGCAAGGTGATTATCCAATGCTATTCCATGTTCGGGCTAAAATCTATATTGGTTTGCCACAAACATTTTCTACCGGAAAGATTGAAGTAACTAATCAATCTGGAAATTTGTATGTTAAAAACTTAGTAGCCGATACTTTCAACATCCAACTCAGCGCCGGTACGTTAGATGGGCAAACTGTTCAGGCGAATACGGCGAACTGGAATATTTCATCTGGTACTATCAAAGCAACACATGTTAACATTAATCAGGCCAACATACATGTCAAACTTGGCGCAATCAACATTGAACATGCTATTATCGAGCATGTTGGAACTCAAGTTGATTTAGGATCAGTACGTATTGATGATTTCACTGGCAGTGGCAATTTTAATATCAATTCTGGTACAATCCGATTACGAATTAATAAACTTACAAATGATTTAAAACTGACATCTAACTCTGGAGATATTCGTTTAACAGCTCCTGATAACCAAGACTTCAACTTTGCATTTGCTGCTCAAGCTAGCAAGGTCAGCTTAGCCCATGAAAATGTGCACTTTACCAAAAATTTTGATGGCTATAAGAGTGGTTTTATTGGCGATAACCCTATCTTTACGATTGATGGTCAAGCCATGGCAGGTTCTGTCAAAATATATTAAAATAAAATCGTATAGTAAAAAAGCGCCATAATTATAAATGGAGGAATTAAAATGATAAAACATAAGAAGTTAACTCGTTCACGTGATAATCGTGTGATTGCTGGTGTTCTCGGTGGTATTTCAAATTACTTCAATTGGGATGCAACATTAGTTCGCATTCTTTTCGTCGTCGTTTCTGCCCTGACAGCTGTTCCTGGGATTATTGTTTATATCGTTGCTTGGATACTTATTCCTGACGAACCACAAAAAATGCATTATTATTCTGATGGCTCTAGAAAAGATGTTACCCCAGACGACTACAATGATCGGCCATAAATAAAAATAAGCCCTTATGAGTCTTCTCAATACTCATGGGGGCTTTTACATTGTTAACATTTACTTGGTATATCTCTGAATAAAATTCAATTTTTTATCATAAATTTCAGACGTATCAAAATCTATTGGTCCATGATGTGCATTTTCAATTAAAATAATTTCAGCCACTTTACCAACCTTTTTTTGATATTTCTCAGCCAAAGAAACACTTTGTAAATATGGTACAACATCATCTTTTGTACCCGCAATTAATAATAACGGTGGCATGTTTTTTGAAAAGTAATTTGCTGGGTCGGCTTGCAAGACTCTACTTAATGATTTATCAGGGCGCCGTGTTCCTAACATGATGCCTTCAAAAGATTGTGCCTCTCCCGTTTCGCTAAATTGGGGGGTGATATTGAGTTGGGCAAATTGTTTAGAAAATTCATCAACTTTGTATGGCCCATACATACCAATTACACTATTAATTTTTGGAAAACTCGTATGTTCAGTGGAATCAGCAATCCTACCTAACAAAAGACTCTCAGATATTGTTGCAGCTGTTAACAACGCTATTTGTGCACCACTCGACTCACCAATTAATGTAATATTTTCCCTATCAATACCGTACTTATCTGAATTTTGTATCAAAAAGTTCAGCACTGCCCGCATTTCAGCAATTTGGACTGGAAAGGTTCTTTTTCCTACTGTGTTGAAAGAGTAATCAGGGCTAACTATTGCAAATCCATCATGCAAAAAACGTAAACTTGGATTTAATTTATGTGAAGATTTTTGTCCGCGAATCATGCCGCCCCCATATATGTCTATGATAATTGGGCAATTCTCATATCCTTCTGGCACATAGATATCAAGCTTATTACGCTCACCAACAGCGTATCTAACATCAGCAAATATTTTAACCTTTTCTGGGACTGTGGCAGGGATATATTTATATGTTTTATCTTTAAATAACATACTTTCATTATAAAACAATTAGCACCATCATCCAAATATAATAATAATCTTAAAACTACTACAATTTAATGTCTTACTAGTTTATAATGAATAAAAATAGTTTATATACAATAATTGGGAGGGCCTCATATGACCCAAAACTTTAAAAAATTTAAAAATGCCAACCTACACGATTTATTATTTGCCGGGCGCTTTGGTATTGAAATAGAAGAACATCGTGTGCAAACAGGACGTAAAAGTTTATCGCAGCATCCCCACTCAACAAATTTAGGTGATCGAAAGACACAGCCTTATTTTCAGACGGACTTTTCTGAAAGTCAAGAAGAAGTTGTAACAGCGACTAAACACACTTCTAAAGATGCTTTGAACCACTTGCACGAATTACAAACAATCCTTGCTGACGAATTGTTCTCAGATGAGATTATTTGGCCATTGTCCATGCCCCCCTACATGTCTCCTGATGATATAGATTACCTCGTTACTCATTTTGAGCGCCCTTGGTATCAAAATTATCGAGATGTCCTTATCAAACGCTACGGTCCTTACCAACATATTATGACCGGTGTACATGTTAATTTTTCTCTCGCCGATGCCTTAATTAAATGGTTTGGAGCTGAAAAGCAGATTCAATCTTTTCCTGTCGCTAAAAATACTCTATATTTTCAAATAGCCCAACAAGTAGCCAACTATAGATGGTTATTGACCTATCTTTTTGGGGCCAGTCCTGTTACGGAAAATGTAACAGATAACCTACCAAGGGATTTTAAAGATATTGAACCAGTACGTTCTTGGCGAGCAAGTAACTTTGGGTTTGTTAATCATTTTGATCAACAAATTGACTACACTGACTTATCTACCTATATCGGACAAATTAAGCACTTTGTAAAAACTGGCGACTACTATGACAAAAGTGAATTTTATGGCCCCGTACGATTAAAAGCTCCCGGTAGTCTTGATGATTTAAGACAGAGAGGAACAGCATATCTAGAATTTCGAATGTTTGATATTAATCCTTTCTCGTTGGACGGTATTTCTCAAAATGAATTAAGTTTTCTACATTTGCTCATTATAGACTCAATTATGAATCCACAAGAATGGTCGAATGCTGCTACAAAGGAAGCCCGTATGCTAAACCATGTAGTCGCAACACAACATCCAAATGATTCATTAAGTGCCTCTTTAGATCAAGAAATCGAACCACTATTTTCACGCTTAAACAAAATTGTCAATTTTTCACCCATTGAACTACGTGAAGACTTTTCAAGGAGCTTAATTTTTGCTGAAAAAGCGCTAAAAAATCCTGAATTAACTATTGGCGCTCAACTATCAAAACATATTGATAATCATTCTTTAACTCAATTTGCTTTAAGTCGTGGACAGCAAATATTGTCAGAACGAAAGATAATTGATAATAACTTTGTTTTTACACCAAGTCACCTGAAACAGATGTATATTCAAGCGCACAAACTGGGCTTTAAAACTCTAGTACTTGACAATCAAAATCTTCAAGTGAGCTACAAAAACCACGTTCAATCTTTTAAAAACAATGAAAATTTGACAAAATATATGCAAACAAAAAAGTAACGATACAACGTATCGTTACTTTTTTTATTATTATTACCTCAAAATATCAATCAAATTCTTATTACTTGCTGTTTTAGCTGGTAATATACCAAATACCAAGCCAACAATTGTGGATGTACCAAACGCTAACAAAAATGTTGATATCGATACACTTGCTTTAAAGGGTAGAAAAGCAGAAATTCCCATTGCTATACCTAACCCAGCCAGATATCCAATCATACCACCGCTAAGTGTTAGCATAACAGCTTCAATTAAAAATTGCCACAATATTTGCTTTTGAGAAGCACCTACTGCCATGCGAATCCCAATCTCTTGTGTTCTTTCACTAACAGCAATATACATCATGTTCATCACACCAATACCAGCAATAAACAATGAGATACTTGCTACAGCAACAATAAAGTATGTAATGCCCTTAATGACCATCGTAACACCTTTAAGCATAGCTGCAGTATCATAAAAATCATAAGATCCTGAGCTATGTTGCGAACCCATTTGATTCAACTGATCTTTAATATCATTCGTTGTCTTTGATATATCTGTTCCCGATATAAATGTTAACTTTAACGTGTTTGCATTGACAGTCGCGTTGCTTGTTTCGAATACATGACGTGGCACAACCACGTCATAATTGTAAAATTCGCCCCGAGTTGCGTTATTATCAATCACACCGATAATTGTATATGTCGTGCCATTAATTTCAATACCTGAATTTAAGGCATTACGGATAGTTCGATAGCCTTTCTTTGCAATTGATTTATTGACTAGTGCTACAGGTCTATCTATTGAAATATCACTATCTTTAATGCCACGTCCTGCTAGAATTTTATTATCATTAGCGCTAGTTGCAAGATAAACTAATGATGACAAGCTCTTACCATTGATTGTTCCCTCACTTGATAAGATACCATGATCGTCCGACTGTACCGTCACTTTGGCAACCTTGGGATTAGAGCGAATTCGGGCCAAATCTTCGTTATTAAATCCCGAGATTTTAACATCACTATTATTGGGCGAAAAAGTGATTTGGGTTGATTGCTGTCCGCCGCTATCCGCCTGTAAGTTTTTTAACATTGCCAGACGTGCGCCATCACCCAAAGCTAATATAGTAATAACAGAGGCTATACCAATAATGATACCAATCATGGTCAAAATACTACGACGCTTATTTGATATCAGTGAACGGAACGAACTGATAATTAACTCACGAATCTGCATGCTCAACCTCCATATCACTCTGTAATCGACCATCAAGAATCTTAATTAAGCGATTAGTTTGGCGAGCCACATTTTCATCATGAGTAACCATGATTACAGTTGTACCATGTTGATTTAGTTCTTTAAAGAGAGCCATAATTTCCCGAGAAGTTGCTGAATCTAGTGCTCCCGTTGGTTCATCAGCTACTAAAAAGTTTGGTTTCGTTACAATTGCACGAGCAATAGCCACACGTTGTTGTTGTCCGCCTGATAAATTTTTCGGCAACTTATCGTAGCTTCCTGGTAGGCCAACTTGTTCTAAGACATCATTTACACGAGCAATAATATCACGACGTTTTAATCCAGCATACAGTAGTGGTAAGCCAACATTCTCTCCTACACTTTGATTACGAATCAATTTAAAGTTTTGAAACACAAAACCAACTGATTGATTACGTAATCGCGCATGATCACGTCGATTTAAATTATTAACAACTGTGTCGTTAAAGTTATATTGTCCATCAAAATTATTGTCTAAGAAACCAATAATATTAATTAAAGTTGACTTTCCTGATCCTGATGGGCCCATAATAGCAACGAACTCCCCAGCTTGAATCGTTAATGAAATCTCGTGTAACGCTTTGTAATTTTCATTTCCTTGTCGATAACTTTTACTTATTGACACTAAGTTAATCATTGACAACCTCACCATTGGTCAACTTTGAATCTGGATTGGTAATCAGTTTTTCACCGATACTAACACCAGCGTTAACAATATATGTATCACCATTTTTTGTTAAATCAGCTTGTGCTCGACTGGCTTTGCCATCAATGACCTTGTAAATACTTCCTTTGTATACCGCAGATTTAGGAATCTTTAATTCTGACTGTGGTACTTTTACCTTAACACTCTGGCCATATAGAAAATCATTATTCATATTGGCTGAGAAAGGATAATACGTTGTCCCTTTACCTTGACCGGTAGGAATCTGTTCGATCTTGCTGATTTTTGTGGTCTGTTTTGGTGAACCATCAATACCACTGACCGTCACTGTATCGCCAGTCTTCACCTTACTATAATCATATTCTGAGACATTTGCCTGTAAAACTTTTTGACTAGAATTAATTGTTATTGACGGAATACCATCTTTTGTATTATTGCTAACTGAAACTACCCCATCAAACGGTGCTTTTAAAGACATCGTTAGCTTCCCTTGTAACTCAGCTAACTTGCTTTGAGCATCCTGTAAGTCACCATTAGCATCAGTAACAGCCTGCTGTGCTTGTGTAACAGTATCCTTTAATGAAGGTTTTGTATCAACATCTGCTTGATTATAACTTTGTTGCGCATTTTTCAAGGTTGCTGCTGCGCTATTGACTGCTCGATTAGCTTTGTTTACAACGTCTTGTTGTGAACTAATTGATTCCTGAATATCTGTAACCGTCACTGTTAACAAAATATCACCGTTTTTAACAGTTTGACCATCTGTTACATTCAATTGTTGTAACTTTCCTGTTGGTGCATTTAAAGCTTGCGTCTTTTCAGCAACAATTTTTCCTGACATAGTCAATGGCAATGCACTGGCCACCTTGTATACCTGATATTGATTATTGCTACTTTTTGTTGGTTTAGCTAGCTTATTGTAAGTTTTTAACCCAGTCACAGTTAAGAGACCAAGAGCCACTACGCTACCCGCAACGATTGTTACTATTTTTGTTTTACGTTTCATTGACTTCCCCTATGCTTCCACACACATTGTTTCTAAAATGCTAATGACATTCCGATTGACAATACTAGTGAAATAACAATATAAATGATTTGTGTTCGCTTCGAAATTGTACTATCCTGACGCACAATTAATACATATAGTAATGTTGAAATCACGCTACTAACAATACTAGCTATTTTGTTTGTATCCTTATACAAGTTCAAAACAATTACTAAGAACGCATTAATAACTGCAAACGGCAGCATACTAACTACTGTAGCGTACCAAGAATTCATAAATGATACGGATTGCTTTACTTCTTGTCCAAGTTGGGCAAGAAAGATAAATAACTTACTAATTAATGCACTAAAGATAACACTAACAAGCCCCCCAACAGCAAGTGTAACCATTATTATCGACTTTTGTTCAGATATTTGATCATTTGTCGCATCTAAACTTAGTAGTCCACTGATAAACATAATCCCCATTAAAACTACTGTACCCAATATTGTCAAAATATTTCTAGTTGTTTTTGTCATTTTCCCTACCTTTAAATACCATAGTGACGGCATATTTTTAACAATAATACAAAATAAATGAATTTTGAAAATCTCCCCACAGACTTTCAAAAAATCATCTATTCTTAAAATTATTCAAAAATAACATACCTACAAACTATGTAGTATTTCTCTTCTCCTAAAATTCGTGGCCGACCTATACTATCAAATGCCACTAATTAATATTATATCAAAGTCCATATGTTCAAAATTCAACAAAAAACCTCATACACCATCTTTTTCACTACATCATTTTATTGACTTTTAATAAAATATATGGTAAAAATTATTTACATTAAATAAGTGCATATTAATTAATAATTTTCAATCCATCAAATATAGTATTCAATATAAATTTATAAGAAAATAATGGTATTTAAATGTATAATATTAATGAAGAAATTAGAAAAATAAGATTAAAAAACAACCTTACACAGACCGAATTTTCTGGATTATTAGGTGTTTCACACCAAACAGTTTCTAGTTGGGAACGAGGCAGGACTCATCCTCCACTCTCTGTTATGAGAAAAATTTCACAAATATTCAACGTATCTTTTTCTAGTATAAATCATCTGGAAGAAACGCAATCTGATCGATCGCACAAAAAAGAAAAAATCGCTAATACATTTTTATGTTTGCTATCGAAAAAAAATTTATATAATATCACTATGGCAGATATAGCTAGTGAATCTGGGCTCCCTGCCAACCAAGTAGCACTATTTTTCTCCACGCCGTCGGATATTTTAGCTTTTATTGCTTCTAAAATCGAACAACAAATACTATCCATTTCAAAAAACACCCAAGCAACAAATCCTTTTGAAATGATTGCTGACGTAATTTTACCTGTACTTTATAAGAACAACCATACTCTTAAAATTCTCTACTCTGGCAACTACGCAAACGGTGAGTGGTTGCACTTCTTAGAACAACGTTATATTAAATGGGCGACGCCTTTTTTTGATGATTATAGTGTACAAAACACAGTAATCAGTCGGTCTTTTGCCGTCGAGCTCAGCGTAAAAATGACACTTTCTATCATTTCAACATGGCTGACTCAACCCATTCCTGCTGAACCTAAAGTATTTCGTGATTGTTTTTTACAGTTAACCAAATCGTCACTCCAAGATATCGCTTCCTTTTAATTCACTTTATTTTTAAGTTGTATTTTTATTCGTTGCTTTGCATATTTTCAAATTATGCATTTTGACTAATGAATAAAAATGCACAAATGCCAAAAACATTCCTATCATAGGATTTCTTTTATATTAAAGTGATTTAAATTAGAAAAATAATAATAGTGTTGCTTTTTGATTTGATTTGTTTTAAAATGTGAATATGAACAAACACATGAACTCACAAGTAAATAGTATTATTAACAACGCAATTATTATTTAATAATTGGGTTGTTATTTAACGTAACGACTCGCAACAGCAAGTCGTTACGGTTATGAATGAGTAGAAATTCCATTTGATAACTGTAATCGTTATCAGATGGAATTTTTTGTTTGAAATAAATAAAAATCGAGGACAATAATATGAATGCAACAACTACACACTCTGCTCAAGAATTAGCTGATAAACTTTATATGGCATTTAAGACCAACGTGCCACTAGAACGTGACGAATATGTTGGATTTGTGAATACTTTCGAGGAAGCCTACCAAATACAAGATGCCGTTTTAGCAAGAAAAAATGCACCAGTTGCTGGTTATAAAGTTTCTCTCACATCGCAAGAAACACAAGATATGTTTAAATCGGATTCTCCTTTGTATGGGGGACAATTATCTAATAAATTTGTTCAATCTGATTTTGAACTAGATTTAACTCAATACAATGAACCCTTAGTAGAAGTAGAGTTGATGTTTACTGCCAAAAAAGATCTTACGCCACAAATGAGTGAAACAGAATTACTCGAAAATACAACTGTTGCACCAACATTAGAATTACCTGATTCTCGCTTTAAAAATTGGTTCCCAAAGCTAGATAAATTCCTTGTTTTATCTGACAGTGCGGTTGGTGGCGCAGTCGTTTATGGTAATCAACTAGATGGCGCTAAACTTGCACTCGATACTCTATCTCAGGTTTCAGCCGTTCTCTTACACAACCAGCAAGAAGTTGCACATGGTAATGGTAAAGAGGTATTAGGAAACCCCGTAACATCGCTAAAATGGCTCGTTGAAAAACTATTTTTACAAGGTAAGTCTTTCCCTAAAGGTACCCATGCTTCCACCGGAACTTTCTTACTACCTTTGTCTTTAACCCCAGGAACATGGGAAGCAAGGTTCACAGAAGGATTTGGCACTGTTAAAGTTAATGTAAAATAAAAAAGTGTTCCACGTGGAACACTTTTATCATAGGCTTGTAGCTCAATGGCAGAGCGTTGCGCTGATAACGCAAAGACAGAGGATCATTACCTTTCAGGCCGATTAATTAAAACAATATTTTTATCAAAATAATTGCCAATATAACTTGTACAACACCTGTTATTAAACCGTAACTCAAGAATTTTCCACCAGATTTTCTAATTGTATCAACTTTTAAATTTAGTCCGATTCCAGCTAAGTTAACAACACCAAAAAAACCAGAAATTCCTTTAGCACTACTTGTTACTAAATTAGGTACAGCTACGAAACTATTTATCAATAACAAAATCACAAATGCAATAATAAACCATGGTATTTTAATACTTTTTTTAGCCTCTACTTTTTCTGTAACACTATTTTTTTGAGCCATTTTTGCAAAAATCAATACAACAGCTGTGAGCATGATAACACGCAACATTTTAAAAAGTGTTGCATAGGTCACTACTGCAGGGTTGATTAATGAGGCCGTTCCAACAACTTGACCAACTGATTGAACAACACCACCAACTAGGGCGCCTAATAATAGGTCGTGATGTCCCAATACGTGTGGCCCAAGAATTGGCAATATTAGTAATAACACAACACCTGTTAAGCTGACCGTTGCAACACTAGTTCTTCGCTGGTCATCAGTAGCACCTATCGCCGGTGACACTGACGCGATAGCACTAGACCCACATACTGCGTTTCCTGCGCCCATTAACATCGCGGCTTTATTACTGACCTTAAAAATTCGCCCCCCCATCCACAATACAAGTACAATTGTTAATGTCATTTGGATCAAAATAAAAGCCAATCCATTGATACCTAAATTTTCAATCGTGCGTAATGTCACCGTTAATCCCATCAATGCAATACCAATCTCAATAGGAAACTTTTCAGCCCATTTCATCCCCGGCTCTAAAGATTTACGGTTTAAAATCGTATTACCTAATAAGATACCAAGTAACATGGCAATGGCTTCTGCACCTAAAAATGGTAACCAATTGGCTAATATTTTAGCAATTGCAGATAATATCAAAGTTATAATAATACCTGAAATCATATTCTTCTTAATGCTCATCTTAATTCTCCCACAATTCGATAAATATTATGTTACCCTCACTTTTGCTATTTGTAAAATAAATATTTATAATGTATTCAATTAAATATTTTAATAGGAGAGAATATGTTTAAATTACTACAGTCTTTTATTGCCGTTTATGAAACGCGTTCTTTTTCAAAAGCAGCTGAACAATTATTTATTTCACAACCTACCATTAGCGTACATATTAAGCAGTTAGAATCACAATTAAACACTATAATGTTTGAGCGTAGCGGTCGCACAGAATTAGTTCCCACGACCAATGCGCGACGATTTTACCAACATGCGCTTCATTTATTGGATGACTGGAAAAATGCAACAGACAGTCTAGAGCTGACAGTGGAACGACCACGAACAAAAATACGATTAGGTGCTTCACAAACATCAGCCACAGTTTTATTGCCTAAGATTTTTACAAAAATAAAAAAAGATGTTCTTAACAACACCGACTTCAAAATCGAAATGCACAATTCCGAAGAGATTTTAGACGGCGTATTAAATCATCAATTTGATTTTGGCATCATTGAAAAACCCATTACTCATGATTTTATTACACGTGATGTCATTGCAGCTGATCAACTTGTTTTAGCTGGTAATCTTGAAAGTACCGTTTGGCTAATTCGCGAGAAAGGTTCCGGAGTTTACCACTACACGCAACAGTATTTTAAACAAGAACATATCGTACCTGAACATTTTTTAACCATCGCAAATAATGATATTATTGTCAAAATGCTAGCACAAAATATCGGTAAAGCTATCGTAAGTATTCAAACTTTACCGCAAAATATACCCTATAAGTCACTAACCACTGCATTCAATCGGCACTTTTATCTCATTCACCATGAACACAACAATCAACCCCCTATTAAAAATGAAATCGCACGTTTTATACAAATTGCCAGAAGTTTATAGAAAAATAACTTGGCCGTTCTCAAAACTTTTAATTCGTGCTAAACTTTCAACTCGAACACCATGTTCATCTAATATTTGGCGTCCTTTTTGAAATGTTTTCTCAATGACAATGCCGACACCAACAACATTAGCTTCGGCAGCATTAATTATTTTAAGCAATCCTTCTGCAGCTTGGCCGTTTGCCAGGAAGTCATCAATTATTAATACGTTTTCATTTGCAGATAAGAAACGGTGATCAATCATGATATGGTTAGTTGTCTGTTTTGTAAATGAATACACATCAGCTGTCCAAACATTCTCAGGTAACGTCAAAGATTTATTTTTTCGTGCAAAAACAACTGGCACATGAAGTGCTAAACCTGCAAAAACTGCTGGTGCAATGCCTGATGATTCCACTGTTAGTATTTTATCAATTTTTTCATTGGCAAATAATGCAGCAAACTCAAGTCCTATCGCTTGCATTAATTCCGGATCAATTTGATGATTTAAAAATGAATCTACTTTTAATACATCTGCACCTAATATACGACCATCTTTTTGTATTTTTTGTTCTAATATTTTCATTATTTTAGTCCTTTTTCATTTATTTTACTTGTTTTTCCGTTTAATAACATATTTAAAGTAACGGCTAACAGCGATGTCACCACTACACTATTGGTCACAATCAATTGAATTGTTTGCGGTAGTTTTTGAAAAAATTGTGGATAAACTGTAACACCAATACCTGCACCAATAGACAATGATGCAATAATCATATTCTTTTCAGAACTAAAATCCACTTGACGCATCATACTAAGCCCCTGCACACCAATGGTACCAAACATGACGAACATAGCACCACCTAATACTGAACTTGGAATAATAGTTGCGATGGCGCCAAACTTTGGCAACAGCCCAATAATAATGAGTACAAAAGCTGCAAAATATATAGGTTGTTTAGATTTCACACCAGAAATTCTGACAACCCCAACATTTTGACTAAACGTTGAGTAAGGAAATGTATTAAATATTCCTGATAATATGACACCTAGTCCTTCTGCACGATATCCATTTGCCATATCACGAGATGTTAAGTCACGACCTGTCAAATCAGCTAAAGCAAAGTAAACCCCAGTCGATTCAATCATACTTGTCATAACAATGACTATCATTGTTACAATAGCCGATGTGTGAAACGTCGGCACACCCAAGAAAAATGGTGTTGGAAAGTGAAACCAAACTGCGGTAACAACAGGTTCTAATGTTACTTTCCCCAATAGTGCAGCAAATAGCGTTCCACCAACAATACCCAATAAAATAGCAATTGCTTTGAAAATTCCTTTAGCAAACAACATTAGCACCAAAATGATCATAACAGTGACTAGCCCAACTAATAAGTTAGATAAAGACCCATAGTTTTTAGAAGATAAGTCCCCTCCACCCCAATTAAGCAGAGCTATTGGAATTAATGTAAAACCGATAACAGTAATCAATGATCCTGTAACAATAGGCGGAAAATATACACGTAATTTAGAAAAGAGACCTCCAATTAAAAATACGAATATACCAGCTGAAATCGTTGCACCATACATAGCACCAATTCCTAGCGTGCTCCCTATGTTAATTAATGGTGAAACAGATTGGATTGCTGATCCTAAAACAACAGGCAGCGCAATCCCAGTAAATGGCGTTCTTTTTAATTGTAATAATGTTGCCACTCCTGTCATTAATATATCAACTGATATCAAATATGCCATTTGTGCGCTGGAAAACTTTAATGCTGTTCCAATTAACAGCGGTACTAATACACCTCCTGAATACATCGCTAAAACATGTTGCACGCCAAGTAATAGTGATTGTCCTCTGCTGTTGCTAATTGATGAATCCATTTTCTCTCCTTAGTAATTAATATAAAACATGACAATTTTTTTATATTAATCCGTCTATATTAAAAAAAATACTGACTTTTTCTGTCTACCAGAAAAAGTCAGTATTTTTTAATACTTACCTTGCGATAGTCACACTTTTTGGCGTGTGGTAGAAACTTGGTCACCATTATCGACCAATTATATCTGCATTATTTTTGATAATTATAGCTTACCAAATAGCACATAAGTTGTGCAATTTATTTTCGAAAAAATCCTGAAATAAACATTAAAATACTTACCAACCCCATCAGTATTAATGTGATAACAATCGTTACCCACCAGCCACTTTGTGCCTCAGCAAATGGTAACCACTTAACATTTTCGCCATAGAAACCACTAACTATAGTGGGAACAGTCAGAACGATTGAATAAACAGTTAAAACCTTCATAGTCCAGTTTAAATCTCGATTACTCAGATTCCCCATCGCGTCACTAACTGAATTAATAACTTCCAATGCTAAATTAGCCATTCGCTTAGCCTGATCGACTTCAACTCTCACATCATCAATATGTTCTAACTCGAAATCTTTTAATAGTTTTTTAAAATCTTCACGAAAGCTATCTAACATTACATGATTATTAGCTAAGGAATTTTGAATATAAATCATTTGCGTTTTCAAGTATAACAAATCATTCATTTGTTTCGTTGTATACTTACGCTCGCCAAAATGTTCTTGTATTATACGACGTTTTTTATTGATTTCTGTTATTTCGTCAACGTATTTTATCATTAACGAATATATACCTGTCATGATAAAGTCAAAGGCACTAATTTCATCTTCTCGCGCACGTATTTGCTGGTTTTTGGGGTCTAATAAAATTTTTTTGATATAATCTGTAGGATCATGTGTAAACGTATACACATCGTTATGAGCAAATAAAATACCGATTGGACGGGTTTCTACATCATCACCCTGATGCACAATAACATCAATTACCATCAACGTTTCATCTGCATGGTGATCATATTCCATCCGCACACTTTCATTGTGATCCACCGCATATCCGATCATTTCATTCGTTAAATGATGCTCATAAACTAAACTCTGACGTTCATCTGCAGTTAAATTTGATATATGATACCATGTAAAATTTTTGACATTTTTAACTATTTCAATCATTTTCTATTATCCCTGTAAGTCAAATTTTGTGGCTTAGCAAACACAGATTTATCTACGACAACAAATCCTTCACGTTGATAAAACCGTTGTGCATCAATATTGCCTGTGACAACTTTTAATTCTAACGGTTTTGTTACTTCATGTCTTGCCCAGGAAAGTAGCTGCGCCCCAATACCATGGCCATTCCATCCCTCTTTAACAAACAGCAAATGTAAAAAGTATTCTTGTTTCAATAACGATGCAAAACCAACTATCTCCTCGTCTAATACTGCTACTTTAACAGTTTCCCCACGTGAAACTGTTAAAAAATCATCTAATCTTGGATGTTTCACCCATGGAAAATTATGTTGACGAGAGCCTAAATAAATACGCGCAAGTGCCTCTGAATCATTAGGCTGCATTGCGCGTAACATTAATCGTTGCATAAATTTAGTTGGCAAAGAATTTTTTTGACTGGTCATTAACATTCTCTTTTGATTGCTTATCTGAGTTCCAAAACGGCGTATAAATTTTACCAAGTACATTTTTCTTTTCAACATACCCAAACATTCGACTATCATTTGACACAGAACGATGATCACCTAATACAAAGTAGCTATCTTTAGGAACCACCGTTGTATTACGATCTTTCTTTTGCCAGAAATTACGCGATGATAGTGTTTTTAACGTCCAATCTCCCCATGTTCCCCCTGATTGTTGTTCTAAACTAATATATTGTTGGTTAATTTTTTTACCATTAACATACAAATTAGCCCCTTTGTGTGAGACTGTATCACCACCCACCGCAATGACTCGCTTAACATAGTCTTTGTGTCCTGATTTAATTTGAGGATCTTCATTTGTTGCATCAAAAACTATGACATCTCCTCGCCGTACAGTCGATACCTTGCTTTCAATGACTAATTCGCCATTATTTAAATTTGGATCCATAGACGGTCCGTCAACCGTAACCAAAGTAAATAGAAATGTCCGAATGATGAAAGCAATGAAAAGCCCGATAATAATGGGAAATACCCAATTTTTTATAAAATTCATATTCTATCTGCCCCTCTAACATTAAGTAATATTATATCAGTTTTAAAATGATATTTATACAAAAAAAGTCAGAAACAATACCGTAATAATATTGTTTCTAACTCATCATAAAATAGATTTTAACGCTTACTGCGACGTGCTTTTCGAATCTTACGTTGTTTCTCTTTTTCAAGATTAATCGCTGCTTCACGCTCGCGTCGTAACTTAAATGGATTTTGCAAAAAGAATGTCTGCACCGTTTGGAAAGCATTTCCCACAACCCAATAAAGTGATAACGCACTAGGCACTGCCAAGGCAGAAAAGAAAATGACTACGGGGAAAATATAAGGCATCGCTTTGGTCATACCATTTTGCTCTGGATTGGATTGCATAGAAAGCCATGACGATGCAAACGTAAACAAAGCAGCTAAAACAGGTAAAATGTAATATGGATCATTACTACCTAATTGTAACCAAAGAAATTTACCTGATCGCAAAACTGGTGAATTCCAAATAGATTGGTACAAAGCAATCAAAATTGGCATTTGGACAATCAAAGGCAGCATCGAAGCAAACGGATTAACCCCAGCATCCTTATATAATGCTTGCTGTTCAGCCATCATTAATTGACGACTTTCTGTATCTTTACCTGGATATTTAGCTTGTAATGCTTTCAATGCTGGTTGAACAACCTGCATTTTCATCATTGATTGCACTTGATATACCATTAGCGGTAAGATTAAGAAACGAATAAAGATAGTAAATAGGATAATACCCATACCATAATTATTACCAAACCAACTTGAAGCTCCTAAAATAGCCCGTGTAAATACTGCGACAATCGCACTCCAGAAGCTATGAGATGCTACTTGACCATCATAAGATAGCCCAGACACAATAATCAACACAAGCGCTACAACCGCCATTGCAAGAGGCAATGGTCCAATTCTCTTCAATATATTCTCAAATCGCTTCATTCGTTCTCTTCCTTCAATATCTTAGCTAGTTTCAACACGTGAACCATTTGTTCTTTTAAGAATTTTTGACTTCTATGTGCTGCAGCAGGACGTGCGATAACTAGTAAATCCAACTCTTGAGGTAATTCTGGTTTTAATTCTAATAAACTTTGACGAATACGTCGCTTAACCCAAACACGATCATGCGCTTTACCAACTTTCTTGCTAACTGAAAGTCCTACCCGAAAATGTTTTTGATCAGGCTTACTCATTTGGTAAACGATGAAGTATTTGTTAGCTACAGAACGGTGTTTATTAAAAACATGTTGAAATTCCTCTGGTTTCTTTATTCGGAATGTTTTTCTCATGAAATTACTCCCTAATTTATGCACTAGCTAAGGTGTCAGCATGTCTAATTTTTTACAGACAATAAACTATATATCTTCAAATAACTAAATAAAAAAGCCACTGCATAGCAGCGACCTTGTTAGGCAGATAGAACCTTGCGGCCCTTTGCACGACGGCGAGCCAAAACTTTACGACCGTTGCTCGTGCTCATACGCTTACGGAATCCGTGTACGCGTTCACGATGACGCTTTTTTGGTTGGTATGTACGCTTCATGTGTGTTCACCTCCATTCACGATTTTTACCTGCAAAAACTTTGCAATTCGGGTTTAATCATACCATGAAATCAATGCTAATACAAGTTTACATTTTTTTATTAATTATCTTAATCCGGTTTAAATAATTTTAAGTATTGTGATAATAGTCGCAGGGGTTCTTTGATTGAAAACTATAAGCATTATACCAACAACAATTACTATACTTTTGTTACAATAAGTGCTAGAAAATAATAAATATAGGTTTTTATTTTAAAATCATTTGCTCAGATATTCTCAAACAATTTAAAGGATTTTCTCATGAACACACTAGCTCATCCTGATCACAACTGTATTTCAAAAACCGTTCTGTTCAGTCAATTACCCCAAGAAGAATTGGCAATGATTAACCAACAAATTACTTATGTTGAATACGCTCCTGGAGAAGTTGTTTTTGATGTTGAAGATGATTCTGATCGTCTACTACTAGTGCATCAAGGTAAACTAAAAATTAGCCAAACTTCAAGCGATGGTAAGGAACAAACGCTCTATTTTTTAAATGAGGGTGATATTAATGGTGAAGAATCACTAATCACTGGAGCTAAACATGCTGTCACATGCGTAGCTATTACAAAATCATTCATTTGTGAGATTCGTCGATCAGATTTTTTAGAGTTAACCAAGCGGCAACCTAATATTGGTATTTCACTAGCTATTTCTGTTGCTGAAAAAATTCAAAAGTTACAAGCGCAACAAGCTACCCTATTAAACGGTTCTGTTGAAGAAAGACTTTTGGCATTTTTAAAAAAAACTGCTGAAGAATCAAACAGCTTGACCTTTAACCTGCCAATGTCTAAAAAAGAATTAGCAGCTTATTTGGGGACTATTCCTGCAACTTTAAGTCGTAATCTAAGTAAATTAGAAGAGAAGCAAATTATCAGTAGTAGCATTAAGGGGAAAATTGTATTAAATATCACAAAAATTGATAATCCTTGACTTTAGTCAATTACTTTTGTGATGTTGTGAGCTTATACTTGATGTACAAACTGCCATAACTAACTGGAGGATAGACATCATGAAAATAGGTATCATTGGCGCCACACACGCTGGCGTATTTGCAGCTAAACAAATCAAATCTGAAAATCCTAACGCTGAAGTTACTGTATTTGAAAAAAATGACACGGTTTCATTCTTATCTTGTGGTATTGCCTTGTGGATTGGTGATCATGTTTCGGATCCTGAAAAAATGTTTTATGAAACCCCTGAATCTATGCGCGAACAAGGGATTACAATGTTAATGTCCCATCAAGTAACGGATGTTGACTTAAAAAGCAAAACATTAAAAATTATCAATTTAGATACAGAAGATATTTCAAGGCAACAGTTCGATAAAATTGTCATCACAACAGGGTCAAAACCAGTTATTCCAAATATACCTGGTATTAATAGTGAGCGAGTATACTTCTGTAAGTCTTGGGATGACGCAATACGTATTAAAAATATTGCTAAAGATCTAAAGCGCGTAGCTGTCATTGGTGCTGGCTATATTGGTGCCGAATTGGCTGAACAATTTTCTGTCACTGGCAAACAAGTAACGCTGATTGACGGTGTTGATCGCATACTAGCAAAAAATTTTGGTCCTGCCTTCACTGAACGTATCCAAAAAGAATACGAAAAAAATAGCGTTAATGTTGTTTTAAATCAATTTGTCTCTAAGTTTGAAGACACATCTGATGGTATCAAAATTACAACACCAAATGATTCATATGAAGCTGATATTGCTATATTAGGGATTGGTTTCTTACCAAACACTGATTTATTCAGTGGACAACTAGAAACACTTCCAAATGGCGCTATTGTAGTCAATGACTATATGCAAACGAGTGAAAAAGACGTCTACGCTGCTGGTGATGCCAGTACCGTCTTTTTCAATCCAACACAAGCAATTGATTATATCCCCTTAGCTACAAATGCGATTCGACAAGGTATGCTAGTTGGTAAAAACATTATTAAACCAAATACACGCTACTTAGGTACACAAGCTACTTCAGCCGTAGAACTGTATGGTCAGGCCATGGTTGCTACCGGATTAAATAGTGTGACTGCTAAGGAAAAAGGGCTTGATGTTATCGAAACTGTTATCGAAAGTGATTATCGTCCAGACTTTATGTTAAGTACAACTTCTGTTCTTAGTTCATTAACGTGGGAAAAAGATACTGGTCGAATTGTTGGTGGCGCATTTATGTCTCAACACGATGTATCACAATCTGCTAATGTTGTTTCTATAGCCATTCAAAAACAAATGACAATTGATGAATTAGCAATGTCTGACTTTTTCTTCCAACCTAATTTTAGCCAGCCCATTAATTACATTCCTGAAGTTGCGTTAGCTGCTATGACTGAAAAACAGGCTTTAACATTCACACAGTGAAAATTTTTTTAGGCAGTGCACAAAAACTACTCGTTTCTGTATTTATCATAATATCGACCAGTGAATCAATGCTGTTGACATAAGCTCAGCGTGCGTGTAATTGTGAAAATGACCTGTGGTTGGTATATGCGGATCGGTTTACCGTTAATATGCAACGATTTGGCTCCCGTTACCGAACACACCATTCGGATAGGATCATTTTCCAAGACCTGATGGTTAGTAAGCAGCTACTTGGCAACAATTAGAATGGTATCGCGCTTGCCAAAAGCCGCTTCTGTACATGAAAATACAGAAGCGGCTTTTTTGTTGACAAAATACTAATGTCATTCTAAATATCTTGTGTCGTAATTTAGATAGAATAGGGAAAAATACGTATCATGAGTAAAACAACTAAATGGCTTGTAAGTGTTGTATCTGTTATCATAACATCCGTTATTGCCTATGCTAGCTTTATAGTAGCATCAGGTCATTCAATAAAATCTGCCATATATATTCAACCAAGTTGATAAAAAGGCCCATGTTAGTGTTAATATTATTGCGACAACCAAAGACAAAAAAACAATTCGGCAATCAAAAAATTTGTAAGATCTTATCAAGCTGACAATATTGCAAACTATATTGACAAAAAAAGTGGAAAAGTGCTCCAAAAGGAAAATAATTGAAAATATCAAGTTAATTTTTCATAAAATTATTCATCTCAAAAACATGCTACGCTTTTCTTCAAAATCACTACTTCGGCGTGTAATCCTGTATAATAATCTTCAAATAGAAAAATGGAATTATAATAAAAACTATGACAGACCAATTATACGAACGTGCTGAAGAATTTCATAAAATGTTTGATGACCGTCAGCCGAAACAGCCTAAAGAATTGAACAAAGTTGATCTAGCAAATCGTGTGGGCTTTATCTTGGAAGAATTAACTGAGCTAGCTGCTAGCCATTGTCAAAGTACAGTTGATATTGATGAAATTTTTGCCAATATAAGTCAGCGTCTTGATGCAGCTAAAAAGAAACTACAAGATAAAACAACTAATGATAACGCCCCTATTGTTCAACAATCTGATTCACTCGGTGACATTATCTATCTAGCATACGGTAGCTATGTTTTGATGGGGATAGATCCGACACATATTTTAGAAGTAATTCACTCAGCTAACATGCACAAACTATTTCCAGATGGAACAGCGCACAGGGATAAACTAACTAATAAAGTGCTTAAACCAGACAATTGGTTTGAAAATTATCAGCCGGAACCAAAAATCAAAAATACGATTGATGAACAATTAAAAAATTAAATTTTCCATAAACCAACGGCCTTATGGCAGCAATAATCCCGCACAAAAGATTTA
>NZ_SDGY01000007.1 GCF_008107645.1 Leuconostoc litchii | reverse complement strand
TCTTTTACTTATTTTTTACTTATTTTGATTTACTGTTATATCTATTTATCTACTACCTATTAATCGTTTATTTCTACTTATTTTGATTTTTTTATGTATAATATTCGTCATTTATTCAAAAAATAAAAAGTAAGCTTATTTCAGCTTACTTTGAAAAATCGGTAATTTACTAATCCTTGTTGCAGCCTCAGCTAAGCGTTCTTCCCCAATCGTTAGGCCAACACGTATATATCCTTGACCACCAGCACCGAAACCAGACGCATCTGCTACAGCCACATTGGCTTCTTCTAATAGTAAATCTGCAAATTCACTAGATGTATACTCACTTGGTACTGGCATCAATACATAGAATGCCCCTTTGGGAACATAGGGTTCCCAGCCAAATGAACGAACAGCATTGATAAAAACATCCCGTCGTCGTTGGTACATATCATTCAGTTTTTGTACAGATTTTTTACGTTCTGTTGTATTATTTAGAGCTTCAATGGCTGCATCTTGAACTGCTGGAAATAAGGAAACAAATAGATGATCTTGTATAAGATTAATCGCTTCAATCATTTCTGCATTACCAACAGCAAAACCAACACGCCATCCTGCCATATTAAACGTTTTTGAGAAAGTATACGTTTCAATGCCTACTGCTTTAGCGTTTTTAGTCTGCAGGAATGATATTGGTTTATGATTATCATAGCCTATTGCGCCATATGCAAAATCAGAGATTATGCCCACCTGATGGTCTTCTGCAAATGCAACTGTTTCTCGATAGAAATCTGATGTCGCAATTGCGCCAGTAGGATTATTGGGATAATTTAGGTAAAGAAACTTGGCCGCTTTGGCAACAGCATCTGGAATAGATTGATAATCTACTAAGAAGTTGTTTTCCTCTTTCAAAGTAATTGACTCGTATTTTACACGGCCTAAGGCTGTTGCTGACAAATAATCTGGATATCCAGGGTCAGGTAATAGCAATGTATCTCCTGGATTCATTAATGCCCAAGGTAACTCAACCAAACCTATTTTTGATCCAGCAAGTATGGCAACTTCGGTACTAGGATCAAGCGTAACACCATATTCTTCATTATAAAATTGAGCTATAGCATGTTTAAAACGCTCTTCTCCACGAAATAATGAATATTTGTGGTTGGCAGGATTTTCAGCTGCTTTTTGTAAAGCCTTAACAATATAGTCCGGTGTTGGTTGGTCCGGATTTCCTTGGCCTAAATTAATAACATCATAGCCAGCAGCAATTTTTGCATTGACTTTAGCAACCAATGTGGCAAAAAATTGTTTAGGTAGTGTTTTAAGTAAATCAGATTCTTCAAAATGCATATATATTTACCTCTATTGATAAAGTTCTGGGCGTCGATCTCTAAACACAGGAATTTCTCCTCGAATATAATCCTCATCAGCAATATTGATCTCTGCCACTAGCAACGCTTCATTTTCATCACTGGCTTGTTGGATAATATTCCCCAGCGGATCAATCACCAATGAATGGCCACCAAACACATTGTTGTCATCTCGACCAACACGATTAGCAGCTACGACAAATGTTTGATTTTCGATGGCTCGTGCTTGTAATAAAAGTTGCCATTGCTGAATACGTTGAACAGGCCATTCGGCGACAACATATAAAATTTGTTGTGGTTCTTTACTCATCATTGTACGTATCCATTCAGGAAAACGAATGTCGTAACAAATTACGGCTGCCGATGGTATACCTGACAGCGTAAAACAATTCATTGATTTTCCAGCAGTAATATACTTTTCTTCATTCATTAAACCAAATAAATGTAATTTATTGTACATACTAATCTGTTTACCCTGATTGTTAAAAACATACATTGTATTGTAGAATTCATCATCGTTTTGAGATGTCGCTACAGAGCCTCCTACAATATTCAAATGGTATTTCTCAGCAAGACTACGTAACAAAGAGACACTTTTTTCTCCTCGAATATCAGCAAGTGTTGCTAAATTTTTCAAGTCATACCCGGTATTCCACATTTCTGGATAAACCAATATATCAACGCCCAAGTCAGACGCTTTCTCAGCATAGGTAATGATTTTCTTTTCATTAATTGCTGGTTGTCCTAACGCTATGTCAATCTGCGCAACTGCAATTTTTAAAGTCATAGTGCCTAAACCTCCGTCGGTTATGGAAACTTTGGGAATTGATCGAAATTTGGATCACGCTTCTCTTTAAATGAGTCTCTTCCTTCTTTTGCTTCATCAGATGTGTAATAAAGCATCGTTGCGTCACCAGCAAATTGTTGTAGCCCTGCAAGACCGTCTGTATCAGCATTCATTGCTGCTTTAATAAAACGTAGCGCTGTTGGTGATTTAGTTAACATCTCATCTGCCCATTCAATAGTTGCAAATTCCACTTCATCTAAAGGAACTACTTTATTAATCCAGTTCATTTGATAAGCTTCTTCAGCCGTATAAAAATGATTCAAAAACCAAACTTCCTTAGCACGTTTATGTCCAATCACTCGAGCTAAGTATCCTGATCCATAACCAGCATCAAATGATCCTACCATCGGTCCAGTTTGACCGAATTTAGCATTGTCGGCTGCAATAGTTAAGTCAGCAACTAATTGTAAGATATTTCCACCACCAACAGACCATCCTTTAACCATTGCAATAATTGGTTTTGGAATAATGCGCATTAACCGCTGTAAGTCTAAAACATTAAGACGTGGAATACCGTCCGCTCCCACGTAACCGCCATTACCACGAACTTTTTGATTCCCTCCCGAAGAAAATGCCTTATCTCCAGCACCTGTTAAAATAATGACCCCAATCTGGGCATCATCCCGTGCAATCGTAAATGCTTCTATCATTTCTGATACCATCCCCGGTGTGAAAGCATTATGCGTTGCTACATCATTCATTGTGATTTTAGCAATCTTTCCAGGATTTTTACCATCATTATTTGTCTCAAAAAGAATCTCGTCGTACTTCTTAATAGCGCTCCAAGTTGTCATTTGTTATACTCCATTCAGAAAGGAAATTAGTTATAATGAATATTATAAAACTTTTAGAATTAAAAACCACCAAATTGTCTGCAAGCAAAACTGTTGTCGAATTAGATGTCACTGAAAATATTATGCAACCCTATGGCATTGTCCATGGTGGTATTAATGCTTTATTAGCTGAAACAGCTGCATCTCTAGGCGCAAAAGAAATTTTACCCGATGATCAATTTCCTGTTGGTGTTGATATACACACACACCATCTTAAGGCCGTTTCAAAAGGGCATTTGATAGCCACTGCTACACCAGTTAATATTGGCCGATCATTACAAGTATGGGCAGTTAATATCACAGAAAGTATGTCCAACCAATTAACAAGTATTGCTACAGTTACTTTAAAAAATCAAAGCAAAACAAAAAAAAGTTAAACATTGTAGTTTAACTTTTTTTACCTTTATGGGTAAACAGTTTACTAAATGCGCCAGTTTTTGGATGTGCTGCTTCATACAGCAGTTGCTGCTTATATTCTTCTGGTGTTGGCGTACTGTATGAAAGTGTTTCTAAACGCTCAATCTTTGGACGTGGAATCAGTAAGTTAAACTGCGTATTGGGCATAATGGAATTAGCTAAATGGCTCACCCCATCAACCGTTCGCTCAATTGCCCAATTTGTATTTTCTGGCTCTAATAAAATATCTTCACTAATAATAGCCGTACTTTTTTTCATTTGTTGATGATAGTAGAGTGCAGCATAACTTGATATTGGACCATAGCCTACAAATTCTATGGTTTGCGCCTTAACTTGCTTTTTAACATTTTTAATGGTCGCTAATAGTTCATTTTGGCGATAATATCCAGCTTTGAGTTTAGCACTAGTAATAAACAGCACACTTTGTTGTGTTGTTTTTATTTTTTCCGTAGCGTAGTCAGTTACTTGTTCCTCTGGCTCAGAAAATATGACACGCAGTTCTTTGCTTGTAATTTTTTCTGGTTGGTGTAAATAAGTATACAACTGTGGTGCAATTTCTCGGTCTGTTTCACGTAAAAAACCGTTGGTCTGTTGTCTGATTATAAAATTATGAAATGTGAAACTACCACTACCTGCCGAAACTAAATCAATTACATAAAAAGCATACTTCTCTGGTGTATCTATGGTCAGCTTTTCATTATTTTGACTAAAAGTAGTGATTGGTTGGTAGTCCGAATCAAAAAAAGTAACAACTAGATAAGCAAACATACGCTCACTAGCATCTATATGGCGTTCAATGACGTATGATTGACCATGCAATAATTGCGGCAAATCAGCTACAATGGTACGTTGGTTTGCTCTTTTATTATATATTGAGTGCCATCTTGCAATAACTTCTCCACTGGGTAAAAAGTGGTGCTCATAATATACATTATTCAAAGACTGAAAATCCACAGTTGCACCTTGTAACTCAACTAATTGTGTATTGGGTGTCCAATAAATTTGATATTGCATTACTCACCCTCCATACGCATTGTTTGCTTCATTTTTTCTAGATTAGTCGTCAAAAAATCAACCATTTCATCTAGTTTATCCATATGAGTACCTTCTTCGGTCACATGTGTCAAAGGTGTATTATGTTCAACAAAGAAATCTAGTAACTGTTGCAAACTTTGTCCGTCATATTCATCATTTGTAACGGAGAATAATGCGACTTGAATGTTCGTCCAATTAGTATTTTCAATATGTTGCCATAATTTTTGATTCAATTTTTCGTTATCATCTGGATGCACGCGTCCAGTTAAATATCTTCTTACATCAAGTCGCCATCCTTGATCAAAACTACGTGAAATTTTTGATCCAGCAGTGAACGCACCTAAATTCAAAATAGGCTTTGCAAGAACAACTGCTCCAGGATTAATGTCTTCAGCATAGTACAATGCAGGATAACTCCCCATCGATGAACCCATTAAAATAACATCTTCTGGGCTAAAACCTAATATTTTTATCTTTTGCTTAATAATTTGAACAACACTTTTTTCATATTCAACCGTACCAATATCAAACGCACCGCCCTGTACACGTGAATCAGTGAATAACAAGTAGGGTGATTCTAAAGTATTCAATGCTTCTCGCATCTCGAAACCATCTACATACAATCGTGTATCTGCAAAACTAACAATTAATGGTTTTTGTCGATTTCCTGGATTAAAGTAATTAAGAATTTCTTCATTCTCGTTAGTTTTTTGCCAAACGCCCCCTGGTAATAGATGCCCTAATCCATGGCGGTGTCGGCGCTGATGAATTGACTGAAAATCTAGCAATCCTTTCCCCTTACCAAAAACCAAAATCTCATACCCATCGTACATTTCCGGCGGAACAACTACTTTGAGTTGGTGTAAATCCTCGCCATAAATCATTTGTTGTTGGACAATTTCCCCCAACTGATAAAATACAAATAATAATGCTGCTGCGGCTTCTTCCGTATGATCATAGGCTAACCATACCTCGTTAGCACTATTATTTTGGAAATCATCTTTTCCAGCGATAATTGTCCCTAATTGTTGCCATGTTTCACCGAAATCTCCTTCAAATTTTGTAGAAAAGCGACCTTCACGTTTGAAATGAATATCTTTTGGAACCTGCGGTAAAAATTGGTCTTCTGTGAAACTTTTTGAAAATCCATGTTGCCCACTGCTCAAATCATCAATAATTCGTTTTTCTACTAGCGCTGGTGTATGTTCTTCAATACGAAAACCACGTCTTTCAGTTAGAATGTCTTGAAAATCTTTACTAATTTGATTAGCAAAATAAATAACACGCAATGCCGGCCATTCCTCAATTTGACTTGATAATAAAGTGCTTTCTAGTACATCATCTGTAAGTACTACATAATCTTGCTCTAGTACATAGGGATCTCGTTGTCGTGCTAAAAATGTTGGTAAATCAAGTATTGTTGTGTGGTGCCATTCGAGACAACTAGTTATACTTGCTGTCCAATCATCTGCACCAATTTGTAAAATTGAAATTGTCATTTTTCACCCGTCTTTGCAAAAATTTTTTTCAATTAAATAGTTCTTTTGCTTTTTATTTTGTTAAAAATTTGCTGCCATTTAATCCATAGCATTTCACTATTATTTTCAGATTGTAATGCTTCGGCTACTTCATCCATACTGTCTTCATTATCAGCGTCACTTAAGTAGAACTGAATAGCTGACTCTAATTCGGAAATATCGGTTAATATTTTACCGTTTTTATCTGGTATAACATAGCTACTTTTTTGAACATTAATTTGTGGCACTAAAAAGTTAACTGCTGAAATTTGCAAAAAATGATCTGGCACGTCTTCTAAATCAATCAAAATATGTGCTTTTTTAACATACTTTAGTCGCTGTTCTTCGTTTTGAATGCCCAATAAATTAAATCGTGATTTAAACGCAATTTGACTATCTCTATCAATTAAACCATGCTCATTCCTAGCGAACAGGCTAGCCGCCTCAAGTTGCTCCTTAATCGCTGAAATATCCCCAGGATTTTCAAGCACTACCGTCACATCATCATACTTATTGACAACATTAACGAGTGTTTCAATAATCAAGTTTTGCAGTTCATTATTAATGCCTTGCATGGTTACAAAAATATTTTTTAACGGTCTCTTAATGTTATGTTTCTTATTAAGTTGAATAGCATACGGTGATATTTCAACAATTGGTACTTTCTCATCAAGTAAATCTTTGAATTGGTGAGAATGGACTTGACTATCCGTTACTATAAAATCGGTTTTCATTACAAAATCAGCAATTTCTTTTTTAGTATTATTTTGAATACTAAAAATCATTGGCTGTTTAATATTAATTGATAATAAAATTTTATTGTTTGTAGCACTCGGCGATACAATTAAGTTTTCATCATCAGGTACTTGATGCAAGTAATTATCCAGCGCCATAGCAACTAATGCGGTCATACTATCAAACTTTGTCAGTTCTGTCCATGATTGTTGTGTGACTACTTGACCTGTGCTGTGATTCTCCTGCATTGCAATATCGCCACCCGGCGTCAAATAATCTGTTCGTATCTTGTGACCGCTATCATCAAATACGCCAATCTGTGATACAAATCCTCGGTCGTCAATTAACAATTGCTGTATTACGTTATCCTTTTCGTCGAACAAATCAATTTTGTCAAAATACAACTGACTAAACCATACCGTTGCATAATGCTTTCCAGCTACCTGAACTAAAATACGTTCTGGCATGGTTATAAATTCTGCATACTTTGGCCAAGAAAAGTCTGTCAATGAAAGTGTTCTTTGTGCTGTTAAATTAACATGCTGTAAAATGTCGAATGCTGACCAAACAGTTACTCTGTCAATATTTTTACATGACAATATACTACGTAATCTAGGTTCATAATTACATAATACGAACGTGACTTCTTGTTCTTCTTCTAAAAATAATTGTGCTTGATGGATACTATCATTAAATTGTGGTATCTCTTCGCCGTCTGTGGACCAATCCGGCATAATATGAATTTTCATTGAAAGTACCTCATAAATATGTACGGAGAAAACATCTCCTAAATTTTTTGTTAAGCTTTGTCATCAATGATAAACAGCATATACATTTAATAGCTGAGATATTATGAAGTTGATAAATTTTGTTTGCTACTAATTCATAACTAGCTACAATTTACAGGCTGATTATTCGGAAAGCTATTTTCAAACTACACTTAATATTATACGTGATTTTAGAAAAACTATTTGAATCCTCCTAAAAATTCAACCCCTCAACTAAAATTTTACGTTCAAAGGACTTCTTTTATATCCTCTTCTAGATCCTTAGGCTCTGTTTGTGGTGCGTAACGCGCTACAACATTGCCTTCTTTATTCACTAAAAACTTTGTAAAGTTCCATTTAATAGTACTGCTACCTAAAACTCCCTTTGAATTTTCTTTCAGATACTTAAACAAGGGGTCCGTATCCTTACCATTTACAGCAATTATTTGATGCATCGGAAATGTAACGCCGTATGTAAGTTGACAAGCCTTAGCCGCCTCAGACGCATCGTCTAGTTCCTGTTTGAATTGATTAGATGGAAATCCTAAAATCATTAATCCCTGATCTTTGTATTTTTTATATAATTTTTCTAATCCATCAAATTGTGGTGCGTAACCACATTTAGTAGCTGTGTTAACGATTAAAACAGGATGATTAGCTAGTTCCTTAAGAGAATAGGTTTTGCCATTTTCTAATGTTGCAAAATAATCATAAATGCTCATATGCCACTCCTTCATTTTAAGTGTATTATAACATCCCAATATCAGTTGTTATACTATATTGATTTTATGCCTAATACACTAAAAAGTTTGATAAATAAAAAACCAATGGGATGAATGAATCCCATTGGTTTAATTTTCTTATTGTTTTGTATCATCCTGTGCTCGATCTAATAAATCAGAAACTTGATTAATTTGTTGATTGTTTAGTGGTACTTCTTCAGGTGTTTCACGTGAAACATCTTTAGCACTTTCTTCATGTTCTACTTTTGCTAAGGTTGCTACCTTTGCATCATCTTCTAAACGAATTAATCGTACACCAAGCGTTGAACGTCCAGTTTGACTTACAGAATCAACATTAAAACGAATCATCACACCTTGCGTTGTGGTAACCATAATATCTTCTACACCACTGACAATGGTCATACCAGCCAATGGACCATTTTTTTCGGTAATATTAGCTGTTTTAATACCTTTTCCACCACGTCCCTTAATTGGATATTCACTGACTGGCGTTTGTTTACCATAGCCTTTTTCAGTGATAATTAAAACATTATGATCGGATTGCAAGACATCAGATCCAACAACTAAATCGCCTTCTCGAAGTCGAATACCACGAACACCAGCTGCGGAACGACCCATTACTCGAACATCTTTCTCCGAAAAGCTAACAGAATAACCATTATGAGTCGCGATGATAATATTTTTTGTTCCATCAGTAATCTGAACTGACAATACTTCATCATCATCATGCAATGTTAAGGCCTTTAGCCCGTTAGTACGAATATTTGAAAACTCCTTAACAGCCGTACGCTTCACAACCCCTAAACGCGTTACAAAGAATAGATAGTCTTCACTCTCGCTGGCTTCACCACGTACATTAATAACTGTTTGAATTTTTTCATTTCTTTCAAAATTCAAAAGGTTGACAACAGGAATCCCCTTCGCTTGACGACCGTATTCTGGCACTTCATAGCCTTTCATACGGTATACTTTACCTTTGTTAGTAAAAAATAATAAAGTATCATGCGTTGACGTTGAAATCATCTGATCAACAAAATCTTCATCATGGACATTCATGCCCTGAACACCACGTCCGCCACGATTTTGTGCCTTAAACTCTCCAGTTGCGACACGCTTAATGTAGCCACTGTTGGTCAATGTGACAATGACATCTTCTTCTTCAATAAGATCCTCATCCTCAATACTTAATACATCCCCAACTTGTAGTTCTGTTCGTCGTGGATCACCAAACCTTGTTTGTATTTCTAATAGTTCGTTATAGATAATTTCATCAACACGATTTTCATGTGCCAAAATATCTTTTAAGTCAGCAATTAATGCAACAAGCTTTTGATACTCTTCTTCAATCTTGTCACGCTCCAAACCAGTTAAACGAACCAATCGCATATCCAAAATTGCTTGTGATTGCTTATCAGATAGAGCATAACCATCAATTAAACGTGTTTTGGCTTCCTCAGACGTTTTAGATGATCGAATAATCGTGATAATTTCATCAATATGATCAAGCGCAATCCGTAATCCTTCTAAAATATGCGCTCGTGCTTGTGCCTTTTGCAATTCAAATACAGTACGACGACGAATGACTTCACGTTGATGTGCTAAATAAGCAACAAGAATTTCTTTCAAACTCATTGTCTTAGGGGCACCATGATCTATTGCTAACATGTTAAAACTAAAGCTTGTCTGTAACAAAGTTTGTTTGTACAAATTATTTAAGATGACACTTGCTGATGCATCACGACGAACATCAATCGAAATTCGTAATCCTTCACGATCAGATTCATCACGAATTCCTGTGATGCCTTCTATCTTTTTATCTCGTGCCAATTCAGATATACGCTCAATTAATCGCGCCTTGTTAACGGCATAAGGTAGCTCAGTTACGATAATTTGTTCTTTTCCTGTTTTGAGCTGTTCAATGTCTACTTTTGCACGCACAGTCACAGTACCGCGCCCCGTTTCATAGGCACGACGGATACCTGATTTCCCCATGACAATACCACCGGTAGGAAAATCCGGCCCAGGTAAGGCCTCCATCAAGTCTGCTGTGGTTGCCTCTGGATTATCCATTAACACATGTAATGCAGAAATGACTTCAGCAAGATTATGTGTAGGAATATTTGTTGTCATTCCAACAGCAATACCTGTAGCACCATTAACAAGTAAATTAGGGAATCGAGCTGGTAATACTTCTGGCTCACGTTCTTCACCATCATAGTTGGGGATAAAATTAACCGTATCCTTATTGAGATCACGGACCATTTCCATAGCAACTTTACTTAATCGTGCCTCGGTATAACGCATAGCAGCTGCACCATCGCCATCAACCGAACCAAAGTTACCATGCCCATCAATAAGCATATGGCGGTATGAAAAAGGTTGTGCCATTCGCACCATTGACTCATAAATTGCCGAATCACCGTGAGGATGGTATTTACCCATAACATCACCAACAATACGTGCTGATTTTTTGTGCGGCTTATCTGGTGTATTTCCCTGTTCAATCATCGAATATAGAATTCGACGATGCACTGGCTTCATACCGTCCCGGACGTCTGGTAAAGCTCTTGCCACAATAACAGACATGGCATATGACAAAAATGAAGTTTTCATTTGTTCTGACAAATTCGCATTTTTAATACGACCGTCGTTTAACTCAGACATTACTTATTTACTCCTCGCAAATATTTTATGACTTTTATATTGTGCATTTAAATCTAGACTATATATCCAAATTTTCGACAAAAACTGCATTATCTTCAATAAATTTTCGACGTGGTGGTACATCGCCACCCATTAACATATCAATAACAGCCTCAGCTTCTTCCGCATCCGCTGGGTCAACGCGAAGTAAACGACGATTTTGAGCATCCATGGTTGTATCAGCTAACTGATCATAATCCATTTCCCCAAGACCTTTATAACGTTGTACTTTCGGTTTAACATTTGCAGGTAATTGTGATAAGTATTCTTCTAATTCTTCATCAGAATCAATATAAGTCATTGACTTATTATTACCTAAAGCAACACCATACAAAGGTGGTTGTGCAATATAGATATATCCGGCATCAACTAGAGGACGCATATAACGATAGAAAAGCGTTAGTAATAATGTACGAATATGAGCACCATCAACATCGGCATCTGTCATAATAATAATTTTATGATAGTTTGCCTTTTCAACATTGAAATCCTTACCAAATCCTGTTCCCATAGCTGTAAACAATGATCGGATTTCTTCGTTAGCTAAAACACGCTCCAATGAAGCTTTACCAACATTCAAAATTTTACCACGAATTGGTAAAATGGCTTGTGTTAATCGATTTCGACCCTGCTTAGCAGAGCCACCAGCAGAATCTCCCTCAACGATAAATAATTCTGAAATAGTTGGATCATTTGATGTATTATCTGCTAACTTTCCGGGTAAGTTGCCAATTTCTAATCCAGACTGTTTACGCGTCATTTCTCGTGCACGTTTGGCAGCCAAACGTGCCTTTTGAGCCAAAACACCCTTTTCGACAATCTGTCTAGCAACACTTGGATTTTCCATCATGAATCGACTGAATGTTTCTGAAAACATACGATCTGTAGCTTGACGAGCATCCGAATTACCTAGCTTAGTTTTAGTCTGACCTTCAAATTGTGGATCTGGATGTTTAATCGAAACAATTGCAGTCATGCCTTCTCGGACATCTTCACCAGTAAGACTCTCACCACCGTCTTTAATTTGACCATTCTTACGGGCATAATCATTAATGACACGTGTCAAAGCAGTTTTGAACCCTGTTTCGTGCGTTCCACCTTCGTATGTATTAATATTGTTAGCAAAAGTACGCAAACTATCTTTAATATCAGTTGTGTATTGTAACGCCACTTCAACAACAATACCATTTTCTTCCCCTTCAACATAAACCGGTTCAGGGAAAATAACTTGCTTATCTTCATTCAAATATTGTACATATTCTTTAATACCACCTTCAAAATGAAAACTTTCCTTTGTTGGTTCCTCAAGACGTTTGTCAGCAATAGAAATGCGTAACCCCTTGTTCAAAAATGCTAATTCCCGAACACGTGTTAGTAACGTCTTGTAGTTATAGGTTGTTGTCTCACGGAAAATATCAGCATCAGGTTTAAAATGAACAATCGTACCACGTTCAATTGTAGGTTCCTCATCAAGTGCTTGCATGGCTGTATTGACACGTCCAAGCTTGAAATCCATATAATAAACTTTATTATCACGAACTACTTTAACATCTAAATCTGTCGATAAAGCGTTAACAACAGAAGCCCCAACACCGTGTAATCCACCAGAAACTTTATATCCGCCTCCGCCAAATTTACCACCAGCATGAAGTATGGTGAATACTGTTTCTAAGGCTGGTTTTCCTGTTTTCGCCTGAATATCAACTGGGATACCACGCCCATCATCAGTTACAGTGATTGAATTATCTTTTTCAATCGCCACAGTGATATGTGAAGCAAAGCCAGCAAGTGCTTCATCAATACCGTTATCAACGATTTCCCATACTAAATGATGCAAACCTTGGGCTGTAGTTGTCCCAATATACATTCCTGGACGCTTACGAACCGCTTCCAATCCTTCTAATACTTGGATTTGATCAGCATTATAATCAGCAGCATTGGCATCAACCGTGCTAGCATGCTTAATTTCTTCTTCATCAGTAATGATACTATCAATAGATTCTAATTCTTGATCTTTAATATCGTTAATTTCTGCCATTTTGTATCCTTTTATGTACTATATTTCATTGAAAACAAAACCGATAGGCGTTTACTCTATTTCGTCACTTTCGAGTTTAATTACACCTTGTTTCACGTGAAACACACGCGGTTTTTGGATTAATTGACGCGCAATATCATTTAGTGTCGGCGCAGTAATAAACGTTTGTACTTTATCTTGAATTGCTAATAGTAAGTGTGTTTGACGACTCGAATCAAGTTCACTCAATACGTCATCAAGCAATAATACCGGATATTCTCCTGTTTCATGTTGCATTAAATCAATTTCAGCTAATTTAATAGCTAGAGCCGTCGTACGTTGTTGTCCTTGAGATCCAAAGACAGCAACATTGTTACCATTAACATCAAATTGTAATTCATCACGATGTGGCCCAATCATTGTAGATCCTTGCATAATCTCTCGTGACTGCTGTTTTAACAAGGTATCCTTGAATTCTTTTTTTACACTTTCTAAATCAGACCCAGGTTCAAAATTAATTGCGCTAAGATAACGTAATTTTAACGATTCACGGTGGTCCGATATTTCCGCATGGATTGGCTGTGCAGCGACTTCTAATTTGTTTAAGAAGTCTTGACGCGCTAATAAAATTTGTGCACCAACATCTACTAGCTGCTCGCTCAAGACATCTAAAAATACCGTATCCGTTGTTTGTTTGAGCTGCAATCGTTTTAAATAAGCATTTCGTTCTCTTAAGATACGTCGATACTGCGTCGTATTATACAAATACAGTGGATTCATTTGACCAAATTCCATATCAATAAATCGGCGACGAACATTAGGAGAACCTTTGACTAGTTCAAGATCTTCTGGAGCAAATAAAATAACATTTAACTGCCCTATATATTGCGATAATTTTGACTGCTCAAGATGATTAACACGTGCTTTTTTACCTTTATTAGAGAAATGAAGTGACAGTGGTGTTTCACTAATAGAACGCTTCACTCGTCCACTGATTGTAGCTTCTTTTTCTTGCCATTGTATTAAATCTTTGTCACTACTCGTTCGATGAGAGCGTGCCAGTGCCAATACATAAATACTTTCTAATAAATTAGTTTTACCCTGCGCATTTTCGCCAAGAAAAACATTTACGCCTGAACTAAAATCTAGCGTTAAATCTGAATAATTACGATAATGATCAAGTGTTATTGATTCGAGTTCCACGAACCAGGTCCTTTAGGCTTATTTGTTGAACGACCAAAACCACCAGAACGTATACGATTTTTTTTGCGCATTTCAGCAAATCGCGCTTCTTTACGCGCTTTAGCAACGGCTGCCTTTTTGGCTTTAATACGATCGTCACGCACTGTTTTTTTAGCATTAATTGCACGAGCTTCTTTTTTTGTTTCTGCCTCTGCAATTAATTGTTCTGCGTTTTCTGCCAGTTCAATCACATATGTTTCATCTTGAATGACAACCTCATCATGGTCGTAAAGTTTTTTACCACGACGATTTTCCACTTCACCATTGAGTAGTACAGGAAAATCCATTAAATAGTATTTAGCCTGTCCGCCAGATGAAATGATATTTTCTTCTTTTAATAGTTGTGTCAAAGTAATGTATTCAGTTGTGATACGTACGCTAGTTGTCATATATCGCTTTCTTTTAATGCGTAAATGGTCGTGGGTAGTTACTACAGTATTATACCATTTTTGAAACCTAAAATCTCAAAAACGAGGCCTAAAATTGTATATAAGCAATTTTAGGCCTCGCTAGTGTACTATGATTATTTTTAACTAATCGTGTTTATTTTTACGTATTTTAACAAATCGGCATCTTTACCTTTTAAAATGTTCGAACCGGCGTGATAAGTTGCAACTGTTTATTATCCGTTTCTCCTTCTGGTGTTAATGTAAAGGGACGCAAATTACTTGTAAATTTAATTGCCACTTTTTTACCATTAAATACACGTAAAGCATCTCGAACATAATCTGGATTAAAGGAAATTTCCAAGTCGTCCCCTTCGACACTTGTCGCATTTAATTCTTCAGTAACCTGCCCAACTTCTTGAGAAGTCCCTGTTAATACTGCATTTCCTGATGTCAAAGATAGTTGAACGACATTGTTACGACTTTCATGACTCAACAAACTAGCACGATCAATCGCTCCTAATAATGAACTAGCTTCAATCGTAATTTGCGTTGTGCTTTCAGTTGGTATTAAGCGATCTGTCTCAGGATAATTTCCTTCCAACAAGCGTGAGTAGAAAGTTGTATGTCCCAAATCAAAAACAGCTTGATTCGTTGAAAATTTGATTTCAACACGATCTTGGCCTTCAAGTAATGCTTGCAACTCATTAAAAGATTTAGCTGGAATAATAACGTTTGCATCAACATCAGCGTCCGTACCAGTTAGATGAACAATTCGTTGTGATAAACGATGTGAATCCGTAGTTACCGCTTTCACACTATTTCCTGTTAATTCTAAATGAATTCCGGTTAATATGGGACGACTTTCCTGAGTTGAGGCAGAAATTTTTGTCTGTGAAATAATATCAACTAATTGTGCTGCTGAAACACTAAGACTTTGAACATCATCCATTTCTGGTAACTGTGGATAATTTTGAACATCTTGTCCATTAATAGTAAATGATGACGCACCAGATGTAATTGTTGCACGCAAACCTTCTACAGTTAGTGTCATTGAATCATTAGGTAATCTTTTAACAATATTAATAAAGAATGTTGCAGGTAAAGTAATCCCACCGGGTGTCGTAATCACTAATTGTGTACTAGTATCCGATTGTGGAATTGTTGTTTCAATTGAGATATCTGCATTAGATCCTGTTAGAACTAATTCTTCATCATTTAAAACTAACTTTATGTTTGTCAAAATTGGAATTGTTGTTCGAGAAGATATGGCACGTGATACATCATTAAGTGCCTTAATAAAAGCTGAACGATTAATTGTAAATTGCATGATACTGCTCCTTTTAAAATAAGCAAATAAGTGACAGTTATATTATTAATTATATAAAAAATAAATAATAGTAATAATAAGGGGTGTTAATGTTGTGGAAAAGTAACTTGTGATTAAACCTGTAAATAGATGTAGTTGTGCACAACCATGTTGGTAACTTTCTAGATTTTGCCAAATTATGAACAAGTGTCTTTAATGATTACTTTCCATGCTTTATTTCATCCGTCAAAGCGACTAACATTTCTTTTGTCCGTGGATCACTTTCTGATTTTTCAGTAATCTTTGTGGTGGCATGCAATACGGAAGAATGATCTCGTCCGCCAAAGGCACGACCAATATCGGGTAAACTTTCGTTTGTTAGTGTTCTTGTAAGATACATAGCAACATGTCGTGCAGTGACGAGGTCTTTTTTTCGGCTTGAGCTCTTCAGGTCATCAATGGTTTGCATATAATAATCCGCTACAACTTGCTGTATGCGCTCAACCGTTATTTTGAAACCTTGATTGATGTTTAAGTCCCCTAATATTTGTTGCGCCGTTTCTTTTGTGGCGGGTTTATTCATATAGCGTAGGCTAGCTTCGAATTTATGGAATGCCCCTTCCAAGCTACGTACGTTAGAATCAATTTTTTCAGCAATCAATTCTAATACATCATTTGGTATATCTAAGCCATCTGATTCTGACAAGTTTTGTAGAATCGCAACTCTAGTAGGCAAATCAGGCTTCTGAATATCCATCATAATCCCTGCCTCAAAACGTGATGTTAAACGAGTTTGCAAGTCAACAATTTCTGTTGGGAGTTTATCTGAGGTCATGACAATTTGTTTACCGTTTTTAGTTAAAACATTAAACGTGTTAAAAAATTCTTCCTGGACTTTTTCTTTGCCTGACCAGAATTGAATATCATCAACTAGTAGTAAATCAACCGAACGATACTCCTGTTTAAATGCTGCTGTAGCTCCATCCCCTGCTCGTAATGATTCAGTAAAGTCATTCAAAAAATCTTCTGCTGTGGCATATTTGATATGTGCACTTGGTGTTGATACAGCATAAGCATTGCCTATGGCCTGCATCAAATGAGTTTTCCCTAAACCAACACCACCATAAATAAGATATGGATTATAGACTTGCCCTGGCTCATCAGCGACGGCACGTGCGACAGCATAAGCATTTTCATTCCCAGAGCCAATAACAAATTTTTCAAAAGTGAAATCTCGATTCAAATCAGATTCTCTTGTGAAAGATAAATTATCCGAAAGCGTTGCTATATGTGCTGGTTTATCTTCGGCGACTTTTAAGTCTGGCTTAATGAAGCCATCAGCAATAGACATGGCAAATTGAACAAAATCCATAGAATATTCACTATCCCATTGATCAATAATATCCTGTGCCATATCACTTGGGACTTCTAGTGTTAGGCTAGTTTCCTCCAGTGTCAATGGTTTAAGTGGTTCTATATAGGTAGAAAAAGTCACACGACCGAGTTTGGTAAAAAATTCAGCTTGTACTTTTGACCATAATTCTTCTTTAGTTATTGGTTTTGTCACGAATATCTCTCCTAATATATGGTTCAAGTCAAAAATGACGATATTACATTAATCATATTTAACGCAAATCATGGTTTGAACCGACGGCTTTTCTAGTATAGAAGAAGTAGCAAAGATAATTATAACAATAAGAAAAAAAGTTTTCCACAGGCAAACGACAACTTTAGAGAATATCAACAGTTGTGGACAAGAAAAAAAGAAGACTGTTGATATTAAGACGAACAAATGTGTGGGTTATCCACAAATAAACATTGTTATGCACAGACTAAAAGGTGAAAGGACAACAATTGAGGTTGTTTATAAACATTATCCACAACGTAAAGTTCACAACTTGTGGATATGTGGATAACTTGTTAAGGAACCTGTTATTAAAAAAACGAAAAACATTGACAATAAACAGCTGGAGGATAACTTTTGATAACTATGTGAATGTTAAAGAATTTATTAAGACATTTATATGTAAATGTTTTTTACATAATGTTGAAAAAATAAGTACAGACAATTAGTCGTAGACGTGATGCAATAAAAAGAAGGAAATGATATGATATTATGTAAATAAATTAAAAAATTCTCACATATGGGGCAGTGTTTTGGGCGTATTTTTACAGAGTATACAAGGTGTTTTGGTAATTTTAGTGATGGTTGCCATTGGTTATTGTTTAGCTAGTGCGAAATGGTTTACTGATAAGAGTGGACAAATTATTGCACGTATTGTGACGCAGATAGCGTTACCAATGTATATGGTTAATACCATAACGCATGATTTTACTAAAGGAGAGTTGATTCAGTTATTACCAAATATCAAATTTCCGATTATTTCAATGATTGTTTTATTTGCTATCTCTGTTGGTTTTGCAAGAGCTTTAGGAATCAGAAAAAACCGACGCGGACTTTTTCAATCAATGTTTTTTAATTCCAATACGGTTTTCGTAGGATTACCAATTAACATGGCATTGTTTGGTGTGAAAAGTTTACCGTATGTGTTAGTCTATTACATGGTTAATACAACATTTTTTTGGACATTAGGTACATATCTTATTCAGCGTGATGGTGAAGGGGCTTGGAAATTTGACATCAAAGCGACTCTGTCAAAGGTTTTTTCACCACCATTACTTGGCTTTATATTAGGTGTTATATTAGTTTGGTTAGATATTAAATTACCCAATTTTGTTGTGTCTGATTTACAGTATATGGGCAATTTGACGGTACCGCTTTCGATGTTCTTCATTGGCATTGCCGTAGAACGGGCAGGGGTAAAGAATATTAAACTGAATAAGTACAGTTTGGGGATTCTGTTTGGCCGCTTTATTTTAGCACCAGTGGTCATGTTTTTTCTATTGTGGAAGGCTGATGTACCACACTTAATGAAGCAAGTGTTTATTCTCCAGTCGGCGATGCCTGTGATGACAAATGCCCCGGTAGTCGCCAGTTTATACGGTGCAGATGCAGATTATGCAGCAATTATGGTTACTGAATCCACAATACTTAGTTTGATTGTTGTGCCAATCTTGATGACATTGATTAGCCAGTGATTAAGTATATTTAAGCTAGGTCAGCCAAAGGGCTGCCTTTTTTATGCTTTGAAAATCTGTAGAGTTGGTATATAGTAACTATTTTGAAAATATTGTGAGAAACAATTATAATAATGGATAACTAAATAGTAATATAAATGTATTTTATTGATTAAACGTTCAGGAGAAAAGAAATAATGCAAGTAGCAATCATTGGTGCAGGACCGCGTGGTTTAGCGGTTGCTGAACGCTTGATTAATCTAGCTGATGACAGTATTCAACTGGATGTTCAAATATTCGACCCATACGTTATTGGTGGGCGTGTGTGGGATCCTTTTATTCCGCAAAACAAATTGTTTCTGATGAACACGTTTATTGATCAAGTGACCTTATTCACTGATGATACAATCGAACATGTCGGTAAACCTTTACACGGACCAACATTATTCCAATGGTTACAATCGGATGCAGCTGATTTTTTAGCCAAACACAAGGAGTTTGATGATGCCTATTTAGCAGAAATCTCACATCTTACAGCGCCCAGTGATTTTGCGACTAGGGGGATGATGGGTATATATGCAGCATGGTATTTTGAGTGGTTACAAAAGCGACTTCGTAGTAACCAAACGTTGAATTTTACAAAACAAAATGTCAATAACATTAATTCAATTGGTACAAAATACCAAGTGATTTTATCTGATGGCACACAAATTTTAGCTAATCAAGTTGTTTTAGCTTTAGGACATGTTAGTAATGAATTAACAGAAGAAGAGGCTGGTTTTAAGTTATTTGCTAGTGAAAATAACTTAAAATATTTGCCACCGATGCACCCTGCAGAAGCCAATTTAGCACAATTAACAAATAATGATACTGTTATTATTCGGGGCTTAGGTTTGAGTTTCTATGATTATATGGCCGGCCTGTCAATTGGAAAAGGGGGCTATTTTAGTCGGGAAGTGGATGGTGAATTAATATACCATCCTTCTGGTAAAGAGCCTCATATTATTGCTGGATCACGTAGTGGTGTGCCGTTGCATGCACGAGGACGTAATGAAAAAGATACTAGTGAGGTGTATGAACCCACGTTCTTCACGTTGCCAGCTTTGGAAGCGTTACGAGCTGCAGGGCATGGGCAAATAAAATATAGTGATTTTGAAAAATTACTTGTTAAAGAATTAACGTATAAGCATCTGTTGAATAGAATTGATAGCCCAGCGGTTAATTTAACCTATGATCAGGCACAGGCACTAAAACAAGCCTTATTAAGTTCTGGTGATTTGAATGCTACGGCGGCAGACTTCGGATTAATTGATGAACCAGCATTTGATATTAATGAAATTAGACAACCAGCTAAAAATCTGCCGATAAATATTAATTATCAAGACTGGATGATGCAGTATTTAGCATTTGATATTCAAGATGCCCGTTTAGGCAATAAGCAAGCCCCATTTGCCGGTGCTTTTGACATTTTAAGAGATTTAAGAGATCGTATTCGTTTTGTTGTAGAGCATGAATATTTTTCTGCTGATGAGTATGAGTTATTTTTGCGTTATTTTAAACCATTAGATGTGATGCTGTCGGTTGGACCACCACTACAACGAGTTGAGCAACTACGCGCTTTGATGAAAGCTGGTATAGCAGAAATCATGGGCGCTAATTTACAAGTAATAACTGATGATAAAAAATTTGTTGCACGTGATTCCCGTGGTAATAAAGTTTATGGTAATGCACTTGTTGACGCACGTGTAGGAGCGACAAATATTGATTTATCCGTTAATTCTTTAATCATTAATTTGCGTAATCAAGGTATCTTATCAGCGGCTGTTTGGACTCGTACAGATGGATCAACTTATAGATTAGGAGCAGCGAATGCAGATGTGCGCACACTTGAAGTAATCACTAAAACAGGTGAACGTATGCAAAATTTGTATATTTATGGTATTCCACTCGAAGGAAAGAAGTGGTTTGGTACCGTGATTCCGCGGCCAGGCGTTAACACAGTTATTTTAAGAGAAGCCGCTTGGATTGCGCAACAAATATTAGCTTAACTTTTAATGTTTCACGTGAAACATTATTTCCAAAATACCCAAAGTTTAAATTTGCTATAGACATTTTATCAGGGTAGAATAAATAGCATACAGACTAGTAGATAGTAAAGGAACCTCTAACAGTGACTATTCAGCTGATAGCAACGGATTTAGATGGCACATTTTTAAAGGATGATAAAAAATTTAATCAAGAGCTGTTTCGTGAGGTATTACGTGAGCTGAAGGCCAAGCAAATTGAGTTTACAATTGCTACAGGCGTGCATCAAGAAAGAATTAATATTTTATTCAAGAATTTTCTCAGCGAACGTTTAAATTTTGTTACTAATAACGGTGCTCGTGTAGTCAGAAGTGATGGTACAGTATTATTCTCAAATGCCCTTTCTCAGAGTACATTGCATCAAATTCAGTATTTCTTGAATCATTATAGTCAGCGTCCAAACCGTGGTTTAGTTTATTCTACTGATGATACGGCGTATTTACCTAGTAATATAAGCATTGAAAGTAATAAACGCTATTTTAAGTATTTTAAGTATGTCAAAAAATTCACGGAAGTAAGTGAAATTAAGGAACCCATTTATAAAGTTACAATGAGTTGGACAAATTTTGATGAGCAAAAATTCTATAGAGATGCTCGACAATTCTTTAACGATGACGTACACATCACAGAAACTGGAACGGGGGCTATTGATATTGTTCCAGCTCGTGTTAATAAAGCTGCAGGATTAAAAATGCTGGCAGATAGTTATGCTATTGATTTGTCTGATGTTGTGGCCTTTGGTGATGGGGGAAATGATTTAGAAATGTTACGTGCTGTTGGTATGCCATACAAAATGCCGGATGCAAGTGTAACTGGATGTTTTAACGAGGCGCTATCAGATAATAATCATGACGGTGTTTTAAAAACTATCCAACAATTAATCAATATAAAATAATATGATAAAAGCATTGCACATTGTTGTGATGCTTTTGCTATAAGGAGGATTAAAAATGAATATAGGGTTTATTGGAACTGGTGTCATGGGCACTGGCATCATTAATAATTTATTGCGTGCAGGGTATCATGTAACAGTTTTTAATCGTACTAAAAATAAGGCAAATGAAGTATTGGTTAATGGTGCTGTTTGGAAAGATACACCAGCTGAAGTGGCACGAAATTCGGATGTGACTTTTACAATGGTAGGGTATCCGAAAGATGTTGAAGAAGTATGGGTTGGAGAAAACGGTGTCTTTTCTGGTGCCCAAACAGGTGCAATTTTGGTTGATATGACAACGTCCACGCCACGTCTGGCTGAACAACTTGCACAAACAGGTACAGATTTAGGTTTTCAAGTGTTAGACGCACCCGTTTCAGGTGGAGATATTGGTGCTAAGAATGGTACGTTGACAATTATGGTTGGCGGTGAGCAAAGTGTTCTCGATGAAATTAAACCTGTATTAAGCATTATGGGGCAGCAAATTGTTTTAGCAGGATCCGCTGGTAAGGGGCAACATATGAAAATGAGCAATAATATAGGTGTTGCTGCAACTGTTGTTACAATGGCTGAATCTTTAGTATATGCAAAAGCGGCAGGCTTGGATTTAGAAAGTGCATACAATGTTTGGCGTAAAGGAGCGGCAGAATCATGGTCTGTCGATAATTATATACCACGTATTTTTCAAGAGGATTATACGCCGGGATTTTATGTAAAACACTTACTAAAAGACTTAAGGATAGCATTAGATGCCGCAAAAGAAATGGATATCGAATTACCTAATGCACAACTGGCTGAACAATTATTTGATAAATTAAATCAAAAACATGGGGATGAAGGTGTACAAGCTATTGTAAAACTGTGGGCGTCATTTGAATAAATTTTTTATCGTATATAAAAGTAATCCCGCACAAAAGATTTAAATCTTTTGTGCG
>NZ_SDGY01000006.1:45756-61246 GCF_008107645.1 Leuconostoc litchii | reverse complement strand
CACACCAGAAAGCGTTCCCGAAAGCACGCCAGAAAGTGTTCCCGAGAGCACACCGGAAAGTGTTCCTGAGAGCACGCCAGAGAGTGTTCCCGAGAGTACGCCGGAAAGTGTTCCTGAAAGCACACCAGAAAGTGTTCCCGAGAGTACGCCGGAAAGTGTTCCTGAAAGCACGCCAGAAAGTGTTCCCGAGAGCACACCAGAAAGCGTTCCCGAAAGCACGCCAGAGAGCGTTCCCGAAAGCACGCCAGAAAGTGTTCCTGAAAGCACGCCAGAAAGCGTTCCCGAAAGCACGCCAGAAAGTGTTCCCGAGAGCACACCGGAAAGTGTTCCTGAGAGCACGCCAGAGAGTGTTCCCGAGAGTACGCCGGAAAGTGTTCCTGAAAGCACACCAGAAAGTGTTTCTGAGAGCACCTCAAAAAATACAACTAAAAGTATAACGGAGAATAGGCAAGAAAATGGTAAATTACCAGATACCAACGCCAACAATACGAATAGTAGTATTTGGTTATCGTTGTTGAGCATTATCGGGAGTATTATCGGAGTCAGCTTTAAAAGACGTAAAAATTAAGTATTTTTAGTACTGAACACAATAAAAGAATCCATTAAAAGTAAATGGATTCTTGTACATAGGAAACAAACAATTATGGAAGCTATTTTTTTGAATACGTATTATGCAAAAGCATTATCAGGCGCTAGTTACGCTGTTAATAAGAGAATGGAGTTATTTCAACAACATAACATTAATACAACAGTTATTACAACAAATTATTTTATAACCAATCGTTATTATTTAGCGCATCATTTTCCAAATCAAATCATTAACTTTCTTGATCTAACAGATATATTAGCAGATAATATTTTTGTTAATGAGCAAAACGCTTTGAAAAAATTTATAATGCAGAAAGAAAAACAATATACGATTGATTTTGAAAACAGAAGAGGTATTAGTCCTAATCAGTCATATTTTGTGTGGCGGCTATATCCGGATGGTCGATTGTTGAGTGTTACTTACTATAATAAAAACCACAACCCGATACGCACTGATTCTTATGATTGGAGAGGATATTTGTCAACTTTTTCTTATTTTAGTTATGACAGTGTCAAAAACAAATTGTATGTTGCACGGAGAGAACATTTTAGTAGTAATGGTATTAAAAAAATTATTTACCATTTTCAAAGTTCTAATAATATTCGCCGAATTGATTGGATTCGTGATAATAATGAAGTGCAGGTTTTCAACAATGTAAATGATTTAATGCTGGAAGGCTTAATTTATTATACTTCGAATAATAAACATTATTTGATCATTTCTGATTTGTTTAACACGAATACTATTGCTAAAATTAGTCGATTGAATCAAAGACCTAATACTAAGTTATTAATTCAGTTGCATAATATTCAGGTAAACTCTACTTTAGATCATCAGCCAGTAAGAATAGGATATAGTTATCCTATTCTAAACCAAGAAAGATATAGTGGCATAATTGCTCTAACCGCAAGACAAAAACAAGATATAGATTTGTTTCGACGAAAAGAGAAATCAAATGTTTATACTATTCCCGAAAACTGGTTTTCTAAACAAGATATTGAACAATATCACAAAATTAACTGGGAAGATAAAGAAGATGGCTTGGTTATTGTTTCAGCCAGACTTGATCAAACCAAGCAAGTTGATCATGCAATAAAGGCGATAATATTTGCCCGACAGAGCATACCTTCAATACATTTGGAAATATGGGGTCAAGGGGCTGAAAAAACTAAATTGCAAGCATTAATTGATAAGGAAAATGCTCAGGAGTTTGTAAAACTCAAAGGCTTTACTGACAATGAAAAAATGAAGAAACGTATGTCGGATGCCAAATTACATTTATTGACATCGGTTCATGAAGGTTTACCGATGGTTCTTTTTGAGGCACAAATAGGAAAGACCCCCTCAATTTGTTACGACATTGATTATGGTCCTGACGATATCATTGAAAATCGTGTTAATGGAGAACTAATTACTGCTAATGATGTAAAATACTTGTCCATAAGAATTGTTGAATTGTTTAAAAACAAAGAAGATACTTTGCAAAAATATTCTGTAAACAGCCAACATGCTATAAAAAAATATAGTGACAGAAATGTATGGCATCTATGGGAAAAACTGTTAGAAAAGATTTATTGATTATGAAAATAGTTGTAGCTAAAGAAATAAATGAAGAACTTGAAAGTTGGCAAAATCGTCAAACGGAGTCCGTCTTGTTCATAACGTGGACTTCAGATATTATTTATGAGTCTCGAGAGAACGAAGTGAATTTGTATGATTTTACGCGTCATCGTAATGGACATATTGAATTAACAAATTTACCTTTCTCAAAATATCAAATTTTAAATTATAGTTCAGTTTCTGGAGAGCATCAATTCGAATTTAAAAATTTTAATGATCAAATAGTTAATAAAATATTTTTAGCCAACGAAGACCTTGGTGTACAAACAACATATAATTATGACAAATATCAAAAAATTGTTAGTGTTGATCATTTCAGGAGTACTGGGTTAGTGCAACAAGTGATTTATGATGATAAGGGAGATCCAATAACTAATCGATTCATTGGAACTCATAAAAAAATAGAAATTTATTGGCAGCGAATGAACAATGAATTAACTGAAACAGGGATGATGTTATTTGATCATAATGAACAATCTTTTTATAATTCATATTGGGATTGGCAGTTTCAAGAGTTTTATAAAGTTATCAATAAAAATCAGAATGTTACAGAAATTATAAGCTATGAATTACCTACTTTGAATAGTCACATTAAAACTCGAAAAGTCCAAAAAGGTCATTTTTATTGAAAGTAGCATTCAATTTTCTGTACATTCATCCAAATGATCTATTTCAATTCTAAAATTTATTATATATGCATATTGTTTTAAATATGCATACAATTACGTTATACTTACCACACTGAATTAGATAAGATTGAAGGAGAACAATATGTCATTTGAAGAAAAGTTTGATAATGCAAAGGATCAATTAGCTGGCAAAACGAAAGAAATCGAAGGCAAGATTACTGGTGATAAAACACGTGAAATAGAAGGTAAAGTGCAAAATATTAAAGGCGAAGCAAAAGATGATGTGCAGAAAATTCGAGACGTTGCGCATGATGATGTTGAAGCTGTTAAAGATGCATTGAAAGATAAGAAAAAACCTTCAGAAAACTAAATATACTCAAGTTGTTTAGACTGGCAGAAATTCGAGCCAGTCTTTTTGTATGGTATAATTAAACGTATGTACATTGAGCGATTCTATTTTAGAATTGTTTTTAAAAAAGAAAACAAAGGAAAAATAGTTAATATGTTTGCAGCGCTAGCTGACATTTATTACTGTTTAATAAGGTTTTACAAGAATGCCACTTAATAATAATGATATAATTATTCGTTTACGATATGCATTAAATATCAAAAATACTGACATGATTAAAATTTTCCAATTTGGTGGTTTAACGATTGATGAAGAACAGCTGCATGTGTTGCTGACAAAACAAGCAGAAGATACTAAACGTGACGAAAAGGTTGATAGAGAAATACTGGAGTCATTTATGAATGGGCTAATTATTTCGCAACGTGGTGAAAAAATTGGTGCTGATTTGAAGCCTGTGCCACCAACATTTGATATGGTTAATGATGCGGCTATTAACAATGTTGTCATTAAAAAATTAAAAATTGCAATGGGCTATACAAGTGATGATTTAATTAGTTTTTTGAAATCGGCAGACATTAAAATTTCCAACAGTGAATTGAGTGCGATATTACGTCGACCTGATCATCGTAATTATAAGCCTGCTGGGGATCGTTATCTGCGCAATATCCTAAAGGGAATGGCGATAGAATATCGTCCTAAGGATGTAAAAAGAGCATCTCATAAATAGTGTTGTAAACGGTTTCATCTGTGTGTACAATTAAATTAAGAACATGTTTGCAAGGAGACACAGATGGTAGAACGAACTTTTATGATGATTAAACCTGATGGTGTTGCGCGAGGTAAAATCGGTGAAATTATCCAGAGAATTGAGCATAAAGGATATGTTATCACGGCAATAAAGATGGTACGACCGACGCATGAATTGTTAGCTAAGCACTATGCTGAACATCTGGACAAACCTTTTTATCCTTCTTTGGTACGCTATATGACTTCAGGTCCTGTTGTAGCAATGATTGGCGAAGGAACAAATATTGTTACCGGTTGGCGAATGCTTATGGGAGAAACTAATCCAACTTTAGCGGCTCCTGGCACAATACGAGGTGATTTAGGACGTGAGTGGTCAGGTGATGCGATCAAAAATATTGTTCATGGATCAGATAGTATTACTGCAGCAGAATATGAAATTAGTCTGTGGTTTTCATAATACTTTGATAAAGCGCCACAGCGCTTTTTATTTTGAATTTTTTATTAAAAACATGTATTTTAACATCATTTTAAAGTGCTACTAAAGTTTGGTAAAATAGTATATATGGACTTGGAGAAAGAATTAAATGCAATTAGGAAATATTGAAATATTAGAAAATCAATCATTAGCACCATATGCTTATACGCAGACGGGTGGTTTAGTTGACTATTTGGCAATACCAAAAAATATTCAGGAATTACAATTGTTAGTTAATTGGGCACAAAAACTAGCTATTCCGGTGCATGTCTTCGGTCGTTTATCTAATTTAATTGTTCGCAATGGCGGATTACGTGGCTTGTCAATTTTGTTACAGGATTTAAAAGAAGTCACAGTTGACAAAAACAGTATCACAGCTGCGGCAGGCGCTGACTTAATTTGGGTCGCTGAAAAAGCATTGGAAAATCAGTTAAGTGGTCTAGAATGGGGTGCTGGTATCCCAGGTACAGTCGGTGGTGCAGTATTTATGAATGCGGGCGCCTATGGCGGACAAGCAGATATGGTTATATCCAGTGTAACTGCATTAATGCCAAGTGGTACGTTACAAACATTTGGTATAAATGAGTTAGCATTTGGCTATCGGCAATCAGTTTTTCAACAAAATGGCGGTATTATTCTTAGTGCAACATTTGATTTAACTGCTGATAACTACAGTGTAATCAAGCGTCATATGGATGAAAATAATTTCAAAAGGGCTAATAAACAGCCGTTAAATTATCCGTCTAATGGTTCGGTTTTTAAACGACCAGAAGGTTATTTTGCTGGCAAATTAATCATGGACTCCAATTTACAAGGAGTCCGTCGCGGTGGAATTGAAGTGTCAAAGAAGCATGCTGGTTTCATGGTGAATGTCGACCATGGTACAGGGAACGACTATGAAGATTTAATTCACTATGTGCAAAAAACTGTTTATAACAAATTTGGTGTGCACTTGGAAACGGAAGTTAGAATAATGGGAGAGCGATAAGCCATGGCACTACTAGAATTAATTGTAATATTAATTGTGGCGGTAACTGTGTCTAATGTTGTCTCACATTTTATACCTGAAATTCCAATTAGCTTGTTTCAAATTGTGATTGGAATATTTTTAGCTTTAGCTTTTGGTATATATGTGGAAGTGGATTCGGCGTGGTTTATGCTACTATTTATTGCCCCGTTGTTGTTTAATGATGCTTGGCGTTTTCCAAAGCGTGAGTTATGGGAATTAAGAGGGCCAATTTTAGGGAACTCTATTATTTTAGTGATATTGACAACCTTAGTTGGTGGATTTTTTATGCATCTGTTGATGCCACAATTACCTAAATCAGTGGCTTTAGCTTTGGCAGCGGTTATTTCACCGACTGACCCTGTGGCGGTTCAAGCCATTGCCAGACGTGTTAAATTACCTGAGAATGTGATGCACATTGTTGCTGGAGAAAGTTTGATTAACGATGCTAGTGGACTAGTTAGTTTTAATACGGCTATCAAGGCGACTGTTGCAGGTACCTTTTTAATTGGCGAGGCTGTTGGAAATTTCTTTTGGATGACAATTGTTGGTTTAGCTATTGGACTTGTTTTAGGAAGTTTTGTTAGTTGGTTACGTGATTCTTTTGATCGTGTAGGATTAAATGACGTGGTGTTTCATACTGTAGTGACGCTGTTGATGCCTTTTGTTATTTATTGGGTTGCCGAAGATATTTTTCATTCATCAGGTGTTATTGCTGTAGTAGCTGGTGGGATTATTTCAAAAATTTTAAGTGACCAACATGTTAATGAAAGATCACCTGAAATTAATATTGTCACGGTTCGTACGTGGGAAGTTTTTGTTTACTTGCTAAACGGTACGATTTTCATATTGTTGGGGATTGAGCTACCTGTTGCAATGGATAGTATTGTGCGAAGCACGCAAGTACATACTGGCTTGGCAATCTTTTATGGTGTAGCAGTGTGGTTTATTATCTTTGCCATACGTACTTTCTGGGCATATGGTTCTCAAATTACTTATCACCTAAAACATAAAGAGCGGACAATCTCTTTTCAGACTGCAATTATTTCAGGATTGACTGGAGTTCGCGGCGCGGTTACGATGGCTGCTGTTTTAACAGTACCCGCAACGATTGCCGATGGATCAACATTTCCGCAACGAAATTTACTGGTATTCGTGGCAGCTGTTGTTGTAATTATGAGTCTTTTGGTTGCAACAATCATGTTACCAATTGTTACTAAGAAACGTACAACACATGATTTTACCCAACCTGAAGTAGGAGAAGTTGATTCGTCAGATACACATGAATCTAAAAATGATTTGACTGAAGCACAGGCGCGTATTTTTTCTATTCGTGTCGGTATACAAGTTCTTAGGGAGCAACAAAACGATAAGAATAGAATTATTGTCTACGAATTGATTAGTCGAAAACAAAAGATAGTTGATCAAATATATCAACAATTGAATCAAAAAAATAATCATCAAATTAATATTGAAGATGGTCGAGAATTACGTCATATTGCTTTAGAGGCGCAACGTAACTGTTTGCGACAGCTGCTTGCCGATGAAAAAATTTCAACGTTAACATACTCTTCACAAAATCGAAAGTTAGACCACTTAGAAAATATGATTGAATCTAATAAGCATTATCATTTGTCTACACAATGGATTATCATACTATGGCGTCGGACACTGAGGAGTATTCGTATTTGGCTATCAGATGAAACAACAGATCAGTTTCAAGCAGAGAGTTCTATGGCAAATCGTGAAATGGCTAAAGAAGCAATTCAATCTTTATCTGACTATATGGCAAAGTATACAGGTGATACGGTTTCACATCGAATGGAACGTCAAGCAGCGTATGACTTAATTATTTATTATCGTAATCAAATTGAAAAAGAACGCCATCCTGATTCACCTAGACAGCGTGAGTTGGACGATAAATATCGAATGGAGTTAGAGATAAAGGCTTTGAATGTAGAACGAGAAACAATTCAACAACTCTATGAACAACAACGTATTACTAGGCAAGCCGGTATAAATATTAGACAATTTATCAATTATGCTGAAACAGCTGCTTTAGCAGGAAGGGATGAAGAGTAGTTAATTATGAACATATTAGTATATTTTACATTCAATAATTTAATGCACGTAATTGATATTGCTATTATTTGGTTTTTACTATATAAATTAATTCAATTTGTGGAAGGTACACGTGCATTACAGATACTGTTTGGTGTAGGTATTGTTATTCTAGTCAAAGTAGTTAGTTGGTACATTGGTTTGGTAACTGTTTCGTGGATTATGGATCAGTTAATTACGTGGGCACCAATAGCTGTTGTTGTTGTCTTTCAACAGGAAATCAGACGTGGATTAGAGAGTTTAGGACGCCGTCTTGTGATTCGACGTGCACGCATTGATAATTCTAAAGAACATCAACTCATCAAAAGTTTAGACGACGCTCTACAATATATGTCTAAGCGTAGAATTGGCGCGTTAATTACGATAAAGCGTGATGGTAGTTTAGATGAATATATTAAAACAGGTATTAAGTTAGATGCTTATATTACTGGCCAATTACTAATCAATACTTTCATTCCTAATACACCATTACATGATGGAGCTGTCATTATTGATGATGATCGTATTGCTGTTGCGGCAGCCTATTTACCGTTATCAGAAAGTACACGTATTCCGAAGGAGTTAGGAACACGTCATCGTGCTGCCGTGGGAATTAGTGAAGCCAGTGATGCCATTACAGTTGTTGTTTCTGAAGAAACTGGAGAGATTTCGATTACACAGGCTGGCGATTTACTGAGAAATATGGATCAAGAATCATATATGAATTTTTTTGAACATCAGTTCTTAGTGCAAGTTGAAGAAAGAACTGATAATCATTGGTGGCAAAAGATTGGAGGACGTTCTAAATGAAAAAGATTGGACAGTCTAAAATCGTTAATTTGGTGGTTTCGCTGGTAATCGCTATATTACTTGCCACATATGTTTCTAGTACTAAGCAAGGAACTTCGACAAGCAGTGGTGGTTCTACAAATTTTTCGACATTAATTCCGGAGAAACGAGCAACCTTGAAAGTGCCACTGAACCTACAAGTTGATTCTGATAAGTATGTTGTTATTGGTGCTCCCTCCACAGTTAAAGTTGGTATTGAAGGATCAGGTCCACTAGTGACTGCTGCACAGAGTCATAATGATATACAAGCGAGCGTCGATTTACGTAGTTTAGGTGTGGGAAAACACAATGTGAAAGTTGCTTTAAGAGGTGTGAATTCTTCATTAACTTCTACAATAACACCACAAACAGTTACTGTTACTATTGCCCAAAAGAAATCAGCAAAATTACCGGTACAAGTTAATTTTGATAAGAGTAAAGTTGCAACAGGATATGCAGTAAACGATACGGTATCAGATCCGAAAAACGTAACTATTTCAGGTCCTAAGGCAAATATTGAGGCGGTTAGTTATATCGATGCTAAAGTCACATTGGACAATAATGTCAAGAAGTCTATTACACAATCTGTTCAATTAGTTGCGCGTGATAAAGATGGCAATGCAGTTGAAGTTAATTTCAGTGATAAAACAGCTAATATTACATTAGATGTTGAGCCGGAAGATAGTAAAAAGTTAAATTTGAGTGCAACAATAAAAAATGGTAACAGTGATGACTATAGCGTTACATTTGATCCAAAAACGGTGACGGCCTATGGATCATCTGATATACTTAAATCGATAGACACTATTAATATACCCGTAGATGTGACAGATATTAGTAGTAAAACTACTCGCACGATTAAAGTTCCTGTACAGACAGGAATAGTTGAATATAACGTGACAAGTGTGAAGGTGACTATTACCCCAACAACGACTAGTAGTACGTCGTCGATTACGAGTACGTCATCTTCTAGTAGTAGTTCATCATCAACTTCAACTACCTCAACAAGCAGTACTAGTAGTACAGAGAGTAGTACAAGTACAACATCAAAAACTGAAGGACAGTAGATATGTCAGAAATTAATCTTAAATATTTTGGAACAGATGGTGTCAGAGGTGTTGCCAACAAAACACTTACGCCTGAACTGGCTTTTCGTTTAGGTCGCACAGGTGGTGCGATTTTGACAAAACATGCCAATAACAATGACAAAAAACCAGTCGTTATTGTTGGACGTGATACACGTATTTCTGGAGAAATGCTTCAACAGGCAATTATTGCGGGATTTTTATCTGTAGGAATTGATGTGTTACGTTTGGGTGTAATTACAACACCAGCTGTAGCTTTCTTAGTCCAAAACTTAGAAGCAGATGCAGGGGTGCAGATTACTGCTTCGCATAATCCAGCAGCAGATAATGGAATCAAGTTTTTTGGAAATGATGGTTTTAAGTTATCTGATCAACTAGAGTTTGAAATTGAACAATTGCTCGATGAATCAGAAGACAGCTTACCACGACCCAGTGCTGAGGGTCTTGGCGTAGTTAATAATTATCCAGAAGGGGTCCAAAAGTATTTAGAATTTTTACAGAAAACAATTCCAACAGATCTTAATGGTATGAGAGTTGCTCTAGATGGTGCTAATGGTGCTACCAGTGGTTTACTAGCAAGATTGTTTGCAGACCTAGGGACGGATTTTGTGACATTAGGTACAGAACCTAACGGTTTAAATATCAATGATGGCGTAGGATCAACGCACCCCAGCGGACTCGCAGAACTTGTCAAAGAAAATGATGTTCAAGCAGGACTGGCTTTTGATGGCGATGGTGATCGTTTGATTGCTGTTGACGAAAATGGCGCCATCGTTGACGGTGATAAAATTATGTTTATCACTGGAAAGTTCTTAAATGAGCAAGGGCGCCTCAAACACAATGCTGTTGTATCAACTGTGATGAGTAACATTGGTTTTTACAAAGCATTGGCTGAAAATGGGATGACTAGTATTAAAACAGCCGTCGGTGATCGTTATGTGATGGAAGAAATGATTAAATCTGATCATAATCTTGGCGGTGAACAATCTGGACATATTATTTTCAGAGATTGGGCAACAACTGGAGATGGCTTGTTAACTGCTTTGCAACTATTGTATGTTATGAAGGAAACGGGCAAAAGATTATCCGAATTAGCCGCACCTGTACAAATTTATCCACAGAAGTTAGTGAATGTCGTGGTTAATGATAAGGTTGCAATTCAGCATGATCCAGATGTTATTGCTAAAATTGCCGAAATAGAAACACAAATGGCAGGAGATGGTCGCGTATTGGTTCGACCATCTGGTACAGAACCTTTATTGAGAGTAATGGTTGAAGCACCAACACAAGAGTTGGTCGAAAAATACGCTGAAGCAATTGCTGATGTTGTGCGTCAAAAATCTGAATTATAATATTTATTTCGTATTTCAAAAGATAGTGACTGTAACTTTTCGGAAAGTGTAGTCACTTTTTTGATATAATAGAACATAGACTACGCTTTAAAAGGAAAATAATGTGTCACAAGATAGTTTTAAATCACACATCTTAACAAAATTTAATATTGTATTTAATGATGAGAGCTTATTAATGGAAGCCCTCACACAACGCAATTACCTCAACGAGCACCCTGAAGACAAGAGTCGTGATTATCAGCGTCTGGAGTTTCTCGGTGATTCTGTTATGCAGATGCTAGTTGCTGAGTATTTATTTAAAAGATATCCAGATTGGCATGAAGGCCAACTGACAGAGATGCGTATTGCGATGGTTCAAACAAGGTCGTTTGCCCATTTTTCACGTATGGTACGTTTAAATGAAGGTATTCGACTTGGTAAGGGCGAAGAAATGAGTGGGGCTCGTGATCGTGATTCTCTCCTTGAAGATATCTGGGAAGCCTTTATCGGTGCCCTATATCTTGATCAAGGGGCCGATAATGTCAGAAAGTTTTTAAACCAAACATTATTTGCTGCAATTGATACAGGATTCTTCGACCGCTTCATTGATTTTAAGAGTCGATTGCAAGAACGATTGCAAATTAAGGGTTCAGTTGATATCGATTATCATACTGAAAAAGAAAAACAAATGTCAGATAATACACAATTGTTTGAGGCTAGTGTCTCGGCAGATGGCAAGGAATTAGCTCGTGGAGAAGGAAAATCGATTAAAGATGCTGAAAAAGCTGCAGCACGAGCGGCGCTAAAATTACTGGAAGATAATGTCAACTTATGAAACTGAAATCACTTGAAATTAGCGGATTTAAGTCATTCGCTGACAAGACAATGATTGAATTAATGCCAGGAATGACCGGTATTATTGGGCCAAATGGTTCAGGAAAATCAAACATCATTGAAGCCATTCAATGGGTGATGGGTGAGCAATCTGCCAAAGATTTACGTGGGACGAAAATGTCCGACGTTATTTTTGGTGGTACGGATAAACGTGGTGCTTTAAATCGTGCAGAAGTTTCAATAACCTTTGATAATTCGGATCACTATGTACAATCCGATTTTAATGAGATTCGTATTACGAGAAAACTCTATCGGTCAGGTGAAAGTTCTTACCAAATTAATGGTATTGAAAGCCGGTTACGTGATATTCATGAATTATTTATGGATACAGGATTAGGACGAGAAAGTTTTTCAATAATATCGCAAGGACGTGTTGAAAGTATTTTTAATGCAAAGCCGGAAGAACGACGGGGTATTATCGAAGAAGTTGCTGGTGTTTATAAGTACAAGCAAAATAAAGACAAAGCACAAAAAGAGCTGACACAAACTAGTGATAATTTATCACGAGTGGCAGACATTATTTACGAAATCAAAAATCGGGTCGACCCATTAGCCCAACAGGCTGCTGAGGCAACCGATTATTTAGCACAAAAAGAACGTTTCGACACTTTGGATAAAGCGCGGTTAGCCCTATCAATTCATGATTTGAATAATCAAATTGCAAAAGCCACACAGGAGGTTGAAGAACATGATAAACGAGTTAACCAGACTAAGGTTGCACTTGACGTAATCAATAAGGAGTTATCTGACAAACGCCAGGAACGGACCAGTGCACAAATATTACGTGATGAATTACAAAAAAATATTCTTGATTGTACTCAAAAACGTGAACGTTTAATCGGTGCTAAAAATTTAAGCGTACAACAAATATCAACATTGAAGAGAGATATTTTGTCTGCGCAGACACAGAATCTTGATCTGAAAAATCGTTTACATCAGTTAGACAAACAAATCAACGATTTGATGGAGCAAAAAAGCAATTTACAGTTTAGTAAAACGAATGTGCAGACAAAAATTGCACAATTTGATACAACTTTGCAAATTGAATTACAACAAGGTTTACAAGAAAAAATCGATACAAATCGCCATGAGTATATTCGAACAATGCAAGATATTGCGACCTTGAACAACACGCGGAAAAATGATGAAAAGCTTTTAAATCAGTTAAAGAACCGACAAAATATCTTGAATGCACGTATTGATGAAGAGAGAAAAAAATTAACAACACTACAAGTAGATTTTGAAAAATATCAACCAGATGAACCAAAAATATTAAATACTAAATCATTAGAACAAAATGTTGTGGAACTTCAGAAACGACTTGATACCTCATCTAAAGACTACAAGATTGCGGAACAAAAATGGTATCAGGCGCTAGACGAATTGAATAAAGTTCGTAGTCAGCGAGATGCACTCAATTCACTAGATGAATATGCTGGTTTTTATCAAGGTGTACGTGCATTATTGAAGCCACAAGTGTTAGCTAAGTTTAAAGGTATTCAAGGTGTTGTTGCTGAATTGTTGACAGTTCCTAGTCGTTATACAGTAGCTATTGAAACAGCATTAGGTGCTGTACTACAACAAGTGGTTGTAGATAAAACAGCAACAGCAAAGCAAGTTATTTCTTATTTGACCAAAAATCGTGCTGGTCGTGTGACTATTTTACCAATGGATACCATAAAGCCACGTCAATTAAATGGGATTGAACTAGTCGAAAATATGTCTGGATTTATAGGGATTGCTTCAGATCTAGTTGAAATGCCTAAAGAAATGTCAGCAATTAAAGCTTACATTTTAGGTACTACAGTATTAGCTGAGAACTTAGATGCTGCTACTGAAATTGCCAAACGAGGTCATTTCCGCTTTCGTGTCGTGAGTTTAACAGGACAAATTGTTAATGCTGGTGGTTCCATGACAGGAGGTGCAACGCAAAAACGTGGTACAACCCTGTTGGGGCGTCAGGCAGATATTGATAAGTTGAGCCGACGTGCTGAAGAATTATCTACTAAATCAACTAAATTTGAAGAGAATTTACAGCAAAAACGTTCTGATATTGAGCAATTACAAGGGCAATTAGTAACTACAAGAGAAGCACTACAGCATGCACAAAACAGTACTAAGAAAGTTGATTATGAATTGTCGCGTAGGCAAGATGGCATTAACCAACAAGGACGTGCAGTGCAGGCATTGCAATATGAAATAAAAGAAATCGATAGTCAACAGAAAGAACTCCAGCAACAGATTAAAACATACGATACTAAAATTATCACTATTGAGCAACAAAAATTAAAGCAAGAAAAACAGGCTGATGTGCTATCTCATGAACTGGAGGCAATTTCAGTCCAATCGCAATCATCTCGTGAAGAACAATCGGCTTTGCAAACTCAATTTGCAACTATCAAGGCACAATTTGATAGTATTAGTAGCCAATTAAAAATTTTTAACAGCCAACGTGAAGAGTTACAACAGGAATACGACACTGTACAAAAAAGTTTGACTACCTTAAATGAACAGTTGGCAACTGCACAAACTAATGTTGATAATCAATTACTTATTGATGATATTTCACGTCAACTTGAAACAACTCAAAATGAATATAATGGCATTAATACAACAATAACTGGCTTAACCGACAAAATAACTACTTTGGAAGATCAATTTGCTACACAACAAGATATCTTGAGAAGTACCGTTGGGTTACAAAGTCAATCTGCTGCTCATTTGGCTCGTTTACAGACACAGGTAGAGAATTTACAAACACAATTATTAACACAATACGATATTGGTGATGTAGAATTTTTGTATCAAACAGTAGCTGAGATGAATTTTCAAAATATAACTGAACAATTAAGACTTGTGAAACGTAGTCTAGATGAAATAGGTCAAGTTAACCTTGGCGCAATTGAGGAATATGAAGCTGTAAAAACACGTCTTGAATTTTTGACACAACAACGGGATGACTTGAATGTAGCTAAAGAGACGTTGTTGCAAACTATTGATGAAATGGATCAAGAAGTACAGGTACGTTTTAAAGCAACATTCGACGCTGTTGCTAATCATTTTTCAGATATTTATACAAAAATGTTTGGTGGTGGTCGTGCAGAAATTAGCCTGACTGATCCATCACATCTACTCACAACTGGTATTGATATTACTGCACAACCACCAGGTAAGAAATTCCAACAAATGAGTTTATTATCTGGTGGCGAAAAAGCCTTGACAGCTATTACATTATTATTTGCCATTTTACATGTACGTCCTGTGCCATTTGTTGTTTTAGACGAAGCGGAAGCTGCCTTAGATGAAACAAATGTTGGACGTTTTGCTAAATTTTTACGTGATTTTGCTGGCGATACGCAGTTTATTGTCATTACACATCGTAAAGGGACAATGATGAATGCCAATTTATTATATGGTGTGACGATGCAAGAGGCAGGAATATCTAAAATGGTCGCAGTTGATTTGGATAAAGTACCGGAAGCAGTTTCTTAGTGATATCATATGTTAAAGCATAAGTAATCGTTTAGAAGTATGTGATTTATTTGGATTAGGAGAGAAATAAATGGGATTATTTGATATTTTCCGTAAAAAGAAAAATGAAACGGTTGAACAGCAGCCTGCATCAGAATCCACAGAAATATTACGTGAGTCTGAATCAAGTGACGCTGCTTCTACTAGTGAACGTAACCATTCATCATCAGAAAGCACATCAGCCCTTGCACAACCAATGATGGAACAAGTTGGGTTAGTTAATGAGACAGAAGCAAAGATTTGGCAAGAAGCGCTTGACAAACAAAAAAATGATATTTCAGAATTAACAGAAACAGAAACAGAAAC
>NZ_SDGY01000006.1:0-45693 GCF_008107645.1 Leuconostoc litchii | reverse complement strand
AAACAGAAACAGAAACAGAAATCACCGAACAAAAAATTTATGACGAAGGTTTAAAAAAATCCCGCACAGGATTTGCGGATCGTTTTAATCGATTTTTAGCTAATTTTCGCTCAGTAGATGAAGATTTTTTTGAGGAATTAGAAGAAACTTTAGTCGGTGCAGATGTTGGTTTTGACATGGCCATTAAAATTAGCGATGAACTTCGTGAAGAGGTTAAATTGAAGAACGCTAAACGGAAAGAAGATGTCCGTGATGTGATCATTAAAAAAATGGTCGATTTGTACGAAGCTGATGGTCTCAATGAAGATGCTTCAATGAGTTTTGCACCTCAAGGACAAACAACAGTGATTTTATTTGTTGGTGTAAACGGTGTTGGGAAGACAACGACTATTGGTAAATTGGCAAGTAAGTATCAAAAAGCTGGTAAATCAGTCCTTCTAGCTGCTGCAGACACATTCAGAGCAGGTGCAACCAAGCAATTACAGGAATGGGGTGAACGCGCCCATGTACCAGTGGTTTCAGGTAAAGAAAAAGCAGATCCTGCTTCAGTTGTGTTTGCTGCAGTTGAAAAAGCGCGTGAGGAAAACTATGATGTGCTTTTTGTTGATACAGCAGGACGTTTGCAGAATAACGTGAATTTGATGCAAGAATTAGAGAAAATGAAACGCATTATTCAACGTGAAATACCTGAAGCACCGCATGAAGTTTTGTTGGTTCTTGACGCTACGACCGGTCAAAATGCTTTGCAACAAGCTAAGTTATTCAAAGATTCCTCTGATGTTAGTGGTATTGTGCTAACCAAAATGGACGGTACTGCTAAAGGTGGTATTGTTTTTGCTATTCGTAATGAGATGCATTTACCAGTTAAATGGATTGGATTTGGTGAAAAGGCAAATGATTTACGTGAGTTTAAGCCAGAAGAGTTTGTCTATGGTTTGTTCAAAGAATTGGTTGAATCATGAATTTAGCGAAAAAAAACCATATTAATGAATTATTTGGCTTTTATGAAAAGTTATTAACAGCTAAACAACAGGCTTATTTACGTTATTATTTTGAAAATGATTACTCTATTGTTGAAATTGCTGAAGCCGAAGCAGTAAGTCGTCAAGCAGTTTCTGATAATATTAATCGAGCAGTTGAGCAATTAGAAAAATATGAAAATGCATTACATCTGCAAGTTGATTTTGTAAAACGGCAAGCGTTAGAAAGTGAAGTGGAACAATATATAGAAACACATTACCCGAATGATAATGTGTTAAAATTATTGGTGCAGAAGCTTTTAACGACGGAAATTGATAATTAGAAGGGAAATGTGCAAAAAAATGCACAAGCTAAACACCTATGGCATTTGAAAATCTAACAGAACGCCTATCAAAGGCAATTAAAAATCTGACAGGGCGTGGTCGTGTTAGCGAAGAAGATTTACGTGCGACAATGCGTGAAATTCGTTTGGCCTTGCTAGAAGCCGATGTTAATTATGATACGGTGAAAAAATTCGTGGCTAATGTTCGTGAAAAAGCAAGTGGTACGGACATTATGGAAGGGCTCAATCCAGCGCAACAAATTGTTAAGATTGTTAATGATGAGTTAACAATAACGATGGGTGAGGAAGCGGCACCGCTAAACAAATCATCAAAAATTCCAACGATTATTATGATGGCTGGTTTGCAAGGTGCTGGTAAAACCACTACTGTAGCTAAGTTAGCTTATAAATTAAAAACAGAAGAAAAGGCACGACCATTATTAATTGCTGCCGATATCTACCGCCCAGCTGCGATTGACCAACTAGAAATTCTTGGTCGTGATTTAGAAATTCCAGTCTTCTCTATGGGTACAGATGTTAATCCGCGCGACATTGTACGTGCTGGATTGAAAAAAGCTGCTGAGAACAAAAATGATTATGTATTTATCGATACAGCTGGACGTCTTCAAATAGATGAAGAATTGATGCAAGAATTGAAAGATATTGCAGATATTGCTCATCCTGATGAAATATTATTGACAGTCGATGCTATGACCGGGCAGAATGCTGCTGAAACTGCTAAAGGATTCTCGGCTTCACTCGATTTGACAGGTGTAGTTTTGACTAAGTTAGACGGTGATACACGTGGCGGTGCGGCATTATCAATTCGTGATGTGACTGGCAAGCCAATCAAATTTGTTGGTCAAGGAGAAAAACCTACTGATTTAGATGTATTCTATCCAGATCGTATGGCATCGCGTATTTTGGGTATGGGTGATGTCTTAACATTGATTGAAAAGGCACAACGTGATTTTGATGAAGAAGAGCAAGAAAAACAGCTCGAAAAAATGCGTCAAAATACCTTTGACTTCAACGACTTTGTGGCACAATTAAAACAAGTACAAAGTATGGGACCAATGGAAGATCTATTAAAGATGATTCCTGGAATGGCTAATAACCCAGCGTTGGCTAATATCAATATTGATGCAAAACAATTTGCTCATTTGGAAGCTATTGTTGGTTCAATGACACCTGCAGAACGTGAAAATCCCGACTTGATTAATCCGTCTCGTCGTCGTCGTTTGGCAGCTGGAGCTGGTCGTCCAATTGTTGAAGTTAATCGTATGATTAAGCAATTTGATCAAATGCGCAAAATGATGAATCAAGCTACTAATGGTAACTTTGGTGGCATTGACAAGATGATGGGCGGATCTGGTATGGATATGTCCTCAATGATGAGCGGCATGGGCGGTGGCATGCCAAAAGGCAACTTCGGCCAGAAAGTGCAAACATTTGCACTTAAACAAGCTGCACGTCGTTTGAAAAAAGCCAAAAAAAAGCGTGGACGTAAGTAATGAAAAGTTTGGAACGCACTTTACCAGTGTTTGTATTTGTTGTATTACTTGGTTCAAATTTACTTAATTTGTCACAATTTTCTTTTGTATCAGTTTTAATTGCTATATTATTGGCAGCAATAGCAGGTGTGATTGTATTTGGCTTGGTAAAGTTTTTATGGTGGTGGGTTCGCAGATAATCTTATTGGGCCCAATAATGTTGTTCAATTATTTAATATATTAAGGATTAATTATGACAATTAAACTCATAGCTTCAGATCTTGATGCAACTTTTTTACGCGATGATAAAACAATCAATGAACCACTTTTTAGAGAAGTATTGCAAAAAATGAATGAACAAAAAATTCAATTCATTGTGGCGACAGGTAACCATTTACAAAAAGTTCTAGAGTATTTTCGAAATTTTGAAGGTCAATATCAAATCATAGCGAATAACGGTGCTGAGGTAATGTTGAACGGTCAAATTCAAAATGTGAAAGTTGTGCCCACAGCAGCTTTGAAAAACATTGTTGCTATTACTGAAAAATATTTAAATGATATTGCTGTGGGATTGGCTTTTACAGGTCAATCTAAAACATACATGTTAAAAACACAAGCTCAAATTGGCCATACATTTCAAGAAGCTTCAAAATATTTTCAAAATTTAATTTTAATTGATAATCTGGAAGAAATAGTAGAACCGGTCTTGAAGGCAACAATTGTTTTGAATAGACACGAAACATTATATATGAATGATCTTAAGTCGATTTTAGGGAATTCAGTTCACGTTACAACATCTGGTTATGGAGCCATTGATATTGTTAATTCAGAAGTTAATAAAGCAAATGCTTTAGCATATATAGCGAAGGCTTTAAACGTAGATGAATCTGACATTATGGCCTTTGGTGATGGCCTCAATGATATGGAAATGTTGGAATATGTCGGTCATCCAGTAGCAATGGTTAATAGTGATCCTGAGTTATTTAAGCATGATTTTGATATCTCAGTTGCGAATAATCAGGATGATGGTGTATTGAGAACAATACTAAAAAGCATTTAACACACAACTTGTGTGTTTTTTTGTTATAGTAAGAAACAAGGTGATTATATGATTAAAAAAGATGGACACACACATACACAGTTTTCCCATCATGGTAGCGAAGAAAAATTAGATCAATATATTGAATATGCTATTGAGTTGGGATTTAAAGAATATGTGGTTACGGAACACGCACCACTACCGAGTCAGTTTTTTCAAGAGTTTGTTGGACCGAAAGATGCACAAATTAATTCTGCAATGACTAATGCTGAGCTACCAATCTATAGAGAAGAAGTTAAACGTGTTCAAAAAAAATATAAGAACAATATTATGATTAAAGCAGGACTGGAAGTAGATTATTTACAAAAATATGAATCTCAAACAAGAGAATTTCTGCAAGAAAATAAAGATTGGATTGATGAAATAGTATTATCCGTACACTTCTTACCTAACAGTAGTAGTGATATTGTGCCTATTGATTATGATCCAGAAACTTTATCTAATTATTTTATGCGAGAATGTAGAGAACCAAAAAAATTGTTTGAACGTTATTATGAGGCAGTTAGTCAAAGTGTGCAGTTTGATACGGGGTTATTAGATACTACAATACGAATTGGACACCTTACTTTGATTCGAAAATATCAAAAATTACTAAATTTACCTAAATTTGATATTGGCATCAGTGATAAAATTTTGAATATACTACAAGATATTAAAAGAAAAAATTATCAGTTAGATTTTAATGCAGCAGGTTTTAGTAAGCCTTATAATGGTGAAAGCTATCCCACCTTTGAAATTGCTGAAAGTGCAAAAAAAATAGGCATTCCATTAATTTATGGCTCTGACGCACATAATGTAGCTGCATTGGGACTTCACTTTGATGAGATGAATAATTTTATTGAAAATATTTAGATAATTGGTACATATGAAAATAAAGAAAAATGTTAGATGGTTTTTGTTGTGTTTAATTATTGTATTTTTTTTAGTCGTTTTTATAGGTAAATTTATGCAAAATAATACGCCAACGAATCAATTATATCAGGCATGGAAATCGAACTATGTTAGAAATATTGCGACTGGTAGTTTTGTGAACAGTAATGATCATAAAAGTAAAGAGATAGCATTATCTGAATCACAGGGTTATGGTATGTTAATCACCATTCTGGCTGCAGAACAAAATGAAGCTACTCAAGAAGATTTTGATCAATTTGTTAAATACTATCAAAATCATAATATTAGTAAAGAAAATCATCTAATGGCTTGGAAACAAATTAGGTCAGGGAATAAAATGAAAACATTAGTCGAAAATAATACCAATGCGACCGATGGTGATATGGATATTGCTTATGCGCTATTAATGGCAGATCAAAAATGGCAGTCTGATGGAAAATATAACTATAAGAAAATAGCTATTAGTATTCTCGATGATTTATTGCATTATAATTACAACGATCAAAATGAATTATTAAATGTTGGGAATTGGGCAAAAAAGAATATTAAATATGAAAATTTGATTCGAACGTCAGATTTGGTACCTACGTATTTTAAAAAATTTTATGAAGTAACTAATGATTCAGAATGGTGGAAAATTTACTTAAAATCAATTAATGTTTTACAAAATGTAAGTAATCAAAATGATACCGGACTTATTCCTGATTTTATTATAGTTAAGAATAGTAGTATCACTAATGTTGCTCCTAACACTTTTGAAAGTGCAGATGATAATAATTATGGCTGGAATGCTAATCGTGTGCCAATGAGGCTCTCTTTTGATACATCCAATCAACAATTATTAGCTATTAATAAAAAATTGTTAAACTTCTTCAACCAACAAAATCAAATTAAGGCAGTATATCAATTGAACGGTAAAGAACAAAATGATTACAGTTCCATGGCTTTTACTGCACCTCTTGCAGTGGCAGCGTATCAACAGAAAAGTGAATTCAAAACTTTGTCAAATGATTTGTTAAAACAGGTGAATAATAGTAATTTATCAAATAATTATTATGCTGATACCTTAAAAATGTTGGCAGCATTAATGATTGAGCATTCTAGTTCAAAATGAAGTATAGGAGAATCTAGTATATGAACATAATATTTTTAGGTATTGAGGCCTGTCTATTGCTGTTAACAATTTTTTGTTATTTTTTGGGGAAAAAATATCATATTTTAAAACAAAGTTTGATTATTATATATATTGTTACGACTGCTATCTATTTAATATGGAGAACTGGATGGACTCTACCAAATGATAATGTATTAAGTCTGATTTTAGGAATTATATTATTATTGGCAGAATTGGGGGGATTTTGTCTGTCTATAGTTTTTTACAGACTTTTTTTTAAAAAATACCATCGACCAGTCAAAAAACTTAATGCATATAAAAAAAATCAGTATCCTAGTATTGATGTTTTTATCGCCACCTATAATGAAGAAATAGGTATTTTACAAAGAAGTATTGTTGCTGCAAAATTAATGAATTATCCAGTAAAAAGTTTAGTAAATATTTACGTTTGTGATGATGGCAGTCGTGATGAAATTAAATATTTATGTCAGCGTTTAGGGGTACATTATGTCGCAAGAGAGGAACATAAACATGCTAAGGCTGGCAATCTAAATCATGCGATGTCTGTATCTAATGGTAATTTAATTGTTACTATGGATGCTGATATGGTTCTCCGTACAGACTTTTTAGAAAAGACTGTAGGGTATTTTGAAAATCCTAATATGGGATTTATTCAAACACCACAAACTTTTTTTAATGATGATCCCTATCAGTTTAATTTATTTGCTACAAATGTTATTGGTAATGATCAAGATTTTTTTATGCGTAACATTGAACAACAAAAAGATGCATTTAACGCAACCATGTACGTTGGTTCCAATGCAATTTTCCGGCGAGAAGCTTTAGAAAGTATTGGTGGTTTTGCTACAGGAGTTATCACCGAAGACATGGCAACAGGAATGCTGTTACAAGCTAAAAAATGGCAAACTGGTTTCGTAAATGAAAACTTGGCAAGCGGTCTTGCACCGGAAACTTTTGGTGATTTAATCAAGCAACGTGATAGATGGGCCAGAGGTAATATACAAGTTGGAAAAAAATGGCATCCTTGGCGCATCAAAGGGCTGAGTTTTATGCAACGTCTGATATATACAGATGGAATACATTACTGGTTTTCGGGAATATATAAATTGATTTTTCTCTTAGCACCGATTTTTTTCTTAGTTTTTGGTCTATATAGTTTAGAGACCAATCTGGAGCAAATTTTAACTTTTTGGTTACCTTCATTTGTAGCATCACAACTTGCTTTTAACTTAGTCAGTGAAAAAAAACAAACAGTCATGTTAAGTAATATATATGAAACTGCAACTGCACCATTTATGGCTTTTGGTGTATTCAATGAACTTTTTCTAAAGTCAAAGCAAAAATTTGCTGTTACTCGAAAAGGTGTTAACACTGAAAACAGCTTTTATAACTGGCGTACGGCTTGGCCAATTATTGTTTTGTTAGTATTATCTTTGTTTGGTTTAATTAGGGGTATTTTGTTAATTGTAGGTGTATGGGAAAGCTCTATCCCAAAAGATGGTATTTATATTAATATTTTTTGGCTGTTTTATAATTCCTTTTCTCTGATTTTAGCTAGCTATTTATCCAATGAACGACCTCGATTACGCAAGTCTGAGAGATTTTTGTCAGATACAATTATCCAAATTAAATTTACCAATCAAAAGGTAGTTGAAGGGCAGATTTTAGATTGGAATGAAGATGGAGCAAGAATAAAATTATCCGCTATTATTGAAGATTTGAGCCTGCATGGTCAATTTGATATTATGGGAAATAAATTTAAATTTAAAAAAATGTGGCAGCGTCAAATAAATGGTCAATCCTTAATAGGTGTTACCTTTAAAGAATTAGACATGTCTGCGTATGAATACATTATTAGACATACCTATGCACAAAATTCACAAATTTATAATAGTATAATTTATTCAAATCGATTATGGCATATTATTGTGAAATGGTGGGTAGAAATACTGAGCAAGCGAAAAGCGCATTAAAGGTAAAAATATTGGAAAAGATAATGACCAAAACCCAGTCACAATTAAAAATGATTCAGAATTTGTATTTTGTTGTACAGCCTATTTTTAATGTATCAAATGAAAATCAGGTTGCGTTTTACGAGTTACTATTAAGATCAAAAGTATCAAATAAATTTCCTGGTAATAATTTTTTTGATTTATTTAGCAGTGAGTATGGAAACTTAAAAGTTCTTATTTTTTTTGAAACTGAGTTAAAAAAATTCCTAAATGATAATCCAAATACTACTTTCTCTATTAATTTTGAAATAATACAATTTCAATATGATCAAACAATTACTTTTTTTGAGAATATGCTGACTTATTCACCAAAAATTATAATTGAAATAACTGAAAGATCGTATGAAGCTAGTGAAAATAAATCTATTTTACCAAAAATACAAAAAATACAAGAAATGGGATATAGCATTTTTATTGATGATATTGGAACTGGAAGACATACACTTTCTTGTGTGCAGAATAGTGCCAACTATATTGACGGTATAAAGTTTTCGGCTGTACCATTTAAAAATCTTTCGAAGAATGATGTTGTTGGCTTATTAAATACTTGGGAAAATATAGCCAAAGCCAATCATTTAATATTTATTTGTGAAGGAGTTGATAACTTTGAAAGTTATTATTTATTAAAAAAAATGGGAATAGATTATCAGCAAGGATGGTATTTAGGTAGACCAATGGGTTACACAATTGAGGCAAAAAAATGATAATGTATGTTTTTAGTTATTTAATTTTGATGGTTATAATACTAAATTTAGCTATTTCAACATTAATTAGCATGAAACTTTTAATGCATAATAATTCTGGTAGTCGCTATGAGCAGTGGATAAAACCAATCATTTATGTAGCCATGGTTTATACAGAAATGTCGGTTTCTTTTAATTTTATTGGTGTAGTGGCGCATGAATACTTATTTGCTCTTTTAATTTTTTACTTAGTAGACAAAAATAAAGCTGTATTCTTAGTTGCTGTTACACCAATTATAAGAATAATGTACATTTTTTTTGTTGATGGGCATGTCACATTAGTTAGTGTCATAGCTACTGGAATCGTCAGCATACTAGTTATTGTATATTTAAAGGTATTTAGTAAATTTGTTGAAAATCAATTATTATCGATGCTTCTTTGCGAAATACTTATTGTAGCTACAGAAATTGCCTTTTCTTCATATATCCCGCATGTTGTTATATACAGTTTATTTAATCAATCAACAAACTGGATTATCCGTGCTACCGTTGCAGTAATAACTGTTATAGCAGTTAGAAAAGTATATCTGCAAGTTACATCTTTGCAAGAAAAGAATTTAGAATTAAAAAAAGAAGTTAGTTTTGATAAATTAACAGGTTTTTTAAATTATAAAAAATTTGAACAAGATATTTTAATGAATGTTAATACGAGAAATAATATTGGTATTGCAATTATAGACCTAGACTATTTCAAAAAAGTTAATGATACCTACGGTCATGATATAGGGAATCAAATTTTACAGCAGTTTTCAATATTTTTAAGAAAACACTTAGCTTATAAGTTAAAGCAAACTGAGTTAGGTATCTATAGATATGGTGGCGAGGAAATTGTTTGGATGTTTGATCCCGTTCTATTTTCTGATGTACAGGAATATTTAGAAATAGTACAGGCAGAATTTGAAAAAATACCATTGGGTGGAAAGAATCATTATATGAGTTTTTCTGTAGGTATAAGTTTTTCTATAAATCATCATTTTAACTTAAAAAAGACTTTTGATGAGGCAGATAACTTGTTGTATGAATCGAAAAAAAATGGTAGAGGGCAAATAGTTATTGATAATAAAATATGATTTTTATTTGATTATTAAATTATATTAAAATAAGTATTGACATATATAATTATTGCTGTAAAATTAAAATAAATTAATGATTTATTTAGCTAAAAGTTGGAAAAGTAATTAATAGGCTTACTGTACAGGAAGTGTTCAAGCTAACGCATTGAGATGAACGCCAGTATTATTAATGAAAACACACCAATGAGCTGAATGGTTACAAAGCCATTCCGGAAATTCCCGATACCGAGTAAGCCTGTGTTAGCAGGTTATTGAGCTTTTTTACGTAAGTAAAATTGAAATCAAGGTGGGAACACGTGAAGACGTCCTTGCAAACTAGTTTAGTAGTTTGTGAGGGCGTCTTTGTGTTATATGGCATTAGGAGATAAAGATGAATGAAAAAATATTGGCAGCTGGTTCACGAGATGAATTCGGAGAAAAATTACAACAAAAACAAAAGGTTTCACAAATTATAACCAACATTTTAAATGATGATGGATTTACCCCAATTAACACCCCACTAATAGAACGTGAGAGTACATTTGAAAAATATCAAAATAAAAATGTCTTTCGTTTATTTGATCAGGTTGGAGAAAACTTAGTTTTACGCCCAGATTTAACATTACCAATTGCTAGATTTTTATCAGCAAATCGTCAGCAAAATAGTATGTCAAAGTTATATTACATTGGTGATGTGTTTAGACGTACAGATAATTTATCAGGAGATTATAATCAAGAAACACAGGCTGGTGTTGAACTAATTGGTGATTCTAGCTTTGAGGCTGAAATACAGGCTTTGGATACAATGTTAAAGTTTGCACAAGAATTTGGCATTGTTGATGTTCAAGTTGTTCTTAGTGATGCGCGATTTATCGATGTTGTCTTAGAAAACCTACAATTAGATCAAGATCTGCGTCAAAGTATGAAGCAAGCAATTGAGCAAAAAAATGTTTCTGAATTTGAAAAATTACGTGCGACAATTCCCGATTTCCCTGAAGGTTTAGCTGGATGGCCATTAGCATTTGGAGAAGATGGTGAAACTGTCATGTGGCAACTGCAAGAGATACCCGCTGTTAATGACATCATTGACGGTTGGTTAAAGCTTGCTGAACATACGCATGCGCATTATCCGGCAGTTGCAGTAACAGTTGATTTGGCAGCAGCATCACCACAACCATACTATACTGGAACAATTATTCGAGGTTTTGTACCTAGCTTGGGTCGATATTTATTCAGTGGTGGACGTTATGATCGCTTACTAGAAAATTTCCAAAATAAATCTTTACCTGCCATTGGTATGGGGCTTAATATTGAAACCATCTTAGCGGACTGGCGACGAAAACCTGAAGAAATGCAGCCAAAGGAACCAATTGTAATGGTACTCGGTAAGGGCCGTGTTGAAAAAGATGTCCGCCCTTTATTAAAAAAATCTGGTGTAGATACCTCATTATTAGACAATCCAGCACGAAAATTAATTTTTGATAGTGCAGATGGCAAATATCGATTTATTTTGGTAAAGCCAAGTGATGTGGTGAAATATCTTGATCGTGGGATTGGTGATGTTGGAATTGTTGGTTCCGATACGATTGCTGAACAAGTTCAAAATCATTACGATGTCCTTAATTTACAAACTGGAAAAGCAGAGTTTGTTGTTGCTGCACCTGAAGGATTTGATCTTGATACGCCTCAGCGTAAACGAATTGCAACAAAGTATCCTAAGGTTGCTACAGAGTATTTTAGGAAACGTGGAGAGGATGTTGAACTCATTAAACTGGAAGGCTCCGTCGAACTGGGACCGTTGACTGGTTTATCAGATGCCATTATTGATATTACACAAACAGGTAATACATTACGTGATAATCTTCTGCAAGTTTATGATGCTGTGGGTCCAGTAGCAACACATATGCTAGTTCGTGCAGGGGCATTATTGAAATACCAATTAGAACTTACGAAAGTCATTAATAACCTTGTTAATATTTTGAAAGAAGAAAAAGAATGAACATTATTAAGAATGAAAAATTAGAAGAAATAAAAGCACGTATTCGTCAACAAACTGAAAAAACAGTAGACCCTCAAGTTGAAGCACGCGTTGCTGACATTATCAAAAATGTTCGTGCTAATGGGGACACTGCTCTGAAAGAATATGGAGAGCAATTTGATGGCGTTAGTCTGGATGAATTAAAAGTAACAGATGAACAAATACAAGAAGCATTTGATCAGGTTGATCCAGATGTTATTAAAGCATTGGAAAAAGCTGCTCGCAATATTCGAAGCTTTCACAAATTAGAAGTTGGTGAATCATTTGAGGATAGCCCTAGTAATGGGATCATTCGAGGGACAAAAGTAACGCCTTTATCTGCTGTTGGAATTTACGTACCTGGTGGTACTGCTGCGTACCCTTCATCAGTTCTGATGAATGCTATTCCGGCTAAAATCGCTGGAGTTGAAAACATCATTATGGTGACACCACCGCAAAAAAATGGGTTAAATCAAGCAGTGTTAGCAGCTGCAAAAATAGCTGGTGTTGATTGTATTTATCAAGTTGGGGGAGCACAGGCGATTGCAGCACTAGCATATGGTACTGAATCAATTCCGCAAGTTGATAAAATTACTGGTCCGGGGAATGCTTATGTCGCTACTGCTAAACGTGATGTCTATGGACAAGTAGATATTGATATGATTGCAGGACCATCTGAGATTGGTATTTTAGCTGATGATTCAGCCAGAGCAAAAGATGTAGCAGCAGATTTGTTATCACAAGCAGAACATGATGTAAATGCACGGGCAATTTTGATTACGAATTCTGAAACACTAGCAAACGAAGTATCTGAAGAGGTTGAAGAGCAATTGAAAATTTTACCTCGTGAAGCCATCGCTCGTAAGGCAATTAAAAACAATGGATTTATTTATTTGGTTGATACAGTTGATTTGATGATTGATTTGATGAATGCTGTAGCACCAGAACATTTGGAAATACAACTAGAAAATGCCTATAACTATATTGCTAAGATTAAAAATGCTGGATCAGTATTTTTAGGTAAATATGCTTCTGAGCCCCTCGGTGATTATTTAGCAGGCCCAAATCACATTTTACCAACAGGGGGTACCGCAAGATTTAGTTCCCCCCTTGGTGTTTGGGATTTCCAAAAACGTATACAATATTTGCAATATTCTGCTGAAGCCTTAGCAGCTGATGCATTAGACGTTACTGTTTTAGCACGTGAAGAGGGCTTAGAAGCTCATGCCAGAGCAATGGAAAGTAGAGAAAAATAATAATGTCGAGAATAGCAACTATTAAACGAGATACTTTTGAAACACAAATTGAATTAACCTTAAATATTGATGAACAAACCCCAATTAAGGTTGATACTGGTATTGGCTATATCGATCATATGCTAACTTTATTTGCTAAACATGGACGTTTTGGGTTACAGGTCGATGTGAAAGGTGATTTACAGGTTGATAGTCACCATACGACTGAAGATGTCGGTATCGTATTGGGAGAAGCTTTCGCGCAAGCTCTCGGTGATAAAGTTGGTATCGAACGATATGGTGCACAATTTGTACCTATGGATGAAACTTTAGCAAGGGCAGTGGTTGATTTGTCTGGTAGATCTTATTTAGTCTTGAAAGCTGAACTTAATACTCCGACATTAGGTGCATTTGAAACAGAAGTTGTGGAAGACTTCTGGCAAGGTTTTGCCGATCAGGCTAAGGCCAATGTTCATATTGAAGTTTTGTATGGACGAAATACGCACCATAAAATTGAGAGTATGTTTAAGGCAGTTGGTCGTGCAATGCGTCAAGCAGTTACAGTCAATCCAGAAATTAAAGGGGTTAATTCAACAAAAGGACTGATTTAATTTACATGAATCATCAAAAATAAAGGAGAGCGATATGGCAATTATTATCGTAGATTATGGTGCGGGTAATATAAGAAATGTCATGAAGGCAATTGAATACACCGGATTAGATGCTAAAGTGTCTCAAAATCCTATTGAAATTGCAGAAGCTGACGGGGTCGTCGTACCAGGGGTCGGTGCTTTTGCTTCAGCCATGACAAAGTTAAGAGAGCGTGGGTTAGTTGAGCCGATACAACAGTTTTCCAAAACTGGCAAACCATTACTGGGTGTTTGCCTAGGCATGCAATTGCTTTTCGATTCATCAACTGAATTTGGTGAAACCACAGGATTAGGTCTTATACCAGGGCAGGTAGTTGAATTACCTAAACAAAAAAATTATAAAGTACCACAAATGGGTTGGAATAAAAACAAAGTCAGTCAAGTAAATCCAATCACACGTACGATTAATGATAAGTATACCTATTTCGTCCACAGTTATTATGCCCTGACTGACCCAAAGTATATTGCGGCAACTGTTAATTATGGAAAAATTGATGTACCAAGTGTTGTCATTAACAACAATGTAATTGGTGCACAATTTCATCCGGAAAAATCTGGACAAGATGGTTTGAAAATCTGGCAAAATTTCAAAGAAATGGTAGAAAGTGTATGATTTTTCCCGCAATTGATTTACTTCATGGACAATCTGTTCGTCTTTATCAAGGTGACTATCAAAAAGAAACAACGATTAACCCAGATCCACTAAATCAAGCACAACAAATCGAAAAAATAGGGCTAAAGCATTTGCACTTAGTTGATTTAGATGGCGCTAAAGCAGGAGAACCTATAAATTTATCTGTTATTCAGTCTTTACGAGAAAAAACAGAGCTTTTTATCGAACTAGGAGGGGGTATTCGAACTATTGAGCAAGTTGATCAGTATATAAAAATGGGAATCAATCGTGTTATCATTGGTTCGGCGGCACTAACACATCCAGAATTAGTTCAAACAGCTGTAAAAAATTACGGATCCGATAAAATTGTTGTTGGTGTTGATGGCCGTAACGAAAAGGTTGCGACACAGGGATGGTTAGAAAATTCTGATACAAATTTTGATGATGTTATTGAAGCAATGTTGTCAGTTGGTGTCATTAATTTTGTTGTGACAGATATTGCACGAGATGGAACACTCTCAGGACCCAATGTCGAATTGCTTTCACGGTTACAAAAAAAATTTCAAGAAAGTAATATTATAGCAAGTGGTGGCATAGCAAATATTCAAAATGTTAAGAGACTCCAAACAAGTGGTATTAAAGATATTATTGTTGGTCGTGCGCTCTATGATGGGGATGTCACGCTATCCCAACTAAAGGAGGTAGATGGATGACATTAGCGAAACGTATTGTTCCGGCACTAGATATTAAGAACGGTAAAGTAGTTAAAGGTGTTAATTTTATCAACCTGCGTGAAGTAGGGGATCCTGTCGAATCAGCAAAAGCATATCAAGCATCTGGCGCTGATGAAATAGTCTTTTTAGATATCACAGCAACTTTAGAAGAGCGTGACACCATCATGTCTGTTGTTGACGCAGTATCCAAAGAAGTTTTTATTCCATTAACTGTTGGTGGTGGCATCAGAACAACCGAGGATATGTCTCGATTAATCAAGGCTGGTGCTGATAAAGTATTTGTGAACTCAGAAGCAGTGAAAAATCCAGATTTGATTACGAGTGGTGCAAAGATATTTGGATCGCAGGCTATTGTTGGTGCTATCGATGCTAAATGGGATAATACAGCAGGAATATATCGTGTATACGTTGCGGGTGGCTCTAAACCAACGGCATTGGATGCCGTAGAGTGGGCTTCTGAACTAGTATCTCGTGGTGTTGGAGAATTACTTGTAACAAGTATGGATGCCGATGGTACTAAAAAAGGATATGACATTCAACTTTATAGTCAATTGGCCGAAGCTGTTGACGTGCCGATAGTAGCTTCTGGTGGCGCCGGAGCAATAAAAGATTTTACTGAATTATTTGAACAAACCAACATTGATGCTGCACTTGCAGCTTCTGTTTTCCATTTTGGAGAAATCAAAATACCTGACTTAAAAAAAGTATTAAAATCAGAAGGAGCCGAGATACGCATATGATTGGAACAGAACCAAATTTTGACAAAAAAAGCCAAAATGGCATGATTCCAGCCGTGATAGTTGATGCCGAAACACAAGCATTTCTGATGTTGGGTTATATGAATAAAGAAAGTTATGAGCTTACGAAGAGCACAGGAGAAACTTGGTTCTGGTCTCGGGAGCGACATGAACTGTGGCATAAAGGAGAAACTTCTGGTAATATCCAACGGGTAATTAGTATGACTTTGGATTGTGATTTAGATACGTTACTTATTCATGTTAGACCGGCTGGACCTGCATGTCATACCAATGCATATTCATGTTTTTTTAACACTATAACTGGTGAAGGGTTAACAGACGCCAATCAAGCCAAAATCAAAAATAAATGGACTGATGGCTATTTTCCAAAAGAATAAAAGATTATACTAATTAAAGGAGAAAAAATGGTACAACAAACAATCGAAGAACTTTACATACAAGTTCTTGAGCGTAAGAAAAATCCTCAAGAGGGTTCTTATACCAATTATTTGTATCAAAAAGGGTTAGACAAAATCCTGAAAAAGGTTGGTGAAGAGAGTACAGAAGTTATTCTTGGTGCTAAAAATAATAAAGAAGAATTAATTTATGAAGCATCTGATTTACTATTTCATTTGATGGTGTTATTGGTAGAAAAAGGTGTGACTTTTAATGATATTAAAGATGAATTAGGGTCACGTTTAGGGCAAAAATCATTATTACATGAACGTAAAGATTGGCGAGGAGAATAGAAATAATGAAAGATACAGTGAAATCGTTGTCAGCATATCAGGCAGAACTACCAGTGAAAGTTATCAAAGAAAAGTATGGGTTAAAACATGTATCTCGTTTATCTGCTAATGAGTCCGTTTACGGACCGTCACCAAAAGTTGCACAAGCAGTTCGCGAAGTATCAGATGATATCTTAGGATACTATCCGGATGGACAAGCAACATCACTGCGTGAAGCGGTTGCAACATTAAATCAGGTTAATCCTGATAACCTAATTTTTGGTGCAGGAGCTGATGAATTAATAGAACTTCTGACTCGTGTAGTGTTGGAGCCAGGGGCAAATGTTATCGTTCCAAGTCCTACATTTGGTGAATATGCTATGCATGCTCAAATTGAACAGGCGACAACAAAAAAAGTGCCTGTTGATGAAGACAACGGACACGTTAATTTTGAAGAAATGTTGAAGGCCATTGATGACAAAACGGCGATGGTTTGGATTGCTAACCCTAATAATCCAACAGGTGTTTTTGAAACAACTGATGCTATCCAAAATTTTCTAGATAAATTACCCCAAAATGTTATTTTGGTTGTGGATGAAGCCTATTATGATTTTGTTGACAAACCCAATGCTACTGTTGCACCGCTTGTATCAAAATATGATAACCTTGTAGTTTTGCGTACTTTATCAAAAGCGTACGGTTTGGCTAATTTACGAGTTGGGTATGGTATTATGCAGGAGCCATTATTCACTGCGATGCAAGCTGTCCGTTTGCCGTATAATTTGTCGACATATCAGATTGCTGGTGGTACAGCAGCGGTATTAGATCAAGAATATTTGCAAAAAAATGTAGCCAAATTTCAGTTAGAACGCAAAAAATTTCAAGATTTCTTACGTGATAATAATTTTAAATTTTATGAATCACAAGCTAACTTTATTTGGATAAAAGTGGGTGAAACGAAAAAAGTAGGGCAGTCATTGTTAGAACAAGGATTCCAAGTTAATGATCGCCTAAACTCGGATTGGATTCGTATAGCGCTGGGTACACCGGAAGATAATGCTGAATTAAAGCTTGCTTTTTTGAAAGCAACGAATTATAAATAATAAAGTTTTATTGTATAGTTGTTTTACGATTGTAAGACAACTTTTTATTATGGCTATTTTTTTCTGTTGTTAACAATTCTTTAAAATGCCAGTCTTCTTGATGATAAGCTTGTTCCCAAAATTGCCATTCTAATTCACAGCTTTTTAGAAAAAACTGCATTGCTTGTTGACGTTGCTGAGGAGTGGCGTTTTCTGCTAAACGGTCTATCCATTGAAACACACTATTTGATAAGGAACCTTCAGATTCATTTGCTGACTTAGCATAAAAATCAATCCAGCTTTTAAAGGGATTGTTTTTGTGATTAGCATGTTCTTTTGTTTGCTTTTGAGCAATTTCACTATATGTCCAGGGGCAAGGTTGAAAAGCAGCTAAGATGTTAAGCAATGATCCAGTATCTGCAGCACGATACATATGTGATTCATACAAATATGCTTTTGGTGCGGGCGTTGCATGTTGTAATGTTTCATATGCAACATCTGCTATATCACAAAAAACGTGATGTGGATGAATTTCACTATTTAAAATGAAATTAATTGAATTGGCAAAAAATTTCATTTCTTCTCGGTCTTTTAATTTTGTAATCGCGTTGGCATAGATTTTTATAAATTCACTAAGGTATTGAAAATCTTGTTCCACGTAAAAAATTAAAGCCTCTCGTGGTACGTAACCTGTTGCGATACCACGAACAAATGGATGCTCGTGAATAGCAGTCATAATTGGTTGTGCTTGAGCACGTAATTCTTCTGAAAATAACATAATATCTCCTAGTAATTTGTTTAATCATCAACAAAAATGCTCTTTCTTGCATAGGCAAAAAAGAGCATTCTTCATTAAAAAGAATACCACTTTCCTACGCTAGTGTTGACTAGATCAGGTTCGAAGGGATTGATGTTAGACATCATCTCAGCCAAGAGGCACCCCTAGTGGACAATATATAATAATTTTGATGAAGTAAGCATAGCACTTCAACGAAATAATTGCAACTAGATAAAAAATAATAATCCGCATCTTGCATTTTTAAAATTAATAGGCTATACTCTTTCTCGTAGTTAAATATTTTATCTGGGGTACCGTAAGGTTGAGATAATACCCATTGAACCTGTCAGGTTAAGACCTGCGAAGGAAGATAACTTAGATTAAGACGTCTTTTAGATGCCATCAATCACTAGTTTCTTTTGTGGTTGGTGGCTTTTTTAGGCACTTATTACTAAAAGGTATTTTATCGAAACATACACCCTCAAAAAAGAGGAGAACATGTTTATGGAACAAGTAGAAATTTCATCAAGATCAAAGAGTAAATGGTCATTACGTGAAGTTATACTAATGGCGTTAATAGGTATTGCTTTTGGTGTTATTTATTTTATTATGGATCCGGTGTATACAGCTTTGGATGCTGTATTAGTACCACTTGGGTTACATCAATATACAATTGCAATCACAATTGGTCCTTGGATGATGGCGGCGCCTCTTTCTAGTTATTTATTGAGACGAGTGGGTGCTGGTTTAATTGGTGAGTTGCTTGGCGCTACAGGAGAAGCTCTTTTGGGAGGATATTGGGGCGTAGCTACTTTAATTTCGGGATTTATTCAAGGCATTGGCTCAGAGCTAGGTTTTACATTGACAGGTTATAAAAATTGGAAGACAGGTTTGATTTTGTCAACCTTTACTGGAACTGTTATGACTTTTGTATGGTCGCTGTTTCATGATGGTTATTTACAGTTTGGATTTGGTATGTTATTTGGTCTATTTATTGTACGTTGGATTTCTATTGCTTTTTTTGCTGGCGTACTAGTCTATTGGATTGTTAACTTATTAGAAAAATCTAAACTATTAAAAATGGAACAATAAGGTTCATAAAAATTATGACAACTTTAAAAACTGACCATTTAAATATCAAAATTAATGAGCAATTAATCCTAAAAGATATTAGTTTAGCTATACGGCCTGGACAATTTATTTTATTAGTTGGTGAATCAGGTTGTGGAAAATCTACCTTGATGACTGCTTTGGCAGGATTATATCCTAAATATGGTGGTGAGTTGTCACAAACAGTTTTATTAGATAAGCAAAATATTGCAAACATCAAAGCTAATTTCCGAGCAAAAAAAGTAGCTATGCTATTTCAACATCCAGACCAACAATTTGCAATGGATCGTGTAGAAGATGAATTAATTTTTTCACTCGAAAATCTATCATTATCCAAGCAAGATATTGATATACGAATTAATGAAGCCTTACGTGCAGTAGGTATTGAATCATTACGTTACAGTGAATTAGCGTATTTATCAGGGGGAGAATTACAAAAAGTAGCTTTGGCTGAAACATTGGCTATGGGTGCCGAAATTATTTTATTAGATGAACCATTTGCAGCCGTTGACCCCATACATCGGCAAGAATTACAGTTATTGTTGAAAAAATTAGCTGATCAGGGTCATGGTATTCTAGTTGCTGACCATGATACAAGTGATTATCGAACGCTAATTACGGATGTGTTTTGTATAAAAAATAAGACACTGCATCAAATAGAAACACATGAATTTGACACCATGTTTAATCAACATAGCGTGCAGAAGTTGCTTACTAACAAACCAATTGAAGAATTAGCGTTTAGCATGGCAGATGTGACAATAAAAAATGGTGACATGTTTATTTTGAAAAAAAGCTATTTTAAATGGGCCAAACAAAAAGTAACTTTAATTACTGGTCCAAATGGTATTGGTAAATCAAGTCTGCTGTTAACTTTTGCACGATTACATGTTTTTGAAGGAGAATTATTGTACCAAAAACAGTCCATTAATAAATTATCTTTAAAAAAATATGCACGATTAGTAGGTCTAGTCTTTCAAAATGCAATGAATCAATTTTTGAACATTAATGTAAGAGAAGAGATTGAACAAGCTCAACAACAGAGCCGTTATCCAGAATATTGGACTGAAACTAAAGTAACTAAAAGTATTCAACGACTCAATCTGACAGGATTATCAGAACATAGTGTATACGAGTTATCTGGTGGACAACAAAAAAAGTTACAACTATTGCTTATGATGATTATTTCGCCAGAAACCTTATTATTAGATGAGCCATTAGCTGGATTAGATAAAAAATCTGTTCAAATTGTTATGTCGATTATTAAAGAAGTAATCAATGACTTAAATCAAACTGTTATCATGATTTCACATCAAACTGATGGTATTGCAAAATATGTCGACTATCATGTTCATTTCAGCCAAAACGGTTTAACATATGAGGAGACAATTTCATAAATGAATGAAACACAAAAGTTGTTATTAGTATTGCTTATCTCAATAGAAATAGCTTTTACACAATCTGTATATCTTAATTTACTCTTGATTTTGATTAGTATTATAATTTTAATCATTTCAAAAAGTTCGATAAAAAGCTTTGTGCGTTTGATACTTGTCTGCATTTTACCAACCATTGGGTCTTTCACTTCATTTTATTTTTTTGGTACAGGTGAAGCGGTTCAACGAATTCATTTTGCATCTGTTATGACTACTCGTGTTGTTGCCTATGTTTTTATGGGTGCTGCTTTTATGGCCAACATGATCTTGTACAAATTATTACGTTCTTTAGAGCAAAATGTCAAAATGTCAGCAACATTTGTTTATGGTATATTAGGTGCGCTTAATTTTATCCCTAAAATTATCAAGGCCATAAGAACAATTCGTGCAGTAGGTTTAATGCGAGGAGAGGTATTGTATTTTTGGTCACCAAAACTTTATTTTAAAGCAATTACTCAAGCATTGGTGTGGTCCAATAACTTAGCCATGGCTATGACCTCTCATGGATTTGAAGAGGGTGAGCGTAGAAGTTACCATGAGCAGTTTCCAACAAAATTAAGTGGATGGATCATAATTTTGGTAATTATGTTATTTATACAATATTGTTTATTTGTCGCTAAACTTTGGTGAGATAAGTATGATAAACTGTTGTTATGGAACTAAAACAAGCTGATTTACTCTTTATAAAAAATGGACACAGTGAGCTGGATGATGGAATAGCTCAATCTACAGGTGATTTTGTACATGTTGCTATTGTTTCTGATGAAGGGCATGTGATTCACGCAACTCCTCAAACAGGTGTTTGTGAGCAGCGTTTACAATCATTTTTGGATAAAAATAAGTGTGCCGATGTATATCGGGCAGACATCAAAAATCGATCCTTAGTAGTTCAGCATGCTAGAAAACACTTAGGCAAGCCATACAATTTTTCATTTCGACCTAATACAGATGGACTTTATTGTTCACAATTAGTTCTAGAATCCTTTAGGGGAGTTGTAGTGTTTAATGAACAACCAATGTGTTTTGGTGATCAGGAGAAGGAAATTTCTGATTTTTGGGCAACCTATTATCACAAATTAGGAGAAAGTGTACCTTTAAATGTTTTGGGTACTAATCCTAACGATATGATTAAAAATCCTCGTCTACATTTTATTGGTACCATAAAGTAAAATTGAAATATATAAATAAAAGCCCTAAAATTAGTAGATTGCTTCTGCTAATTTTAGGGCTTTTATTGTTGAATTTGAATATAAGAAATATTTTTTGATATCTATGCTTTAAAATAAGTGTTGTTCACGTAAAAAGTAAATATTTCTCTACGACTCACGTTAAGTGTAGCAACTCTTTTAAAGCGTCATCAGTTGATATTAGGGGTCTACCAAGATATTTCGTCATATTATCAGCTTGTACAGCTAAATCACCACTTCTGATAATTTCTTGTGAACTGACATATATATTAGCTACCTCTTTAGGAAGATCGGCAAAATCTTGTAAATATTTTGAAGCAGCATTATTATCACTACTAATAATTTCTATCTTTTTACCAGAAAATCTTTCTAAAGCTTCAAACAACTGTTGATAGGTAATTAAGCTACCACCGACTTCTAAAACATTAGGAAAGGAAAACTGTCCTGAAATAGCTCTAGCAGCTACTTCAGCAAATTCTCGTCTTAATTGCCAACCAGCTTGACCATTTCCACCAGCATGAACTACTTTTCCAGTAATAAGTGCTGTGTCAAGGAGCGTTTTTTCATTTTCTAAATACCAATTATTTCGCAAAAAAGTATGATCAATGCCCGTATTCAAAATAAGATTTTCTGTATAGGCGTGATCCTCGGATAAAGGGCTGTTTGCTTTAGTCGCTTTGGCAAAACTAGTATAAGCAATGTACGAAACACCAGCTTTTTGAGCTGCATCAATAACGTTTTTGTGTTGTTCTTGGCGATGATCAATTTCACTACTGGAAATTAGTAGTAATCGATTTACACCCTCAAAAGCCTGTTCTAACAGAGTAGGATCATCGTAAGTTGCAATTTTTACGTTAAATCCTGATTTTAACAGTTTTTGAGACTTATCGTTATTACGTGCTAAACCATAAATTTCTTTTTGAGGTATTATATTTTTTAAATGATTTAATACCATATTACCTAAACCACCAGTGGCACCGGTTACTAAAACAGTCATAATATAATCAATCCTTTCTTGAATCCTTGTCTTGTCAGCTGTATAATTTTATTATACAGCTATAGTGTACGCTTATTAAAGACCTATAGTCAAGAAAAATAAAGACGAAGGATTTGATACAGTGAGAAATTCAACACAGCTTAGTGACGCAATCCATATTATGACTTACATTGCCATTTATCATGAACAGAAAAATCTATCAAGTACTACAATTGCAGAGAGTGTGCAAGTTACCTCAGCAAGAGTACGTTCAATAATGAGTGCCTTAAAAAAATCTAACTTAATTCAAACGACGAACGGGCAAGCAAAGCCAGTTTTGATGAAGTCCTTGGAAGAGATTTCATTTTATGATATTTATGCTAGTTTAAAAATGAATGCTGATACACTGTTTAAAGTGGATCAAGAGACAGAAAAACAGTGTATTGTTGGTGGGAATATTCAAGAGGTTTTGACAGACGAGTACCAACAACTTCAAGAATTGATTGAACATAAAATGCGAGAAGTTACTTTAGCAACAACAGTAAAAAAAATTGTTTCTTTGGCTCAACAAAAAGGCCAGTTACTAAAAAATAGTGAGAATTTTTTTAATTGAGGAGTTTTATTAAACAAATATATTCTAAGTTAACTTATTTTTAAAATTAAGAGAATAGATATAGAAAAAACCTTGTATTAACAAGGCTTTTTTGATTATTAAATTTGTGAAGTATATTTTTAATAAAACCACGTGTCGTAAATAGTAATAGGTTCATGTCGCTTTTGTTGTGTTGATAAATACATGCTTTCTATTCTTTCGGCATCTTTAACAGGTACAATTTTACCTTCTAAATAATCATCAATCGTATCATAGGTTACACCTAGTGCTACTTCATCTGGCAATTGCGGATGATCATCTTCTAGGTCTGCTGTAGGGGTCTTATCGTAGAGATGTTTTGGTGCTTTTAACGTGGATAACATTTGTCGTCCTTGACGTTTATTCAAGCGCCAAAGTGGATTAATATCTGTACCACCATCACCATATTTTGTAAAAAAGCCTGCAATAGCTTCTGATGCGTGATCAGTGCCAATTACCGCACTATTATGTTCACGTGCTACAGCATATTGGGCTATCATACGCATTTTTGGTTTAATAGAGCCACGACTCATATCATCTACTTTGAGCCCCCCCATTCTTAAATCCTGTACCATAGCATCTGTTGTATCTTTGATGTTTGTTGTAATAGTTAAATCAGGGTGAATAAAATCAAGTGCTGCTTGTGCATCCTCTTCATCTTTTTGCTCACCATAAGGTTGTCTAATGGCAACAAATTCATATTTTTGGTTGATTTCATCACGTAATTCTGCAATAGCTAGTTGCCCAATTTTGCCGGCTAACGTTGAATCTTGACCACCACTAACGGCTATCACGAGACCTGTATAAATGCTGTGTGTCAAATATTGCTTTAAAAAATCGATTGAACGTCTAATTTCTAATAGTGGATCAATAAGAGGTTGAACATGAAGCTCTGCAATTATTTTTGCTTGTAAAGGTCTCATTTAGATATCTCCTGAATTTTATTTCTAATTTCATGAATTAGTTTTATTTTAGCATCATAGAGCTTTTGAGATAAATCAACTGGATATGTTTCTGGGTTAAGAATACGTTTATATTCATCCCACAAGTTATCTAACGATTGTTTAGCATACTGTTTAATGGACAAAATGTCAGGTAAATCATAAATTAATTCACCATGAACAAAAATATCGTGTAATATTGGCTGTGCATTAAAGTTTTTAATGTTTTTTGAGATAACAGGGTGGTTAGGGTCAAACATGTGTAACGTTTCAAGATTATTAGGATTTTCGTCGTTAAAGGTTAAATAATCACCTTCAGATTTACCATCTTGACTATCAGTTATACGCCAAATCTGTTTTTTACCAGGGGTTGAAATCTTTTCGACATTATTGGATAACTTAATTGTATCATGGCCATTATTGCTGACCATTTTATATACTGCTCCTAGAGCAGGTTGATCGTAGGCAGTGATTAGCTTTGTGCCAATACCCCACACATTAATTTTCGCACCTTGAATTTTTAAGTTTAAAATTGTGTTTTCATCTAAATCATTTGAAGCGTAGATTTTAGCATTTAAAAATCCAGCTTCATCAAGCATTATGCGAACTTTTTTTGAAAGATAAGCCATATCACCCGAGTCAATACGGACACCTTGAAAATTAATTTTGTCGCCAAACTCTTTTGCAACCTTAATTGCGTTTGGCACACCAGATTTTAACGTATCAAAAGTATCTACTAAAAAGACGACATCCTTATGTGTAGATGCATAGGCATAGAAAGCATCATAATCGTTTCCGTATGCTTGAACCAGTGCATGAGCGTGAGTTCCTGAAATTGGAATATTAAATAGCTTGCCAGCACGGACATTTGACGTAGCATCGAAACCACCTATAAAAGCTGCACGAGTACCCCATAACGCAGCATCTAATTCTTGCGCACGTCTCGTACCAAATTCTAATAAGGGTTCACCATTTGTTACGCTAGCAATTCGAGCTGCTTTGGTGGCGATTAATGTTTGAAAGTTGATAATATTTAGAAGTAAGGTTTCTAACAGTTGTGCATCAACAAGTGGCCCTTCAACTTGTAAAATTGGTTCATTATTGAACATCACTTCACCTTCGTAGGCTGAACGAATAGTTGCGGTGAGACGCCAATTTTTAAGGTATGTTAGAAAATCTTTATCATATAGGTCTAAGGAGTGTAGATAATCAATATCATCGTTACTAAATTTTAAATGAGTTAAAATTTTCACAATACGCTCTAAACCGCTAAAAATAACATAACCGTTGTTGAAAGGCATCTTTCGAAAGTATGATTCAAATACAACAGGTGTTTGATCAATTCCTTGTTTCCAATAGGTGTAAATCATATTAATTTGGTACGCGTCAGTATGAAGTACCAGTGAGTCATCAGAATACATATTAAAGTCCTCTGAGTTTATTATATCAATAAATTGATATGTGAATTAATTTTATAATAACTTAATCGTTTGAATACTAATGAACAAGGGCTTTTTGAATCCAGAGACACTCTTTGTCCTACTATTATATAAAAAATAGTTGTAACATTTAAATTATAGCAATTAAAAAATAGCGCTGGAGGAAGTAGTTTGTTAATGAACAATACGATTAAACTAATTAGTTTACCCAATTTAACAGTAATTAAGCATAGTGGTGAGGGGACGCAATTTTACGCGTATAAAATTAATTTTATTTTAGAAAAACTCAATTTAACAGAAGATATTATTGATGCTATTAACCAAGATTTATATCGATCTTTGGCATCTCAAGCAAGTGTAACAACAATTGAAATTCGTAATTTATTGCTCTCACTACTCAAAAATTATGAGCAATTTGATGCCGTTAATGCATATAATTTATATCATGTAGCCGACGAGCAAAACTTTTCTGATGCTTCTAACGTTCAAAAAAGAATAGAAAAACTATTTTCACAAGACGAAGACGTTGTTCATGAAAATGCTAATAAGGACAGTCGAGTATTCAATACACAACGCGACTTGGAAGCGGGGGCTGCCAGTCGAGCGTTAGGCTTACAAATGTTACCGCCATTAGTTGCTAAGGCGCATTTACGTGGTGATATCCATTGGCATGATTTAGATTACTCACCCGTAACACCAGCAACGAACTGTTGTTTAATTGATTTTGATAATTTACTAACAAATGGTTATAAGATAGGAAATGCATGGGTTGATTCACCTCATTCTATTCAAACGGCTACTGCACAAATGGCACAAATTATCGCCAATGTAGCTTCTTCACAATATGGTGGTTGTTCCGCTAACCGTATTGACCAATTGTTGGCACCGTATGCACAGATGAATTATGACAAACATATTGTTGAAGCAGAAAAATGGGTAGTTGCTGATCAACGTGTTGCTTATGCTGAAGAAAAGACTCGTAAAGATATTTATGATGCCATGCAAGCTTTGGAATATGAAATTAATACATTATATTCATCACAAGGACAGACACCATTTACTACTGTTAATTTTGGTTTAGGAACTAGTTGGATCGAAAGGGAGATCCAAAAGGCAATTTTAAAGATAAGAATCAAGGGATTAGGAAAAGAAAAACGTACAGCTATCTTTCCAAAGTTGATTTTTACTTTAAAAAAGGGACTAAACTTTGCATCTTATGACCCAAATTACGATATCAAACAGTTGGCACTTGAATGTTCTACAAAACGGATGTATCCTGATTTGTTAATGTATGACAAGATTGTCGAATTAACTGGTAGTTTCAAAACACCAATGGGTTGTCGATCATTTCTACAAGGATGGAAAGATGAGAATGGTGTAGAAGTTAACTCAGGACGTATGAATTTAGGCGTTGTTTCAGTTAATTTGCCACGCATTTCTTTATTTTCTGAAGGAAATGTGGCGTTATTTTGGGAAATTTTTGACGAAAAAATGGCTTTATGTCACGATGCCTTAGCATATCGTATTGAACGAACTAAAGAAGCAGTTCCTGAAAATGCACCATTGCTATATATGTATGGTGCATTTGGGAAAAGATTAAAGGCTACAGATAGTGTTGATGAAGTATTCAAGAATGGTCGAGCAACAATTTCATTGGGATATGTTGGGCTGTATGAGACTTGTTTGGCTTTCTTTGGCCCTAATTGGGAAAATAATCCAGAGGCACATGCTTTTGCTGAAGAAATCGTTAAAAAAATGCATGATTATTGTCAAGATTGGGAAGCAGAGAGTGGCTATCACTATAGTTTGTATTCAACACCCGCTGAGTCACTAACAGACACATTTTGTCATCTTGATAAACAGAAGTTTGGGGATATCCCTAACATTACTGATAAAGAATATTATACGAATAGTTTTCATTATGATGTTAGAAAGCATCCTACGCCATTTGACAAAATAAGCTTTGAAGAGGTATTTCCAAAATATGCAGCGGGTGGTTTTATCCATTATTGTGAATATCCTAATTTGAAGCAAAATCCACAGGCACTAGAAGCTGTTTGGAATTGGGCTTACGACCATGTTGGATATTTAGGTACGAACACATGTATTGATAAGTGTTTTAAATGTGGTTTTGCTGGTGAATTCAAAGCAACTGCTCGTGGATTTACGTGTCCTGAATGTGGCAACCATGATCCAGCATTTTGTGATGTTGTTAAGAGAACATGCGGTTATCTAGGAAATCCTCAGCAACGACCAATGGTTCATGGTCGACATATTGAAATAATTTCACGTCAAAAGAATTTAACTAAGGAGATGATTGAAAATGTCGCGACCTTTGCGAAAACCAAACAATCCGATGCCCAAAGAATGGACCGCGCAGAAGTATAGTCAAAATTATATTGCTGATTATAAGGCTTTTAACTTTGTTGATGGCGAGGGTGTACGCTGTAGTTTGTATGTGAGTGGTTGCATGTTTCTCTGCCCAGGTTGTTATAATGTTGCAGCTCAAAATTTTCATTTTGGACAGCCTTATACACAAGAATTAGAAGACCAAATTATTGAAGATTTAAGTCAGGACTATGTGCAGGGACTAACTTTATTAGGGGGAGAACCTTTCTTAAATACTGATGTTTGTTTGAAGTTATGTCGTCGAATTCGCAAAGAATTTGGTCATTCAAAAGATATATGGTCCTGGACTGGATATACATGGGATGAACTGCAGCAAGAGACCTATGATAAAATGAGACTATTATCATTAATTGATATACTAGTTGATGGACGTTTTTTGGAAGAAGAAAAAGATTTAACATTACAGTTTAGAGGTAGTGCTAATCAAAGGATTATTGATGTACCTAAGTCATTAGCAGCTGATAAGGTTGTGATTTGGGATAAATTAGTAAGGTAATTGATATAACTAAAAAGACCTATTATTCATGAAATGAATAATAGGTCTTTTTAGTGACATAAATTTTATTGAACAAGAGATGTTAATAAGTTAACTACCTTTTTGTAGCAGTTTACACCCTAATTTAGCATGACATTAAAAGAAATGTATCGCAGAATACAATTATATGAAGATAAATGGTATTTGTTAAACGATATTTGATTCTGTTTTAATATAACACAATCTAAACATTGTAATTCATTAAATATACTATGTCAAGGATTTTTAAAGAAATTTGGGGAAGTACATGAGAGAACTAATTAAAAGAAGTTTTTGTTCTATAATAATTATTTTTATATATGAAATTGGTACACATATTATACTTCCAGGTTATCTTGTTCAGGCATATCAATCTCCTGATTTTATGGAATCAATTAGTTTAGTTACCGGTGGCAATTTATCGAGATTATCCTTTTTTGCATTGGGATTAGGTCCTTATATGTCAGGTATGATTTTTTGGCGGGTGATTCAATCATTAAATAAAGATAGGTTCAGTAAAATTAATGATGACACTATTTATTATATGAAGGCTACTTTGATTTTATTGATTGCTATGATTCAATCATTGGGATTATCGGTTAGTATGAAAAATAATATCACGTTTTTTTCTAATACCGAACTGAATATAACTTTAGCTACTTTTGTTTTTACGACTGGCGCTATGTTTACAATGTGGTTAGTTGATTTGAATATGGAAGTAGGCATAGGTGGGCCGAGTTTATTGATTTTAATTGGTATATTGAGCAGACTACCAAAGATTACATGGTCATTTATTCAAGAAACTTTGATAAATCATCCGACAATGAATTCGGTCATTAGTTTTGTAGTTGTCATTATAGGAATTGTTTTGATTATTAGTGTTATTTCATTTGTATTAGGATCTGAATTTCGAATTCCAGTTACTCGTATTATGATTCGCAATGAATTAGCAGTGCCCACCTATATTCCAATCAAGTTGTTACCCGCTAATGCTATGCCATATATGTTTGGTTTGACATTTATGGCTTTGCCTCAACTTGTCATTCCTTTATTAAAAAATTGGACACCGTTTTTACAAGGAGAGGATGTCACTAATTTAACGTCACTTAAGACGGTAAGTAGTATTTGTCTTTATTTAATTATTTTAATTATCTTGGGTTATGGATTTGCTTTTGTCAATGTAAACCCAAGTGAAATTAGTGAAGATTTACTTAAAAATGGTGACTATATTGTTGATGTACTACCCGGCGATGATACGCGTGAATATATAACTCATAAATTAATGGATATGGCGACAGTTGGTAATGTGGTGACAATGTTGCTATTAGGAATTCCTTTATTTATGAGTCTTAGGTGGGAACAACTTAGTTCATTTTCATATCTTTTTGGAAGTTTATTAATTTTGAACACAACCATCGTGTCGATTACTGATCAATGTCGAGCTTTGATTGAAAAGAATCATTATCCAAGTATATTAGCCAATAAATTTTAGTAATTTAATTGATAAGGAGACAGAAATTTGATTTATTTTATACCAAGTTGGCAATCGTTATCTGATGGACCAACAGATTTTGATGATATTGTTCATCAACTTAAAATGTTTCAAAAAAATAATATTAAGGTAGAAATCATTTTACCGACTTATTTACCAAGTATTCGCTATCAACTAAATAGACAAGGATTGACTAACATTAGATACTGGTCAGTATTCGAATATTTACAAAATATAAAGAATAATATTGGATTACCTTTAAAAGCAGATAGCCTTAAATTTCCTGATCAAGCTCAGTTTATTTATACTCCGATTTGTTTAATTGTTTTGTATCAAAAAAGTGTGTTTGCAAAGGTCTATTATTCTAAATTTGGTGGTGTAAGCCATGTTGATTATTTTGTTAATGATATGGTTAACAAGCAAAATTTTTATGATGACCGAGGTATATTATCAAGTGTAATAGCTTACGATTCTACTGGAAAACAAATTTATATGAATTATTTTGATGACTATCAAAATATAAAAATACATCATGATTTATTAACTCATCAGGTTGAATTAGAATTTGAAGGGGAAAATTATATTTATGGGAGTATTGAAGAATTAGTCATATCTTACATCGAACAACATTTAAAGGACGTAAGAGGAAACCATACGATTATTTTGTCTGCTTGTTTAGAAAATAATTATCTAACGAACCTTAGTCACTTGAATAATCGTATTATTGTATCTTTTTCAAACCAACGATTTAAATTTGAAAACAAAGAGCTTCTCAATAAATTCTTGAGTATGGCAGATATTTTAATTGCTGACACAAAATTTTCTCAACGTGAATTAGAAAAAGAATGTCAATCAAAACATAGAAATCTTACGATTCATGAATTACCACCATTTGATGCCAATTTGAAACTAGGAGAAAGCCAATCAATGAGGCAACAAGTTATCTATTGGTATGTAGATAACAGTCTTGCAGGTATTTTGCCAACAGCTATTCAGAAACTTACTCACAGATTAATTACACACAAAAAAAATTCAATTGTAATCGCTTCAAAAAGTAGCCTCCAAATAAGAGACATTAGCAATAAAATATTTGATTATGTTAAGGAATTTTATCAAGTCAATGAAGAATCTGTTATTTATCAAATGGCTTGGCAAGCACTTAACGATGATAGTGAAAATAGATTACATGATAATGAATTAAATCAATTTTCAGAAATCAAAGAATATCAAGATGCTACTAAGGCAATTGAAGTAATGCAACATGTAGAAAAACAAGTTATTACCTTTGAAAAAGACATTAATATTGGACTTAGTAGTGCCAGAGTAATTTTAGATTTGAATAATAAGCCTGATACTTTTTTACAAATTAGTGGTATAAGTGCAGGTTTACCACAAATAAATATGAAAGAATCCTCATATATTGTGGATAGAAAAAATGGGTTAATTTTAAAAACGATTAACCAACTAGATGAAGCAATTGAATATTATTTGGATACATTAAATTATTGGAATGAATCGTTAGTTTATAACATTGAGCAAATAGAAAAATATTCAAATAAAAATAATGTTCAACGTTGGATTGATCTTGTGAGGAGTAATAACGAACATGATTAAAATAATAAACGTAGATGAGGAAAATATATTTGAAAATAGCTCTAATGATCAGATTTCATTTCAATTTATGTCTTGGAAGCAATTGGACACAGCGTTAAATAATAATAACAAGAATTTATCATTTTCAGGCGAAGAAGAAAAGGAATCTATGTTTCCTGATTATATTTTGCTTAGCCAAATAAATCAAAATGATGTTCTAACAGAAAATATTGTTAACAAATTATTAAAGAAGCATTGGCCAATTCAATTATTATATGATATTTCTGTTACTAAAAATCAAGAATTACTGAGTATATTGAATGAAAATAGGGCAATCAAAGTTGACTTGAGTGATATTAATTATTTCCTAGAAGAAGCTCAAAAATATTTGTTTAATGGTCAAGAGGGATCAAAACTTTCTGTTGGTAATACGCTAATGAGGCGACACCAGGAAAATCAATTAAATATATTGGGACATGTAAATACTGTTTTTGAAGGAATTTGGGGTCAACAGTTCAAACAAATATATACTTGGCGATATAATTATATTTTTCAAGAAAATAAAGTTATTGAATTGTGGTTAGAGTATGAAAGCGAACAAGAAGTTGAAATTATTTTGAACATTACGCGTATTAGTAGTGATGGTCAAAATATTATCCAAACAACTTCTTTAAGTGAAACAGATTTACAAAATCCATATGTGATTACAAGTTTTAATCCGGGAGAATATTTATCGGCTTCAGTTTCAGCTAGGGGGAAAGGGCAAGTTAAACTTGGTCAGCTTCATATTAGACGTTCAAGGAAAGCGTTAGGAACTTTTTTTGTTGGTGGAAAACGAATTGTGAGTGAAAACCGTCAAGAATTAATGACTTATTTTCATCCTGGTGATAGAAAACCACCATTAAATGTTTATTTTTCAGGATATAGATCTGCTGAGGGATTCGAAGGAAACTTTATGATGAGAGATTTATCAGCTCCGTATTTGTTAGTCACAGATCCTCGTCTTGAGGGAGGAAGCTTTTACATGGGAAAACGAGATATTGGAGAGAACCTTATTCAAACAATTAAATCGACACTAAAGGAGTTAGATTTTACAGAAAGTCAATTAGTTTTATCGGGTTTATCCATGGGAACATTTGGAGCATTGTATTATGCAGCTGATTTACAACCGCACGCAGTAATTATTGGAAAGCCGCTTGTTAATATAGGAGATGTAGCTTATCACGAACATACTATTCGACCCAACATGTTCCCGACAGCGCTTGATATGCTTCTTAATATTGCTGGTGAATCAAACGTAATTAAAAAAGAAAACGTAAATAATCGATTTTGGAATAAATTTACGCACGGAAATTATCAGAATACTAAGTTTTGCATAGCCTTTATGCGCAATGATGACTATGATCCGATGGCTTTTAAGAATATACAAAAATTTTGTGATCAAAAAGGGATTCCTTTATTATCAAAGGGATTTGTTGGCCGTCATAATGATAATAGTTATGCCATCAATAGCTGGTTTATTAAACAGTATAAGAATATTCTTCAATATGATTTTGGAAGGGCTGGTACTGTGGAATGACTTCAGAAATATTTCTCGAAAATAGCTTTATATTTCAAGTTCTATGGGATTCTAATAATAGTAAAACATATACTTACGGAGCCACAATAAATATTATCGAGAACTTAATACATTATCGTAATCCTATGATGGCACAAGCAGTAAAAATTCATACGTGGTACTCGGAGACTAGTTTTTCTGAATTTCGTTTTTCACCTACTTTGCCTCTTTTAAAAGGCGGGCATCGTTATGCTTTATATTCGAAATACCAAGCATATCCTGAAAATTCTATATTTATACAGGTTGACTTTTATGATATTTATGGCACGAAAATAGACAGCATTATTAATCAAAATCGCACTATATTTTTTAACTTTCCTGAAGAGGCAACTAATTATCAAATCAGTTTAGTTAATTCATCTAATGAAAAAATAATTTTTGAACAATTATTAATTTTTGAATCAGATACAGAAAATACAACTTATTATTTTGATACAAATAATAAGCTTGTTCTACCTACTGCATATAGAACAAATCATGAACATCAAAAAGTTACTTTTAATGATTATAGAAATCAACTAGTTACTTTGCCATTTAATATAGCATCTCAACATATAATAGCGATTGGAGATCCTTTTTTAAATTTTTGTCAAATTGAAAATATTTTAGAAAATAACGATTATCAATCATTGGCAAATATTAATCAATTTATTCATTCACTAGATACAAACATTATATTTGTTGGGCAACATATATTTGATAGTGCTTTAGCCATATTAATTAGTAGTCAAATTACTGGTTCTAAAATTGAAATAAAACGTACATTTGAAACAGCATTAAAAAGTTCAAAACTATTAAGTCGTAAATCTGAAAATCAATTATTAGATATGTTAGTTCAAAAAAATTCTCAGTAATTTAATAATTAACATTTCTAAAAAATGGAGATGATACCTTTGAATAGCCTATTAAAAAAATTAGCATTGAAAAATTATTATAAAATATTTGAAATAGTAGAATCTAAGTCTGTTCAATATGCCAATATGAGTGATAATCAACTGCAAGATCAAACATTTAAACTCAAAAAACGTCTGGCAAAGGGAGAAACACTAGATGATATTCTACCAGATGCATTCGCTATAGTTCGTGAAGCTGATAAACGTGTTCTTGGATTATATCCTTTCCGTGAACAAGTTATTGGAGGAATTGTACTACACAGTGGTAATGTAGCTGAAATGAAAACTGGAGAAGGGAAAACGTTGACTGCTACGATGCCACTGTATTTGAACGCTTTAATGGGACATGGTGTCATGTTAATTACGGTTAATGACTATTTAGCAGCAAGAGATGCAAACGAAATTGGTCCAGTATTTGAATGGCTAGGTTTAACAGTTGGTATTGGAGTAGCGCAAGAGAATCAGCAAAATGATGATTTAGATAAGAAAAAAATATACAGTTCAGATATTATTTACACAACTAATTCGGCTTTAGGTTTTGATTATTTATTTGAAAACTTAGCAGATAATGCAAATGATAAAAATATTCGAGGATTCAATTACGCTGTAATTGATGAGATTGATTCAGTATTACTTGATATGGCACAGACACCACTCATTATTTCTGGGGCGCCCCGCGTACAATCTAATCTTTATCAAGTAGCTGATTATTTTATTAAAACGCTTGAACCACTTGAGGATTATGAATTAGATGAAGAGCAAAAACACGTTTGGCTAAAATCAACTGGTATAAAAAAAGGTGAAAAATTTTTCGGTATTGATTCTATGATGTCCAAAGAGAACGTAGAAACTTACCGATATATTATGCTAGCGTTAAAAGCTCATTTTCTGTATTACAAAAATCGTGATTATGTTGTCGAAAACGGCGAAATAGTATTATTAGATGCTAGTAATGGTCGGAAATTACTTGGCACCAAATTACAATCAGGAATTCATCAATCTATTGAAGCTAAGGAGAATCTAGAAATAACACTAGAGACGAGGGCAATGGCATCAATTACTTATCAAAATCTATTTCGAATGTTTCATAAATTATCAGGAATGACAGGAACAGGTAAGACGGACGAAAAAGAATTGCGAGACATGTACAATGTTTCAGTGATTGTGGTACCAACACATAAACCAATCAAACGTTTTGATAGAGAAGATTATATTTATTTTGATTTGGAAAGTAAATTAACAGCATCAGTTAAAGAAATTATTAAATATCATAAAATAGGTAGGCCAATCTTACTGGGTAGTAGTTCAGTTACGATGTCTGAACTGTATTCAAGAATATTGTTACGAGAGGGAATACCTCATAATGTATTAAATGCAAGGAATGCTGCACTAGAATCACAGATTATTAAAGAGGCAGGCCAAAAAGGCGCAGTTACTGTGGCAACCGCAATGGCTGGACGAGGAACTGATATAAAAATTAGCGACGAAGTGAATAAGTTAGGAGGTTTAATTGTTATTGGTACTGAACGTATGGAAAGTAAGAGGATTGATAATCAATTACGAGGGCGCTCAGGGCGACAAGGGAATAATGGGCGCAGTGAGTTTTTTGTTTCCTTAGATGATGAAATTTTACTGAAAAATGGTGCTCAGTGGTTAAAAAAATATGTAGATAAACATAGGAAATATCGTTTACAACAACTTAAACAGAGAAAATTTAAAAAAGTTATTGACAATGCACAAAAAAGTGCTGAAAGTCAGAATAAAACAGCTCGATTACAAACATTGGAATTTGACGAAGTATCGCGTATCCAACGTGAAAAAGTTTATGAAGTAAGAAATTATTTAATTAGCCAAGAAGATGACTATGAAAGTATTTTAGAATCAATGGCTAATACCTGGTTTGATAAAATTTCTTCGCAAGAAGAATTGTCTAAAAATAAACTCAATAATTTTATACTAAATAACTTAGATTACCAATTTAATAAACATAATCAGGATTTTGAACGAATTGATTTCAATAAAAAAAATAGCATTAAACATTTTCTACTAAAAATATTCCAAATAGTACTGGAAAATAAAAAGAAAAAAATCAGTAGTACGTTCCAATTTAAGTATTTTCAACGTTTAATTTTACTTAAAGCTATTGATACACAATGGGTCGAAGAAGTTGATAATCTGCAACAACTCAAAACCATCGTTATGAATCGTAACTTAGCTCAGCATAACCCAGTTTATGAATACCAAATTGAGGCTAAGAAATCATATACTCTAATGATTGAAAAGATTAATGAACAAGCAGTATCGGGTTTTATGTTAAGTGAATTATCGATGCAACGAGACGGTAGTATTGAAGTTGATTTTGCATAAGTAAAGTGTAGAAAGGATATATTTAGTGACAGTTTATAATTTTAATTTAGCATTAGGTTGGGCTAGCAGTGGTGTAGAGTATGCACAAGCGTATCGTGAAAGTATTTTTAGAAAGTTAAAAATACAAACAAAATTTGTATTTGCTGAACTTATTTTAAATGGCAATATATTTGATATGGCTGATCGAATAGGGATGAATGTTAATAATATATTACCAATTCATTTTTACTTTACAGACTTGAAACCCTCAATATCAAGTTATACGTTGAATAAATTTGAGAAGGACTATAATGTAGCTTACTTTAATAAGCGAATTACACCTGAAGTAGTTCTCTACGAGGATAGCGGTGTAACGGTAAGAGTAGTTTTAGATGACAAACATGAGAATGTTAATTATGCAGATTATATAATTAATGGTTATCTAATACGTAAAGATCACTTTACTTATACAAGAACATTTTCAGAATATTACACACCAGTTGATAACCAGGCAAAGGTTCATAGGAGAGTTTTTTATAATGAAAATGGCACCATAGCTTATGAGCAATTAATTGATCAAGAAAATGTACTTTATAATATGAGAGAAAAAATTCTATATTCAGAGTACGAATTAGTATCTTATTTCCTAGAAAAAATTCATCCTACCAAGCAAGATGTTTTGATTATTGATAGAGAAAAATATATTGCATCAGCAGTCTTAAAAAATAAAAATAATGCAAAAGTTGGTGTTGTAATTCATGCTGAACATTATAGTAGTAATCAAACAGATGAAGAACATGTCGTATGGAATAATTTTTATGAGTATCAGTTTATGCATGCTGATGCAATAGATTTTTTTGTGACAGCAACTTGTAGGCAAAAAGAGAAACTGGAAAATCAATTTAAAAAATATAAGGGTATCACACCAAAAATTGAGGCTATTCCTGTAGGAAATTTAGATAAATTACGTGGAAAAAGGCATAAACGAAATAAAAATCGTTTAATAACTGCTTCACGTTTAGCGACTGAAAAGCACATTGATTGGATTGTCCTAGCCATTATTAGCTTACATGAATCTATTCCCTCTGTTGTATTAGATATCTATGGCATGGGTAATCAAAGAGAAAAAATACAACAAATAGTTGATGAATATAATGCCGATAGTTACATCAATCTAAAAGGGCATCAAGATTTGACAGAAATATATAAATCGTATTTTGGATACGTAACAGCATCACAGAGCGAAGGGTTTGGGTTAACACTTATGGAAGCAGTCGGATCCGGGTTGCCAATGGTTGGTTACGACGTACCATACGGGAATCAAGAATTTATTGATAATGATGTTAATGGTTATTTAGTAGAATATGATCATAAGATAGATCAAAACATTAAAAGACTAGGTGTAGGCATTGAAAAACTTCTTCATACCAACAATTATGAAATTTTAAAACAAGCATCTTATCAAAAAGCAGAACGTTTTCTGGAAAAAAATACAAAAATTTTGTGGCAGAAGTTAATTGAAGAGGTTACTAATGATTAATTTATTTGAAAATGCAGATCAAAGAGCAAACGATTTTATTTTTTCCTTAAATCAAGCTGAGGTAGCATTTAAAACTGTCGTGATAAACGATAATGGTTGGCTAGATAAGGATATGGTTTCACCTTTTAGTTTTTATTCAATGTCTTACGATAATGTACACAAAAAACCATTATATTTTGATGAAGTACCAGTCCCTAATTTTTGGGGAATCCGTGGTAATGATCAACTAGCAGAAATCTATGATAATGATACGATACGAGCTAAAATATTTTATCATAATCATCGTGTGGTTGAGAGAGTAGAATGGTGTGATAAATTGGGGAAAGTCCAATTTGTTGATCATTATAATTGTTATGGCAATATCTTCGCAAGAACTTTTTTTCATCAAAACAACTCAGTACAAAAAGCATATTATTCTACTACGGGGCAAGAAATAATTAGTCATAATTTGATTACCGACCAAATTATATTAAATTTACCAGAACAGACTCACTTTTTTCCAAGTGAAACAGAATTTGTTTTGTTTTTTATCAAGCAGTACTTTCAAAAAAATGAATATAATCAAATAGTCTACAATTCACTCTCTATTCCTCTGTTTATCGTTAATCGATTAGGAAAAGATTCGAAAGCTATTTTAATATGGGATGAGCCACTAGATAGAGAAATACCTGGTAATATGATTTCGATATTAAATAATCTTGAATCTAATACTAAACATATATTTTTTCAACGGCAAAAAGACATGAGAAAAATACACAATAATCATTCTTATCCTCGAAATAATATAGTTTCTTATTTGGGCAAATTAAATCATTTTGTCCTAAAAAAAAGCGAGAAAAGTATTAAAAACACAGCATTGATTGTTACTAATTCTGATGATATTTGGAACATATCTTCGCTAGTTAACCAATTGCCACATATAAAATTTAAGATTATGGCACGAACTGAAATGTCAGCCAGATTATTACAATTGGATATGCATGATAATGTCGAACTCTATCCAGCATCTACGGTGGAAGATATTGTCGAGGCAATCAATAAAACAGATTATTTATTAGATATCAATAATGGACCAGAAGTTTTAGACACGGTTCGAAAAGCATTCTTATCTCACAAGTTGATCTTATCAATGAATGACTTTGTTCATAATAAAAACTATATTGCCAGGGAAAATATTTTTGCTAATGATCAGTTTGACTTATTGAAAGATAAGTTACAAACAACATCTGAAAATAAGTTTCAATACGATGAAGAACTGACTAAACAAGAAACTATTTTTGGACCTGAGGGGCAAATTGATTTGTATCAAAAAGTCTTTTCGGAGTTTAGTTAATTGTTCTGGTATAGAAGGGTGGACATAGCAGTATGACTACGTGGATGACAGATATTATTCAAGCAACAGATTCAGGAGCTACATTTAAAGCAAGAAACGATATTTCAAAATTTTCTGAACAATTAGGATTGAGACGTTTACCAATTTTTAGATATGATGCTACGCTGGAAAGCTTAGATTCGCTTCATGCCAGAATTGATGGTATTACAGCAGGGGTAAAAGCAGGTGATACTGTTTACTACCAATTTCCAACATATAACGGTGTTCAATTTGAAAAAACATTTGTGCAGCATATGCATATTCGTCAGGTGAATTTGGTTGCAGTACTACATGATGTGGAATTTTTACGTTTTCCTTCTACTACTTATTTTGATGAGATTACTTATTTGAATAATTTTGACGTTGTTATTGTGCATAACTATCGTATGGAGACTGTGTTAAAAGAGTATGGTTTGAAAAGTAATGCTGTAAATTTAAATATATTTGATTATAGTGTGAATGTCCAAATACCAGATAGAAAAAAAATTGAGAAAAAAATAATTGTTGCAGGTTCATTAAATAAATCCGATTACTTAAAAAATTGGTCTTATAAAATACCAATAATAGCTTACGGTAAACAACCAAACTATTCTATAAGTAGCCAAGTGGATTATCGGGGCGTCTTATCACCCAATCAAATTGTACAAAAATTGCCTTCGGGGTTTGGTTTAGTTTGGGATGTGAATACTAATCAATATGAAAATAGTGAAGAATATGCTAAATATAATAACCCACATAAAGTGAGTCTCTATATTGCCAGCGGCTTGCCAGTAATTGTAAAAAGAGGGACAGCTATTGCTACTATGGTACAAACTTATAATTTGGGTATAATTATTGATTCTTTAGATGAACTAGAAGAAAAGATTCATCAACTGACAGAACGCCAACTAGATGGCATAATGATACAAGTCAATCATTTTAAGATGTTATTAACTACTGGTTTTTTTACAAAGCATGCAATTATAGAAACAGAATTTCAAATTGCGATGGGCTATCCAGAGAGGAGCTTATTCTATGAATGATAATGACGTGAATGATAAGAAAAAAATAACCATACTAAATAATGATATTCAAGAGAGAGTAAGGTATGAAAAAAAACAAATTATTAGACCGGATCAAAAAAGCAGTATAGGTAAAGTGCAAGTTGTATTCACAATAGTTATGGGTATAGTAGTATTATTTGGCATTATATATTCATTATTAACGCAATTGAATTGATATAGGAGGGAAGTGTTTTGAAGGAAAAAATTTTTTTTGTAGGAATTACTTCTGTTTATCCTGATATTGAGATAATTGATAAGGAAGTGAGTACTAGTTTAGTAAGTATCGCCTTTGATAAAGAAAAATTAGAAGCAATTCGGCGTTCTCGTAATATTTCAGTAAATAGTATCACAAAAAAAATCGGTATTAGTCGCTCAAGATATTATCGATGGTTAGACAATGAGATTGATTTACCATACAATTTATTAATTGGCATACAGAAAATTTTAGTGTTAACCGATTTGGAAATGCATGAACTTTTTAGTCAGCCAACTGATGAAATTATTCAAAAAACTTCGTTGCTTGCTTTTTATTCGTTAAATTTGTGTCGAAATGTTTGTTATGAATTAAGAGATTCTCTACAAAAACACAGAAATACAACTATGAAAAACGATCCTTATTCACTTTTAATCAAATTTTCAGAGCTTTGTGCGTTATATACCGATGTCCAAGATATCTCTTTATATTCGGACAAGTTTACTGATGTTATGGACATAATATTTATTCGTGATGAGTGGACAATTGTTGATATTATTATGCTAATTACGATGGCATATATGGCGCCTAAAAGATTTTCAAAATTCTTACCAGAACTGTATGTTAGCATATGTCAACCATCAATTATAGTCTCTTTAAATCAGAAAATTTTCTTTTTGTACGATATATTATGCATAGCGGTAAGATTAAAAAATCGTGAATTAACTTGGAAAATATTAAAAAAAATGACAGTACTGGATTCTCAGGTAACTGACTGGAAGGCTAAGAATATTTGCTTACTTTGCCATACATTAATGAAACATTGGTCGGATAAAAAGCCATTGCACAATGAGTTTGATAATATTTTAGATATGACACTGAGCTTTGAAAGCGTGACGTATGAGCAAAAAATGTTTGAATTAATCAAAAGTTATGCTAATCTTTCCTAAAAATATCAATTTAAGTACAAAAATAGTAAAAAAGAAACCTTTGAAATGTAATTCATCAAAAAAATGTTCCGATACTGGTACATTTTTTTTTTTGAAATTAAATACGAGTACTATGAAGTTGTTGTATGTATGACTAAAAAAATTATTTGAGAGAGGAAACATATGAAACGAATTAATTTATCTAGATCTCAAGATTCAAAAACACGATTTAAAATGTATAAATCTGGAAAACAGTGGGTATTTTCTGGTTTGACATTATTGGGTGGTTTACTGGGAAGTCAATTGCTAGACAGTGGCTCAGCATCAGCAGATACAGTAAATGCCGATAATGCTGGCACAACTAAAGAAAATACTGCTGATACATTGGTTACAAAGACGACTGCAACAATTCCCGCCGATAAAGTTAGTACTGCGGACGCGCAATCTCTTTCAGATAGCCAGTCTTTATCACAGTCACTAAGTTTATCTAGTTCGACCAGTTTAAGTACATCAACACAAAGTAGTATCTCGTTGCAGGATAGCGTTTCATTACGCACTAGTACATCACTGCAAGATAGTACTAGTGCCTCATTATCTAGTAGTAGTTCTTCGACCGTAAAAGACTCATTATCTACTAAGACTTCTAATCAAGTGAATGGTGAAAGTACTTCTTCTAATATTATTTCAAGTAATAGTAGCACAGATATAACTGTAGAGAATAAAAATAATTCGACTTCTACATCTATGAATGTAGTGAGAGATAATGTTAGTAATAATGACTCAGTAGAAAAGAAGACAGAATTTTCGAGTGAATCGAATATTAATAATGATAACCTTAAAGGCAGTACAGTAGCTACTAATAATGCAACTTCAGAAACGACACTTGCAAATAATACTTCGCAAGCACCATCAACAGTTACAAGTAGTCAATTATCGGAACTGCAAGATAAATTGCCTGATAATAGTCAATTAACGCTAGACACTTCGGCCAATGAATTAAATGTATCTTTGCCTACTACAGCCCTATTCACTAAAACTGTAGCAAATGATGTGAAAAATTTTGCTGATCAAAATGGATTAGTTGCTAATATTTCAACACTTGATACCCAAAATTTAGCTGCTACAGAAAATACTTTGAACGTTCAGAGTAATCCTGATAGCGGAAGAGCTAATTTTAGTGAATCAGTCTCAACGAATGATACAACGAGTACATCACCAACTTCTGTTAACGTAGCAGCTCCAGATCAGGTGACGAATGACTCAACGTACCATCAGGCAGCAATCGCAAACGGTACTGTTAGAGATGTGTCTAATTATGCGCAATTGCAGACAGCATGGGCGAATAGTAGTGTTACCTATATTAACATCACTAATGATTTCAATATTACTACAGGTACTTTAGCTAATCGTGCAAATGGTGCAAGTGTAATCATCAATGGAAACAACCATGCAATTGATATTGGTGGACAAACGTTTACCTATGCTGCCGCTACCACACAAACAAACTTTACATTATCGAATATAACTGTTAAACAAGGATTTTTGTGGAACGATGGTAATGGATACTCACTAATATCTTCGTTAGCGGCTACCCAATTAACAGCAAATATTAATAATGTGACTTTGACTAAGAGTGATGTGAATGGGTATAATCCTATACACGTTATGTATGGCATAGGTTCAAAAATTAATTTTTCTGGTACAAATACCTTTAATTTATCTAACGAAGTAACTCGTAGTGTTGGGAGCATTAATTTTGCTAACAACGCCAGTGTTACATTAAATCGTACTTCAAATGATATTCATTTTTCTGAATTTTATTTTGAAACAACCGCACCTGTGGGTAGTGTTGGTTATGGTAATACTTTAACTATGGGGGATGGTTCATCGAATGCAGCTTACACTTACAATGGTGTTTCTGCTGGATTTCCAGCGGTCTATTTACTAATTAATGGTATTACTGCTGGAGATAATGTTAGTTGGACACAAACTGGTTTCCAGTACTTTATTAATGGAACACAGTTAGCTAACTCATCTGCTCAGTATACCTTTGGTCAAAACTTCACATTAAATGCACCTTCGACAACACAAGCCGGTGCAATTAGTCTGTTAGGTACACAAAAGGCTACTTTTAATGCAGGTACTGTCTTCAACATACATCAGCGTGCCATAGGTGGTATTTTCCAAGTTGGCGGAAGTTCATCAATTAAATTCATTTCACCAAAAAGTCTATACCTAAATACTGAAGACTCATCAGGAAATCCAAGTAATACGTGGAGTGGTATTTTTACTGGTACTGGTTCAATTACTATGAATAATTCCAGTATAAAGACTTGGTCAAATTCAAATACTAGCACAACAAAACCATCAGGTGATGCTAACGCAGCATTTGTTAGTTTAAACTATTCTAATGGAACAACTAAATTAACAGATGTATCAGGTAATTCTACTACGTCAACGGTTGTTAGTTCTACAACCCGCGAATTACAAACTACAGCAATTGATAACGGAAAAATTAATATTGAATATGTCGATAGAAATGGTAACGTTATTAGTACAGTACCGTTTGATGTTTCAGATAAAACTAAGTACAATATAGGTCAAACTATTAACCTTGTTACAAGCGACTGGGCTTCAACACATATGCCAACAAACTACAAATGGGCATTAACGAATCAAGTATATCCAGGAGCCGTTTCGGATGCTCAATCAGGTGGAGATCCAACAAGTAGTAATGATAATGGTGATAGTTATGGTCAAGCAACCTATGCTATTGTTCCGATTTCTGGTGATACATATACGTACAAAATATATGTATATGGTCTATCAGAAACAGTTCAATATCAATATGTTGATCAAAATGGAAATGTTCTTGACACAAGCAGTGTAACAACAGCAAATGACGAGTATGGCAACGGTTTACCTACAGCCAATTATGGCAATACCATTGATTGGACTAATGGTTATTACACTGTAACGAATGTTCCCGCTGGTTATACCTATGATACAAGTAAAACCCAACCAACTAGTACCCTTGTTTCAACCAATAATGATTTAATAACAATATTTGTTACTGCATCAGTCCAACAAGTGGACGTAACGGTTCAAAATACAGATAGCACGTCTATCAATGGATCTTCCTCCATTACAGTAACTGTAAATGGTTTTTCAAACCAAACTAAAACCTTAGGAGAGCTGTTATCTGATTCAGGAGTTTCGGAGAATGGCTACCATTTGGCTCCTGCGTTAGCTCAGCAAATATTCACATTCGACGCCACCAAGAATGGTGCAAGTACAACTGATTCAGATAAGCAAGCAGTAATCATTAGCCTGACACCTGATTATCAGCAAGCAGTAGTTATTTCTACCAGCCAACCAACTAATAATCCTGTTACTAATGAAGCATATGAACAAATCCCTACTAGTTCGTCCAGTGCATCGGCTACAAAATATAGCAGTGATGGTTACTCAAATGGAGAAATATCATTTGGTGTAAGTGATTCAGATTTGGTACGACAAGGATTTACGTATACTGTATTAGGAGCAGATGGCAATACTTATTCATCTTTGGCACTAGCTCTTGCTGCTTTCAAAAAATTTGATACTACTACAAATGGAAATGCTACAACTGATAAGGATCCACAATTGTATAGAGTCAATTACTCACCTGATCCCGTATCAGAATCCGTAAGTACCTCAGCGTCAATAAGTGTTTCAACCAGTGCAAGA
>NZ_SDGY01000005.1 GCF_008107645.1 Leuconostoc litchii | reverse complement strand
AATTTAAAAAATGCAACCAAGAAGAAGGTTGCATTTGTCGAAAAACACTATTGTAATGTTAGTTTTAAATCTTCAGCACGAATCATCTTTAACTTAGTCATAAATAGCCATTTCATCATCATCGCTAAAAGTATTGGGAAGATAACAAAAACTAATATAATGAATACTACCGTAATTGAAGCTTTATCTGATTCAGTATAAGCAGTTAACGGACCAATTAATCCTGAGAAACCAAATCCAGCTGAGAAAGGAGTACCTTTGATTTTGAATAATGTAGCTATCGCGCCCATAGTCGAGGCAGCCAGAGTAGTAGGTATGAATAACTTCGGTTTAAGTAACATATTTGCCATTTGAATTTTAGGTGACCCAATGAAATGCGCTAGCGTACCACCAATTGGATTCACCTTAGCTCCCATCAACGCTAGTGTAAAGCTAGCAACTGTAATTCCTGCATTAGCGGCACCTGAACCAATGCCAGTCAAACCAATAGCCATGGCTATTCCTACAGAAGATAATGGTGAGACAATCAAAAAAGCAAATGCGGCACCTAATACCGCCCCCATTAATACAGGTGTCCAATTAGTAGCATAAGAAACAGCATCACCAATCCACATTTGAACAGTACTTATTGGATTTAGTGTAGACAAACCAATACCACCAGCGATTACGGTAACGACAAGCGGTTGAAGTAATATTTTAAAATGACCAAATGAGCGTTCTGTTAATTTCACTAATATTGTAGCTAAAAAGGCTACTAACAAAATATTTAATATAATCCCACTACCAGCAATGACCATATCGCCGCTATTCGATGTAGATTTCACCACTCCAGAAGAAACAAACATAGCAAGCGCAATAGCACCTGAATCAATCACTGTTAATTTTAAAATCTGACCAACCGCAAATCCAGAGACTAATGGTAAAGTACTTTGAATCAAAGTTGTCATGAAAGCAACTTTAGACGCAATAGCATTACCAGCAAATAATAGAAGCAATTGACTAACTAATGCGCTCGGTATTAACGTTAAAACTATACCTAAGCTCGTACCGTTCAAAATATCAACGATAAATTTTTTTATTGTTTCAGCTGAACTGTGTTTGATTCTTTGCATAATATTTTCCTACGTATACGCCGAAGCGTTTTTTAAATTTCATGTGGTGATTTTTGATTATTCAGTACCATTAAGGTATCATCCAGTGAAATATCAACCATATTTTTAACAGCGATGTTCGTAAAAAAACCAACATGTGGTGTTACCATAACATTTGACATCGATAATAACTTATGAATACGTCTATCCGAAACAACACTCTCACGAAGATTACGATTAAAAATACCAGACTCATTTTCCACAGTATCTAAGGCAACACCTGCTAATTGTTTATGCTCTATGGCTCTGATTAAATCATCTGTGTTAACAACTGGACCACGAGAGGCATTTATCAACAGCATCCCCGGCTTCATTTTGTCAAAATCTATCTTAGAGATTAAATTAATAGAGGTCTCATTAAGGTCAACGTGTAAAGTAATCACATCGCTTCGCGCTAATAACTCATCTTTGCTAACATAAGTAATGACATCAGATAGAGATTTATTATAATTCACATCGTAACCCAAGACTTTAGCACCCAAACTATTTAGTAATCGTGCTAAAGTGCCACCAATTCTTCCCACACCTATAATCCCAACGGTAACCGAATGAATTTCTCTAGCTTGTAGACCTGACCATCGAAAATCATTATTAGCAATTCTTGTATCAAATTCAGGTGTGTGTCTAAGCAATCTCAATATTTGCATCAACGCCATTTCAGCGACAGATCTAGGTGAATAGGCAGGTACATTGGTGATTTTCAGACCTGCTTTTTTAGCTAACTCCACTTCAATCATGTCATAACCAGCAGTGCGTGTAGCTATTTGTTGAATATCTTTAGTAAGTTGATTATAAAATTGCTGATTTCCGCCAATTTTAGCGGTTTGCTGGATAACGAGTCCATCTATATTCGTTAAATCAGGCAGTGTTTCCGGATGAAAATCTTGACGAGAAATCACTATCTCAACTTGATTTTTCTGAGCATATTCATGAATGGCTTTTTCTTCATCGTCGCGAACACTCATCATCAAAATTTTAGTCATTTGGCATTTTCTTTCATATAAGTACTTAGTCGTTGCATCGCTTGTTGCAACTTTTCAATAGATGCTGCATAACTCAATCGAACATATCCCTCACCGCCAGGGCCAAATGAAGATCCCGGAATCAATGCTAAACCATTTTTTTGAGCCAAATCACGGGCAAATACAAAATCATCTTGACTATACCCTGCAGGAATTTTTGCAAAAATATAAAATGCCCCATCTGGCTTAGCCACTTTAAAACCAAGTTCCGTCATTTTTTCGTATACATAATCACGACGTTGCATATACTCTACCTTCATATTCAACGTATCTTGACGCCCATCCTCAGTTCCTAATGCTTCGGCTGCCGCCGCCATTGCTGGGTTAGAAGCAGTAGTTGTTGCAAATTGATGTATCATAGCTATTTTTTGGACCAACTGTGCCGGACCAGCCAATATGCCAATGCGGTATCCTGTCATAGCATGTGATTTAGATACACCATTTAACAAAATTGTCTGCTCCGGCAAATATTTGGCCATCGATACATGTGTATTTTCATAAGATAGTTCTGAATATATTTCGTCAGATATGACGATAATATTGGTACCACGCAAAACATCAGCAATAGCTTTAATTTGCTCTTCATTATAAGTAACACCTGTTGGATTAGAAGGAAAGTTTAATACGACAGCTTTAATATCATCCCCATGTTCAGCAATGGCTGCCTTTAGCATTTCAGGACTTAAAACAAAATCATTAGTAGAGGTATCAACAAAAATAGGTTGCGCACCATCTACCAATCCAACGGCAATATATAGCGGAAATATCGGGGTAGGAAGTATAATTTTATCACCTGGATTCAATATCGTTGTGAGTGTGTCATAAATTGCTTCTGTTGCGCCAATCGTCACAACGACTTCACTTTCAGCGTCATAATGAACATCATAGCGATCAGCTAAAAATCCCGCTGCGGACTCACGTAATTTGCTGGTACCATTCGAGGCAGCATAATGTGAATCGTTCGTTTCAATAGACTGAATCGCAGCTTTTTTAATATGATCAGGTACATTAAAGTCAGGCTCTCCTAATGTTAATTTTATAATATCAGGAATGCTGCTAACTTCGATATCAAAAGCGCGAATAGCTGATGGTCCGACCAAACCAAGATGACGATTGAGATTGTTCAATAGCGCAGGCTTTACTTCAGGCATAATTTTTTCTCCTATAATTAACACAAAACGCACACTCAGAAAATTCTGAATGTGCGTTTGCTCAACTATATATGAACTCACTGGGCATTCAGAATTTTAAATCCGAATACCTACGCAAAATGCCTCAAGTATTTGGACAATTAACCAAAATACTTAAAGTAAAAATTTGCTGTAGTTTTGTTCATTAAACGTGACATGTGTTAAAACCTTTTCTTTTTTATGAGATTAATTTTAATATTAATTCATTGATTTGTCAAATTTTTTATTATCAAAATCACATTTTATCTTTTTTCGGTAAACTACGGCCGCTCATAATATCACTAACTAATAAGTCCAAATGTACCTTAGTCTTTGCCCAATCATCATTTGCCAGTTCATAAGCAACATTTTTCAGCTCACGAGGTAACGTAACATCTCTTAAAAATTCTGGCGAATCTATTCTTTGTTTGACAATCAGAGGATCATCCCCACGTACCTGTACTCGATCAATCAACATATCTGGATGCGTCACCGTCACAAAAACAATCACAGCCTGATCACCTAGTTCCCGCGCATAAGTGATCGCACCTGCTGTGTCGAGAACAATCGTTACGTAAGCATTCTTTTTCCAAGCACGTTCCAAAGCTTCATATGAGGAACCGTATTTATGCCCAGCATACTGTACGCGTTCCAGATAATGATTTTCTTCAAAACTACTGTCCGTTTCGAAATAATAGGCAACTCCATTTTCTTCTCGTTCGCGTGGCACGCGAGTTGTGTGTGTAAGCACTCGTGGCATACGATACGTATCTTGCAAATAGCGAGCAATTGTCGTTTTACCAACACCAGTCGCACCAGTAATTACAAAAACTTTATTATTTTTCATCTTTCAATTTCCTTATTTAATATTGTATCGTAAAAACTATAGTAACGTTCGACAAGTACCCTTGAAATTGATAGAATAACTATTATAAATAAATTATTAAAAAATGGGAGAACTATTATGTCACTTCTTGAAAGGGCTTTTAAACGAGAGTCTGTTGAAAATTATCTCGAAGCAGATTCTCATATGTCACGTGTCTTAACTACACGTGATTTGATTGGTCTAGGGGTTGGAACAGTTATTGGTACTGGGATATTTATTTTACCTGGTCACGAAGCTGCTAATCATGCAGGTCCAGCTGTCGCCGTTGCCTTTCTAATTGCCGCTATTTTTTCTGGTTTATCTGGCATGGCTTTTGCTGAATTTTCAGCCGCCATGCCGGTTGCTGGCTCTGCCTACTCTTATGGTGGTGCTATATACGGTGAAATTATTGGTTGGTTACTTGGTTGGTCATTAATTGTTGAGTACTTTTTAGCAGTATCGGCTATAGCCACTGGATTTTCAGCCTATCTCGGAAACCTTTTGACTATTTTTGGCATTCATATGCCGAAATTTTTGTCAGCTGGGCCAATGGAAGGTGGTGTTATCAACTTATTCGCCGTCTTGATTATTCTATTTGTTGCCATAATACTGTCTCGTGGTCTAAACACCTCTAAAAAAGTTGAAAATGGCGCTGTTTTTATTAAAATCGCTATTTTAGTCTTATTTATTGTTGGTGGATCATTTTTCATCAAAACCAGTAATTATGTACCGTTCTACCCGAAAGAATTTCATGGTGGCCTTTTTGGCCTAAACGGTATCTGGGCAGCCACAGCTAGCATCATTTTCGCCTTTTTAGGATTTGATACGATCGCTGCACATGCTGCAGAAGTTAAGAACCCACAAAAAACAATGGCTAAAGGTATTGTGGGTACTGTTATCATTTCAGCACTGTTATATACACTGTTCTCAGTTGTATTAACAGGTATCGTCAACTATAAAGACTTAGGCGTCGATGATCCAGCAGCATTCGCTCTTCAAGTTGTACATCAGACTCAATTTTCTATTATTATTACTGTCGGTGCATTAGTTGGTATGTTCACAGCCATCTTAGCATTGATTTACGCATCCTCACGCTTAACTTATTCCTTTGGCCGTGACGGCTTACTTCCTCATAGCTTAGGTAAAATTTCAGCTGGCTCCCATTTACCAGTCAACGCACTTATTTTAGCAGTTGCTATTGAAGTCATATTTGCTGGTTTAATTCCATTGAGTACATTGGCTAGTTTGATTAACGCTGGTACGTTGACAGCCTTTGCTTTTATTAATTTTGGAATTCTCATTCTTCGTCGTCGAAAAGATTTATCTCATGATGGTTTCAAAGTTCCAGGATACCCAGTAGTACCGTTTATTGCTGGTGTAATCAGCCTATTCTTTATTACACAGTTATCTGTAGAAACAATGAAAATGTTTGGATTGTGGCTATTAGTAGGTATTATCTGGTACTTTACTTACGGTATAAAACATTCTAAATTATCTTAAATAAAAAGCACCGCTCCAATGTAAGCGATGCTTTTTTTATCATACTAATGGCGACTTACGCCGCATATATGAATCAACCAATCTTTCATACACACCTGGTTCAGCACTGTTTAATGCCTCCCCGAGAACATCCATGGCCTGCTTAAAATTATAATCTCTTTCATAAAACATTCTAGCCTGTTCACTTGCAGCTGCAACACGTTCGTTCGTAGCACGGAATCTATTGGCATACTGTAACAGTTGTTCCGTCAACGCAGCTTGGTCAACTACTTCTTCTGTTTTACCTCTCAAAGTATCAATGTCAGCCGACACAATGTTCAATTGGCGCTGTACTTCATCCATATCAATTAAGTTGGTATTAAGTGATTTAGCTAAACGCTTAAGTTCATTTGAAACAGCAAAGAAGTACTCCAAATATACACTGGGCAACCCAGGTAAGTTCATACGCTCTACTGCATGCTTGATAGCTTCAATTTCTTTTTGGTACTGACCACCCAATTGTCGTGCTGAGCGTTCTGCCTTTTCTAATCCAGAAATTTTATCCCAAATTTCAACTTGCTGCGTTTCAATTTCTTCAAACTGTTTTAACAATTTTTCCTGCTGAATGCGTAATTCACTATATGATATTTCTTTTGATTCAAGCAAATCATCATTATGATTAATCTGCTCTTCTGCCATATTTATTTGTTCAAGCAATGTACGTCGTATTTCTAATTCTTTGTGGTTAAATTGGAAACTTTGCCCTAATCTGTCTAGTTCAATCGACAATGTCTGGTTTTGTTCACGAAGTCTCAATAGATCAGAAGATAGCCTTCCAGCATTTTTAGTCACATGTTTACGTGCTGTAACTTCAGTTTCCATCGTGTCGTACATCGTCTCAATGCGCTGTTCGATATAACCGGTTTGCTCTGCGACTTCTTTGAGTTTCAAATCTGCTAGTAAGTTCAAAACTTGTTGGCGTTGTCCATCGATAGCTTGTAATTCTTGTTCTACACTATCATTTGGAAATACGTATCCTGAATCTACCAGCTTTGTGTGTCCCTGTGCCAATTCATTGAGTTGGTCAACATATTTAATGTTTAATTGATCAAATAACGCAGGAATATCAGTCATCATTTTTTCCATTTGCGTTGTTTCCATGGCAAGCTGTTCATAAATATCTGAAGCAGTTGCGTGATCGCCATTTTCTGTTAATTCTGCGAACTCATCGTAGTCAGCCTCAAGCTGACTTAGAAATTTATCCAACGCCGGGTTAGCTGGTCCGAACTTAAAGTTTTCCGCCAAAAGTCGTTTACGTAAACCTTCATATTTTTTCTTGAGATCATTAATAGCCTCACGATGTTCTTCGTCTGTCTTTTTTAAATCCAGCAAGCCGGCTCTCACATCTTTAATAGTAGATTCTGTATCATCCACCATATCTTGCAACCGCTCTAGTTCATTACGTGTTTTAATAAAATTGATTCCTCGAGCTTCAAACAATACCAAGTTAGCTTGTTGATCGATTTTTAAAAATTTATTATTTTGGACATCGTTAAAAGCACTCTCAAACTTTTGATAGTTTTTCAAAGACTGACCAGTTAAAGGTAATTTTCTACCTTCAACCAGCTCTTCTCGAACTTTCAAAGATTCAAGTTGATCTTTGCGTGCTCTTAAGTCACTGACTTTTTTGACCGTAGTTCGTTGCATCACAAATATTGCTAAATAAGCGACAACAACTAAAAGTAATATAATTGCTAAAACTGTAAAGTTAAACATATGGGTAGTTTCCAACCTTTTAATTTTCACTTTCCATCTTAGCACTTATACAGTTTAATTAAAGGAGATTTGCCAAATCTCAAATCGTTTACAATTTTCTTAATAATTTGCTATTCATTCATGGTTCTGATATTATGTAATAAGTTGTTAATTGAGTAGCAGTAAGTAGAGAAGCGCGTCAACAGCGTTCCAAATCGTTAGTAAGGCCAAGCTACTGGTTCTGAGAAACGTCAAGATAAACGCTGCACGCATCTGGTGCTTACCCTCAAATGTACAGCATAATACATTTTGGAGGACATATACATGTCACGTTATACAGGTCCAAAGTGGCGTATCTCACGTCGCTTGGGTGTTTCATTGTCTGGTACTGGTAAAGAATTGTCACGTCGTGCTTACGCACCTGGTGATCACGGTGCCGGTCGTCGCGCTAAGATTTCTGAATATGGAATGCAATTGCGTGAAAAGCAAAAGTTACGCTTCACATACGGTTTAACTGAACGTCAATTCAAGGCTTTGTTTAACAAAGCTGGTAAGATCCGTAAGGGTACTCATGGTACTAACTTCATGATCTTGTTGGAACAACGTTTGGATTCAATTGTTTATCGTCTTGGTTTAGCAACAACACGCCAACAAGCACGTCAATTGGTTAACCATGGTCACATCTTAGTTGATGGTAAGCGCGTTGATATTCCTTCATACAGCGTACAGCCTGGTCAAGTTGTATCAGTTCGCGAAAAGTCAAAGAATATTTTGCCTATCCAAGCTGCTATCGAATCAGTTGTGGCGCGTCCACAATTCGTATCAATCGATACTGATAAGCTTGAAGGTTCATTAGTTCGTTTGCCAGAACGTGAAGAATTAGATGCAGACATCAACGAAGCCTTAATCGTCGAATACTACAACCACTTGGGTTAATATTGTTAATCTCTTATTGGTTAAAAAGCCACCTTGCATAGGTGGCTTTTTTATTTATTTCACAATGGCCTTATCCTATAAAATTGAGTAAGATAACGTATAATAGAATTATTAAATATATTGGAGAAAATCATGGACGTTAATGAACGCTTACAACAAGAACAACTAGGAAACGGTACACCAAAAATTAATCCAGACGAACAGAATCGCTATCTTGGTACTTTTCGTGAACGCGTCATTGTTGCAATTAAAGTTTCTCAATTAGGAAAATCAGACATTCAATCAAAATTTGCTACCGCACTTAAATCACATAGTATCGGTAAAGTTTTAATTGACCAACAGCTGGTGGGTGATTACTTTACAACGTATGTCGGCTTAGCAACACAAAGCAAGCATACTTTCACATTACTTTCCGATGCAAACAAATCTGCTCATCAAGATGACCCCATCGCTATTGTTTTGGCTGCTGATACAGCTATCAATGTTGATAATATTTACTTAGGATAAATTTATGTCACAAGAACCGCTAGCGTACCGCATGCGCCCAACTAAAATTGAAGAAATTGTCGGACAACAGCATCTTGTCGGTAAAGGAAAAATTATTTGGCGTATGGTTACTGCCCAGCGCCTAAGTTCAATGATTTTATACGGTCCACCAGGGACTGGTAAAACATCAATTGCTAGTGCTATAGCTGGTTCATCTAAGTATGCTTTTCGTATGTTAAATGCAGCTACTGATAGTCAAAAAGATTTACAAATTGTTGCAGAAGAAGCTAAAATGTCAGGTACGGTAGTACTATTACTTGATGAAATTCACCGATTAAATAAAGTAAAACAAGACTTCTTATTACCTCATTTAGAATCTGGTGCAATTATTTTAATTGGTGCAACCACAGAAAATCCTTATATCAACGTCACACCAGCAATTCGATCTAGAACACAAATATTTGAAGTCAACAGTCTTAGCACAGATGATATTATTCATGCAGTGAATCGCGCCCTGAACGACAGTAAAAAAGGGCTTGGTCAGTACAATATATCCATAGATGAGAACGCATTATTGCAGCTATCTCGAGCAACCAATGGTGATTTACGTAGTGCATTAAATGGTTTGGAATTAGCTGTTTTGTCAACCAAACCAAATGAATCTGAAATCATTCATATTTCCCTTCCCATTATTGAAGAAACTGTTCAACGAAAAGCACTATCCGCCGATAAAGATGGCGATGCACACTATGACGTTATCTCTGCATTACAGAAATCAATTCGTGGGTCCGATACAGATGCAGCACTACATTACGCTGCACGAATTATAGAATCAGGTGACTTACCAATTTTGGCACGTCGATTGACAGTTATCGCCTATGAAGACATCGGTTTAGCAAATCCTGCAGTTGCACAACGAGCCATAACAGCAATTCAAGCAGCACAAACATTGGGATTTCCTGAAGCACGTATTCCATTAGCAAATGCCATTATTGAACTCTCGCTTTCACCAAAATCTAATGCAGCTTACACGGCAATAGATGCAGCAATTCAAGATATTCGTAATGGTAAAACTTTTGATATCCCCAATCATTTGAAAGATTCACATTATAAAGGTGCTGTTGATTTAAATCATGGCATTGATTACATTTATCCTCATGATTTTGACAATGACTGGGTTGCACAGCAATATTTACCAAATAAAATGAAAAACACTAAATATTTTAAACCCAAGGGTAACTCAAAAGTAGAACAACAACTAGCCGACGTCTATAAAACATTAAAGAAACGACAGCAAAAGGATTTAAACTAAAAAGTCAAGACTTTAAGTTACCGGATTTTCGCGTTATAATACTATATGAATTCCTCAGATATACGTATTGCTACATCATCAGCTTTTTCCTTACAATCTTTCTTTTCGGTTGGGAATTCAAGACTTAGAAGGTATGCCCTCTCATTCGGTAATCTGACAATCCTGATGAACCATCCACCTCGATAATTTCGAGGAAAATCTGCGTAGCGGTTAACGGTATCAATTGAGTGTTCCGGGCATGGCCCGTGCGTCCACATTTGTGGGCGTTTTTTATATAACTAAATAAATTATCAAAACAGTTTACGATATACTGTTATTTTATACGTGAAAGCGCTATACTGGAGGTACAGAAGAACACATTGCATGTTGCAAGAAGGGATATTATTATGACAGCAAATTATCACAAGATTTTAGTACCAATGGATGGCTCAAAAGAATCTGAAGCTGCATTAACTCGCGCAATTGAATTGACACTAGACGCTGGTGAACAAGGTGTTTTATCAATTTTAAACGTTATCGATACCCGTGCATTTCAAAATGTAGCTAGCTTCGATGATACAATGGTTGAAGCTGTTTCAGATGAAACTCGTAAGAGTCTAGAAAAGTATAAGTCACAAGCAACTGAAGCTGGTGTTAAAAATGTTGATTATTTAATTGAATATGGCTCTCCAAAATCATTAATTGCTAAGGATGTACCCAATGAGGTTAATGCTGATTTGATCGTTATCGGCGCAACTGGATTAAATGCCGTTGAACGTCTCGTTATTGGTTCAGTTACTGAATTCGTAACCAGAACTGCTAAGGTAGATGTATTAGTTGTTCGCGGATAATAATGCATACAAAAAAGTCACTACTGAAGTAGTGACTTTTTTTGTATGCATTATTTATATTGATCCAAATCTACATCTTTCAAATCAATGACCTTTGTTTTATTTCTAATTTTGTACCATAGATACAAAATCACAAACAATGGTACTGACAAATATGTCACAAAAATCTTTTCCCAATTAAGATTGGTAAAACTCGCAGGATCTTGACCAATAATAACCCCTATCGAAACTACAAGAGCAAACAAAGGTCCAAACGGAAACCATTTTGCCTTGTATTTCAAATCTGATAAGTTTTTCCCTTGGGCAACATATGCGCGACGGAAACGATAATGAGAAACAGCAATGCCAACCCATGCAATAAAACCAGTCAAACCAGAAGCATTCACCAGCCAAGTATAGGCAACAGAACCACCTTTTGTATTAGCAATAAAAGCTAATAAACCAATAGCAGTGGTCAATAGTAAGGCTGCAACCGGCACACCTCTCTTAGATAATTTACTGAAAATTTTAGGCGCATCACCCTTTCGTGCCATAGCATATAGCATACGTGTAGAAGCATATGAACCAGAGTTAGCCGAAGAAACAATTGAAGTAAGGATAACTGCATTCATTAGACTAGCCGCAAAAGCAATACCAGCGTTTTTAAAGACAATAGTAAACGGTGAAACAGCAATATTTTCTGTTGATGAACTTAACAAACGCGGATCTCGGTAGTAAACTAAGGCCGAAATAACAAAAATTGCTAATATGTAGAACAATAGAATACGCCAGAATACTTGATTAATAGCTTTTGGTACAGACTTATCTGGGTCTTTAGCCTCTCCAGCAGTAATTCCAATTAATTCTGTTCCTTGAAATGAAAAACCAGCAACAACAAATACAGATAGAATTGCTTGCGGTCCGCCAACAAATCCATGATTACCAACTGAAAGATTTTTCATTACATTAACATCAGAATGAATAATACCAAAAATGGTTGCCAATCCAATGACTAAGAAAGCTATAATAGTTACGACTTTAATCATAGATAACCAAAATTCAGCTTCTCCAAAAGTACCAACGGAAAAAATGTTAATTAAGAATATAAGTAATAAGGCCACTGCAGAGAATATCCAACCCGGTGTGTGAGGAAACCAAAATTCAGCCACCAAACCAACAGCCACGATATCAACTGCTAACGTGATTGCCCAATTAAACCAATAGTTCCAACCCATAGCAAATCCCAAAGCCGGGTCAACATATTTGCCAGCATAGTCAGAAAATGAACCGGACGTTGGTGAATATGTTGCCATTTCTCCTAATGATGTCATTAGAAAATAAACCATTACACCTATTGCTAAATAAGCTACAATAGCACCTAATGGGCCTGCTTGAGCAACAGTAGCTCCTGAAGCAACAAACAACCCAGTACCAATCGACCCACCTAATGCAATCATCGACACATGACGTGTCTTTAAATTACGTTGTATCTGCCCTCTACGTTCAGACATAATATCTCCTTTTCAAAATAAAAAACCTCTCCTGAACAAATAGGAAGAGGTTTAAAAAGTCATTATATAATCACTTTTCAAAGCGCACCGCAAACTTGCGACAGTCTAGTAACTATTAATCACTAGCCCAAAGGTTATCTTGCCAGCTAACCTTTTCGGCAACCTCCCCTTTTACATAACTTCAATGTCCTGGCGGACTCAATTATGTGACTCATGTTGGTTGCAACCTCTTTGACAATAAGAAAATGATAACATACTTACACACGACCGTCAATTTTCAATACCTTCTGCCAGTGCTTGGCATGTTCATAGTACTGTTTGGCACTAAATTGCCACCAAGAATAACCAAATGTCATAGCTCCTAATCCACTGGTAAATGCCATATTGTACGAAAATATTCGATCGAGCATTATAATTGACCAAAAAGAAACCAAAAGTATACAAAAAACAATTTGAATGTTTCTTGACTTGACGAGGTGTGAAACGATAATAATAACGATCAGTAATATCTGCATCCACCACATTAACAATAAACTGGGTATAGTTTCTCCTAATTGCGGCCCATCTTGCCAATGGATACGTAAGATAAATGTTATTAGCCAAGTAACCAACATACCAAGAACCTGCATTATCCCAAACCACCAGGCAGCAACTTGATAATTGATGAAGGACAGGAAGGATACCACGACTAAAATCATCAAGATTACTACCCAATAATTAGCAAAAAAATGACCTAAACTAAAAAAAAGAGGCACTTTTGTAGCTAAAATACCATGCACCACAAAATCACTGGCTGCATCAATTACTTGTATAAATATCGTATGAAACCGAACCTGAATGGCTAAAAATATAAAGGCTATGCCAAAAATAATAATTAATCTTTTTCTAACTTTGTCTGGTGGAATTAACATCGTTCTAAATTGTGCATGCTTATTTTTCAAATTGAACTTTGTTTCGCATCTTGAAATAATTTTACATAGACAAATCAATTTGATTTCAAAATAAGTTGGTAAGCACATGCTCCCAATTATTAAATTTCTACAAACTTGTTTGCTTATAGCTCTTAATAATTGTAGCATTATATGGGATATATTAATAAAAAACTACTGCGCTTTATTTAATCTTGAATTTAACTTGAGACGTTATGCTTAGAGATAGTTGATTTTTATCAACATTTTGGTCGTGGATTCAAACTGAAATCATGGCAAATTAGTCGCTATACGTTGCATCCTTAAACAACATAATCATATAATTTATAATTATTATTCCAATTTGGCCAAAAATATCGAGAGACCACCATGAAAAAAAATAAAAATACTAAAGTTAATTCTCGCATTGATCGCTACCAACCAAGTAATCACAAGTTACGAAACATTATTTTAATCCTTATTGGCCTTCTTGTTATTGTAACAGGTACTTTTGCTTGGTTAGCAATTAATAATACTAAGTCAGCTATTGATAAAACTTATAAAAGCAGTGGTGTTACTAAGTCACGTAACGTATCAACCATTGTTAAAAGTGGTAAACCACTATCAATTCTTTTATTTGGAACAGACACCGGTGAACTTGGGCGCACTTATAAAGGACGTACAGATTCGATGATGTTACTCCAAGTTAATCCCAAGAGTAAAAAAACTACCATGATTTCTATCCCTCGTGATGCCATGGTATCTATTCCTGGCTATGAAAGTACTTTCCCACAAAAAATAAACGCAGCCTATGCTTACGGATCGACAGCTACTGCAATAAAGACTGTTGAATCATACCTAAATGTTCCTATCGATTTTTACGCTCTAGTGAATATGTCTGGTTTAGAAAAAATGGTCACTCAAGTTGGTGGAATTTCTGTTAAATCACCTCTTGATTTCACCTACAGTCAAGAAACAGCTCATGATTACGGTGACAACCTATACCGTTTTCATAAAGGTAGCACTGGTTACGAACATTCTGATGATAACGGGGTTACTTGGTCAGCAACAAAACATATTATGACAGGCGATGCTGCATTAGCCTTTTCACGTATGCGCTATGATGATCCTGAAGGTGATTATGGTCGCCAAAAGCGCCAACGTTTAGTTTTAGAGGCATTAATTAAAAAATCAGCTAACGTTTCAAGCCTACTGAATACTAAGTTCATGAACACCATGAGTTCTAATGTCCAAACAGATTTATCATTTGGAGATTTAACTACTATTGCAAGTAAATATACAAGTGCGGCTAAAAATATTATCACAGAACACATTCAGGGTGTCAGCACTAGTTACCCCGATTCTGATGGTAATAATGTTTCGTACGAGGTAGTTACGCAAAAGGAAAAGCAACGTGTTACTAATTTAGCACGTAAAGCACTGGGACTAAAGCATGCCACTACTGGATCAGCTTATGGTGGTGATATACCAAGTTCATTGCAAACAATAGCAGATTATTTAAGGCCAGACAATGATGAATCAACCGATACGGAAGAGAGTTCTTCAAATTAAAAAACACCAGTACTGGTGTTTTTTAATTTGAAATCTCCTACAATTTTTCAAAATATCATGATATAAATGTTCGATAAATGTAGTTTATAAGTTGTAGTGATTGTCTTTATATGTATCAATTGTTATCAGTACGACGAGATAAGAACTTATAAACAGGGTAACCGATAGCGACAATAACAATTGATATAGCTACACCAGATAAATCATGTAAAATTTCTGAGATTTCAACATACAACGAACCTCCTATTGCCAGTAGCGGTAACCAAGGATACAAAGGCATAGAAAAACCACGACGTTCACCCAAAGGATCCTGTTTACGCAATTTAAAGACACCAATAAATACTAATATGTAAAATAAAAAAGTAGTGAAAATAGCGATATCTGTTAGTCTATCTGGATTAGTGAAAATAATCATCAAAATGCCAAGAGAAATCATAAACCAAATCGCCTTATTAGGTGTACGTGAGCGCATATTTATTTTTGAAAATTGTTGGGCAAAAGGAAATAATCCGTCATTTGCCATTGCAAATAGCACCCGTGGAAACGAAACAACCTTACCATTCAATGTGCCTAGTAACGAAATCAACACGGCCACACTTAACAATCGGCCACCAATCACACCAAATGCATTAGTAGCCATATATAAAGTTGTATTTTGACCAAACTTAACTATGTTATTTGCGGATAAACTTTGGTATACACCAAAACTCACGCCAACATAAGCCACAATGACAATTAAAATACCAAAAACAATAGCTTTAGGTAACACTTTTTGTGGATTTTTAATTTCACCACTAATATTAGCTAATGTAACCCAACCATCATAGGCAAATAATGTTGCTAATATAGCTACACCAAAACCACCTTGACCACCAGTAATCCCTGAGACCGTCTGGCCAATGGCATCATGTTGTCCGAAGAATAGACCAAAAATAATTAATGCAATGATAGGTAGCATCTTTATTGTAGTCGTTAAAATCTGGAATCCAGCGCTAAATCGATTAGGCACAGAATTGATAATACCAACAAAAGATAATCCAATGATTGCTGCAGGTATGGCAAAAGTCTTGGATAAACCAAATAAATCAACAAATAAAATACCAAAATACGCAGCAATAGAACTCATCATCGCTGGACCATAAAAGATAACCTGCATCCATCCAGCTAGAAATCCCCAGATTTTACCATAAATTTTTTCAATATATATATAAATACCACCAGTTTGATCCATCTGTGAACCAATTTCAGCTACGCTAATACCTGAAGCTAGAGTTAAAATACCACCTGCGATCCAGGCCATCATTGCCGAAGTGGTGCTCCCTGCTGACGCTAAGACGCTCCCTTGCTTGAAAAAAATTCCTGATCCAATAATTGTGCCAACAACCAATGCTAATGATGCCGATAAACCAAAACCACGGTTTAATTTTTCTTCATTATTTCCCATCATTTCTCCAAAATAAATAAATTTAATAACATATTTATTAATTAACTATCTACCGTATCGTTAAAAAATAAAAAAGTTCGGATAATTCCGAGCTTCTACTGGCCAAAATAGTTAAGCCCCATCACACGACGAACATCTTTCATTGTTTCTTCGGCCACGGCATTGGCTCTTGCAGAACCTTCTTGCAACATTTTCAAAACTGCTGGAATGTCTTTGGCATATTCTGCACGACGTTGACGAATAGGTGCCATTTCTGCTTCCATAACATCAATCAAATGCCTTTTGATTTTCATATCTCCCAAACCACCAGCAGTATACTGATCTTTTAAGTCTTGTACGCGTTGCTTATCTGAGTCAAAAATATCTAAATAAGTAAATACAACATTTCCTTCAACATGACCAGGATCGGCAATATTAACGTGCAAAGGATCTGTATACATTGACTTAACTTTTTTAGCCAACGTATCAGCATCATCACTCAAAAAAATACCATTATTTAACGACTTTGACATCTTTGCATTGCCATCCAATCCTGGTAAACGCCCCTGTCCTTTTGGTGGAAACACACCGACTGGTTCAACCAAAACATCGGTTTTATATGCATTATTAAACGAACGAACTAGTTCACGAGTCTGTTCTAACATTGGCTCTTGGTCATCACCAACCGGTACTTTTGTTGCCCGAAAAATAGTAATATCCGCTGCTTGTGACACAGGGTATGTTAAAAAACCTGCCGGAATACCTTCATCAAAACCTTTTTGTTTAATTTCTGTCTTAACTGTTGGGTTTCGTTGCAACCGAGCTACACTAACCAAATTCATAAAATATTCTGTTAATTCAAACAAACCTTTAATTTGTGATTGCACAAAAATAGTGGTTTTGTCTGGATCAATACCAACAGCCAAATAATCCAATGCAACCTCGGTTAATGATTGCCGAATTTTTTCTGGATTACGGGCATTATCTGTAAATGCTTGTGTATCAGCAATCATCACAAATGGTGAATAATCTCCTGAATTCTGCATTGCAACACGATTTTTTAGTGACCCAACATAGTGACCAATATGCAGTTTACCAGTTGGACGATCACCAGTTAAATAAATTTCTTTTGACATATTCAAGACCTTCTATTAATTAGTTAACTTATTATATTATACGTTAAATCTACCGACAAAGTTGAACAAATTATCACAAACTAAACAACCTTCTTATTGACAATTACAAATAAAACTTATACACTAGCACTATTAAGAAAAAAGAGGTACGAGAACTTGGTAAACAAATTTTAAGATGCAGTGAATAAAAGCAGTCCGTTGTTTTTATGAACTTTTCTTGAGATTGGTTTGCACTTTTCGTCCTAAACACGTTAAATGCCCCCAGTCTCGCAATTTGATTGGAGGCATTTTTATGCAAGAAGACCCTCGCAAAGTATTTTTGATTGGTTTAACAACTAGTCAAGGAAATCTAGATTATGAACTTGAAGAATTAGCCAATTTAGCAAAAGCAAACAACCTAGAACCAGTTGAAACATTTACACAAAAATTAGAACGACCTAATCCTGGCACTTACTTTGGTAAAGGTAAAGTTGAAGAACTTGGAAACGCAGTAAAAACTTATGAGGTTGATTTAATTGTCGTGAATGACGAACTATCACCTTCTCAAATTCGAAACCTAGAAAAAATGACAGAAGCAACTGTTGTTGATCGTACAGGCTTAATTCTCGAAATTTTCGCGCAACGTGCACAAACTAAAGTAGCAAAACTACAAGTTCAATTAGCACGTTTACAATATCAACTACCACGTTTGCGCACAAGTATGTCTATCTCCCTTGATCAACAAACCGGTACAGGTGGCGCTGGTTTCACCTCCCGTGGTTCTGGTGAAACAAAACTCGAACAGTCTCGTCAACGTATTACCTCGCAGATGGTACATGTTCGTCAAGAGTTAACTGAATTAGATAAAAGTGAACACACACGTGCTATGCAGCGACGTAATAATAACTTACCTAATGTTGCCCTAGTAGGTTATACGAATGCCGGTAAATCAACATTAATGAATCGTTTGCTGTCTCGATTTGGTATTGGTTCAGAAACAGATGAAAGTAAACAAGTTTTTGAAAAAGATATGCTGTTTGCTACACTAAACACTACCGTTCGTCAATTAACATTACCAGATAAAAGGCAGTTTTTATTAAGTGACACTGTTGGTTTTGTATCAAAACTTCCTCATAATTTGGTTGCGGCATTCAAATCAACGCTACAAGAAGCCGCACATGCAGACTTAATCCTACATGTAGTTGATGTTTCGGATGAACATTATCAAAATATGATGGCAACAACCGAAAAAACACTAACAGAAATCGGCATCACCGATAAACCTGTTATAACAGTCTACAATAAGGCAGATAAAGCATCATTGCATTATCCGGAAATTTCTGGCGATCATACAATTACCGTTTCAGCACTAAATTCAGAGTCACAAGATGCTCTTATTGATTTAATTGTTAAGCATATTTTTAAAGATAGCAAAATTGTGACCTTGCACATTTCTTTTGACAAAAATGACGTCGTAGCACAGTTAGCAGCCCAACATAAATTTATAACTGAAGAATATGACGAAACTGGTAGCTGGTTGACTGTAGAATTATCTAAATTTGAACGTAATCTTTTCCAGCAATATATTGTTAACACAACTAGTGTGGATTCCTAAGTGTCCATGCTTTTTTAATCATTTAAAAAATAAAAAGAGTCCTAAGTAGGACTCTTTCTATAACGATGCCGACCGCCGGGCTCAAACCGGCGACCCCCTCATTACTAGTGAGATGCTCTATCAACTGAGCTAGGTCGGCAAATCAAAGTACTCAAGTACTACAAGTAAATAATACCAGATACTCTAACATATAAATATGGCGGCGACCATATTATACGGGTGACAGGAATCGAACCTGCACGGATTACTCCACTGGAACCTAAATCCAGCGCGTCTGCCAGTTCCGCCACACCCGCATGTATTACACAACCATTTAATTTTACTGGAAAAAGTAAAATGAGTCAAGGGGTAATACACATTTAATTGATTAACTTAGTTAAAAAATCATTATTCATGCTGATCTCTGGTTAAAGCACGCATTTCAACGGCAAATTTAATAACTGTGCGAGCGACTGCATATGTTGGTATGATCAAAATCATACCAACAATCCCCCATAAATTACCAGCAACCATCAAAAGAATCATAATAGTTAAGGGGTGAATCTTTAATGTTTTACCAATCACATTTGGATAAATAAAATTACCATCTAGTTGTTGCACTACTGTCATCACAATTAACACCAATAATACTTGTTTCCATGATTGTGTACTGGCCACTATCAACGATGGTATAACCCCAATCCACGGACCAATATAAGGTACGATATTAGTAATACCTGCAATAACACCAAATAACCAAGCATATGGTTGACCGATAATCAAATATCCAATTGCCATTGTAATGCCGACAAATAACATTTCAATAGCCTGTCCAGAAATATATTTTTCAATGGTTTTATCCATTTTAGTTGTCAGCTCTTTTACATTGTCAGCAAAGCGTGCCGGAAACAGCTTTTGAATTGCTGGTACCAATCGCTCACCATCACTTAACATATAAAATAAGACTACTGGAATAGTAATAACATTGATAGTAACTGAAGTTATCATTGAAACAACACTGCCTAACGTACCAGCTGTAACTGTTAAAAATGATGCCGAATACTTACCAATTGCGCTTTTAACTTCATCAACATCAATGGCTAAATTTAAATTCGATAACCACTTACTTTGCAATGAGTCCGTGGCAAAAGCTTGTACTGTTTTTGCAAAGTCTGGCAAGGATGTAATTAAGTTTGTAATTTCTGCTACTAGCGTAGGAATCAACAAGACTAAAGCACCGGCAATCATACCTAAAAACAACATAAAGGTCACAATTACAGCTAATTTATGTGGTATTTTATGACCTTTAATTGTGACCTTTTCTAAGAGCGCCACAATCGGTTTCAATACATAGTATAAAAATCCAGCAACAATTAGCGGAACAAACACCGTCGAAATAAATACAGAAATTGGTTTCATCAAAAAATCAAACCGAGAAACTATCAAAATTAATAGTGACAAAGCTAATAGCTCAATCGTCCAAAAGAAAATATTTTTATATCTATTATTCGGTATCATACAGTTTCTCCAATAATTTATGTTGTACCTTTGGCAAACTGAGGGATTGCCATTCTTCAGGACTAAGATAACGCTGGTTGTCTTGGAGATTGTCTGCTTTTTGCTCAACCAACCAAATTTCCCAACGACGATGCGTAAATATATGAACCACGGGCTTGATATTAAGCTGTTCACCTACTAAATCTTCCACACTGTCAATTTGTTTCAAAGGAAATGTCCAAAATCCAGCTAATAAGCCATTATTAGGTCTTTTTTCAAATAATAATTGACCATTTTTTTTGACTACGGAAGCCATAAACAATTGTTTTATAGGTCTTTGCTTTTTAGTTTTAACAGGATATTGATCTTCAACACCATCACGATAGGCCGCATTAAACTGACGAACTGGTGATTGAGCACTGTTTGGATTTTTAGTAGTCATGTAACTTGAACCCAAATCCATTATGGCTTGATTAAAATCACCTGGTCTTTCCGGGTCAACAATAGGTGCAATAATATCGTAAAATATTTTTCGTGATTTTGTATCAGCGATATCTGCATCAATTTTTAGCAATCGACTAAAGACCCGATATTGATTACCATCAACAGCTGGTACAGTTTCTCCAAAGCTAATTGAACTAATGGCTGCCGCTGTATAAGGACCAACACCTGGCAATGATTGTAAATCTTCACTACTTTCAGGCCAACTTCCATGTAATTCATTAACAACAAATTGTGCTGCTTTTTGTAAGTTACGTGCCCGAGAATAGTATCCCAATCCTTCCCATAATTTGAGGACGACTTCTTCCGGTGCCTTAGCTAAATCTTCAACCGTCGGTAATTGTTTCATAAAACGTTCAAAATAAGGAATCACAGTATCTACACGTGTTTGTTGTAACATGATTTCTGAAACCAATACACGATATGGTTCATGATTTACACGCCATGGCAAATGAAATCGTCCTTCATCATCATACCAGTCAAGTAATGTTTTACGAAATTTTTTAATTGTTTGTTCATTCCAAGTTTCCATAATATCTATTGTAACACTTGTAATCAGTTAAATTTTGCCGTATAATTATTATTTGTATGAAATCATTGAATTAAAAAGGAGCACAATCATGGTATTAAAAAAGCCACTTAACTCATTTGCACGTGCCCGCAAAGTTAGTCATAGCGCTGCTAAGAAACAACGCCAAGCTGCTATTGCAAAATTGCAACAATGGGCAAAAGGTAAGTCAGAAGAATTGCCTTCTACAAAGTAATTGTATTTGACTTTCAAAAACCAGTATTTATACTGGTTTTTTGTTTGCATTTATTCATAAAAAATTATAAAGGAGGTTCTCACATTGAATATAACGAAAAAACAAAAAACAATTTTAACTATTCTAGTCATTGGTACATTTTTAGGATTTTTAAACCAAACATTAATGAATGTCGCTTTACCAGATATTATGCATGAATTTAATATCTCAACTAACTTAGGCCAATGGATGACAAACGGCTATATGCTAGTTAATGGTGTCATGGTACCATTAACAGCTTTTCTGATCCAACGACTGACAACACGCACCTTATATTTGACGGCTGCTGGTTTCTTTGCTATTGGTACAATCATAGCTGGTTTTGCACCAACCTTTTCTATTTTAATTATCGGGCGTATGATTCAGGCCATAGGAGCTGGTGTATTTGGCCCTTTAATGAACGTAGTGGTCATGAATTTATTTACACCTAGTAAACGTGGTTCTGCTATGGGAACAATCGGTTTAGCACTTAATTTTGCACCAGCTTTGGGTCCTAGTTTATCAGGACTTGTCGTAACTAACCTCAATTGGCGCTTCTTGTTTTATCTTGTTGCTCCTCTAATTATTGCTAATTTCATATTAGCTTACTTCTTACTCAAAAACATTGGTCAACAAAAAAAATTACGATTTGATTTTCTGGGTGTTGTACTTTCTAGCATCGGACTAGGTTCTTTGCTATATGGTTTTTCTAATGCCGGAGCAAATCCCTGGAATGAATTTACAGTATGGGGATTTGTACTAGTTGGAATTATCGTTACTGCACTATTCATTTGGCATCAATATACTACTAACACTCCACTATTAAATATGTCAGTGTTTAAATATCGCCAATTCAACGTTTCTATTTTAATTAATGTTGTGTTAATGATGGCCATGTACGGTGGCGCGCTTATGCTACCACTGTATATGCAAAACGTTCGTGGTACAACAGCCTTTCAGTCGGGATTAGTCTTGTTCCCAGGGGCATTGATTACCGCTTTTCTTTCACCGTGGAGTGGACGTTTATACGATAAATACGGTGCCAAATACCTAACTCAAATTGGTATTATTGTTACTGCAATCGGAACATTTGTTTTAGCCTCTCTAACACTAGCAAGTTCATTGTGGCTTGCTGTTCTGGGGCAATTTATTCGCCAGCTTGGATTAGTATTAGTTATTATGCCAATTCAAACTGAAGCATTTAATGCCTTGCCACTAACTCTTATTCCAGATGGTTCTGCTATGTTTACCACTATTAGGCAATTAGCCGCCTCATTTGGTACAGCTACACTAGTCACAATCATGACTAAAAGTGCAGTTAATTACAGTCAAAAACATTCACAACTAAGTACAACACTAGTTGATCTACATGGTATCCAAATTACTTTCCTTACTGCAGCTATTTTAATGCTAGTAGCGGCAATCCTAACCACATTACTAAAAGTGAAGGTGCGTGACGTATAAACCTTCAAAAAAATATTATTAGTCCTGATGCTAACCATTAAAAGTTAAGGCCGTCTTAATTATGAACTAAAGTTTCTTCAGTACTAATAACATGGGGGCCAATCTATGTTAGGCTACACTAGATTTAAATGGTAAGATAGTAATTTAATTTCTTGCGCAAATTATTATTTCTGGTTCGGAAGAGTTCTTCTCCACAGCATTTAACGTTCATTCTTTAACAAATATTGATTCAGCAATTGCAGAATCAGATCCAGATTTCGTCCTTAAATTTATTGTTACCATCACACAAATCGGTATTACTCGTGAATCAAATGCAGTAATGGTCTCTAGAACAGCTACCCAGACTGTTCTGGGAACACCCAATACCTTATTAGAATCAAACAATAATATTTTAACTTTGATGAATTAACATTACTTCTCCTAGCAGATCAATACGAACTGATTTTGGCAACTTTGATCAAAAGTATTTTGACCAAATTATAAATGACGCTATTAAATCTACTGTAAATCATAAGCATTCCTAAGCGTTTCTTAACGCTTTTTTTATGCACAAAAAAAGCCACAACCGAAGTTGTGACTTTTAATAGCTCGTGAGAGAATCGAACTCTCGATTCTGCCGTGAAAGGGCGGCGTCTTAACCACTTGACCAACGAGCCATGATCAATTTGTCATTTGCTTTAACCAAACAACTATATTAGTATATCAAGAATACTAACGGTCGTCAACCCTTTTTTTTAGTGTCATTAATTTTGTTGGATCAATTGGCTTTTTCGGTTGAATCGGTGTATTTTTATAGTATTTCCAGGGTTCTTTGGGATCGAATTCGATATCCGTTGTCACTGGGAATCCATTTTTAAAACGTGTCATGAGCCACTGTTTCAGAGGGTCGGGTATACCTAACAATTCAAAATCAACTGGTGATATGGCATAATGAATTGATTTTTCATCATTTATCTTTACCTTTTGCACCCAATTAGGCTCTATAATTAATGCGCGCCCCATTGCAACAAACGTAACGCCTTCGTCTAATAACTCCTCAACTTGCTCAGGTCGTTTAACTAATCCAGCTACCATTAATGGTATATCAGCTGGTAAAACTTTAGTATAGTGATTAATGATTGATTGCTTGTCTTCCGTATCTCGGAATGGTGTTTGAAAAGCATCTTTCAATGATAAATGAAGATAGTCAATCGGTAATTTAACTAGCTTTTGCATAAACAATAGTGAATCATTTAAACTTATACCCGGTTTGGTTGATTCTTCAGGTGATTGTCTATAGCCTAATAAAAATGGACGATCTGCATATTTTTTGATAGTATCTGCTACTTTAGCTGTAACCGCCAAACCAAATCGCATCCTTTTTTCTACAGAACCACCCCAAATATCTTGCCGTCTATTGCTCTCCGGTGAAAAAAATTGCTGTAAAAGGTACAGATTGGCCCCATGAATTTCAACGCCATCAAATCCTGCCAGAATAGCTCGCTTAGTTGCTAATGCGAAGTCATCAATGGTTTGTGCAATTTCAGCATGAGTCAGTGCACGAGGTATATCATGATTACCATGTGGATATGGCTGAGCTGATGCTGAAACAGGCTCAAGTCCTCGTAAAATTTTTTGGTTTGTTTGTCTTCCAGCGGCAAATATTTGTAAAATTGCTTTAGCACCACCTGATTGAATAGTTCTAGCCAAACGAGATAATCCTGCTATTTTATCGTCGTCAGCAATAGAAAGTCCGCCCTCCCATCCTTTCCCTAACGGGTTGACATGAGCAGCTTCAACAATAACCATACCAGGGCCTGAAGAACGCATTTGGTAATATTTAATTTCATTGTCAGAAACACTACCATCCTCGAGAGAACTCCTTAATGTAGTAGGGGCCATTACGGCATGATTTCTAACAATCATTTTTTTCTTTGAAAATGTGTATGAGTCTAAAAAATCGTAATCTATTTGCATAAACTTATTATAACGAAAAAAATCGCCATTAGGCGATTTTTATTTCTATAAAACTAACGAATTAATACCAACCAGTTGAGTTTGAATGTGCCAAAGCATTTACAGCAGTACCATAACGCGCTGCAATATAAGCCTTCATAGCGTTCAATTGGTCATTATAATCTGCCGTATTACCACCATAGATGGCACGTGCTTGACTAGACAATTGTCCAAGACCATAATAATCACCATTTGTAGCATTGACATTTCCACTTGATTCACGAGCAATCAAAGCATTCAAAGCATCTGTTTCTGAAGATGATGATGTTGAAGTCGTTTGTGTAGTAGTAGTTGATGCAACTTGTGCTGATGCTACTACATTCGTAGTTGAAGATGTTTCTTGTGTTGATGCTGCTGTATCTGTTGTGTTTGTTGATGCAGTATTATCTGTAGCAACTGTTTGTGTACTTGTTGATGTTGACGTTGATGTCCCAAAACTCAACTTCTGACCAACCATGATTAAATTGACATTTGAAATATTATTTTGTGAAGCAATAGTATCAACTGATACATTGTACTTTGCTGATATTTTGTTCAGTGTGTCACCTGATTGAACAACATAATCTGTTGTATCAGCACTTGCATGTGCTCCTCCAAATGCTAAGGCACCGGCAAAACCAGCAGCGATTGTCAACGTCTTTGTAATATTAAACATATAGTGTTTGTACTCCTAAATTATCTGTTGGAAATGGATACAACCGAATTGATGTATCGCATGTAATTAACTTACGAGTATTAGTTTAGTCGCTTAATATAATAAGCAAACGTCTGTAACATATCAAGAATATTACATACTATTATTTACTATACATTTATATTCTATAATGTCTTATAAAAATCTTAATATTTAGATTCATTTTAATATGTTACACTTAACTGCAATTTAGGCTCCGTTGGCAACTCCTTATATTGACCTATATAAGCTATAATCATATCTTGAATTGATTGGTCTCCTGACCACATAGTTTGTGCTTTTGCATATTCTGGAAAATCTCCACCACCAACTGCCCTATAATTATTCATGGCTACAGTAATTTCGTCAGTGTCTGCAATATTTTTACCATTATACTTGAACTCAGTGATACGCTTTCCAAATGGATGGTTGACATTAATCGTATACGTTAAGCCATACACTAAATCGTAATTATAATGTTCAACCTTAGGACTCAACCAATCAGGGTTCAATGCTAATTGACCATCATTTATAACAAAATAACGAGCAGTATGCTCCAAGGCTGATCGTAAATCTTTACCATTAACTCTCTTAACCACTAAACTATTATCAAATGGATAATTTTGTAAAATTGACCGTAATGTCATTTCCTGAGGTAAATATGAAGGATTATTATTAAGCCCCTGCAATGTTATTTGAGCTCCTGAAGCAACTAACTGCACCTTTGCAACCAAACGTAAAAAATCATTGCCATATTGGGCTAAATTAATTGGTTTTTCGATAGCTACAGGATTCGACAGCCTAGCTAACGGCTGATCTAACCATTTTTCTACTTTGTTATTGATTGGTTGTAATATTGATTTCATGTCAGTATTACTCTTTTCTCCTGCAGAATTTATTTGTGCTGAAAAATGCCAATTATCATCAGTAAATTCTCCATCAATTTCGGCATACGATGTTGCTTGATTACGTAATTGTAGCGTTAAAGTATCATTAATGAATTGTGGTTCAACTGCAGCATGTTGATGCGCTGTTAACAAAATGTCTAAATCCAATTTTTCAGTCAGTTGCCACGCAATGTTTTCAGTCGTATGACTCACTACTGTTCCAGTAGCTAAGTCTCGTTCAAATCCACCATGATAAATACCAATCACAATATCAGCTTCTTTTCTTAAATGTTCAATTGTTTTAACTGCTTTTATTAGTGGTGATTCAATCTTAATCCCTGACAAATGCATAGGGTCTTCCCAAATATTAATATAGTCTGTGACTAGTCCAATCAAACCAATTTTTGTACCGTCAGCTAGTGTCTTGATTTGAGCCGGATATAATGAATTCCCCTGTTCATCAGTAACATTTTCTGCAATTACCGTGGCATTCAAGTGCGATAATCTTTCTTTCAAAACATCGAACCCATCATTAAAATCGTGGTTCCCCAATGTAACATAGTCATAACCTGCCATATTCATCATAGTTGAAACAGGATCGCCTTCGTCATTCTTTTTTAAATATTGCATAAGTGGGGATCCCTGATACATATCTCCACCATCAATAATAAGCGTATTGCCATCTTTTTTGTAATTTTCAGCGACATTGATTAGACCCTGATTTTGTTCTGTCTTCTGAATATAATCGGTTGGCCACAAATAACCATGTACATCAGAAGTGTAATATATTTTAAAATGTTTCATAATAGTTGTCCTTTTTTAAAAAAAGTAGCACTGACTATATCAGTACTACATCAAGTTAACCATGTAATAAATATTGACGTAACTTATCAGATAGGTATTCAATCACAAAAATTAAAATAAATAATCCAATAAGTATTGCACCGACCTTATGCCATTCGTATCCGCTCATCGCAAAAATCATTGGCGCACCAATACCACCAGCACCGACTAATCCCAAAATAGTGGCTTCACGCAAATTCATATCAAAACGGTACGCTAAAATAGAAATAAAATCAGAACTCAACTGAGGAAGTACACCATAACGAATTTTTTGGAACAGTGTACTACCTGCTGCATCTAATGATTCTAAAATGCCTGAATCTAAATCTTCAATCGTTTCAATAAATAACTTAGAAATCATACCAATAGAAACGACTGCTAAAGTCATTACACCAGCAAATGGTCCCGGCCCAGTTACTCTAATAAACATCAAACCATAGACCAGTGAAGGTACTGTTCTGATGGCCATAATGACAAACCGTGTAATAACCACAATTGGCTTTGGGACAATATTTGTAGCAGAAATAAATGATAGTGGCACTGCAATAAATGCACCAACAATTGTACCTAAAAAGGCAATTGAAATAGTTTGTAAGATTAGGTAAGCTACACCACTATCACCACCACCAAATAACAGCGTAGTATCAGGTGTGATGATACCTTCTAATATATTCCAGCCTATGCTTAACCCTTTGGATGTTACATGCATTTGATTTAGTGCAGATGAAGACCAAATCAACATGGCCAATACAAGCACTGCTGCAGTAATATAGTATTTCGCTCTTTTGGGTTGTGTCAGTAGAACATCTTCTAGTTTCTTATTCATATTGTTCTCCTCAACTCAAGTATTTTCTTAATTGTTGACTCAATGTTTCAATGAGAACAACTGCTACAAATAGTGATACCAAAATCATACCAACACTTTGAAATTCACGCCAGCCAATTTTTTGATTTAAAATCATACCAATACCACCAGCACCTACGTACCCCAAAATTGCAGCATAACGAACATTTCCTTCAAAAGCAAATAGCGAAGTGGATAAGTATGTAGGCAATATTTGTGGAAAAATTGTTGTTACAAAAGAACGTGGAGCATTAGCACCAGTGGCAATTAATGCTTCATAAGCACCCATATTAACAGTTTCAATATACTCAAAAAGCTGCTTACCAACAAAAGACATACTAAATATAAAAATTGCCACAGTACCAGCGAATGTACCTAAACCAAAGATATATGTTGCAATTAATGCCGCAACTAATGTTGGTAAAGTCCGCATAATTGTCAAAACAAAACGAGCTACTAAATTAACAACTCTACTGTTTGTCACATTATTTGCAGATAAAATAGCTAAAGGTAAAGCACATAATGCGCCAAAAAATGATCCAAAGAATGACATTTTTATTGTATCAATTAATGGTTGCCATACTGAAGGAAAATATGACCACTTAGGTGGAAATAAATCAGCAAAAACAATCCAAAACTGAGTAAAGTTAGTAAATAATGTAGGTAAACTAAAACCGGTCACAACTACAGAAATAATCAGAACCACTAATAACAGTAATAGAATTAGCGGTGCTCTCGTGAACTTCTGACTAACTGTTTTACCATTAGTTAAAGTAAATTTTTTAGGTTTAAATAATTTATCATACCACCTCATTATTTTCACCTTCGCTTTTTGCGTAAATCTGATCTAATATCTCTTGCGTAACGCCCGCTACTGGACCATCATAAACAACACGCCCGGCTCGAATACCAATAATTCTTTTCGCATAATCTAAAGCTAAATCAACATGATGAATATTAATTAAAACTGTTTGACCTAATTCTTCGTTGATACGCTTGAAGTCATCCATTACTTCACGCGCAGTTACAGGGTCTAAAGCTGCCACTGGCTCATCAGCAAGTAATACAGAGGGATTTTGCGCTAATGTACGTGCTAATGAAACACGTTGTTGTTGCCCACCAGATAATTGATCAGTTCTAACAAAAGACTTATCTAACATTGAAACACGATCCAATGCTTCTAGAGCGCGAATTTTATCTTCTTTGGAAAACAATCCCAAAGCAACTCGCCACATTGACATATCAGGTACTAAAGAACTCATCACATTCCGAATAACACTAATACGTGGCACCAAATTATATGATTGAAAAATCATACCTACTTTACGTCGAAAACGGCGCAATTCCTTACCTTTCAAGTGTGAAATTTCTATATTATCAACTGTCAACTTACCTTCAGTAATGCTATTCAAACGATTAATTGTGCGGATAAAGGTTGACTTTCCAGCGCCAGACATACCAATAATACCAACAAATTCCCCGTCTTCAATCTCTAAATTAATATCTTGTAACCCCTTCACGCCGTTGGGATAAACTTTTGAAACATGTTCAAATTTAATCATATTTTTCTTCCTACAATAGTTTATGTATTGGCGCCTTTATTTGGCACCATAAGCAACAAAAAGCAGCTATCAAGCCGCTTATCATTACTTTGTTGATTCTTTTAATACTTTTTGCGCTTCACGTTCACCATCATAATTAGATGACTTTGCCTTAACATAGCCTTCGTGAGAGTAAATGGCAATCACTTTTTTACCTTCGTCTGTCTTTGCTAATTTAATAAATGACTTTGACAAAGCGCTCTTAAACTGCTTTGTCATTATTTTAGATTTCTTTGAAACTGAAATTGTATCGTTATAAATTGGTTGTGATACACCAATAACATTCGTTTCTGCCCAAATTGACTTTTCTTGTTTATAGTCTTTTGTCCAAGCATCAGCAAAGTCACGACGTGCATCTGCATAGACTGGCAAAATATCAATCTGACCTGAAGCAAGTCGAGCCATTCCTGAACCGTATGAATCAACTTGTACAGTATTAGACAAATCAGTTACTGTCTTCTTATAGTTCTTATTCAACCATAATGATGGATAAATATATCCGGCTGATGAAGTTGTTGATGACAATCCCCATTTAGCTGAATTAACATCTTTCCAACTCAATTTCTTACCAGCATTAATTTTCTTGGCTAATTCTTGGCCTTTGGCCGATGGACCAGCAATAAATAATGAGCGATAAGTTGAAGCTTGTTTATCCGTTGCTTCAGTTGCTTTTCCATCATTCCACTTTTTTGCTGATGTGAAATCTTTATTCAATCCTGCTCTTGTTGCTGTAAGCAATACTTCAGCACCATCGTCATACATGACATAAGTTCCACCGGGAATAAATCCAATATCAGCAGTTCCTGATGACAAAGCTTCTCCAGCTGCTTCGTAGCTTGTACCAACCTTGATATCAACATTCTTAACATTGTATCCTTGTTTTTTCAACTGAGCTTTCAATAAACCTTTAAGGGGCTTAGTGGCAGTCACAATTTGATCCGGTTGTTTTGAAGGAACAAAGTAAATCTTCAAATTATTAATTGTCTTACTATCAGCATGAACATTCTTAATGTTAAATGTTGCAGATGCAATCAAAGCAATAGCTAAAAGCATACCTAAACGAACAACTTGCTTAGCAGTTTGTTTCATGATTCAGTTCTCCTGTTGCCAGTATTGGCCTCTCTCGTTTTAGTAACAACTTGTTACTTAATCCAGTCTACACAAACAATATATTTTTTTTGTCAAAAGTATGTAAAAAAGTTATATTATTTGTCCATATACTACTTTACCAAAAAAATACTTTTTTTCACTATTTTTTAATTAAGTATTTACTCATTTTTATAAAAATTGTTCGTTATAAACGAACAATAGACTGAAAATAAAATATAAAACCGAACGTTTGTATTTAAATAAAAAGACATACTACTTTTAAAATTTACAATTTCTTTTTTATACAAAAAACCCTTGAGATAATTATCTCAAGAGTTTTTATTTTATTTGCCTGACTTCAAAGCAGCAACGTGAATTCGGTTAACGGCACGCATCAAAGCGATTCGTGCACGACGTAATTCAGCATCGTTATGATCATCTTGTGCATGAGCTAAACGTGCTTCCGCACGTTCCTTAGCGCTTTGAGCACGTGATACATCAATTACGTCTGAAGTTTCAGCACTATCGGCTACGACTGTCAATGTATCGTTAGAGAATTCAGCAATACCACCATTCACAGCTAATGATTCTCTATCATTACCACGTTTTACAATTAGCTCATCAATTGTTAACGCTGCTAATACTGGAACATGCTTTGCCATAATACCAACTTGACCACCTTGAGTATTGACAACAGCAATATCTATGCCACTTTCATTGTAAACTTCACCAACAGGTGTCACGATTTGAACAGTAATACCATTTGTTGCAGTTGTTGTTTCATCTGCCATATGTCAATACCCCCTTATTGGGCCATTGTTTTGGCTTTTTCAACGACTTGTTCAATCGCACCAACGTTACGGAATGCATCTTCTGGCAAGTCATCATACTTACCATCCAAAATTTCTTTGAATGAACGCACAGTTTCAGCGACCGGTACATATTCACCATTAATACCAGTGAAAGTCTCAGCAACAGAGAATGGTTGTGACAAGAAGAATTGAATACGACGTGCACGATTAACAGTCGTTTTTTCTTCATCTGACAATTCATCCATACCCAAAATTGAAATGATATCTTGCAATTCACGGTAACGTTGTAACGTACGTTGTACTTCAGTAGCAACTTCATAATGCTCTTGACCAACAATTTGTGGATCCAAAGCTGATGAAGTTGATGCTAAAGGATCAACCGCAGGATAAATACCTTGTTGTGTCAACGCACGTTCCAAGTTAGTTGTTGCATCCAAATGCGCAAATGTTGTAGCAGGCGCTGGATCAGTATAATCATCGGCAGGCACATAAACGGCTTGAATTGAAGTAACTGAACCCTTCTTAGTTGAAGTAATTCGTTCCTGCAATTGGCCCATTTCTGTTGCCAATGTTGGCTGATAACCAACGGCTGATGGAATACGTCCTAACAAAGCCGAAACTTCAGAACCAGCCTGAGTGAAACGGAAAATGTTATCGATAAACAACAACACGTCCTTACCTTCATTATCACGGAAGTTTTCAGCCATTGTCAAACCTGTCAAGGCAACACGCATACGTGCCCCTGGTGGTTCATTCATCTGACCATAAACCATGGCTGTTTGTTTCAAAACGCCTGATTCTTCCATTTCATGGTACATATCATTACCTTCACGGGTACGCTCTCCGACACCAGTAAAGACTGAAATACCATTGTGGCCCTGCGCAATGTTGTGAATCAATTCCTGAATTAGAACTGTTTTACCAACACCAGCACCACCAAACAAACCAATTTTTCCACCACGAACATACGGAGCAAGTAGGTCAATAACCTTGATACCTGTTTCCAATATCTCTGTTGAACTTGTCAACTCATCGTATTTGGGTGCTTCACGATGAATTGAGCTACGACGAACATCAGAAGCAATTGCACCGTTATTATCTACAGGTTCACCCAATACGTTAAAGACACGACCAAGTGTAGCTTCACCAACTGGAACCTCAATAGGATTACCAGTGTCAACTACTCCCATGCCTCGTTGGAGCCCGTCTGTTGAGTCCATGGCAATCGTGCGGACAACGCCGTCACCTAAAGCCAAAGATACTTCAACTGTCAATGATTGCCCATCGCCCTTATCAATTACAAGGGCGTTATTGATATCAGGAACTTCTTGTCCTGATTCAAATGCAATATCGACGACCGGACCAATCACTTGTACGACTTTTCCAGTACTCATTGTCGTTTCCTTTCAATTTTTACATACATGGTAAACAAAACAAATATCCAAATAAATGGGCTTGATAATTATTTGTTTTACTATACCAAATACATTCCTACACAAATAAATGTGCATATTTTTATTATAAGATGTACGGCCGTTAACTTACTCTAACGCTGCCATACCACCAGTAATTTCAGTAATTTCAGTCGTAATCGCTGCTTGACGTGCACGGTTAAACTGCAACTCTAAACGACCAATAAGGTCTTTGGCATTGTCAGTCGCCCCCTTCATCGCTGTAGATGAAGCAGCATGTTCCGCTGTTTTTGCATCAAGCACCGCTTCATACACTAAACTTTGCGCAAATTGTGGCAAAACAACATTTAATACTGCCGTTGTGTCAGGCTCAATTTCATATGTAGACTGAACGGAAAGTTCTGCCTTTTGTTCTTCAGTTCCACCCATTGCATTCAAGGTCTCACCAGTTAATGGCAATAATTGAACATCTCTATATTCACTAGTCAAACGGTTCACAAAATGATTATAAACAACATGAAGTGCATCAAACACCTCATTTTCATAAAGACTTGTAACTGTTTTAACTACTGAACGAATTTCATTAAAAGTTGGAACATCTGAAACACCGCGGTGTTCTAAAATAACTTCAAACCCACGTTTACGATAGAAATCGGCACCATTGCCACCAACAGCCAAAATAACTGTATTACTTGTATCTAAATTCAATTTTTTCATTAAATCATTGGTTTGTTTAATGACATTAGCATTATACGATCCAACTAAACCACGGTCTGAGGTTACCACCAAAATACCTGTTTTTTTAATTGGTCGTTGTGCAATTAGTGGAATATGATCAGCATCTGCGTTATCAAAAAGATGTGCTGACACTAAATGTTCAACAACAGCCTCTAGACGTGCTGCATATTCGCCATATCCTGTACTATACTTTTGAATTTGACTTAATTTTGCTGTTGAGACCATTTGCATGGCACTCGTAATTTGACGCGTTTTTTTAGTAGATGAAATACGACGCTGAATATCTTGCAAAGAAGCCATCACAGCGCCTCCATTTATTCTGCTGATTCAGATCCAGCGAATCCAGCCTTGAAGGCTTCGATTGCTGCATTTAAATCAGCCTCTTCAGGTAAGTTCTTTGTTTCAACAATTGTTTTGAATAAGTCAGAAGCATTTGCATCAACATAAGCAATTAGCTCATCTTGGAATCTTTCAATGTCTGAAACAGCTACATCATCTAGGTAACCATGGGTCAAGGCGTACAATACAACGACTTGATGTTGCACTGGCATAGGCTTATGCAATGGTTGTTTCAAAACTTCAACTGTACGACGGCCACGAGCAAGCTTTGCTTGTGTTGCTGAATCCAAATCTGAACCGAATTGTGCGAAACTTTCTAACTCACGGAATGATGCCAAGTCCAAACGCAAAGTCCCAGCAACTTTTTTCATAGCCTTAATTTGTGCGTCACCACCGACACGAGAAACAGAAGTTCCAGCATCAATAGCGGGACGAACACCAGCATAGAATTGATCGGCATCCAAGAACACCTGACCATCAGTAATAGAAATTACGTTTGTTGGAATATACGCAGAAACATCACCGGCCTGCGTTTCGATAAATGGCAAAGCAGTCATTGAACCACCACCTAGTTCGTCACTCAACTTAGCTGCACGTTCTAGCAAACGTGAGTGTAAGTAGAAGACATCACCTGGATAGGCCTCACGTCCTGGCGGACGGCGAAGAATCAATGATAACTCACGGTAAGCCGTAGCTTGCTTTGACAAATCATCATACACGATCAAAACGTGTTTACCGTTGTACATAAATTCCTCACCCATGGCTGCGCCAACATAAGGAGCTAAGTACAACATTGGTGCTGGCTCTGAAGGCCCAGCATTAACAACGATTGTATAATCCATCGCACCCATTTGACGCAAAGTTTCAACTTGTGCGCGCACAGTTGAATTTTTTTGGCCAATGGCAACATAGATAACAATCATGTTTTGATCTTTTTGGTTCAAAATTGTATCGATGGCCAAAGATGTTTTACCAGTCTTACGGTCACCAATAATTAACTCACGTTGTCCACGTCCAATTGGAACGAGGGCATCAATCGCTTTAATACCTGTTTGTAATGGTTCGAAAACTGATTTACGTTCCATAACACCAGGCGCTTTTACTTCTACAGGGCGTGTTTTCTCTGTCTTAATTTCACCCAATCCATCGATTGGTTGACCTAAGGCGTTAACAACGCGTCCAATTAATTGTTCGCCAACTGGCACTTCCATGATACGGCCAGTACGCTTTACTGTGTCACCTTCGCGAATGTCATCAAAACCACCAAGAATGATGATTCCAACTTCGCTTGATTCGAGGTTTTGGGCCATGCCGTAAGTGCCATTAGCAAATTCGACAAGTTCACCAGCCAAGGCATTAGCCAAGCCAGTTGCACGGGCCACACCATCACCAACATAGGTAACAGTTCCCACTTCTTCTACAGTTAGCGTTGTGTCGAACTTTTCGAGCTGTTGCTTAATTAAAGCAGAAATTTCTTCAGCTTGAATAGCCATTATTCTTCCTCACTAACCTAATAATTGTGCCTTCATTTTGGCAATTTTCGTCTGCAAGCTACCATCAATCAAAGTTGATTGTGATTGCAAGATAACACCACCAAGGATGCTTTCATCAACAACGTTCTCAATATTAACTTGTTTTGCACCTGTCTTTGATGCGAAAACCGAGGCCAATTTATTTAAACGTCCATCATCGAGTGATACAGCTGTAGTTGCCTTAACATCTACAATTCCGTTCGCTTCATTATAGTAGCTGATGAATTCATCAACCACAAGTAACAAAACATCTAAACGATTATTGGCTTGTAACAGCTTAACAAGATTTTTAACAGAATCTGTGCTGTCACTTGTTAACGTTTTTAACAAGTCGTCACGTGACGTAATTGTAACATCTGCTGATGATACAACAGTAACAAAATTTTTATTTTCATTAAGTACTGTTTTAATTGCACGTAAATCTTGTAAAACTTCGTTAACGTTATCCTGATCGCCAGCAAGTTCAAAAATTGCTTTGGCGTATTGGTCAGCAATATCTTTAATATTTTTTGCCATCCCAATACTCCTTATTTAGTTTCTAAATCTGAAATGTAAGCATCAATTAATGCTTGTTGATCATTTAACGATAATTCTTTTTGCATTAACTTTGAAGCAATTGCCACTGAAAGGGCTGCAACATCGTTTTTTGCACCAGAAATTGCGTCTTCCTTGAGCTTTTGTGCATCAGTCTGAGCTTGTTGGCTAACTGAAGCAGCACGATCATTAGCAGCTGCAACAATTAAGTCACTTTGCTTTTGTGCACTTGCTTTAGCATCACTAACCACTTTTGTGGCATTTTGACGTGTCTCAGCCAATTCAGCTTGACGTTGCGATGCTAATTCTTCTGCCTCTTGACGAGCTGCCTCAGCACCGTCAATGTCAGAAGAAATTTTATCAGCACGTTCATCAAGAACTTTTGTCAATGGTCCGTAGGCCACCTTCTTCAAAATGAGCATCAACAAGAGGAAGGCAATGATAATAAACAGCATATTTCCAAGTGGAAGCGCTGCTAATGTTGTTGTTCCCAACATGATTTTCCTCCGCTACTATTGTGTGATTACTTGCCCATCAACATGAAGGCGAAGACAATTGACAAAATTGGCATAACTTCAACCAACGCAACACCCAAGAACATACGTGACAACAAACGGCCTTCAAGTTCTGGTTGACGGCTCATGCCTGCCAAGAACTGTGAAATCAAAACACCGTTACCAATACCACCACCAACGGCAGCTCCAGCAGCTGCAAGACCTGCTGCGATTACACCAAGATTGTGCAAATCCATTAGATTTCTCCTTATTCGTAGCGCATACGAATGACTTACTTCAAACGTATGCATTTATACTATTTAGATGATACGCTCTCGCGTTTTGTGAGCAAACCAACTCGTGTTATAGAATCATTATCTTAAACAGTGCTTCTGTAACACAAATCTCATTTGCTAGGACACTCTTATTCATTACCCGACAACTGTGAGATGAATACACCAGTCAAGATGACAAACACATATGCCTGGATACCACCAATGAAGAGTGAAAAGCCTTGCCAGACCATTTCAATCGGCAATGCTAGCACTGACCAGAGCCCATTAAAGTGCCCAGGCCAGGCCAAACTGTTAGCCACGAGCGTTAGTAACATTTCTCCGGCGAATATGTTACCAAACAAACGCAGTGACAACGTCAAGAAATTGGCTAATTGTTCAATAATATTCAACGGAAGCATCCATGAATATGGGGTGAAGAACATGTTCTTAATATAACCTTTAAATCCAAGTTCTTGAACACCCATACCGTGAGCAACCATTAACGACATAATTGCAAGCGTCATCGTTACAATTGGATCAGCAGTTGGTGACTTAATATAAGTCACACCATCGCCAAGTTTAAATTGTAGCAACAAGCCCATTTCGTTTGAGACAACAATAAAGAAAAATAATGTAAATGCAAACAAACCAAATTGGCGTGCTTGCTTCTTTGTTAGTTGCCCGTCTACGATTCCATTGGTAAAATCTAACAAATATTCAATTGCATTTTGCCGTTTGTTAGGCTTTACACTAAGTTTCCGGGTCAATACAATTGAAACAATGATAACAATTGCCATAGCCAGCAACGTTGAAATAATCGTTGTCCAATCAAAGGTTAGACCAAGAAACTTAAACGTTGCCGTTGGGTCATCCATGCGCCTTCTCCTTTCTCATATAATTTGGCGAAATGGTCGAAATCGGCTATTCGTCATAACATAGAATATATGATACGCCTTTCATTTTGAATTTCAACTGTTTACCGCGATGTTTTTCACAAACTTTTTATTTTATCGAAGATAAACGTTGTTACTTAAGTTATTTCGCCCCAAATATAAGAATACTAACGTTTTTCATGATTTTTATTTAGTTTAAAATGTATACGTTTACAATAGATATTCGTAGCATAAAATTTAAAATCTTTACCAAATTAGCAAAATTTCATTTTTAAAAAGCAGAACTCAAAAATTCTGCTTTTAGTTTGATGTATTTTATTTTTCACTAGCCGCTACTTTCGGCAAAATCAAATTAAGAATAATTCCTAATACTGTGGCAATTGCCACACCTGAAAAATCAACTTGTGTACTGAGTTGCAAATGAAAGTTTCCAATCCCAACTACTAAAATAGGGGCTGCTATCATCAAATTACGTTTTTTACTATAATCAACCTTATTATCCACTATCACTTGTAAACCTGCGGCAGCAATAACACCATAAAGCATAAAGCCTACACCCCCAGTAACAGCGCCTGGAATAGTTGAGATTAACGCCGAAAGCTTACCCACAAAACTAAAAATAACTGCAAAAAGGGCTGCCCCGCCAATAACCCAAACTGAATAGACACGACTTAACTGCATCACACCAATATTCTCACCATAAGATGTTACTGCCGGTCCACCAATTAATCCAGCCACAACAGAAGCTGTACCATCCCCCGTTAAGGTACGCTTCAAACCTGGATTTTCAAAAAAGTCTGTGCCAGTAATCTTTGATAGAACCATTAAATGTCCTAGATGCTCAGACAAAGTCACCAATGCTAAAGGTGCCATACTCAACACAGCAGCTGGATAAAAAACGAAACCATCTTTTCCAATAAAAGTTTCAAAGGTAGGTAATTGGAACCAATGTGCTGCAGAAACTGGGCTCAAATCTACCAAACCGACAATCAAAGCAACAATATAACCAAAAATAATACCCAACAAAACTGGCAAGAGGCCTAAAAATCCTTTTAAAAACATGTTAAAAGCAATCGTTGCTAACAAGGTTACTAAAGCCACTGTAAATACCCGAACGTCATAATGACCATTTAAAGCAGTGGCTGAAGTTGCTGCAGAGCCAGCCAAACTCAAACCAATAACCATGATAATAGGGCCAACAACTTCAGCTGGAAAAATATACTCAATCCAATTAGTACCTGTAAAAGTAATAATAAATGCCACAATAAGATATACAACACCAACTGAAATAATTCCTTGTGCAACAGCTGGATAACCTATCGTTTTTAACAAAGACGCCATGGGAATAATAAAAGCAAAGCTTGATCCCATGTATGCCGGTACCTTACCACGTGTGATAAGTAAGTGAAGTAATGTACCAACGCCTGAGGTAAACAAGGCCACACCTGGATTTAATCCAACTAAAAGCGGAACTAGCACTGTAGCACCAAACATTGAAAATAAGTGCTGTAATGATAGTCCTAACCATGTAAAAAACGGTGGTTTATCATGAAGATCATAAATCGCATTATTTTGATTTTGTGACATACGGGGTTCTCCTATAAAATATACTCATTTTATTATAAACAAAATTCAAAAATAATGTTGTAATATTAAAGAAAAAGATGTATGACATCAACCATGATATCGTACATCTTTTATTACTTAGTTACTTTGTAAGTGTCTTTTTTGATACAACTGACAAATCATCAGCCAAGTCATATACCAATGGTTGTCCATTAGCAATTTCAACATTTAAAATATCATCATCAGAGATATTTTCTAAATGCTTAACCAATGCACGCAATGAATTTCCGTGGGCAGCAATAACAACGTTCTTGCCGGCTTTCAAATCTTTTGCAATGTCTGATTCCCAGAAAGGTAACACACGTTCCAAAGTAATCTTCAAGTTTTCCCCTAATGGTAATTCTCCCTCAGGCACATCAGCATAACGACGATCAAAGGCTGGATATGTCTTCCCCTGAACTGTCATTGTTTCGTCATATGAGTCCAACAATGGTGGTAGAACATCGTATGAACGACGCCAGATATGAACTTGTTCATCGCCCCACTTTTCAGCGGCTTCGGCTTTGTTCTGACCTTGCAAAGCACCATAATGACGTTCGTTCAAGCGCCATGACTTTGCCTCCGGAATAAATAATTGTCCAGCTTCTTCCAAAGCAAAATGTAATGTTTGGATTGCACGTGTCAATACTGATGTATATGCTTGATCGAATTGAATACCTTCAGCAGCCAAAAGGTCACCAGCTTCTTTAGCTTGAGCAACGCCTTTGTCAGACAACTTTGTGTCAATCCAACCATTAAACAAGTTTAATGCATTCCATTCACTTTGTCCGTGACGAATTAATACTAACTTAGCCATATGTGCTAAACTCCTTAGTTTGTGTTTAATATAACAGCTATATTATACCACGTTTTAATGATACAAAAAAACACACAACCGAAGTTGTGTGTTTGGAAAGGAATTAACCCTTAACGATGTTAGTTGCTTGCAAACCGCGGTCTGAAGTTTCAACTTCAAATGTAACTGCTTGACCTTCGTCAAGAGTCTTGAAGCCGTCACCTTGAATTGCTGAGAAATGTGCGAATACATCTTCGCCGCTTTCACGTGTGATGAATCCGTAACCCTTTTCTCCGTTAAACCACTTTACTGTGCCTTTTTCCATGATATGTTTCTCCTTTGGTGTGCTCACCAAGTGTATTTGTTCGTAATTTAAATAATTGGTACTGAGCGCCTTCCGAGAAAAACAAATCAAAATCAAAAACTTTTATTACTCTTATAGTGTACCACACTTATAAAAATTAGCAAGTATTAAGCATACTAATTATAATCGTTAATTAAACCCCTTTTATATTCAAAGCAGCCTTAATAGCTTGAACTTGTAGTTGTGCTGCTTTATCAGGATTAGTTTGAGCTAATGCTGATAATTGTTTTTGCTTCTCGGCAGCAGCAATCTTTTCCGCATCATTTTTTGGAGCCATTTTAGCAGATAATGATTTTGCTTGAGTTGTTGTTAAAGCCACCCAAGTTTCCGGTACCTGATATGTTGTATGTCTATGCTTAACAGTCTTATTATTGTCAGCAATGCCAAACAAAAGTTTGTACGTATTATTTTTATAAACCCATCGCGTAGTTTTTGTTATTTTATACGCCTTATTACCCGAAATACTTTGTCTTGAAGATGTTGTCTTAAGATTAGGCTTTGCTACATAGTTTTTCGTAGTCTTAGCAGAATGTTTGTAAATATAAACATTTTCTTCACCGTTGGAACCAATTCCTTGATAAAGTAATATTCCAAAGCCTTGATTAGCGCCACCTGCCGTATATATTTGCTTTTTTTCAGTTGTAGTTACTTGTTTCATACCATAGTGATCATGCATATTTGCTATGATACCAATTACCGAAATGATTAGTCCCACAAACATAACAGCCGTTGTTGTAATACGAATTATTCGGTTTTCTAACATCATATTTGCCAAGAAAGCCAAAATAGCAAAGATTGCCATAATTAAAATAATCATTTTGATGCCTCCATCTTCGACGGTGTGTTGACTTTTCCACTATGTAAAGTAAATGCAATCAAAACACCTAGAATTGCAAAGCATGAAGCTAACAAAAATGATGCATGGAAACCATTTAACGTCGCATCAATTGTTTTTTGTGCCCATTCTAATGGATTTTGTCCTTTGAGAGCTGATGATGGCTTGTTAGCATCTGTTACAGATTGCATGACTGACGCTAAAATTGCTGTTCCTAGTGATGAAGCAATTTGACGCATTGTGTTGTTAGCTGCCGTTCCTTGTGCCGCTGTTTCTGGAGACAAAGCCCCCATTGCTGAAGCTGTCAGTGGCATCATCGTCATCGCAATACCAAACATACGTAGTGTATACAATGCCGTGATATAAAGAGACGGAGTATCTGCTGTCATATAAAATAATGGCAACGTACCTATAATTAAGATTGAAAAGCCGGTAATAGCTAAACGTTTAGCGCCATGTTTATCATAAAATGCACCAGCTATTGGTGAAACAAGTCCCATCATCAATGCACCAGGCAATAATGTTAATCCTGAATGCAGGGGTGTCATTCCGCGAATATTTTGCAAAAAAATTGGTAAAATCATCTCAACACCAATCATTGACATCATAGCCAAAGAAACCAGCATTGTTGTAATCGTAAACTGCTTATTTTTAAACACCGACATATCCAAAAATGGCTTTTCCATTTTCGTTTGATGCCACATAAACTCTGCAATAATCAAAATACCAATTACTAATGGTGCGATAACCCAACCAAAGTCACTCCAGCCATGTGTTGACACCATTGCAAATCCAAACAATAATAATCCAAACCCAAATGTTGATTCGATTAATGAACGCACATTAAGAGATATATTTCTTGTTGGTAAAACATCATGGAATACAAAGAAAGATGCAATAATGACAATAATCACAACTGGTAAATCAATCAAAAAAATTGAACGCCATGAATTTTGTAATGTAAAACCTAGGAAAGTATGATCTTTTTCTAAAATCCATCCCGATAACGTAGGTCCAATAGCAGGTGCCATACCAACCACTAAACCACCAAGACCCATGGCCTTTCCACGAGATTCCGCATCAAATAATGTTAGTGAAACAACTTGCATCAATGGCATCAAAACACCAACAGCCATCGCTTGTAAAACGCGGGCAACCATCAATAACCAAAAAGCATTTGTTGGTGTTATGAAGGCTGTAAAAGTACCCACGGTAAACAGAATCAAAGCCGATAAGTACAGCGTTTTCGTTGGAATTCTAGTCGTTAAGAAGGCTGAAACTGGCACCATAATACCGTTTGCCATCAAAAAGATTGTTGTAAGCCACTGTACAGTAGAAGCATTGACATCAAAAGCTTTCATAAGAGCTGGTTGTGCCGTACCAAGTGATGTTTGCATTAACATCACGGCAAAAACACCAACTAATAAGACAAGCATCATGGCTAAGCGGTTAACGCTTTTACCATGTGTATCTGTAATTGTATCTGACATGTGTAAATCCTTTCATTCTTTTCTGTTATTTACAGAAAAGAATTTGCTACTATTTAACTTCAAGTGCTTATTTTACGCTTAAAATAATAATTGTCAACATAGTTGACAATTATTATTTATTTTAATTCAATTTCAAGCACCTGATGCTGTTTATCCAGATACACTACTGCATCAGCGTGATACTTTGTAGGCAGAATATACTCGTCAAGATTTTTCTGGTTAGTTTGTTCCCAAACTTGCATCGCTACATCTGTAAACTCATCTAACGGCATATTGGCATACTTATACCGCCAACTGGAAGGATCATTTTTAGCTAATGCCGTTACTTCAAGCGTACGAGATAAATACCATTTTTTAATATTTTTTAAGTCAGCCTCTATATATATCTTTAAATCCAACTGTTCTGCTGGCAGCTGTAAGGCCGTAACGCCTTCTACAATTAAAATATGTGGTAAACTAATTTTTTGCATTTTATTTGGATGAATATCAGCTAGTTCCTGTGTATAAACTGGTATATTAACTGACTTTTCCCCAGCACGAAATTTTTTTATTACTTGTATCAATTGATCTATATGATACGTTTGTGGAAAACCCTTTTGATCAAACAAATTATACTTATTTAATTCGTGATTAGACATTAAAAAATCATCAGTGCTAATCACCGTTGTGATTAAACCATGTTGATTTAGTTCGCTGGCTAGATTATCTGCAAAGGTACTTTTACCAACAGCCACCGATCCCGAAATACCAATAGCCATAAAGGGCGCTGTATACTTTTTTTCAATTAATTGACACAAATCAATCATCTATGAACCTCATAAAGTTCTTTTGAAACATTATTTAGTAGTGGTGTTAATTGCTTTTCTGCAACAAGTGTCAAACGATGCATGGCTCTTGAAGCAACTGTGTATAATAAACGCCGTTCACTATCATCATAATATCTCGTAGCATCTGCATGCCAGATAATTACAGCGTCGAATTCTAGCCCTTTAGCAAGATATGATGGCACGATTATTGTGCCAGTAGCTAAACGTTGATTTTCGGATTGAATCAGCGTAACTGTTTTATCTCCCAATTTTTGCATTAACGCTTTAGCATCAGCCAATGTCTTCGTAATAATAGCTGTTGATTCTTGTTCTCTCACATTATTTTGCAATTGTGTTTTTAACGATTTCAACAACTCGGCTTCATTTTGACCAATACGAACTAGCGGCTTCTCACCTTTGCGATTAAATGCATCAATATTTTGACCGTCAATTAAAATATCCTTTGTAAAATCAGTGATTTGTTGCGTTGAACGATAAGTTTGTGTTAATTGGACATTTTCAACTCGTTCAGGATTAAATAATGTTGCAAAATCTTCTCTTAAATTTGTTGCATTATCCTTTGTAAAAATCGCCTGATTTAAATCACCTAATACCGTGAATTTTGCTAATGGAAAACTAAATTTCAAAAATGCTAATTGGAAAGGGGTATAATCTTGAATTTCATCAATGAACAAAAAGCGAATGTCACGTTCTCCATGTTTACCTGTAATTAAATCATAAAGATAAAGATAAATTGTTGTATCGGCTAGCGATAATTGATGATCTTTCAAATGAGCAATCAATTGTTCAACATGTTCCTGCCAAGCTTCATTAGAAATACCATAAACTGACAAATCAATATATTTGTGTGCTTGGCGCATAAAATCGACAAATTGTGCGTTAATATTCAAAAAACTACCACGTCGAATTTGACGCGCTATAGGCTTAAGCGCTCGTGTAACTATTTGTTTTGCCAAAAACTTTCGCTCAGCTTTTTCACTAGAAAATTCACGTTCTCTTTCCCCTTGTCCAAGTTGTGTACGACGTGTAATGGCAGCAGCATCTGCTTCCTCATCATCACCCATTCGTACACGCCCTGCCCCAACTATCTCATCGTATTCTTGTTTAGATAGATTTTCAATTTCAAGGTCTACCCAGTCTTTACGCATTTCCGTACCCAGGCGACTGCTCAATATCCTCATCAGCGTATCACGTGTTGCTTCTAAACGCTGACTAAGCTTGTAATTTTCATTATATTGGTAGTAAATTTCGGCAATACGTTCTTTAGGAATAAGCGGTTCATTGCGAAATACAATACTACGTAATTTCATACCATTACGATTCAAGCTGTCAGCATAAGCTTCAACAGCCTTAAACATCATCAAACTTCCCTTAAGAAGTGACATTTTGCTATCTGCCGTATCAATTTCAAAACGTTCCTGTAACGTTTCAACAGCAATTTTGGGTAGACGACGTGAAGCGTATTGGTAAAATGTCATCTGAACCATATTTTGCTCACCTAATTCTGGCAAAACTTGGTCAATATAGTCATTAAATAGCTGATTTGGACTAAATAAAATTACTTGTCCACTAGTCAGCTTTCCTCGGTAACGGTAAAGCAAATAAGCAATGCGTTGCAAAACCGCTGCTGTTTTACCTGAACCGGCTGCGCCTTGAACAAATAACAAATCAGCATTTGTATTACGAATGATTTTATTCTGCTCTTTTTGAATAGTTGTAACAATTGACTTCATTTTTGTTGATGATTCACCATTTAAAGCGTTCATCAACATCGCATCACCAATCGCTTCTTCGGTATCAAAAAGTGTCACAATAACACCATCTTCAATTTGAAATTGTCGTTTCAGGGTCACATGAGCCCTTTGTGAACCATCCGGCGTTAAATACTCAACATCCCCAATACCACCATCATAATAAATTGAAGCTACTGGTGCACGCCAATCATACACATAATAATTATTATCATCATCATTAAAAGAGCCGAGTCCAATATAAATTGTCTCTGCTTCGCCACTTTCACTAACAGATTCACTAAAATCTATACGCGCAAAATATGGTTTTTTAATTTGTTTTGTTAATGTTTCTAATCGTACCTCTGCTCGTGTTTTTGAATTCTCACGCTCAGCAAGCATTTGTTGTTGTTGACGTACTGACATAGCCGTTTCAACAATGCCAGAGTAAGTGTCTGTTTTCAGCCGTACATCACCCCAACTTTTGGAAACATCATGAATATTTTTATTCGTACGTTTTATCTCAGCTTCGGTATCAATCAGCGATTGATTCATCTTCTTGAGGGTTTTGTTCAAGTACTGCGTTTCAACTTGTTTAATTTTTTCGTTCAAAATGCATCTCACTCTCTTGATTTCAATGTAATAATTATACGCTTAGAAGTTTCAAATGAACAGTAAAACGAATACGGAAAAATTATATTAGATAAACGTACCTATTCATAAAAAATACAGTATAATCAGTTGACAAGTTAAATGATTATGGATGTATTTAATGAAGGTAAGTACTTTTGTTAACCGTATCTTGGAGGAAACATTATGAAACCTATAGGTCACATTTTTTCAGAATTACACGATAAAGTGTTGTGGCAGTATCAACAAAAATTAGATAATAGCAATCTTTTTCAAAACTTATCTGCAAACGATGAATATTATATTGATCTTCTATATTCTCTAGAAGATCCAACAGTAACCAGCTTTGCTGATAAAGCTAAAATATCTAAACCAGCTGCTACCCGAATTATCCACCGTTTTGTCGATGAAAAATATCTTGTTAAGCGACCATCTCAAACAGATAAACGCATGTCTTTTTTAGAACTTGATCAAAAAGTGAAAGAAAATTGTGAAAAAAATCATCAACTGTTTGATCAAGTCTTCTTGAATGCTATTTCAGTTTTATCTATTGAAGAACAACAAACTTTGCACCAAATTATGTTTAAAATCAACCAAAAGATATGAAAAAAAAATTGACTTTCATCAAAAATCACTGTTCACATCAATAAAAAAAGAATGCTAAAAAGCATTCTTTTTTATTGACATATTTCAAAGTTGTCATGAATTAAAAATTTTAATAGGTCTTTACATAATCTTGACGCTATATCAATATTCGAGCAATAAACTAAAGATAACAATTTGGAGGATAAACAATATGCAATGGACCGGGTCTACTAATAACGTAAATTTGATGCATGATGATAAAGATACTTTTGAAACAACAACTGGTGAGAAAAAAACACTGATCATTCTGTTAGTGATCGGATTAATAAGTTTGTTAATTGCAACTTTTTTTGATAAAAATATAACTTCAGCAATCATGAATCAAAATTCAATATTTGGCAATATTTTTCAGAATTATGCTGATCAAGGGGCAGGTATCGTTTTATTTTCTGCCTTTGAAATTATTGCGTGGACCATTTGGCGCCGTGTTCAAGAAAATATCGTAAGATATATCATGACTGTTGGTGCATTAGTCTTTGCATTTAATCAGATGCTAGCTGTACTACAAGACATGCTAAGCTATACCTATTCTATGCTCAATAACATTTCCAAAGGTATTCCAATGGGCGTAGCAAACAATACTTCAGCAGTTGTAAACTACCCTGAACCACTCCGATGGGGTCTAGCTCTCGCTTTAACTATCCTGCTGTCTTTTATCTTCTTCAATTGGATTAGTAGTAAAAGTGATTCAGATATTAATTATTTGTTAAATGCTGCTCTCATTGGTATTGTCGTTGTTTTTATTGCTCAAACAACAATAGGTGAAATGAAGACATTATGGGGTCGTTTCCGCCCGTATGAAATGACAACTGTGTCTGGCCAAACAATGAGTGAGTTCACACCTTGGTATCATTTGAATGGTGCTAATGGTCACAACTCCTTCCCTTCTGGACACACAATGTCTGGTTGGTTATTCTTATACTTAACTTTCTTCGTTCCTCGAGGCAATATTAGTTTACAAAAGAAAATGACAATATTTGGTATCGCAATGGGTATTTTAACTGGTTTAAGTCGTGTACGTATTGGTGCGCATTGGCTGAGCGATGTCACTGTATCAAGTCTCATCGTTGGCACAATAATTTTCTTAGCTAGTCGTTTATTAACAGCACACTTTGTTGAATCACAATCAACATTGAATTAAATAATAAAATAAAAACGCTATGATATACCATCATAGCGTTTTTTTAATGACAAAATACTCGTCTGTTATTTTGTCATTTGACAAATATTCGACCCAGCGTAATAATGACTTTAAATAACAAATACATTTCTTAATTAAGAGGAACTATGGCAGATGAGCGTTAATAAAAAAGTCGAAATAATGTTAGATCAAATGAGTGCGGCCTTTTCAGATCCAGATGTTAAACAAGATGAAAATTTAAGGAATATGATTTTTAATTACGCCAGCGAACTTAACAAAACACAAGATACTCGACTAGTGTCTTCTAAAATGGTCAAATCACTTGCACTGTATTATTGGGGAACCAAAAAGCAATTACCTCAAGCGGCAATCACCTTACATAATCAAATTAAAAAAGATGCTACTATTTATGATGGTATAACAGCGACAGCCTTAATGCTACCTATTTGGTTCTAAATACTAAAGTTCCCCTTCCTCCAGATTAAAGCAACCAATTATAAATCATTACTGTTACTACAGTACACATTTATTGGTTGCTTTTTTAATGCCTAATTACTTCAAAAAAACTAACCAAAATTACTAAATAATTTTCTGTAACCAATTGCTTCCTTATTCGTTATATATATAACAGGAGAAGATAATGGAGATTACTCAATATGAAAACATAATTCTTAGTGTTGCGCACGAAGTTGTTCGATTTTTAATTAAAAAAGGGGCTAAACCGCAAGATGCAGAAGATATTGTTCAAGATGTACTTGTTAAATTGATAGAAGCCAATATTGTTTTAGAAGAAAATAAATTACGTCCATGGATTTATAAAGTCGCTTTATTAAAATTTTACGATAAATATAGACGTAATCAAAGATATAATAATATTTTGCATGAAATCTACAACAACTCAAAAAAATCAAACATGCATTATGCAAAATCAACTCAGCGTAGCTTACCTTATGAGATCCTCAAGCAATTAAGTCCTTACCAATTACAACTACTTTACTTAAAATATGATAAGAAATGTAGTATTCAATTAATTGCCAAACAACTAAATTGTAGCCAACCTAAAATAAAAATTGATTTATTTAGAACAAGAATACATCTAAAAAAATTATTGGAGCAATATACCTATGAATGAAAATCAAAAATTTGAAAATTTAATAAAAAGAACCAAAGCAAAAAACAACCTCAGAGGAATAATGATTAGTGCTTTTTCTACCATTATTATCTTAATTATGATTTTGCTTAGTGCCAACTTTTTTATAGCCCATACCATGAATAAGCAATCAAAACTACAAGATCAAAAATTAAATATTGAAAAAATAGCTTTTTCTCCAAATATTTTTACAACTAGTCAATCAATCCAAAGTGTCGGATGGACAAAGGCTACCTTGACTGAAACCCGCATTAAAAATATTGATGGATATCACATTCACTACCCCAAAAAATCAGCACAATTCAGTGTTTCTGGAATCCAGCTTTCTTCTGGCAATGATATTGACGTTTACAATACAGGATCTTCAATCATTGCTAAAAATAATAAAACGCAAGAAAAAGAGCCTATATTTTTTAGCCGTTCGCCTTCTACAATATATAAAAAATCAAAAAAGCTGATATCATATACACCAGCCACCCACGAAGCAAAAAAACTTTCTGCGATGAATAATACATTAGCCGAGGTAGCTTTAACATTTGATAACTCCTATTCTTATGATGAAATCAGAAAGATAATACCAGACAATATCATGATTAACTATTATTGGCTAGGTTTTGGCAACAATAACATAGACACAATGGCAGGTGTTGGTCGCTATATTGGTTTAAATGCCAGTACTGATGGGCGTGGCACCTTAATAGAAGGTAGTTCGAAAAATCATAACTATATTGGATACAACGGTTTGAAACAAGCATTAACAGATTCGAGTTCTTTAGACTTCGAATCACGTAATTTAAATCAAAACTATATCTCTTCAATCAAAGCACAATTATCTTCTAACTTAAAGAAAGCAAAGTTTAACGGTGTCATTGTTAGTGGCAAATCTGAAAACCTGAAAAATTTAGATGATTTAAATTTTGTTTTTGCTAGTAATGTAGGCGCAACGACACCAATTGTGCCATTTGAAGAACCTTTGAAGTAGCTGTTCATGATGTACAAAATTAAGTTGAACCTCGATTTATTAAGATATTAAAGAGTGGTTAATCAACTAAAAGCCCTTTAAAGCCTCAATAACATCAGAAATCGTATTTCCAAAAATTGCGAAAAAAATAATTAATATCCACCAATAATGCGCTAAAAATTCCCAAAAATTCATTTTTTCACGTCGACGGCGTATATATTTTCCTTTGCGAGGATCAAATACAAATTCATCTTTATCTATTTTATCTTCAATATTGTCTTGAGTAGGCTCAATGCCCAAAACAAGCATATCAAGCGAGCAGTCAAAAATTTCAGATAATTTGATTAAATTACTCATATCCGGTGTCGCATCCCCAGCCTCCCAGCGTGAAACAGCTTGCCGTGAAATGTACAATTTTCCAGCAACATCTTCTTGAGACATCTCTAACTTAGTGCGTAGCTTTTTTAATTGTAGCGGAAACTGTATTTCCATTAATATGTTCTCCTAACGCTATTTAATACGTCAATTATTCAACACAATTCAATAAAACGATAGCAATTAAATATTAAATTCAGCAATATGCAACAGCTAAGTGCGCAAAAATAGATTGCTTAACAGTGAGATAAAGCTGCCATACCAAGCTTTTAACTAATTGCGTTTATTTTCCGAATATTTTTTTAAAGATCCCTTTCGATTTTTCTTTTTGTAATGCTTCTTTTAAATCATCAATTTCTGATACAAAATCAGACGTATCTGAAACTTCCAAATATTGTTGTTCTTTGACATCGATTTTATGTTGTAAATCCAGAGATAGGGTTTGTTGCTGATCAAGTAATTTATGAAGTTGTTTGATTTGCTCATCTTTTGTCTTGAGTTGTTCTGATAAAGTCTTGATGCTTTCTGAGGCAACATCAGAATGATCATTGTCGCTACTTTCGGGCATTGAATCAAGGTTTTTAAGCTCTTCTGGTGTAAACTCGCGTTGACTAGGATTAATATTCCAAGCTTTTGCTCTTCTATAATATGTCGCTTTACTAATGTCAAGCTTTTTAAGAATGCTTGCTAATGTTTGAAATTCTATTTTTTCATTCTCACTCATTGTCTGATACCTTTCTGATAAAAACTGAATAATAATAGTATACCTTTATCTTTAATAATAAGAAATATCATACAAAAAAAACTCTTTAATTACAAAGAGCTTTAAAAAATATATTTTATACACCATTATTTGAAAATGGATTAATATTACCCCGTGGTCCAGAATTCTTTTTATTGTATTTCAAATACTGATCTGCATTCCCTATATTGCCTCGGTACACGGACGGTACTTGATCTTTAGTAATTAATTTAGCCCGTTTTACATATGATCCCTTATGTAGCACAATGGCATAGTTGTATCCTTTAGGAATAGTCCCAACTTGAAATTTCAGCCACTCTCCTGCACCAAAAATGTCACTATATACATAAGCGTCTACTGGTTGTGGCATATTAATAGTAACTTTTTTTGTCTTAATTTTGCCGTTTTCATCTGTAATTGGTTCTGTTCCCTGAATTTTTTTAGTGGTTATTTTTTCTGGCAACAACGCATAGCCATAAGTTTCCTTTAAAAACGGATTAAATCGATCAATTAATTGATTTTGCGCTGCTCGACCATACGTTAAGACAGCAACAAAAAGTATAAAAATAATTGCTACAATACCTAGTCTCCGAACAAATTTTTTGTATTTTTTCCCTACAGTTAGCTCCTTATTAATACTGTCAATCATATCTGTTCCCTCTTCTTTTAAAGTTGTATCCAAAGAAAAACCTAAATAATCACTTAAAGTAACCAACATGTCCAAACTAGGATACGTATCATTATTTTCCCAATGAGATACTGTCTGCCTTGTAACATGTAATTCTGTTGCCATTTGTTTCTGTGTTTTGTTTAAGGCTATCCTACATTCTTTTAATTTTTGACCAAGTTCCATGCAACTTCCCCTTTCTTAACAAACTTAAGTATACGAAATAGCAAGATACCCGTCGAGCAAGTATTCTTTAACATCTTGGTATTATAATACTTACCAAGTAAAAAACATTACCACTATGTGAGTAGTAATGTTTTTTATTTTATTATTTTTCAGTCTTTAGTTTTGTAGTATATCGCTTATGTATATTGTTTCCCACTAATGCACTGATTGTAATTAGGCACCCTACAATTTCAAAAGTAGATACTCTATAACCATTTGTAATAGTAATAACAAATGAAGTAATTGGTACTAAATTCATAAATAAGATACCATTTATTGATCCAATGATACGATTCCCCATATTCCAAGCAAATACAGCAACCACACCTGCTATCGTAATCATATAAATCAGTGCACTTTGAACATTAGTAACTTGTGCTGATGTTGGCACTTTTAACCAACCAAAAATCGTAGCCATTGCTAATACAATAATAACTGAACATACACCTAAAATTGTTGTTATTGTTGAATAGCGTAAAATTGACCACTCTGGAAAATCATCACCCCCCGCTGTATATATGACCCAACACAGTGCCCCCAACAGAATGAATACTACCGCTAAAACGGTATTATGTCCTGAAAATAAAATACTGATGCGCCCCTTTGTTACCACCATAAACACACCTATGGCAGCAATAAACATGGAAATAAGAGAAGCAGTTGTTGGCTTTTTCCCTCGGTATATCCAACCTACTAGTACACCTAGCAATGGTTGAATCGCCATCATAACTGAAGCGATAATTGATCCAGACTGCCCAGCGGTCTGTTGACCAAGAAACACAAAAAAACTAAATCCAGCAAAAGCGGCTGTCCCAAATATCCACAACCTTGCAGCATGTCCTTCTGTTTGAAAAGACTTGGGTCCTTCAACAAAAAACAAAATAACAGCAAAAATAATTGCAACACTGCCATAACGTAATATTGTGAAGTAAAATGGGTCAATAATTTTAAGAGCTGGCGCCATCACTGGAAACATTCCTCCCCAAGACAATACTGAAACTAAACACAAAACTAATCCACATAAATATTTTTTAGACATTTTTATTTCTCCTATTTGTTAAAATATTAACATTGTGATTTCAAAAAAAGAATAAATAATTTAGAATGAATGGTTATAACATATTTGCATATGTTTAGTATAATAATGGATACGAGGTGTGTATGATAAATAATAATTCTTTTAATATCGAACTCTTATATGTTTTTGTTAAAGTATGTGAATTAAAAAGTATTAATAAAAGTAGCGGCTCTTTGTTAATGACACAACCAGCGATTAGTAAAAAAATCAAACAACTTGAAACTTACTATGGCAAACAGCTTTTTATTAGAAGTTCACAAGGTATGGAACTGACTTCAGTAGGTCATAAACTTTATATTGAAGCACAACATTTTATCAATAAGTTTGAGCAAATAACTTATTTAATATCAGAAAATACTATACAAATATCAGATATTAAAGTAGGCTCTTTAGATAGTATCTCATCTTATATGTATCCTTCCTTCTTTGCCAATTTTTTATCTGATTTAAAACAAGTTGTTATAACGAATAGGATTTTTGACCTTATTCAACCCTTTAATGAAAAAAGATTAGACTTAATTTTAATAGATTCTGAATTCAAGGAAGATTTTACTGGAGATGTTAAGGAAATAAGATTATTTTCAGAACCATATTACTTGGTTTATTCACAAGATAATACGATTATGAAAAATTTGTTCGATACCTCTACTGTGAATGCTGCGGATTTAGCTTATTTAAAAATCATTATGTATCCCAAATATTGCCCGATTCATCAAAAAATTATTCAAATATATCAACAACTAAAAATTCCACTACCTAAAATCATCGAAATTGATTATAGTGAGTCTACCATAGCAATGATTTCTAATTCTGATTACGTCACCATCCTACCTATGTCCATAGCACTCAATAAAGTTACTCAAAATATTGGTACACTAACCATGACGCAGTTAGATGATAACTTCACTAGACATGTATCCTTATTTGCACATAATACAGAAATACTTCATTTAGTTCATAATAGACTAAATTAGCAACTAAACTAACAAAAAATGCTCAACCCCAGTTAATGGGATTGAGCATTTTTTCAATCATCTCAAATTAATTATGAACATAATTAATTTTTTTAATTTTTAATTGCTTAAACATATAAAATCCAATCATAATCAATGTAAATACAACAAATATACCAAACATCACTATGACGTCATTCTGCGCTGATCCACCAATCATAAGTGTTTCACGCAATGCATTGACTGAATAAGTCATTGGTAAATATGGATGAATTCCCTCAAAAAAACTATTTGATAATTGAATAGGGTAAGTGCCAGCTGATCCACCCAATTGAATGACCATTAAAATCATCGCTAGGAACGAACCAACTTTACCAAACCACAAATTAAGTGCCGTCACAACACTAATAAAAGTAAAAGAAACGAGTATTAAGACACCGAAAGTTGTACCATATTGTACTGGTTTAATACCAATCATACTAATAGCAACAAAATACATAATTGCAGCTTGTAAAAATGCGAATGGATATAGTACAGACATCTTACTTGCCCACCAACTAATCGCTTTTTTAGGATATTTCAATGGCGTTACTAAGTCAAACATTAAGTTAAAGGCAACAGCTCCAACAAATAAGGCGACAGATAACATATAAGGTGCCATTGCTGTACCGTTATTTGGGACTGTATCTTTTTCTATATGCTTAGTACTTGCCGGTGTTGCTAATTGCTTATACGTTAATTTATTAGCATGAATCTTATTCACCTTTTCATTAGCTTGACCTAATTTATCCGCAAGCGTAGCATTACCATCTCTCACCTTAGTAAGCCCATCGCTAAGTTTTGAAGAACCTTCGGCTAACTTGACACTACCATCTGAAATCTTAGTTGCACCATTAGCTAATTGATGCGAACCATTCAACAACTTATTATTATTCGCAGATAACTTATCTAATCCCGTTGTTAATTGTGCACTTCCTGATGACAGTTGTGAAACTGCTGATCCCAAAGTAGGCATATTAGTATTTAATGATGATATGCCATTCGCTAGCTTTTGAGATCCTTCATTTAATTTGGTACCATTCTGAGATAACTTTTGTGTTCCTTCATTTAATTTAGCACTTCCAGCAGCTAAGCTCTCAATACCACTAGTTAATGATGGTACATTTGCATTTAATTGTTCAAGACCTTCTTGCAATTGTATAGAACCATTTACTAACTGTTGAGATTGCCCACTTAATTGTGATAGACCATTGGTTAATTGAGACGCCCCATTATTCAGCTGAGCCGTTGAATTTCCAACTTGATTAAACGAAGCTATCATGCCACTGATTGCGCCGTATAATGTTTTACTATCACTACTAGTACCATAACTATTAGACAATGTATTCACAGCTGACTTTAATTGAGATATATTTGTGTCACTAGACTTCATTAAAGCTGTTAAATTGCTTTGTAAATCGGTCAAATTTGAAGTAGATGATTTCAAAGCATCATTAATCTCATTTGTTGGTAACAATGCTGATTCTAAAGCACTAACCTGTGTATCAGACAAATTTTGTGATTTAGCAACAGATTCTATTTTGCCTTGTGTCCCTGCAACGTAATTACTAATTGTGGCTACATTTTTAGCCAAATTACTCATAGTACTTGTCAGCTGAGTAATTTGAACTGAATTTTGATTATTATCTAATGACGTCTGCAATTGATTTAGACCTTCTTGAAAACTTTGTAATCCAGTCTGTAATTGCGTCATTTTTGTTTTAGCATCATTACTGTTTAAAGCAGTATTCATTTGCGCTAAACCATCTGAAACTTTTTGGCTGCCTTGGTACGCCTTATCTGTCCCGCTCGTATAGGCGCTCACACCATTATTCAGAGATGCTGATCCATCTGATAATTTATTTATACCAGCAGCCAAACTATTACTACCACTTGCTAGCTTTTCAGCTCCTGAATTTAATGTACTTACTCCGGTGTTGAGCTGTCCAACGCCAGATGTATATTGTCCTAAACCACTACTTAAATTGGATGAGCCCTCTGATAATTGCAAAACGCCGCTACTCAGTGCAGGAATTTTCCCACTCAACTGCTCTAAACCATCTGTGAGTTTTAAACTTCCTGCATCAAGCTGATTAACACCATCAAAGTATTGCGCTAACCCGTCTGTTAATATGTCCGTACCATTGCTAAAAGTCAAACTACTTGATGCTAAAGTTTGTAGATTACTGGTGATTGTTTGATTTCCAGATTGTAGTTTTTCAGTACCACTAACTAATTTTTTATTCCCATTACCAGCCGTTCCCATGCCATTGCCTAAAGTCTTAATTTGTTTAAACAACGTTTCTGCATAAGTTTTGGTAACCTGTGTAGAAATGGAATTGGTAATACTTTCAGCCGCTGATTTTGAAAATTTTCCAGCAATGAAACTGTGTCCTGAGCTGGTTGTATAATGAATGAGCATCTGCTTCGGATGAGCATCTAACAATGTTGTTGCATGCTCTGAAAAATTCTTAGGAATAGTCATAACCATGTAGTATTTACCATCAGACAATCCTTTTTGGGCTTCTCTTTTAGATGGAAAACTGAATTTCATCGCATCGGAATCTACCAAATTATCTTTCAGTTTAGAGCCTACTGCTAACTTCTGTCCTGCATACTTAACAGATTGATCTTCATTAACCACTGCCACTGGTAAATCTTTAATTTTACCATAAGGATCCCACATTGATTTTAAAAATCCAACTGCATATATCGAAGGAATTAAAACAATAGCAATCAGAACAATAACCATAAATTTATTTTTCCAAATTTTTTTCCATTCAATGCTGAGCATAATCTTCCCCTTTTTTGACAACGTGTTGCTTTTTTTAAATCTATAGTTTATATTAGCATTGGTTAAGCAAAAATCAATGTACAAAAGGCAACCTTGTTGTCTAATTTTATGAAGGAAGGAAGAAAGAATGAATAGACAGGAAAAAAATAAACAAACCCAACAACGTATCATAGATTCATTTATACAACTAGTCAATGAAAAAGGGTTTAATAATCTCACAGTTTCTAATATCACTCGCACAGCAAAATTAAGTCGAGGTACTTTTTATATCTACTATTTAGATAAATACGATGTCTTAGAAAAAATTGAATCTTATTTATTAAGCAATATTGAACGTCTCATGCAAATCAATATGGATAAAACTATTTCTTGGTTAGATGACACGAGTAATCATAAATTGTCAGCAGAATTAGATACTTACTCGCCCTATCGTAGCTTTATACAATCATTTGATTTTTTAGATAAAAATCGTTTTACGCTTAAAACACTACTTTCCAAAAATGGCGATTCACAATTTGTTTATAAATTGAGAAATTTGATTGACAATCAAATTGGTAAAAATTATGAGAAAATATTTAAAGATGGTACAGAAGTTATGCCAAGTGACTATACCCACGACTTGTTAATCAGTTCACTAATTAGCATCATTGGTCACTGGTTAGAAAAAAATGATCCTGAATCTCCTGCAGAAATTGCCGAGATTTTAATTCATAGCCGTATACTTGTTACTTATCAATTAAAGTGACACAAAAAAGATGCTATNNTGAATAGCATCTTTTTTGTGTTTTAATTTAACATATCTCCACTATTTGCATCAAAGTAGTGGATACGACCATCTTTCAGCTCCACTGAACCTCCCTTAACTTGTGTGCCATCTGAATTAAAGTAATAAGTGTGACCATCAATCACTTGTAGGCCAGTTACTGGTAGACCATCACTGCCAAAATATTGCCACGTACCATCGCTCATCTCAGAAAATTGGTTTTTTAGCTGACTGTATTTTTGTGAAGTGGTCATGCCAAATGGATACAAAATAGCTGAAATATCCTTCTCCGATTTCGTATTCATAACCATCGTTGTCAATTCTTGTGCACGGCTGTCACTAAACGAATTGCCAGCAAAGCACCCAGAACCAACACGTTGAATATTAACTGGTAAATTCACATCTGTAATTTGATTGTCAATAAAAGTACCGTCTCCAATCGTTTGTAGTGTATCAGGTAGATCAACACCTGTTAGTTTATTATCCGCAAAAACAAAATCATTTAACGACTTTAAATCATTATTAGGAAAAATAACATTAGCAATATTATTTGAAGCAAAAGCATACCAGCCGATGCCTGATATATTATTATTTAAGCTATTTGGTAGATTCAGTGTATTTGAAATTTGATTATCATAAAAGGCGAAGTTTCCAATTTCTTTTAAATTTGTAGCCTTAGAAAAGTCAACACTCATGATACCTAGTGATTCAAAAGCATTGTTAGCAATTTTAGTGACATCAGATGGAATAACTATGGTTTTTCCAAGTGTTGACGTACCGGACTTCACACCAGTAATTATTGTGTGGTCATTACTATCGTAAGTAAAATCATCCGCATTACCTATCGTACCAGGTGTTCCAGCGCTGTAGTGTTGATGTTTCAACGCATATTGTGTAGCGACAGTAGCTGCTTGACCAGTATTACCACCGCCAAACGCTTCATACCCATACCAACGAATGGGATGGTGACCACTGCTGTCTAACACATCGTTTGGTAAGACTGATACTTTGAATGATTGATTACCATAGAAGGCACCAGAACCAACGCTTAAACTGTTTGTATTTTGAATTGTTGTCAGGTCGACAACACGCAAGTTGTCTCCAGCAAACACCCAATCTCCAATCGATGTAATTGTTTTTGGAAACGTTACACTCTTCAATGTTGGGTTATTGGCAAAAGCACCATCATTAATATGTGTAACACCATTTGCAAAAGTCAAAGAAGTAATGTTATTATCATAAAAAATATACCAACCTAAATTATTATCATCTAGTTTAGGATACTGAACAGAGGTAAGTTGATTTTTTGCAAATGCAAAATCACCAATGGACTTTAGGTTAGTTGCTGAAGTAAAGTCCACACTACTAATTTCTTGATTATAGAACGCCGTATCAGCAATACTCGTTACATTGCTAGGAATCACAACATTAGCTCCTCTGTGCTGCGACTGCCCATCCGAAAATCCATATAACACATTATTTTCTATTTTTAATGCGGTATTCGGAACATCATCTGCATAAACGGTTACTTTATTAAAAAAGATACCACTAACGATACAACTTAGACTTAATAGTATGGTAATCAGAAAAACTTTTTTATCTCGCATGTATCTATCTAACTGACCGTGATCGTATACTACTTGACTACTATAAAACATTTCCCATTCCTCCTCTGCTTATCCTATTCTCTTCTGTATTTATAACCTCCTCACGAAGTCGAGATCCCTTTTTCAATGCCTCTGTTCGATTTCACCTTCATTATAGTTCGTAACATTTCTGTGATAAAATATTTTGTTTGTAATAAAAATAACAATTTTTATATTTGTTGCAAATTTTGATATATTATAATATATTAATTGGTAATAATAATTCTTATACTTTCAACAAATTATCCATGATAAAAGATGATATGGGGAAGCAAACGATTGCTCAAGGACTAACTTAAGATTTATAAATCTTTATTTGTTGCGGTAAATTTTTTATAACAGAACATTTAAAGAAAAGAGATGAAAATATGTTTATAGGCGAAAAAGTTAAGTTATCACATTATCATGAAGGAGATGGTCAAAAATTAGCTAATTGGCAATGGGATGATGAATTTGTCAACCCGCTATCAGATGATATGATTCATCCTTATACTGCTGAAGATTGGGAAAATATTTTCAGACGTTCATCCAATAGTAATGAAAATGTTGAGTTCACTGTCAGAAAAACCTCAGATAATGCACTTATCGGTTTTGTTGCGCTATTCGACCTCAGTATCCGTAATCATAATTGTGAGCTAGCAATAGGATTCCCCAAAAAAGAAGACCGTTCTCAAGGCTATGGTTCAGAGGCAATACAACTCATATTGGATTACGGATTTAATAATCTCAATATGCATAAAATCAAACTCAGTGTTTATTCATTTAATACGATAGCAATCAAGTCGTATCAAAAAAACGGCTTCGTTAAAGAAGGAACACTAAAGAATGAAGTCTTTTACAATGGACAGTGGGTTGACATTGACCATTATGCTCTTTTTCAAAAAGATTGGTATAACAGCCACTCTGAACATTAATGTAATTTAAAACACCTGGACATTTAAAATGTCCAGGTGTTTTTTAATTTATTTGGTTTACTTTTTATTTTGGTATAAATCAACTAGACGTTCACGTAATGCATCATCATAAGCTGTTAGGTACATACCATACTTACCACGCTTAATTAATACATTCAAAACGTTAGCAATGAAATCCTTATACTCCTTAGTAGAAAACTTAATGTCCTTACGTTTTTTAAAAATCTCTTTGTGTGAGTATTTTTCAGGAATAATTGTCATACTGTCCGTTTTTGGATCGTAACCAAACGATGGTCCAATAATCATCCCCACATAATTCAAATCAAAACCCTGTAATGTGTAAATCGTTCCAACTTGTGTAATTGATGATTCTCGCTTAGCCCAATGTGTTCGTTGTGGGTCCCATTCATCCCAAGGTAAAGAAAAAGTATCCATTTCGACGTTGTGTCTACCATCAATGCGTGGAAATCCTGATGTTGCAACCACTCGACTTAAACCTACTTCATGATTCTTCTTTTTAATGGCCTCATAAAGACTTCCTGCAGTCGAAAATACTTTAAAATCAAACTTGCTGTTGTTTGGAAATGGTGTCAATACTTTTTCTGACGTGAAGTTATCCATCCAATCAACCTGTTCAGGGCTTGCTACCATTCGATACTGAAAATCCATATCAAACTGTTTATAAGGATGGTCGGAAATTGTTTGACGCAATAATTTTTTAGACCAATACATCTTAGATTGAAATACTTGCGCAAAATCATACACAACCACTACAACTTTAGCTAAGTTCATAAGATCCGTAAGTTGATTTTCACCACGATAATGAGCATACGGTTCTGATTTTGAATATAATAAATGTGCCTCATCTACAAAGATGACATCATATTTCCAATGATTTTTTTGTGCACGATTGATTAAAGCCGTTGGACGTAAAATACTCTTTTCTTTAATACCAGGAATATCTCTTGCCAAATCTTGGTAAGCTTTAAAAAGTTCAGGGTGATTGACGACTAGCGCTGTCTTATAGCGACTATCAGTCATATATTTGGTGACTAAGTTCATCAAAACCACTGATTTACCAGTTCCAGCAGCACCTTGAATAACCGCTACAGCATGCTTGTTACCAGAAATACCCTCATTAATATATTGATTTATATCTATAATGGCTTGTTTTTGATGTTCAGATAGCTGATCAATCATAAATTGATCCTTTAAAATTGCATTCATTGTTAATTCTCCTATGAATTTTATTATACATAAATTCAAGCCGTAATTGACACAATGACAATAACAAAAAAGCCATTATTAAAATAACGATTCAGTAAGCACTTCTAACCCCACCGTGACTAGTTTTTAAGGATTTGAGTAACCATTTTTCGCAACGCTGGTACAACATCATGTTCAAACCATGAATTTTTCTTTAACCAAATATTATTTCTTGGGGATGGATGAACAATTGGAAAATATTGCGGTAAATAATCCTGATAATCATATATGACGTCAGTAATTTTAACTGGACTTGGTAAATCCAGATAGTATTTTTGTGCATAAGATCCAACTAAAATAGTTAACTGCTTGTTAGGCATCTGTTGCAGTAATTTAGGGTGCCATTTCATAGCCACGTTTTTTCTAGGCGGTATATCACCTGATTTTCCCTTTCCAGGATAGTAAAAGTCCATCGGAATAACACCAAAATCACCAGAATTATAGAACTGTTCACGACTAACATCTAACCATTGACGCAATCGGTCCCCAGAGGCATCATTCCACATAATACCAGTATTTTGAACACGCAATCCTGGTGCTTGACCAATGATTACAATTTTTGCTGTTTTGGGTGCTGTGAATATTGGTTTCCAGCCTTTTTTCGTATACTCGATATTTATAGGATCACTGATCATGTCATCTAGTATTGTCAATTTTAACCCTCCTCTTCAAGAAATGCTCTATTTAAACTTTTTAGTAATTCTGACACAGCGCATATGTTTACGGATAGCGCGTCCTTCATCCTTAAGTATATCATTATTTCATAATGGATCTTTGCAGCCTATAATCAGTATTTAGATTCGCAGTCTGTTTATTGGATAAATATATATATACATTATGTATATTTTGGACCGCCGTATTTTTTCTTTTTCTGATTTTCTACTAGCAAATCTAACGATTATATTCTAGTTTTTGCTACTCAGCTAGATGACAAGAAAGTCAAACTTTAGCGAACAATGGTTTCATCATAATGGGTGCTACTATAGTTGAAATAATGACTGTAACAACGAACTCCGCCGATGTGATATCGTTAATCAGATTTGCGGAAATACCAATTTGAACAATAACAAGTGCCATTTCCCCCCTAGAAATCATGCCCGCACCAATGGCATTGGCAATTTCCCTACTCAAACCAGAAAGTCTGGCACCGAATAAAGAACCACTAAATTTTGTAAGTATTGCCAATATACTGAAAATAATAATCGGCATTACTTTACCGTCTAATTTTTGTATATCGATTCCCAACCCAATAGATCCAAAGAACACAGGATAAAAGAATAAATTTCCTACTCTTGTAGTCACTGCAACTACATTATCCGAGAAATTAAATTTTTTAAGAAGCATTCCAATAATAAAACCCATCAATGGTAACAAACTACTGATTCCCAATGTTCCGCCACCTACAAAAACCGAAAAAATCGTTACGGCTAATAATGCTATAATATCGTCTAGTATCGCAGCAGAAACTATAATGGTGCCCATTGCTGTAGCCAACTTTTTTTGTTCGGCTAAAACCGCCAATGTAATTGAGATAGACGTAGCCGAAAATACAATTCCAGCAAACAAAGAAACTACACTAGAGTAGCTGAGTAGAAAAAAAACTACTGGAAAAGTAATCATTGGTACTATAACACCCATAATCGCAATCAAAGATGAAGACTTTACGTATTTTTTCATTTCTTTAAGATTCGATTCTAAACCAGAATTAAGCATGAGCAAAAAAACACCTGTCTCAGCAATCCAATGCATAGTAGACGTAGGTTGAACCAAATTCAGTAGACTTGCACCTAAAAAAACACCAGCCAATAATTGCCCAACAACCTCAGATAAACCAAAGTGAATACCTATCTTACCCAAAATCTTTGTACTAATAATTAATAATATAATTAATAAATAACTCATTATTTCTCCTTTTAATGCATAAAAAAACTTCAAAAACAGCTAGTTCCCCGACTAACTACTCTTGAAGCTTACACTCAACCGTTTCAATATTTAACTGATTTAATTCTATCATACTTAGATTTAGAACAGCAATTATCAGTATTATTTTCTAATAAAAAAAACGTTACATTAAGGTTTTGAAACCTTATGCAACGCCATGAAATGCTAAATGGAGAAGAAGGGATTCGAACCCTCGCACGCTTTAACACGTCTACACCCTTAGCAAGGGCGCCTCTTCAGCCGCTTGAGTACTTCTCCATAACAATAACTAATATACCAGAATTTCGTCCGAATAGCAATACCCAAAATTCCGACAAACCCGTATACAAACTGGTTAATTGTCATACTAATTACTGTATCTAACGATACTATTCTGCCTCTTCTTTATAACTCAAAGCGGCAACGTTTAACTCTTTATCTCCTAAGCCCTTTGTGAAGCTAGTTTCGTGTGAAACGATAATAACATTTCCTGGAAATTTATCAATCGCTGCACGTAACGCATTTTTGGTACCTTCATCAAGATGATTTGTTGGCTCATCTAAAATTAAGAAATTACTTGGTTTCATTTCCATAATAGCCAATTTAACTTTAGTTTGTTCACCACCAGATAGTTGCTTCAATGGTTTTTGTGCATTTTCAGCGTTAATACCAGCGGCAGCTAAACGTGTACGTAAAGCTTTCGGCTCTAATTTAGGAAAACGATCCTGCATTTCTTGCAATGGTGTTTTTTGATCATTATCCCATTCTAAATCCTGATCAAAATAATTCACAACTGCGGAAGGTGAAAACTCTGCATCACCACCAAGTGCTGGAATAACACCCAAAATCGATTTGATTAACGTTGATTTACCGGCACCATTGAACCCCTTAAAAACAACTTTTTGACCTGAAGTCATCGAAAAAGTTACTGGCTCCAATACGGGCGTTACATAACCAACTGATAATTCGTTTACTGTTAATGCATTTGCAGACTGAGAGTTGACATAAGGAAAATTGAATTTAGCTTGTAGCACCTCTGAAGGTGGGTCAACACGGTCCATTCTAGCCAGCATTTTTTCTCGTGACTTAGCTTGTTTAGATGTTGAAGCACGCGCCTTGTTTTTAGCAATAAATTTCTGCGCTTTCTCAATCTCACCCTGTTGTTTCTCATACTGGCGCAATTGCTGTTCTGCACGTTCATCCTTTTGACGCATAGCCTTCTTAAACGATCCACGGAACTTAGTTATTTTCCCGAATGATAAATCAATAATAGCATTCGTTACTTTATCTAAAAAGTCAAAATCGTGCGAGATAATCATTGCTGAACCTTCAAAAGACTGCAAAAAGTCTTCCAACCATTCAATATGTGCCACATCAAGATAGTTTGTTGGTTCATCTAAAATGATCACATCATCATTTTCTAGCAATAATTTAGCTAAAATTACTTTTGCACGTTGTCCGCCAGACATTGATTCTAATTCTCTAGTGCGTCCGATGGCTTCCAAACCAAGTCCAGAAATCACACGTTCAATTTTAGTATCCACATCATAAAAGCCAGCGGCGTCAAGTTCTTCTTGCATACGACCAGCACGTTCTAACAATTTGTCAGATAGACTCTCTGCATATTCATTGTATAGTTCTGTAATACGATCTTGCTTATCATACAAATCTTGATAAGCAGTATGCAAAAAATCGACCAGTGTCATTCCTTCAGGAATTTCTGCATACTGATCTAAATAACCCACTTTTAAGCCTTTTTGCCATTCAATTTTACCAGAAAGAGGGAGTTCCTGTCCTGTAATGATTTTGATAAGCGTTGACTTACCAGCACCATTTTGGCCAACAATTCCCATGTGTTCTCCAGCTTGTAGTTCAAATGCTGCATCTTCATATAAAGTTTTTTCTGCGTAGGCCATTGAAAGGCCTGAAATTTCTAATAATGCCATAACAATAAGTTTACCATACTTTAGCTGATTAAATTAGACATATATCAACAACTTTGTTGAAAAAATATAAAAATCAGCTATACTATAATTATTATGAAACCACGTAAACTGAACATTAAAACAATTCCTGCTACTGATACTAACCGAGCTTATCGCTTTTGGCGCGATGTTTTTGATTTACCACAATCCGGCCACCAAAGTGGTCGTCATCTGGTTATAGATGGTGAGGATATTATTTTTGTTTCCGGTGAACCTACAGATAAACTCGAAATGCTGGTTCGTGACCATCAAACGGAACTACGAAAACATTTGCGCAATAACTTTGTGCCCATCATTGGTGAACCAGAAGAACGATTCAGCAATAAAATTGCCTTTTCAATACATGATTCCGAAGGAAACACAATTGTATTAGAAGCTAATCTATAAATAAAAAAACCTAAACAACCGTTGACGGTTGTTTAGGTTTTTTATTATTAAAGTGTTGTAAAATCGATAACCTTACGACCAGTAATTGAACCAGCCTTCATTTCATCAATGATATCATTCATGTCTTGGAAAGCAACAGTTTCAACAATTGGCTTAACTTTTCCTTCAGCACCAAATTGGAATGCCTCTTTCAAATCTGCTCGTGTACCAACTAAAGATCCACGAACTTCGATACCATCAAGAACTGTTTTAGCAATATTCAAAGCCATGTCCCCTTGTGGCAAAGCAACAGCGACAAGTTTACCCATAGGACGCAATACATTAACAGCTTGTGAGAACGCTGCATCATTAACAGCAGTCACTTGAGCGTTGTGTACGCCACCAGTTAATTCATTAACCTTAGCAACAACATCTTCCTTCTTACGGTTAACAAGTACTTCGGCGCCATTAGCCTTCGCAGCTGCTAGCTTATCATCATTACCATCAATAACAGCAACATGTGCACCAAATACGCTGTGTGCATATTGAACGGCCAAATTACCTAAACCACCAGCACCATGAACAGACACCCACTCACCAGGCTTAGTTTCACCAACTTTTAATGCTTTATACATTGTGACACCAGCACAAGTAATAGATGTAGCCTCAACAGGATCCAAACCTTCGGGAACCTTGACAGCATATTTAGCATTTACAACAGCTTGTTGTGACATCGCACCATCAATTGTATAACCTGAGTTACGAACTTTACGGCAGAATGTTTCATTTCCTGATACGCAGTAATCACAAACGCCACAGGCATCGTAAAACCAAGCAATTGAAACACGGTCACCGACTTCAAGATAGGCATCAGCACCTTCACCTAATTTAGCAACACGTCCGACACCCTCGTGTCCGATAACACGTCTGAAATTGCCATTACGTTCACCAATTTTATTAGGATCACCAAAATCACCATTTGCACAGTGTAAATCAGTATGGCAAAGACCAACATATTCAATATCAACCAATGCATCCCCAAATGATAACGCACGTGGTTGCCAATCATCAACTAAATCGACATAACCATCATTTACGTTACGAACAACTGCTGCTTTCATTTTTTAACCTCTTTCTTGTATGTGAACTTATTTACAATTAATTTTAACCCTTATTACTGTATTTGTAAAGTATAATTTAAGCTCGACCAAACCTTGTTCGTGAGCCGATTCACATAAACAAACTAAAAAAGAGCATTTATGAATAAATGCTCTTTTAAAATTTATTAAAATATTAATTACGTCCTAGTTTTTTAAAACCAGGGATTGTCAACATGAATATTAGACTAACCATATACATTAGAGATAGGCTTAACATCACAGTCGCAACACTATAGTTATCCATAATCCAGCCAATCACGACCGATGAAAATGCACCAATTGCACGTCCTGAACCCATCAATGTATTAGCTGCTGTAGCTCTAATTTCTGAAGGATATAATCGACTAATTACTGCGCCGAATCCACCATACATGCCATTAGAGAAAAATCCAACTAATGCGCCTAAAATGGTTAACGTCCACATGTTATACGCAAATGTAAATACATAAATCATCAGTGCTGAAGCAACTAAGAATATAGCAAATGCCCTGCGAGGTCCGATGTGATCCAAAACTGTCCCAAACGTAAACATTCCTATCGCCATACCTAGAATAATTGGTATCATGCCAAGATTAACATATCCAGCTGTAATAGTTTCTGTTATACCTAGTTGCTTACGCATAATGGTTGGTAGCCAATTCATCAAGCCATAATAACCAGCTGTTTGTATCGTCAACATGATAATCAACACAAAGGATGTGTAAGCACGCTTAGGTGTGTTAGCAATCGTTGCAAAGTTAAATTTCTTTTTACCAGTCTTGTACTCAGATTGTAACTGTTCAAACTCAGGTGTTTCCTTTAGATGACGACGAACAATGTACACAACGATTAGTGGCAAAAATCCTAGCATAAACAAACCGCGCCAACCAAATGACGGCATAATTAATGTTGCCAAAATTGCAGCAAGTATAGCACCAACCTGTCCACCAATTGCTGTAATAGAACTCATTCGACCTACCCGACTAGCTCTAAAACTCTCGGCAATTAATGCCATACTTACACCATACTCACCACCAGTTCCCATTCCTAACAAGAAGCGAGCTGCATAAATTGTATGTGTATTGTCCAAAAATGCCAAAATAACTGTTGCAAAAGTTACCAACATAATTGTATAAGATAAAACCTTAACACGACCAATACGATCCGCTAAAATACCAAACAAAAGGCTTCCTAATAGCGCCCCCCAGTTCGACATAGCTGCGATAATACCACCTTGTGCGCCAGTAATATGTAGTTCAGCAATCATAGGAGCCAATGCAAATGATAAAAAAGTTGCATCCATATGATCTAAGGTAAAGCCCAGAGTTGTTGAACCAAGAACAACTTTTTGCTCGCTGGTCATCTTCTCTATAGATACTGGTTCCTGTTGTGCTACGTTTTCGGACTGACTAACTGTCATATAATATTTCCTCCAAAATGTCTGCTCACTGGCAAACGTTATTTTGTCCGTTAATTATTAAACCATATATACGATGAATAATCAATTAAACGTTTAACAATTATTTAAATTAGTGCACAAAAAAAGCGCTTTCGCGCTACTTTTAAAATTACTTTTCGGAAATTGAAGCAATACCAGGTAATTCCTTACCTTCAAGGTATTCAAGTGAAGCACCACCACCCGTTGAGATGTGTGTTAACTTGTCAGCGACTCCCAATTGTTGTACCGCAGCAGTTGAATCACCACCACCAACGATTGTTGTACCACCGTTTTCAGTAACCTTAACCAATTCTTCACCAATTGCCAAAGTTCCCTTAGCAAAGTTAGGCATTTCGAACACACCCATAGGTCCGTTCCAAACAACTGTCTTTGCGTCAGACAATGTGTCTTGCAACAACTTAACAGACTTAGGACCAATATCTAGACCCATGTAGCCGTCAGGAATACCAGCTTCGGCATCAACAACTTCAGTCTTTGCATCATTTGAAAATGCGTCAGCAGCAATTGAATCGATTGGCAAAACCAACTTATCGCCAGCTTCTGTCATCAATTCCTTAGCTAATTCAACTTTATCAGCCTCAAACAATGAATTACCAATCTTGTTACCCTTAGCAGCGTCGAATGTATAGGCCATTCCACCACCAACAATAACCTTATCAGCTTTATTCAACAATGACTTTACGATTTCAATTTTATCAGAAACCTTTGCACCACCGATAATAGCAACGAAAGGACGAACTGGATTAGCAACAGCATCACCCAAGAACTTGATTTCTTTTTCCATCAAGAAGCCAGCAGCTGCTTGTGAAACATTTGAAGCAATGCCTACGTTTGAAGCGTGGGCACGGTGAGCTGTACCAAAGGCATCGTTGATGAACAAATCATCGCCTAATGATGCCCAATACTTACCCAACTCAGGATTGTTCTTTGATTCGTTCTTAACTACTTCACCATCAACAACGTCTTCAAAACGTGTGTTTTCAACCATCAAAACTTCACCATCTTGCAAAGCGTTGATTGCTGATTCTAATTCTTCACCGCGAGTTTGTGGCACGAACTTAACGTCCTTACCCAATAATTCACCTAAGCGTGCGGCAACTGGTGCTAATGACAATTCTTTCTTATCGTCTTCAGACTTAATACGTCCCAAATGAGAGAACAAAATTGCACGACCATTGTTTTCCAAAACATACTTGATTGTTGGCAAAGCTGCCACAATACGGTTATCGTTTCCAATAACGCCTGCCTTGATAGGCACGTTGAAGTCAACGCGCATCAATACTTTCTTACCTGAAAGTTCCAAATCTGAAACAGTCAATTTAGCCATGATAGCCTCCAAATTTTTATAGTTACAAGTCTATTATAAAACAAAATTTTGTCTTTGTGTTGTTCGCGTGTGAGAAACTGCACGATTAATTCAACCGATGTACTTTTTTAACAGGCAACCCTGATAACCGTAATAATCTATAATTTTTTTTATCAACTAACACACTCGAAACATTATGTGTGTCATCTTTTAAAATTTTTTCTAGGTTAGGCAAAATACGCCCCTGCTCATCAACTATATCATCTATTATTGTTAGTGTTGTATGCTTTGCTGATAAATTCGGAACACGTTGTAACTGTGTTATACGATAATCATTTTCAGGATATTGTGCCAAAGTATGCAGGATATAATTTTCAGCACTAGCATACTTTTGTTGCTGAGCATATACAAAATTACGCTGTCCTTCAAAATAATAATCTTCAACCATTACATTATTTTGACCAAAGTAAAAATTAGTATTCAACAGTTGCCCTTCACTAAAATATTGTTTAGCAAACAGCTTCCCATTACGTAAATAAATATCTTTATAATCTATTTCCCCATCAATATCTTGCCAAACAACTGCTTGAACAATTCGTTTTGAATGACCAAACCACCTGACCTTTGCCAGTACTTGACCCTGACTAATAACATACTTGCTCCAATCAGGATAAACGACTAGTTGCGCATCATTAGGTACTGACAAATCGCCCCACCAAATACCAGTTGTTTCATCTATATCCGTTAAATAAGACTGTGCATAGATATCAAATACTTTCGTAGGATCAAGACCAAGATTTTTAACCAAATACACTGCATCTTCATGTGGCGTAGCTAACCATAATTCGTCGCTATTTCCGGACTTCACCTGTTCAATTTGCCATGCAGGCCCTTTTTGATTAACATCTGTGAGTGCGTTTATAATCTCAATTTTCACTCTAGCACCTCAATTAATTTTGCCCATTGATCAGCAATATAAGCTGACTGATATTTTTGCGCCTGTTGATAAGCACCCTTCGATAAATAATCATAGTGTTTGTCGGTAAAAATTTGTTTCATAGCATTTGCAAGATGAATAACATTTTGAGATTCTTGCAATAAATTTCCATCAAAAGATGCTAGATATCCATTGAATCCGTCAATCACCAACTCTTTTGCGCCATACAAGTTAGCATAAGTAGCTATCGGCAAAGAATTCTCAATGGCTTCAATGTAAGTTAAGCCAAATCCTTCCGAATATGAAGCTGATACGAAAGCGTCATATTTTTGAAATTCATGCACTACATTTTGACTCAATCCTTTTAACTGCACCCTATCTTGCAGCGCTAATGTATCTATCAACTCTCGAATACGCGATTCTTCATTACCAGAACCATATATGGCTAATGTAGCATCTAATCCGTCCTCACAAATTTGTTTAATTGCCTGAATGATTTGTAGAATATTCTTCTCAGAGTGAAGACGAGAAGCCGTAACAAAATTTGCTTGGCCTCCTTGCCAATGTTTTGGTTGTTGCAAATTATTTACGCCACCAACAGGTATTGCCAAAACTTTATCCGCAACAACTCTGCCTAGTTGAGATAGTTGTTTTATTATGGCTTCTGCTTGTAGTTTAGTTGATGTTACTACAAAATCTATCGTATCCAAATGATTAAACATATACTGATAATAATTGTTCCATAATGGATGACCATTTTGATAGGTTACCAAATGCTCTGCATGAACAATATCAATAATTTTTAGCGACAATCCTAATTGTTTCAACTTTACAAGTGATTCCTCAGATTCTGTACCACGATCTAAAAAATACACATTTTGTTGAAATATGTTTTGCATCTCTATGAAAAAAAAATCAATCAGCGCTTCCTTAGTCGGAAATACATAGTTCTTACCACGAAAATTATTAACATGAATGTTAGTAGCTACCTTATCACGTGCATCAGAAGTACGATAATGCCACATTATTTCATGCAATCCATTTTTTAAAAGAATACGATCATCACTAACAAGATAGACTTTTTTCGTTTCAGAGTATTTTTTCGAACGTAAAATAGTTTCAGTATATTCTCCTGTTGTTTGGTGCCGAATTAAACGCTGTGTATTGGTTAAATCCCATAGCGAGTCAGTTGTATAATCATTGGTCTGCTTTAAACCACTATGAGCATATTCATCGGGATTATCACTCAGAAAAAAGTCGTACAGCCCGATTACTTCACGTTCTGGCAACGACCACAACCCCATGTGTTTATGCAATTGAGGTAATAAATCTGTAAAAATAAACTTAAATGGTATTTTTTTTTCACGAAAACACTGCGCGCGATAAAATTGTGCATGCTCAACCCCACTGTTACTATACCCAATTGCTTTATTCACAAAAAAGTTCATAGCCATCGCCTCATATTTATGGATTATGAATAATTATATACAAAAAAGAGGAACTTTTCCAAGTTCCTCTAATAAAATTGCCCCTGCTGGATTCGAACCAGCGCATGTCGGTACCAAAAACCGATGCCTTACCACTTGGCGAAGGGGCAATAGCTAATTTCTTTTGCCGTTAGCTAAAATCGGCAATGGGAGCGGTAGGATTCGAACCTACGAACCCGAAGGAACGGAGTTACAGTCCGTCGCGTTTAGCCAGACTTCGCTACACTCCCATATCTCAAACAACTATATTATAATACCAGAAAATCGAATAGTTGACAATACCTTTTCGTGATTTTTTCAAACATTTTTTTTAATTGAGTCACGCACTAATCCAAATACTGTCCATAAAGCAACCACAACGATTAATTTATTCAATAAATCAACATCCATACTGGTAAAAAATTTAGCTGCAACGATAACGCCTAGGACTCCACCAACAGCGACACCAGCAAAACCACGCCATGAGACACGATTCATTTTGATAACGTTTAAGGCTGTTGTAGGCATAATTAAAGCCGCATCCAACATCATTACAGGAAATGCGACTGCTGGATTGACACCCATCAAAGAAAAAAATATTAGCTCTGGGGCATAATTACCTAATCCCATTGTCATTAGTACACCTATACCAAAGTTAAATAATATACCAAAAAAAAGCCACCACCCATGTAATCCATGAACACTCATTGAATTATTGCTTCCGGGTGTTGTAATCATACGAATAACCATGATAATAACTGCAATCAGCAAAGCACCAGCCATTACACGTTGAACAGTAGGCGCATGCCAATTTTTAGTCACATGTGTACCGATGTAAGCTCCTATCACGGCAGCTGTCGTCATTGGTATAAGTGTTGTTAAATCGACTTTAACAGCGGTAATAAAAAACAACGCTTGAAACATGACCGGTATAGCATGAACCGCATTTAAGGTTCCCGGCAACTTTCGATCATCATCAACATAACCAGTTAAGCGAAAAGCAGCCGTGGTGGTTGCAAATGATCCTATGCCAAGTGTGTCTCCGAAATCTGTTACAAATCCAATCAACATACCTAATCCAAATCGTTTAAAAATTGGTAAACGTTGCAATAAATATACTTTACTAATGGCTATCAACATGACTAGCATAACAATAATAAGTAATATTTGTATGCCATATAATATAAATTTTTCAGACAATATCGCTCTCTCATTCCAAAATTAATCTTTATTATTGTATCAAAAAAAACGCCATATTTGCGCTTTTTTTGTTTTAAGAAGTATATTATTCACCAAATTTGCACACGAGATTCAGGAGCTAACCACATGCCATCACCATTAGTAACATGAAAAGCATCAAAGAATGCATTAAAATTCTTCACCTGCACGTTAACACGTAGTTTAGCAGGTCCATGAGGATCAGACGCTGCTAATAGCTTCATGTATTCCGGTCGAGCCTTCATACGCCAAATTGTGGCCCAACTGACGAAAAATTGATCTGCTGAAAAATCTTCCTCATTTTTTGCTGCTTGCAACGCAGCGGCCAAACCACCTAAGTCAGCAACATTCTCCGAAACAGTTAAATGCCCATTGACTTTAGCGCCATAAGAATCTATACCATCGAACTGTTCAACAATTTTATCAGTTCGTACTTTAAACGCAGCATAATCCTCTTTCGTCCACCAATCATTTAAACTACCATACTCATCAAACGATGCACCATTTGTATCAAATGCATGAGAAATCTCATGTGCAATGACAGCTCCGATACCACCGTAATTGGCTGAAGAAGACTGATCTAAGCTGTAAAATGGTTTTTGTAAAATAGCTGCTGGAAAAACAATTTGATTCTGCTGTGGATCATAATATGCATTTACTAGGTGAGCAGGCATGTGCCATTCACTGCGATCCACTGATTGATGCCATTGATTCCAAGCATGGGTAATTTCTATTTTTCGAAATTTCACAGCTGCTTCAAATAATGTATCATGATCTGAAACTATTTTTTGGTATATACGCTCTGGTAACTTTTCAGGATAACCAATATGAGGTACAATCGTGTTTAATTTTGTAATCGCTTTGTTACGAGTTCCTTCTTTTAGCCACGATACAGACTTTAGTCGATCCTTATAAACTGCAATCATTGAAGCAACTTTTTTCTCCACATCTGCCTTGGCTTCCGGAGAAAATTTTTTCGATGCATAATGTAACCCAATTGCTTGATTGTATGGAGCTGTGGCTAAATATAACGCAGATTTTTCTTGACTCATAGCCTCAGGGAGTCCAGTTAAGGCTCTTTGGTATATACCACCTGAAATACGAATTTCATCAGACAAATAAGCTGTGAATTGGTTGGTAATCTTCACTAAAAGATAAGCCTTTAATAGTGGCCAAGCTTCTTCTGAGTAGAATTGATTAGCATTTTTCCAAAAACGCTCTTCAGGAACGACAACCATGTCGGGCAATTGACCAATTAATGATGAAAGAATGTCGTTCAATGGTAGTTCAGGTGCTAATTGTACAAATTCAGACCATTTATATGGATGGTATAATTTTGCATACTCGTGTCCTTCTTCCTGACTCAAAACCACTTGAGCTACTCGCGCATCAAATAAAAGATATTTATCAATTAAATCTGTTGTCTCAGATTCTGAAAATCCAAACTTGGGTAACAAAGTCTCTTGTTCTTCACGAAACTTGGCTAATAGCTCTGCTTTTTGTGGATGATCTTTCGTGTAATAAGTTGTATCTGGTAACAAGATATCCAATCCGCCAGCCCACAAAACATTTGTGCGGGCATCTTTAAAATCAGGTTCTACGCCAAATGGAAAAGCATTGGTGAAACCTTCATCTTCTAATTCTGAAATTTGTGAAGCAAAATCAGAAAAAGATGTAAATGATTGATATTTTTTGATAATGGGCAACACTGGTGTTACGCCAATCTGATTACGTGCTTGAAAATCAGATGCTAAACGATGATATTTAATAAAGTTATTCAAAACTTTATCGTTTGGTAAACTTCGGCCTTCTTGCCATTTCGCTGTTGTGTCTAATAGCCACTCCTCAATATCATCTGATAAATCGCTAAAACCGCCTGTACGAGGTTTATCTGCTGGGATAATCGCTTTTTTCTCCCAATCACCATTCACTGCTTCAAAAAAATCATCTTGAATTCGAACCATTTAATCACGCTTTCTTAATTAATTCTCGTTATTTATTAATAAACATTATATACTAATTTTAATTAAATAAAAATCGAACACAAAATATGTCCGATTTTTATTTATTGTTGTTCTAGTTTATAAGCAGCAGCTTCTTCTTCAGTCGCCAAGACAAAGTGTCCAGGATTGACTTCCAACATTGTACGCTCTTTGCCATCTGTTTCAATACTTGAATCATAGTCAATGTGCTGACGATTACTTTCTACTTCTGGATCTGGGACAGGAATAGCAGATAGCAAACTTTTTGTATAAGGATGCAAAGGATGATTATATACGGCATCTGCGGTACCAATTTCAAGCAGTTTACCCCAATGCATCACACCAATACGATCTGAAATATACTTCACCATCGACAAATCATGCGCAATAAACAAGTAAGTTAATGAATGTTTCTTTTGCAATTCTTTCATCAAATTAACTACCTGTGCCTGAATTGAAACATCTAAAGCCGATATTGGTTCATCAGCAATGATAAACTTAGGATCCACAGCCAAGGCTCGTGCAATTCCAATACGTTGACGTTGTCCACCAGAGAATTCGTGTGGATAACGAGAAGAATGATCTTTATTTAAACCAACTAAGTCCAACAGCTCTTGAACCCTATTGTTTCGTTCATCATTAGACTTAGCCAAATGATTCACATCAATACCTTCAGCAATAATATCGCGAACCTTCATACGCCCGTTCAAACTAGCTTGTGGATCTTGAAAAATCATTTGCGAATTCTTACGAAATTCTGAGAGCTGTTTACCTTTTAATTTAGTAACGTCTTTCCCATCAAAAGTAATCGTCCCATCTGTAGGCTCATATAACTTTAAAATAGTACGGCCAATAGTTGTTTTCCCAGAACCCGATTCACCAACCAAGCCAAATACTTCACCTTCATAGATATCAAAACTCACATGATCAATAGCTCGAACCTCATTTGATTTACCTTTATTAAAATATAGCTGTAAATCTTTCAACTCAACCAATTTCTTTGGTGTTTCTTCAGTCATGATTAAGCCTCCTGCCCTTGTAATTCTTGCCAATGTGCCCAACGAGTCAAAATTTGCTTTGGTGGTGTCACTTTTGGTGCACGTTCATCCAATAACCAAGTTGCAGCATAATGTGTATCACTGACTTTAAAGAACGGTGGTTCTTCACGGCTATCAATTGCTAGTGCATATACGTTACGAGGTGCAAAGGCATCTCCAAGGGGAGGTTCTAGCAAATCAGGGGGGGTACCAGGAATAGCTTGTAATGAGCCTTCTTCAGTATCAGTTGTTGGCATAGAATTTAACAATCCCCACGTATATGGATGTTGTGGATTAAAGAAAATCTCATCAACCGTACCATATTCGACAATCTTTCCTGCATACATGACCGCAACTCGATCAGCCATGCCGGCAACAACACCCAAATCATGGGTTATGAAAATAATTGAAGAATTTGATTCTTTTTGTAATTTCTTCATTAAGTTTAGAATTTGAGCTTGAATGGTAACATCCAAGGCCGTTGTCGGTTCATCAGCGATTAAAATCTCGGGATCAGCAGCTAAGGCAATAGCAATAACAGCACGTTGCCGCATACCACCCGACCACTGGTGCGGATAATCATTGATATGCTCTTCAGCATCAGGAATACCAACACCCTTCATTAATTCTAGTGCACGTGCCAAAGCCTCTTTTTCGCTTATACCGCGATGTTTCACTAGTGGCTCAGCAATTTGATGACCAATTTTCATCGTTGGATCCAAACTTGTCATTGGATCTTGGAAAATCATAGCAATTTCATTACCACGAACATGTTGCCATTCTTCTTCGGTCAATGCCAATAAATTTTTATCCTTAAACAATAAGCGACTATTATCTGGAATACTAGCATTTTTAGCATTTAATCCCATTAAAGTTTTCGTGGTCACTGATTTCCCAGACCCTGATTCACCAACAATTGCAAGTGTCTCTCCTTCATTCAAATCAAATGAAACGTCACGAATAGCTTTTACAGTACCAGCATAGGTATTAAAGTTGACGTGTAAGTTTTCAACTTTTAAAATTGGATTACTCATTTATACATGTACCTCTTAATCTTCACTTGCACGCGGATCAAATGCATCTCGTAGTCCATCACCCAATAGAATAAATGCTAACGAAATCAACACCAAGACAGCTGAAGGAATTAGAATTTGATAAGGATAAAATTGCAACATACTTTGAGCATCAGAAATCAATGATCCTAACGATGCCGTTGGTGGCTTGACCCCCAAATTAATCGCCGACAAAACAGCTTCAAACATAATAGCATTGGGAACCGTCATCATAATTTGAACAATAATCGTTCCAGCCATATTTGGTATCAAATGCTTAATAGCAATTTTAGTAGAACTTTCTCCTAACGATTTTGCAGCTAGTACATAATCACGTTCTTTCAGAGAAAGCGTCATATTACGAACTTGCCGCGCCATACTCAACCACCCCGTCAAAGCTATGGCAATAATAATAGATGTCACACCACTTCCAAGTAACAAACCAATCATTGTAACAACAATTAGATTGGGGACAGATGACATAATTTCAATAATTCTTTGCATCACAACATCAATTGTGCCACCTTTCCAACCGGAAAAAACGCCATAAGAAACACCTATAAGCAAATCAATTAATGTAGCTGAAATAGCGACTAACAAAGAAATCCTCAGGCCAACGATAACTCTTTTTCCTAATGAACGACCAATTGTGTCTGTTCCAAATAGATAATTCTTTTTCACATTACTATTTGCATATGGATCTGTTGACTCAGTTGCGCCAGGCTCTTTTATTTTACCGTTCCAACCAGGAATAGGTAATCCTGATTTAGGTGGCAAATTCTTGTATTTACCAACATTATCAGAATCAAATGAATTCGCATCATTTTGTGTCACAAAGATATTTGACACAATAGCGAACCCAAGAATAAATATCAAGAACCACATTGATACTACTGCTAGTTTATTTAATTTTAAGCGGCGCCAAGCATCTTGCCAAAATGACAAAGCTGGTTTAGCAATATGTTCGTTGGCATCAGAGCTTTTTGCGCCAACAATGACAAAATCTTCAGTATTTGCAGCCATCATGAGCCTCCTTATTGCAAACGAACACGCGGATCAACAATAGCCGTCAAAATATCCGTAATCAAAATCATAACCATCAACATTAGGGCATAAACAATTGTGGTACCCATAATTACTGGAAAATCTTTTGTGGGAATAGACGAAACAAACTGTTGTCCAATACCTGGAATTGAAAAAATATTTTCAATCAAAGTTGAACCTGTCAATAAACCTGCTGCCATCGGACCAATTAATGTCAAAACTGGAATCATCGAATTACGGTAAGCATGTTTATTAACAATTTCTTTTTCACTAAGCCCTTTTGCGCGTGCTAACTGCACATAATCTGAACTTAAAGCTTCTATCATCTCTGAACGAACAAAACGTGTCACAATTGCTGCAGGGCCAACAGCTAACGCAATCGTTGGTAACACAGATTCAGAGAACGAATCTCCCCAACCAGAGACAGGAAATAGTGGCCATTTGAACCCAAACAAATACAAGAGAATAATTGCTAAAATAAAACTTGGTACTGAAATACCTAAGGTTGATACAACACCTAAGGTACCATCAATTTTATTATTTTTATTTCGCGCAGAGATTGCCCCCATGAATAGCCCAGCAATTACACCTATGACTAATGCTTGTGCGCCAAGTTGAGCAGAGATTGGTAGACGCTGACCAATCAACATACCGACACTTTGATTTTGATACTGGAACGATGTTCCAAAATCACCATGAGTAGCGTTAATCATATAATTAAGGTATTGATGCCAAAGTGGCAAATCCAACCCATACGCCTTATTCAATTGCGCAATCATTTCTGGTGTCAACTTTGGATTATTAAAAGGCGTGCCAGGCATGATTTGCATCAAGAAAAATGTCGCCGTAATAACCAAAAATAACGTGAAGATCAAAAGAATTAATCGCTTTAAAATATATTTCAACATAGTCTTATCTTTCTAATAAATAAGAATTGACAATCGTCAATTCTCATTTTGATTAAATATAGGTTAATTCTACCATAAATCGCTTACTTACGATAAGCATACTTCAAGTCCATATTCAAACCAGTAGTATTAATAATTATATCCTTAACGTTTGAACGAGATAATGCGTACTTTGAGCGGAAGTATAATGGATTAATGTTAGCATCTTTATACAATGCTGCTTCCGCTTCTTTATAATCCTCATCTCTAGCTGAAGCATTCAATGCATCAGTAGTTTCGGCCTTTTCAACCGCTTTAGTATAAGCGCTATTCTTAAATTGACCGTTGTTATAAGAAGCACCATCTTTAAACAAATCATAGAATGTTGATCCTTCTGGATAGTCTCCACCCCAAAGCGATACAACGGCATCAAAGTTTTGAGTTTGTGAGTCAGACAAACGTTGCTTAAATGGTACAAATTTTTCGTTAACCGTCAGTCCTGGCAAGGCTTTTTCCATAGAACCCTTAAGGTAATCCAAGGTTGATTTACCAGCAGGAGAATCAGCATCTGTGGTAATGGTGAAACTCATTTTCGTTTCACCAACTTCCTTTAGTCCTTCAGCAAATAGCTTGGCAGCAGCGGTTGCATCATATTTATATCCTGGTGCAACATATGCAGCCAAATCTTTACCAGATGCTGTTTTAGCTAATCCTTCTGGTGCCAAACCTGTTGCAGCAGTAGAAATACCAGATGTAACTTGATCCGTTAATTCCTTACGATTAGTGGCCAAGTTCAAAGCCTGTCGAATCTTCGTGTTAGCTAAGAATTTGTTCTTACCAGTTTGATTATATTCAATATAACTTGTTGTTGCTTCAGGCTGTTTTACAACATCCTTATTATTTTTGTTGGCTTTATATAATTCAGGTGTATCAGATATGGTTGTACGATCTAGCTTACCCTGCTTATAAAGTTGAACAGCGGTTTCCGGCTTTTGAATAACTTGCCATGTAATTTCTTTCGTCTTCACACTCTTAGCATCCCAATAATTATCGTTCTTGACCATCTTGAACTTATTATTTGTTCCATTCCACCCCTCAAACTTATAGGGTCCTGAATAGATTTGTTTAGCAGATGTCGTACCATACTTCTTACCCTGCTTTTCGACAAAGCTTTGCTTTTGTGGCATAAAGTTAGCAAAAGTTAGCAAATATTCAAATTGCGGTAATGGTCGTTCTAACGTAAAGACAACCTTATTGCCGTCAGCCTTAACACCGAGGTTTTTTACATCTTCCTTACCAGCTACAATCGCATCAGCGTTTTTCACACCGGATGATAGATAGGCGTATTGAGAAGCAGTCTTAGGATTCACAATACGTTGCCATGAATACACAAAATCTTCGGCAGTTAATTTTGAACCATCAGAATACTTCAACCCACTTCTAAGTGTTGCAGTATAAGTTAACCCATCTTTAGAGACTTTAACGGATTTTGCCAAATCAGGAACCGTCTTACCTTTAGCATTGACGCGTAATAGGTTAGATCCTGTATTACCAATAACTGTACCAGAATATTGGTCTGTATTTTTTGATATGTCCAACGTCTGAATCGGTGTTGGAAATGTGAGGTTAAGCGTATCTTTATCAGAACCGTTTGAACCGCCCCAGAGACCAGCTGCGCGCGTTCCAGCACCGGCAACAACCACAACGGCCGCACCAATCGCCCATTTTTTCCATGTATCCATGAAGATATATCCTCCCGATATACTTTTTAGTGTATTAATGATTTTTAGTTTACCACGTCGTTTTCTCATTTGCAACTCATTTATATTAGAGTTTAATATTTTGTTGCAATTTTAAAAAATGTTAGGAATACTAACAAAATAGACCATTACAGCAACTTTATATGCTAAAAATCCTATTATTATTTTTAAATTTCTAATTTTTGCTACATTAATAAATTGATTAGGTTAAGAATAAAATAAAAAAAGTATGATTTTTTAAGTTTATAGAGAATAATATTAAACGCTTCACATCAAATGTAAAGCTTATTCTCTAAGAAAAAATCATACTTTTATTAAAAATGATAAATGCCTTTAAGCTAATCGGCGATCAAACCACTTAGCAATTAACGATAGGCCATAATTCAACAAGAAGTAAACCAATGTAATTGCAATCAAAACCGGAATAATATAAGTGGAATTTTGAGCATATACAATTTGCCCACGGTATGTCATTTCTGATAAGACAATACCCATTGCAAGGCTTGTATCTTTAACCAATGAAATCAATTGTGAAATAATTGGTGGAATCATTTTCTTATACGCTTGTGGCAAAACAATATAAACCATTGTTTGAATATTCGTTAGTCCATTTGCACGGGCGCCTTCAAATTGTCCCTTATCAATAGATTCTAAACCACCGCGTACAATTTCAGCAAGCATCGATGATTCAAATGTACTCATTGCAACGACTGTCGCCCAGAATATTGGTAAGTGAATACCAAGTTTGGGTAGCGCAAAATAGACGAAGAAAATAATTAACAATAATGGTAAATTACGAATAATATTATTAATTGTACCAACGAATGTAGAAAAATATGGAATCCGCTCAAACTGAACAATGCCAATTATTGAACCAGCAATGAAACTTAAGATAACCGATATAACTGATACGCCAACTGTAACGCCTAATCCACCCAACAAATATTGGACGTTTTGCGGTGTAAAGGCGTCAAAAATTCCTAATGTAACCATACTGTCCTCCTTATGCTGCGTGTTTTAGTCTACGTTCAAGATTTTGCATGTAATAACTTAGTGGTAATGTAATCACAAGATAAAAGATTGCCACCACTATATACGTGGTGAATGTATCAAATGTAGTAGCAGCCACCATATTTCCTTGATACATTAAGTCTAGACCACCAACAAAGGCCAAAATTGATGAATTTTTAACCAAATTGATAAACTGATTACCTAGTGAAGGCAAGGCGATTTTGAATGCTTGTGGTAAGATAATGTAACGCATACTTTGACCAAAAGATAGACCATTTGCACGCGCCCCTTCCATTTGTCCATTATCAACAGAGAGGATACCCGCACGAACTGTTTCAGCAATAAAAGCTGATGTATATAATGATAATGCGATAGTTCCAGCTGCAAACCCATTCATTGGGATAACCTTAGCAACAACTAGGAAGAAGAAGAAGGTAATAATTAATAATGGAATGTTGCGAAATACTTGCACATATACATTACCAATTTTTTGCGCCCATTTTTGTGGCAAAATTTGTAAAATAGCAAAGAATGTGCCCAAAATCATGGAAATGATTAGTGCAATAATACTTGATAATAAAGTATAGCCAAATCCTTGCAGGAACGTTGGGAAATTATTTTGCAGTAAACTCATTATTTCGCCTCCAATTCATGCCAATCAAGTCCTGGCACATCACTGAACCACTTCTTAATTAATTTATTATAGACGCCGTTTTTCTTAATAGTTGCTAGCGCCTTATTAGTTTCTTTAACCATTGGTCGTTGGTTATTATCAAAGGCAATACCATAAGGACCGTGGGTAAATGTTCCACCTACAATTTGATAATCTGGGTTCTCCGTAGCAAACCCATACAAGATAGCATTATCAGTCGACATTGCTTGACCTTGACCTGCTTTTAATGCCTGCATACCAGTGGCATAGTCTTGCACTGCTAATATTTTAGCCTTTGGTGCAAACTTTTTGGTTTCTTCAGCTGCAGTGGTACCAACAACCACAATCACCGTATATTTTGAGGCATTCATATCTTTGATCGACTTAATACCTGAATCTTTCTTAACCAAAATAGACTGTCCAGCATCAAAATATTGATTGGTATAATCAATTATTTTTTCACGCTCAGGTGTAATTGTCATTGTTGATACAGTGCCATCAATGTTAGTATTCTTCAACAATTGTATTTTTGAAGATGAAGACACTGGTACAAATTCTGCAGAGAGTGGTACGCCTGTTTGTTTTGATATTTGCACGGTTAACGCTTTAGCTATATCAACATCAAACCCTTCTGAAATACCTGTCTTTGTATTCATTAAACCAAATAATTTTGTGTCAGACTTCACACCCCAAACAATTCGACCTAGTTTCTCAACACGTTGTAAAGTATCTTGGTGTTCTTCATTTTGTTTAGCAGCAGCTGTGGCCCATAATAAACCAAGGACAATAACGGCAGCTAAAACGATTGTAGCTATAATACCAAACTGTCTTTTTTTAGCTTTTTCCATAGTAACATCGCGCAAAAGGAAATATAACAAAGATTGTAAACTTTGCTATATACATCCTAAAACGCATTCCTCCAAATCTAAAAATTTTATTTGTGATCAACTTGACTCAAGAACTGTTGCGCACGCGGTTCTTTAGGATTATTAAAGAATTCTTCGGTCGTACTATCTTCTAATATTTCACCGTCAGCCATAAAAATAACACGATCGGCAACAGCTTTGGCAAAGCTCATTTCGTGCGTAACCACCAGCATAGTCATCGATGAATCTTTTGCAATATCACGCATAACATCCAAAACATCACCAACCATTTCTGGATCCAACGCCGACGTTGGTTCATCAAATAGTAAAGCCTTTGGCTTCATTGCTAGTGAACGGGCAATAGCAGCACGTTGTTTTTGTCCACCAGATAATTCTGACGGCATATTGGCTGCTTTATCAGCTAAGCCAACTTTATCCAACAAAGCCATGGCTGTGGCCTTATTTTCTTCTTCACTCCGTTTCAAAACTAATCGTGGCGCAAGCATTACATTTTCTAAAGTAGATTTATTGTTGTATAGATTGAAATGTTGGAAAACCATACCAACATTCTTACGAATACGATTGATATCAGTCTTAGGATCATGCAAGTCAAATCCATTAACCAAGAGATTGCCCTCTTGTATTTCTTCTAATCCATTGATTGTACGAATTAACGTTGATTTTCCTGAACCTGATGGCCCGATAAGTACCACGGTTTCACCCTTATCGATTTTCAAATTAATATTCTTTAAAGCATGGAACTTACCGTAATATTTTTCTACATTATTAAATTCTATCATTGACATTAATCAATTCTCCTTTTCCCTAACCACAAGCGCTAGATTGCGCAAAGGATATTAGCAGGTTTTCCCAGCTTCCAACATCTTCTAAAAATTAGATGTCTCTAAGTACCATTTTACGCATACTTATTCAATTTAGTCAAAGTTATATGTAAGGTTTTCTGACAGGGGATAACTCACATACAACATATTTTCTTATACAGCAGCCTCATTCTGAACACCTTGCAGTCTGTATAGATCATAATATCTCCCATGCATAGCAAGTAATTCGTCATGAGTTCCACGTTCCACAACCTCACCTTCATCAAGTACCAAAATTAAATTAGCGTCTTTAATAGTGGAAAGACGATGCGCAATAGCAATCGTTGTTCTATTTTGACGCATCTTAAGCAATGAATGCTGAATTTTTGCTTCTGTTTCGGTATCGATATTAGCTGTTGCTTCGTCTAGAATCAATATCTTTGGATCTGCTACGATAGTACGTGCAAAACTTACCAATTGCTTTTCACCAGCTGAAAAACTCGACCCACCTTCTTGAACCTTCGCATGATAACCATCATCTAGTTTTTCAATAAATTTGTCAGCGCCAACAAAGGCCGCTGCTGATTTGATTTGATCATCTGTAATTTGCTTATTATACATGCGAATATTGAAAGCAATGTCACCATAAAACATGAATGGGTCTTGCAAAACCAAGCCCATTTTTTTCCGCAAATTATTCATGGAAATATCACGAATATCTTGCCCATCAATCAAAATTTCTCCAGATTGAAAATCATAAAAACGCATCAAAGTATTAATCGTTGAGCTTTTCCCAGAGCCAGTATGCCCAACTAAAGCAACTGTATCTCCCGGATTAGCAGTAAAAGTCAAATCTTTTAAGATTGGATGTGTACCATCATAACTAAAATTAACATGCTTAAACTCAATTTTACCATTAATAATATCACCTGCAGCATTTAGACTCTGCTTGGGTGCATATGCATCATTGTTTAAGATACCTAAAACACGATACCCTGAAACTAATCCTTCCTGGAATGGACTAAATAAATTCATGATACTTTCTAAAGGACTAAAAATATTATTTAAATAGGTCGTAAAAGCATAAATAGTTCCTGCTGATACAATGGTTTGTATAGAAAGCTCTCCAAAATACCATAGAACTAATACTGTTGCCCCACCAAGTAGCATATCAATCATTGGTTCCAATAATAATGCATCAGCCTTAATCATTTTAAAACGCGCATTAAAATATTCACCATTAATTTTACTGAACTCCTTTTTAAAACGTTCTTCTTGATAAAATTCTTGAATAACATCAATACCCGTAACGCTTTCTGCAATCTTAGCGTTTAAAGCAGACAAACGCTCGCGCATGTGGCGAAATAGACGCGATGAAAATCGCTGATAAACCATAATACTGGTAATGATAAACGGTACAACAATCATCATAAGCAATGTGGCTCGCATATTGATTGTCCACATACCAATATAAGCACCTATCATACTCATAGCTGCAAACGTTAATTGCATGAAAAATCGCCAAAAATCAGTTAACGATGCTGTATCATTATTCACCCGTGTCACTAATGAACCAGCTGGCATTTCATCAAAAAACTTCATGCCCAGAGTATGCAACTTTTTAAATACACGTATACGCATATCCTCAAGCGCATATTCACCAGCTACCGTGAAGTAATAAGCATTCAAGGCATCAGTAATTGCCTGCAAAATACGGATAACCGCAACTAAGATTGCAAAGCTAATCATAATTTTAAATGGTACGTTACTTGTTTGATGCAAATAGTTACTCATATAGTAAGAAATGACACGTGGTGCAGCAGCTTGCAATAACGCAAAAACAGCGCCAATAGCAAGTGCCCAAACAAACATTGATCGAAAAGGTTTGGCCATTTTAATCAATGTCCAAATGACATGTATCTGTTCTTTAACGGGTATGCTTTTAGACCAAACTGATTTATTCTGTTCCGACATCACCATCCCCTTTACCTGATAAATTCTCTTCAAATGTTATCGCAACTTGTTGCTGCTCATACATGTGAGCATACCATCCTTGTTGTGCCACTAATTCATCGTGTTGCCCACGCTCAACAATTCTACCTTTATCAAACACAACAATTTCATTCGCACTTATCACTGAACTAATACGATGTGCCACAATGATTGTTGTTTTTTCTTGACGTGTCTCTTTCAAAGTACGTAGAATTTGCTTTTCGGTTCGTGCATCAACAGCCGATAAAGCATCATCTAGAATTAAAATTTCAGGATTAATAATTAGCGCACGAGCAATAGCTAACCTTTGCTTTTGCCCCCCTGATAAGCTCACACCGTGTTCACCAACCTGTGTATCATACCCCTCAGGAAAATTAAAAATATCTTCATGCAAAGCAGCCATTTTAGCAGCTTCCTCAACCTCTGCTTGTGTCTTATTAACGTCAGCAAATCGAATGTTATCCCTAACAGTAGTTGAGAATAAAAAGTTTTCTTGTGCAACGTATCCTATAGCTTTACGATAAGCGCTTAATTTATATGCTTTAATATCTTTATTGGCAAAAGTAATTTTCCCTGAATAATCATCAAATTGACGTAATAGCAACTTAACCAATGTTGTTTTACCAGAACCAACGCGACCAACGATACCAAGCGTATCTCCAGCACTAATTTTCAAAGAAACGTCATTTAATACATTGGCAGCATCATCCGGATACTCAAATTGATCAATATTAATTTCAATATCACCATGCGTAACAATTTCATAGCCCTTTTCATCTTCAATAATAGCTGATTTCTCAGATAATATTTCTTGTACACGCATGTATGAAGCATTGCCACGTTCTAAAACATTAAATAACTGGCCCAAGCCAAACATTGGCCAAACAAGCAAACCAAGATATGTTGAAAACGACACTAGTTGACCAATAGAAATTGTATCACTTAGTACCAAACTACCACCATAAGTAATCATAACAACGTAACTAATAGTCATCACTACGGTAGCCATTGGTCCGAATAATGAATCAATAAATGCTACCTTCTTATTAATTTGAATTGTTTTTTGAACTTCCGTATTGAAGGCGTCTACGTCTAAATTTTCTTGTCCTAATGTTTTAATCGCTTTAATTCCAGCAATTGATTCTTGTGATTTATTAGATAATCGTGAGAATGCTTCCTGCGATGCAGTAAAAGCCCGCCGCATTTTTGGCGATAAATACCATACACCTCCCGCCAATAAAGGTAAAGGTAATACGCCTATCAAAGTTAGGCGCCAATCAACCACAATAATCATCGAAATAACTGTAAAAATAATAATAACAACCGAATCAACTAACATTAGCACGCCACCAGAAGCAACACGCTGAACAGCAGATAAGTCATTAGTTGCATGAGCCATTAAATCTCCAGTTCGTTTTCGTTGGTAAAAGGTCGTATCCATTTTTAAATAGTGGTCAAACAGCTTTTGACGCAACGTCTTTTCAAGTAGTGCCGAACCTTGAAAAATATGTGTTATCCACATATATCGAAAAATATACATTAGAATAGCAAAAAACAAAATGCTTCCTGCATAAAAAAACAACTGATTCATAGTCATTTGTCGGGAGACAATCACATCAGTAAAATGACCTATTAGCGCTGGAGACACCATCTGTGATACTTCTGTAAAAAACAAAAATGATAGTCCTAATATATAAAGCTTCTTATGCTCTTTAAAGAACCACATCAATTTTCCAAAAATAGTCATAACTTCTCCCAAACAATATCATTACAAAAAAGATTAAATCTATCTAAATAATATACCATATTTAGATAAGTTTTTTTATTTTATTCATATAAATTTAATCAAAACAACCAATAAACTAATTAAAGCCCATATAGTAGCGAAAATGACATGTTCTCGTTGATATAAACTCATAACACCGGCAAACTCTCTTATAAAAGCTACCGTCCGATAGGATAATCGCGTATGACCACCACGACCTTGTGCACTAATACCCAATTTTTTTGTAAGCAAGGCACCACGTAAAACATGGTATTCGCTGGTATAAAATGTGAAAGATTTATTAATTAATTTATCTGTGTTCCTTAAATTCTCATACGTATTTCTTGATTGGTCTTCTAGTAGTGTTTTCTCCAACGGCACTTGATACTTTTGGACAGCAAAGTCGCGCATAGCTTGGGCTTCGGTCACTTTTTCATCCGGACCTTGGCCTCCAGAGAAAATAATCAAGGGATACTCTACCATGCTATTCGCATCTTCAATAGCTGCTTTGATACGATTACCGACAATACGACCTACAAAACGGCCATCCACTAATCCACCACCTAAAACTACGAGTGGTCCTCGAGCCGGCTTCTTGATAACAAGACCATAAAACAAGCTACTAATCACAAAACATAAAAACTGACAAAAAACATAGCTTGCTAAACCAGAAATCACAAAAGATACAAGTACTATCGAGGGTAACCAAAATACTTTTGCAATTAATACGACCAAATCAGTAGCCACATATAAAATCAACATCGCTGACAATATTAATTTTGATTTGGCATGATGCCATTTCTGCCAACTATGATAACTATAGTAAGATAAATTCAATACAAGAATTAATCCCATCACATTACTAAGTACAAGGCACCACATAGTATTCCGATATATGATGGTTCCTACTGCTGTTTGAGGGTACAAAATAATCAACACACTCAAAAACAATAAAATAACTAGTGCCACCATATATAATCCCAAACGTAAACTTGCCGGATTTATTTTTATTTGGCGCCAAAACATAAGCGCCACTATACTCATCGTTAAGAGTAAAACTAATATAATTGCTATCATACGGATATTGTAACATGATATATTTCAACTATCTGATATGAGCACTTCTCACTATACAAAAAAAGCGCATAGCGCTCTTCCATATATCTAATCCTCAGAAAAATTGTTTACTGCACTTTCTGGCACACGGACTAAATTCAAGGCTACTAAACGCTCAGCAATTTGAACGGTATTCCAAGCTGCCCCCTTAAGTAAGTTGTCTGAAACAACCCACATATGGAAACTATCATCATTTTCCAAATCGGGGCGTACACGACCAACAAATGTCTCTCTCTTCCCTTCAGCGTTGATTGGTTGTGGATACAACTGTTCCTTGGGGTTATCTTCCAAAACAACACCCGGTGCTTTACTTAAAATCGACTGGATGTCGCCAGAAGTAGCCCCTGTGCCTGCCTCTGTTTCAAAATATACTGCTTCTCCATGACCAATTGGTACAGGTACACGAACCGCAGTTCCTGTAACCTTTACGGCTTTAGAATTTTTATCGCCAAACATAATCTTTTTCGTTTCATGAATCATTTTCCACTCTTCGTGCGTGTAACCATCATCTTCGAATACATCAATCTGTGGTAATAAATTATACGCCAATGGGTAATGATGCTCAGCATTCTTAACTGGCAGAATATTCGCATGCATTTCTTGCCCTGCATTATGTGCAGTTGTTTCTGCCACTAATTCTTCCCAAGCGGATTGCCCTGCGCCAGAAGCAGCCTGATAAGTTGAAACAATCACACGAGTTAAGCCATATTTGGCTTTAATCGGTGCTAAAGCAACCACCATTTGGATTGTCGAACAATTAGGATTAGCAATAATTCCTTGATGATTTTTTAGCGCTTCCTCATTGACCTCAGGTACTACTAAGGGCACATTGTCATTCATACGCCACTGACTAGAATTATCAACAACTACTGCACCACGCTTGATTGCTTCAGGGGCAAATCGAGCAGAAACTGAGCCACCACCACTAGCTAACACCAAGTCTACACCAGTAAAGCTTTCTGGCGTTGCCTCTTCAACAACTACATTCTGGCCTTGAAATTGTAGTATTTTCCCGGCCGATCGTGATGAAGCTAGCAATTTAATACTTTTGACAGGAATTGTTGATTGTTCCAATTGCTCAATAAGTCGTGTACCAACGGCACCAGTTGCGCCAAGAATGGCGACAATGTATTCTTTAGTCATTATTTTCTCCTAATTTACTAAAACACGATGTATTCTTGCTTGTAATCCTGTTGTCACTTCCCATGGTGCTAAATCCGCATGTTGTGCAACATCTTCGATGGTGTTTTCTAAGCCACCATCTTTCCCAATCAAGGTGACAGTCGTTCCTTCTGGATATTCATGAGGTAAACGTATCATTAGTTGATCCATTGCTACTTGTCCGACAATCGGCGCATACTGACCATCTATAATGACATTGAAGCCCATCAATTTCCGTACCCAACCATCGCCATACCCAATTGGGACAGTTCCTATCCATTCATCTGTACTGGTAGTATATTTGTGTGAGTAACTAATTCCCTCGCCTGCAGGCAATCGTTTAACAAAGTTAATTTCACTACGCAACGCCATAACTGGTCGCAAATTTTTGCCATCAGCTAATTCACCACGAGAAGGTTCAACGCCATAAATAACAGTTCCAACACGAACAACTTCATGCGGTACTTCAGTCGCATGGTACATCGTAGCACCGGAATTAGCCACATGATAATACTTAGGCTTAGGTAATCCGTCGGTTAATTGATGCCAGCGTTCTAGTTGCATTTCAAAATATCGTGTATCTGCTGAATCTGATTCAGCAAAATGTGTAGACAAACCAACGTACTCAAACTTATCATTGTGATTACGAACAAATTGGATAGCTTCAGCCAAAGTATCTCGATCTCGAAAACCAATGCGACCCATGCCAGTATCAATACCTATAGTTACTGGTAATGGCTGTTCTCCAGTTAGATTTTCTTCTGCTATTCGTAGCCAATCTAATGATACCACCGTTGCCATGATGTGCTGAACGGCCATTAATTCTGCATATTGAACTGGTGAAATACCTAAGATCAAGATTGGTGCAGTAATACGTTGATGCCTTAATGCCAATGCTTCATCAAGCACAGCCACACCTAACCCATAAACGCCACCAGCTACAGCAGCCTGAGCCATGGGAACTAACCCCATACCATATGCATTGGACTTTACCGTCAAAAAAACTTTATCGGCACCCGAAACATCTTTAACGGTTCTTATGTTATGCGCAACGGCACCTTTTGATATTTCAAGGCGTGTTGGTCTTGTTACTGCTTCTACCATATTTTAGTTCATTCACAGATATCTATGAATGCCTTTCCCTCCTCTATATACTAAAAAATCCATAGCGCACAAAGTGACAGCTATGGATCCCAATTAATTGCAATCTACACAACATAGCACCCCGCTAACGCGACAGTCTAACAGCTTTTAACTGCTATCCCAGCATACTGATGTTACAGCACCTAATGCTTCGGCCACATCCCCTTTAACTTGTTTTACCGTACCTGTAAGTACTCCACAAGCTACTTATGTCAGCAGCAACCTCTATGATTCTTAAATTGTTATTATTGTATTCTAATTATTTTCATTTGTCAAATGTGACACTTTTACACTTGTGTGATTGATAACATTTCTAAATCACCGTATAATAAATTTAATAACTTATGAAATGATGGGAATTATGACGCAACTTGTTACTGCTGCCGAGATGCAGCAAATTGATAAATATACGATTGATACAATTGGTATGCCACAAGATGTATTAATCGAACGTGCAGCGATGGCTGTACTCGATGTCATTGGCGCCAGCCGATTTGACTTAACACATGTATTAGTTTTAGCTGGACTTGGTAACAACGGTGCCGATGGTGTTGCAATTGCCCGTCTTTTATATGCTCAAGGCATTAATGTTTCCTTGCAATTTGTCGGTAACGTTAATCGAGCCAAAGATAGTGTCAAACGTCAATTAGCAATTATTGAAAAACATGGATTAATTCGTTCTGAAAAAAGCGACTTTAATGAAGCCACGTTAATTGTTGATGCTATATTTGGCGTAGGATTAAATAATGTATTACCAGAAGGCCTACAAAAGATGATTAAAGCGGCCAATCATATCGAAAAACCAGTTGTCGCAGTCGATATACCAACAGGTATTGATGCCACAACTGGCGAAATCCGTGGAGCAGCGCTAAAAGCACATACAACAGTTTCTTTTGGTTTTACAAAAGTTGGTCTAACTCAGCAAAAAGGTAGTTCCTTATCAGGAAACATAATTATTAAGGACGTTGGCATGCTCATACCAGATGATTTCGAATTTAGCATTCAAAAAAAATTGCCCGTTGCCTAAAAATAATAAAAAAACTAGTCATTATTTTTATAATAATGACTAGTTTTTTTGACACTATCTCCAGTCAACAATCTCTTCACCTTCTTTGGCAAATTCTAGTAAATTAGCAATAGAAGTACGTTTTAATCGTTTTTTAAAATCTTGCTCAGCTTCATAAATAATAGATAGGACTTCTTTTGTCCCTTCGGCTACCGAATTTTTAGCAGGAAATACACGGTCAGCAAGTTGTGTTGAATGAATAAAGCTGTCTTCACCTTCAATAGCTTCATATACATCCAACAAAGTAATATCACTTGTTGGGCGATTTAATTTAAAACCACCTTCTTTGCTAGCAATAGCTTTCACTAAGTCAGCAACAACTAATTTTCGCATTGTCTTTCTCAGATAAGATTCTGAAACTTCTAAATGTTCACTTAAAACATGGCTTTTCACAGGCAAACCGTCTTTTTGTAAAGCTAGCATGACTAAGACGACCAAGCTTTGTTCAACTGCACTAGACATTTTCATTTTAAATTCCAACTTTTCTTTTATGTACGCGGCCAGATGACCGCTTCTAAATCAATTTTTAAATGTCAATTGATTATGCTTTAGTTTCATTTGATAAACACCCCATGTTAATACCATGGATATTACTCCTAATCCTATCAAAACCGCCAAGTCAGAGGCAACACTGCCACCAATGGAAATTGTTTCACGGAATGCATGGACAGAATAGCTCATTGGCATCCAAGGATGAATTGCTTCAAAGAAGCCATTAGACAATTCAATTGGATAAGAACCTGCGCTGGCACTTAACTGCAATATCATTAATACAAGCATAATACCAGAGCCTAACTTTCCGATTAATACATTAAACAGAATTACAAACTGATTAAATCCAAATGCAGCTGCTAAGGCTACCACAACTGTCATCGCTGGTCGTTGCGCCTGCATACCATCAACCAAGAAAAGTAGTCCTGTCATAATTAAAGCTTGACCAATAAATATAGGAACATTAATAAGTTGTTTATTGGCCCACCAAGTGAACCCGTTTTTGGGCTTCTTTAACACTGTTGTAAAGTCAAAAATCGTACTCAAAGTAATCATACCAACAAACAAGCCAACAGACATCATGTAGGGTGCCATTCCCGTACCATTATTTGGTACTACCGACAAATTCGAAGAATGTTTTTTTGTTGGTTGTGATAGCGCTGTTACATTAGCTTGTGTATGATGAACCGCTGACAGTTTAATCGCACCATCAGCCAATTTATTAGATAACGTTGTTGCACCAGAACCAGCCTGTTGTAACGCCTCACTTGCCTGACTCTCACCAGTCAATAATTGGTCTGTTCCAGAACGTAATTGCGCTGTGCCACTGTTAAGTGTGGCATTTTTTGATGTTAATTGCCCAAGACCAGTAGTCAATTGAGATGCACCTTGTGCCAACTGTTGCGCCCCAGGGACCGCCTGATTAGCAATTCCTTGACTCACGGTGGTTAAGCTACTATTAAGTGTCTTAATAGCTGTCTGTGCACCTTGTGTGGCTACAGATCCTTGTTGACCCAGTTTTTGTAGTTCTGGAATTTCCGCTTGAAGTGCCTGTAACTGTGGCAACAGCGTTTGCAAAGAAGTTAACTGATTTTTTATAGTTCCTGCTGCGGAAGCACTCGATTGAACATTTGCTCCCAAATCTGTCAGGGCAGCTTGATATTTAGCCGCTACTGTTGGATTGGTAGCTAAAAATTTTTGAAAATCAGCGTCTTCAGCTAGAGACTTAAAAGAAGCTGCATCTTTTCCTGCTCCAGTTAAGCCAGCAGTCAGTTGTTCAGAAGACTCGTTTAACTTTGTTGCATCAACATTGACAGTTGGTGACTCAATTTTGCTTAATTTTTGTAATCCCTGTGTCAATTGTGTAAGACCTGCATCAAGTTGCTTTAAATCAGCTGCCTTAGCGCTTTGTTGTGAGTTAATTTCATCACTAATCTTTTGCAATTGTGTAGCTAATTGTTCTACCCCTGCCGTCAATTGCTGCGCACCATTATTGGCACTAGCAACACCGTTGGTATATTGCGTTAAACCAGTTGCTAGCTGTGACGTACCTGTTTGAAGTTGCGTTGTGCCTTCTTGTAATTTTTTAGTGCCTTCTTGTAACTGTGACAGACCACTGCCCAACTTTGTAGCGCCATCAGATCCTGATTGAAAACCTTCTTTTGCTGATGACGTGGCATTTAAGAGTGTTTTATTATAAACACGCTGTAAAGATTTTGAGACATTGGCTTGTATTTTATCTGCAGCAGATGCGGTTAACTTTTCAGCGATGAACCCTTGGCCTGTATTGTGTGCAATTTTAATCTCTGGTTGGGTCGGGTTAGCACTCAACAAAGTACCTGAATCTGTTGTAAAAGATTTCGGTATCGTGATTGTCATATAATATTTACCAGATTCAAGACCTTTTTTTGCACTTTGTGTTGACGTTTTTGTTAATTTCAACTGTTTGCTATCAAGTAGTTTTTTAGTTAAATCATTTCCCAAATTTTGATTTTTACCATTTACTTGCGCTGACTGATCCTGATTAACAATTGCGACTGGTAATTGATCGACTTTACCATATGTATCCCAAAGTGAGGACAAAAAGATGACCGCATACAAACTAGGAATAAGCATGATACCAACTAATAGTAGTGGCAGTCCCCTTATTTTTCGAACACGGTTCCACTCTGAATTCTCAAAAAATTTCATATTGCTCATCACTCTTTCGTGTATATATTTTATCTATGGATACATTATATACACGGAAAACTTCAATTGCAATATCTATTAATTTTATTTATGGTAAGGAGATCCTTGTTGTATCATAAATGCACGATAAATTTGCTCGACCAGAACTAAGCGCATCAACTGATGTGGCAATGTCAACAAACCAAAACTCATTTTCAAATTAGCTCTTTGCTTAATATCCTTGGATAAACCAAGAGATCCACCAATAACAAATGTAATATCCGAATAACCATTGATTGCAATTGTATCAATTTTTTTTGAAAATTCTTCTGATGGGAACTGTTGGCCTTCAATCGCTAGAACAATCACATAATCACGCGAACCGATTTTCGCTTTAATTCTTTCTCCTTCCTTGAGCATAATTTGGTTATTTTCTGCATCACTAGCATTTTCAGGAGTTTTCTCATCAGCAAGCTCAATTACTTGAACTTTACAGAAACGAGATAATCGTTTGCTATACTCCGCTATTCCTTCTTTTAAATACTTTTCTTTCAACTTGCCAACAGTAATTAGTTTGATATTCATACTTTTCTCTTTTCTTTAGGTTTTCTTAATAATTATATACAAGAATTTCCACTGTTATATTAAACGTTATCCACACGAACAAAATATTTATATATTTTTTTAAAAGCTTATATACCAACACATTTAAGTGTTCGTATTTAAAGTTATCCACTATTTTTCTCAATTTTTTTAAAATAGTGGATAACTTTATACACGTTTATTTAGACAAATTACAGATAACTTCGTACAAGTTATCCACAATTATCCACAAAGTTATTAACAACTGTGGATAAGCACACGTGTTCGATGGATATTTTGTATATATTTTCTTTAGATTGTTCGGAAAATACATCTGTATATTCTCACAATTTTATATTATTTGTAAATTAAAAAAATACACGAACATTTACTAAATCATCACAAAAATAATATTTTTTACCGAGAAATATTGAAAAAAATATCAATATTTAATATTTCTTATGAAAAAAAACAGCTTATCCACAATTTTATTGATATTTCCCACATTATCGAATATTTAATCCACATATTTTCAACAATTGACGTAACTTTTCAACATTTTTCTTAAGACACAATTATTTTTAAAAGTCAAATAATTGTAAAGAAAAAGCTAACATTTCTGTCAGCTTGCCAATTTTTGTGTCAACTTCACTTTGACTGTTTTTCTAGTGTCGTGGTGATAGTATGTCAACGTTATAGTATCTCCGAGTGAATGTTTATATAATTCTTCTCGTAAATCAGCCTGCGAACTGACCTTTTTACCTTCAATGCCAACAATAACATCATATTTTTTAAGTCCAGCTTTATCAGCTGGCCCATTATTTGTTAGACTCATAACAACAACACCACCGGTAATTGTATCTGGAATTTTCAGTGTTGCTTTTTGATCAGAAGCTGTTATTTCTGACAAATTAACCAAACTTATACCAATTGCTGGACGAGTTACCTTGCCATTTTTAACTAATTTATTAACAATATCTACCACTTGGTTAGATGGAATAGCAAAGCCCATCCCTTCAACTGTCGTACCAGAAGAAGATGTTGACAGCTTCATTGAATTAATACCTACAATTTGTCCAGCAAAATTAATTAAAGGACCACCAGAATTACCAGGGTTAATTGCAGCATCAGTTTGAATAACAGTTGATCCACCATAATTTTGACCATTTTCTGATGTTGATTCGACTAACCTTTTTTTAGCCGAAATGATCCCTTGAGTTACTGAAGAAGCATATTCTGACCCCAATGGTGATCCAATAGCTAAGACGTTTTCACCAACAGTTATTTTACTTGAATCTCCAAACTGAGCAGTGGTCGTGACCCCTGCGCCATCAATTTTCAAAACGGCCAGATCTGTCATTGCATCTTTTCCAACCAGCGTAGCAGTTATTTTCTTACCGCTATGTAATACTACCTGGATCTTCGCTGCACCGGTAATCACATGATTATTCGTCACAATAAAAGCTGAACCATCTGATTTCTTATAAATCACACCAGATCCCTCAGAAGATTCCTGATAACTACCATCTTGTCCTGATTTAGTGAAGTTCAACACTGAGACCACAGCATCTGATACTTTATTGTACGCCGAGGTAGCTGTTGCATTTTTAGATATTTTATTTGTATTTGTTGACGTTGTACTTACTTTTTGAGTTTGGTCTTGAAACAATTGCACGCCTTGCTGACCATACAATATTGCTGCGCCACCAACAACACCAGCAACAATGCCAGTTGTCAACGTTTTTATTAATGCTGACTGTACCATTAGTTACCTCTCCACTATACTTTCTTTTACTATACCAATATGATATTAAGTTAAAATTAAATCACTCCGATAAATTATCTCCTGTAAAGGCGTTCACTTTTAATAGTACCCTACTACTATCTTTATGTGTTACCACAAATACCCAAACAGGCGTATAGATATCATAGCCATTGACATTTAGGGATGTATCATAGGACAGCGTGCCTTTAGATAATTGATCTCCGCCTCCCAACTCATTGAATTTATAGAGTGCAACAATAGCTTCTTCTTCCGTGATTGTTGCACGCTCATCACGCAATACGCTAATGTCACTAATCTTCGTTTGCGTAAAGCTGGTCACACGTTCATCTTTATCTGTATTAAAAATCATTAAACCATACTTAGCAACGACTGGCAACCCATCAATGTACTGAGAATAGGTTGAACGATTTTTCATATTGACCTTGGAAAGTACTGAATTATAACGATATCCTACATGATGTGCGATTTTTGTTTCTTCATTAATGTTTGACGAATTACTTTTACCACTGAAATTACTACTTTGTTTAGCTGATTGAGATGCTTTATTGAGACTTACAAACAATGTCCGATTATCAATATTTGCATTATAATTTGACAACTTTTCTACAGTAGACATTAAGTTGGTCGATCGTTTTCCAGCTAAGTAGCTAGCATATACCACTGATGTACTAAATTTACTTACCTTAATTTTTTGATTCCTTATTTCACTAATAATAGTTGCATTGGCATCTGTTACTTTCAATGTTGGCCGCTGATTATTACGCCACCAAACAAAAAGAAATATGTTCAACACAATAAATAGTATCATCATTAGTATTTTCATTCGTTTAAACTGCATATTTTATATATGTTATCTATAACATACGCTTCAAGCACTATCGCATGCATAAACATACTTCTCCTTCCTTAATTTTGTGACTATCTACCTGACAAAAAAGTATCTACACTCGCCCACCCCTTCGACGTTTCAACCATCCAAGTGGGTTGCATATTAACAGAAACATTGTTTTCCTTATTAGATAACCATTCGTATCCCGGTGCAATCGAGTAATATTCACTACTTTTCACACCAGCATGTTTTAATCGAGACAATACATCAGCTGCTTTTGGCAAAGTAACTTTGGGTTGATTATTCGGTACCGGAACACCAAGCTCATTTAATGAATAAGTACTAGTCAAATTACCATATTTATCCAATGCCATGTGAATAGCACCACTTTTGGATTGATAATAAACAGGTAAGCCCTCTACAAATGTTCGATACGTAACGTCCTGACCATTGTTTCTACTTTGATAAAAACGAGTGTCCGACAAGTCCAGTTGCAACAAATTAATTTGTGAAAAACCAATGTTTAAACGATTATAATAACTTCGCTTCAGAGTACCAGTAGTTCGGTTATCTGTGAAGGTCACTGTTTCTAAATCCGAATCATAAATAATCTGTTGATTACTATATTTATTAGTATAGATTGTTTTATTTCCTTCAGTTGTTTTTTTAAGTTGATTCGTTGTACCCAAAAGTGTCGACACGTAGGTTGTTGGATCTCTGCGATTCACAAGGTAAGAATAAACCGGTAATTTAAAACTGGTAGGGTAGTTCAGCATAACATGATCATTAACAACTTTAAAATTCACAGTCAGTGCTTTGGGTAATTTCCCAGCAACTTGCCAAGCTTTTGATGCATTGATATTACTAATATCAACTGTTGTAATTTTTTTAGATTGTGTATTAACAAAATACGCTCGTTTATTATCAGCCAGTGGCACAACTACATAATCAAAATTAAAACTTTTACGTGTTGATACGCGTTGAGAATAGTAAGAATTAAAATATGCAATAGGGATTACATCTGGGTAATGATATACAGCTGCTTGTTTAATATTCAATACTTTTTTTATTTGAGCATTTGTCACCTTTTGTTGTAATGGATTAGTCAGTCTTGCATTTGCTAAATATTGATGAATACTTTTGTATTGAGCATTTGTAGCATGCATGACTAGATGTTGCGCACCGTTTTTATCGTTCACAATATAGTTCGTTGGTCTAAATAATTCTGACACTTGCTGCGACTGCTGTTCTGTTTGCGTCGGAGCCTCTTGATTCCCAGCAGATAAGAATATCAACGCTGTTAATACAATAGATATTATGATGGAAACAGTTAATACCACGTTAATCAAAACGCTTTGGAGTAATCTATTATTCTGCATCCCAGTCGTCCTCCGGTTCTTCATCAACATATGCTAATGAAATGTAGAAAGTAGAACCTTTGTTTTCAACTGAGTCAACCCAAATTCGACCATTGAACTTTTCAACGACCTCTTTAGAAATTGCCAACCCCAGCCCGGTACCACCTTGCGCCCTGGATCTTGATTTATCAACTCTAAAGAATCTATTGAATATACTGTCCAAATCTTTTCTTGGGATCCCTAATCCTTGATCAGATATACTCAAAATAGCACGTGTCTTAGTTTTTATGAGACGTGCTGTAATGGTACCACCATCAGGTGAATACTTAACTGCGTTGTTCATAATATTATCTAAAACTTGCGTAAACTTATCTGGATCGACTTCAACCCAAACATCTTCTTTTGTAAACTCTCGTAAAATATTGTAATTCTTAGTGGCAGTTTGATCATTTTTAGCATCACTCTCTAAAATCATATCAAAGCGATTCAAAACAAAATTAAACAAACTGTTTAGATTAATGACTTCAAGCTTAACCTCCATCGTACCTTGATCCAGACGTGATAATTCCAACAAATCATTAATCATTCTAATCATACGTTGTGTCTCATCTTGTACGACACCTAAAAAATTCTTAGCCATGTCAGGATCATCAATTGCACCCTCTGCTAATGCGTCAACATATGAACGAACAGATGTCAAAGGTGTTCGCAATTCATGTGAAACATTAGAAACAAACATACGACGCTCAGAGTCAATACGTTGTTGCTCGGTAATATTATGTAAAACTACAACAAGTCCTGAAATAAATCCAGATTGACGTTTAATGAGTGAAACATAAGTTTGAACTAATAGTTCTTTGCTATCATCAGATAAATCCACTCTAAAATCGTCTAAGTTTTCTAGAATATCTCGTAAAGTACGTTTACCATCTAACCGTAAAAGGCTCACAACATTTTGACCGATTGCTGCTTCACGATCAACACCAACAAAATCTGCTGCTGCTTGATTAATAATAGTTACTTCACCACGTCTGTTGGCAGCTAAAACCCCATCTGCCATATGTGTTAAAACTGAATCTAATCGATTTCGTTCTGCATTAACAGTTTCTGTAGATTCTTCGATACGTGTCGACAGATCATTTACTGATAAAGCCAATTGACTTAACTCATCAGAACCATATATATGATTAACTACCGAGTAATCTCCATCAGCAATTTTAGCTGTTTGTTCACTAATTTGTTCAATTGGTCTGGTTAATGTCCGTGCTAAGAATAGTGCCAGAGCCACACTAGCAACCAGTGCAATTAATCCCGCAATAATAAACAATCGCATCACATTATTAATATTTTTATACACTGGTAACAGACTGGCTTTAACAACAATTACACCTGGCACATCCTTCAAACGTCCAGTTGTTACACCTAACGGTGTCGTCATTAATTCTTTACGTTCACCGTTTTCATTAATTGTTCGAGTTGTGACATAAGATTGGTCACCTGCTAAAGCTTTTTGAGCATTAATATCAGTAGTTTTTTGGCTAATCGTTTGCTGACCTGACACAGAAGTGGTCCCACGAATTGTTCCTGTTTTATCAATAACTTGGACTTCTTCTATACTAGTGTTATTTAGCCCAGATAAAACATCTTGGATTTCATGATTTCCTTCGTCAGAATTGCTATTTCGTAAAGCCGTGGTAATCGGATCTGTGACATATTTGGGTAGAGTAATTTGCTGTTGAAAAGTTTTTAAGTTTTGACGCTCCATTTGGCGCACGAAAAAAGCACCCAAAAGTTCGAGTGCAATGATCATTAGTAGCACAAAAACTAGCGTGATACGAAACCGTATAGATTGGAAAAATTTAGTAATTGACGTCATTCTCGTTATGCCCAATTGCGAGCATTTCCCCTCTTTATGTACGCGTAAACTTAAATTTAATTTATTCTTCTGATGGTCGTAGATAATAACCAACGCCACGACGTGTAGCTAACCAATTCGGATGACTAGGGTTATCTTCGATTTTTTCACGTAAACGACGAACCGTAACATCAACTGTTCGTACATCACCGAAATAATCATACCCCCACACTTGTTGCAACAAATGTTCACGCGTCATCACTTGTCCAATGTGTTGCGCTAAGTAATATAATAATTCAAATTCTCGATGTGTTAGTTCAATGTCAGCACCATCCTTTGACACCATATAAGCCTGTGGATGAATAACTAAATCACCTATGTAAATATCCTCTGTACTGTTAAAAGTTTCCTCAGAAGTCTGTGAAACTGATTTCCGACTACGTAAATTTGCCTTGACTCTTGCCACTAATTCACGATTTGAAAATGGTTTTGTGACATAATCGTCAGCACCCATTTCTAGCCCCAAAACCTTATCAATCTCACTATCCTTAGCTGTTACCATAATAACAGGAATATCTGACTTAGAACGAATTTGACGTAGTACCTCAATACCATCTACTTCTGGCAACATTTGATCTAATAAAACCAAATCAGGACTTTCATCATTATACATATCTAATGCTTCTTGACCATCCGCAGCTGTCACTACATCATAGCCTTCTTTAGTTAGATTGAACTTAATAATATCAGAAATCGGTTTTTCGTCGTCCACAACTAATACTTTACTCATGGCAGAACTCCTATCGTATATGTGTAGTTTCTTTTCATTATAACATTTTGGATAAACGAAAAGAACAAGTAATAACTTGTTCTTTTTAAAATACATTAATATTTAATTAATGGGTACGTCGATAGAAACGATTTTTAAATAAAGAACTGATTGCTTCATTGTTACTAATACGACGAATAGCTTCTCCAATTAACTCTCCAACAGAAACAATTTCTAACTTTTCAAACTTCTTTTCTTCAGGAAGATTGATGGAATCTGTCAAAATAACTTTTTTAAATACTGAATTTTGCAAACGTTCTACTGCTGGGCCCGAGAAAACAGCGTGAGATGCAACAACATACACTTCCTTAGCACCGTGCTCCATAATAAGCTGTGCGCCTTGCGTTATTGTTCCAGCTGTATCAATCATATCGTCAATCATGATAGCTGTCTTACCCTGAACATCTCCAACAATGCTACCAACTTCAGCAACATTAGGTTTTGGACGTCGCTTATCAATCACGGCTACTGGAGATTCAAGCTCTAACATGTTATTTAAATTACGGGCACGTGTCATACCACCATGATCAGGAGAAACTACAACAGCATTTTTCTTATCAGCAATACCAGACTCGATTAGATAATCAGCTAGCAAAGGTGCCCCTTGCAAATGATCCATTGGAATATCAAAGAATCCTTGAATTTGCGCTGCATGAAGATCTAATGCTAGCACGCGTGTTGCTCCTGCACGTTCTAGCATATTGGCTACTAACTTAGCTGTAATAGGCTCACGTGAACGGGCTTTACGATCTTGACGCGCGTAACCATAATAAGGCAAAACAACATTAATTTGATTGGCACTTGCACGACGCAAAGCATCAATCATAATTAATAGTTCCATCAAATTATCGTTCACAGGTGCTGAAGTTGATTGAATAACAAAAACATTATCACCACGAATACTTTCCTCAATGTTGATTTGTACTTCGCCATCCGCAAAACGTTTAACAGAAATACGACTCAAAGGAACCCCTACCGAATCAGCAATTTTTTGTGCAAGTGGTTCGTTTGAGCTCAATGAAAAAAGTTTCAATTTAGGTTCTGGCATGTCTAACTCCGAATTTTTATAGGTAACTATGCAATACTTACTGTATCCATTTTACCAAAAAAAACATTTAAAAACAGGTCTTATCACAAGTTTTAAACAGATATTATGCAATAATTTGTGATAAGGCTGCCAAAGCTGCATCGTAATCTGGTTCATCAGATATTTCTGGTACGATTTGTGAATAAAGAACGGTACCAGAAGCATCTATAATAAAAATTGAACGTGTATCAAAACCTGTATCTGGGACGTATAATTTTGTTGCATAGCCAAAAGACTCTTGCTCATCAGACAACATACGCAAATTGTGCACACCTTCTGCCGCACACCAATTACGTTGTTCATCAACCGTATTTGTTGAAATTGTTATAAAATTAACGTCACTATATTGATCTACAGATTGGTTAAACCGTCGTGTCTGCAATGAGCAAATATCAGTATTCAAATCAGGCACAACAGAAATTAAAGTAACTTTCCCTAATAAATCAGCCGTTTTAACTTTTTCGTCGTTTTGATCAACTAGTTTAAAATGAGGAATTTTATCACCAACTTTAATTGGATCACCCTCTAACGCAACTTTATCACCATTTAATAGAACGTTCATTTTTTGCCTCCTTGGCTCATGTCTAATACAGTTTATCTAAGTTATGTAATTTACATAAATAATAACAGAATTTTCAATAATTAAAATATTTTTGTTTTAGAGAACATAATCTTCTAGTGCTCTAGCTACACCAGAATTATTATTAGTGTCAGTTTCAACATCGGCTACTTGCTTTATTTTTTCAATTGCATTACCCATAGCTACACCTAATCCTGCACGTTCAATCATTGAAAAATCATTCTCTTGATCACCAATAGCCATCGTATTTTTGATATCAATGTTCAAAACTTCAGCAAGGGCTGAAAGTGCGTTACCTTTTGAAGCATTTTTATTAATAAACTCTAAGTTGTTAGCAGTTGAGCGTATTACCGACATTTTATCCAAAATACTGGCGGGCACTTTCGCTTGAACATCATCCAACTCATCTGATTCTGCATTTGCAATACCCTTGATAATTTCAATATTTTGTAGTTTATCATCATCGTTAACAACGTGTAATGGCAAATTAACAAGAGCATTCTCATAACTAGCCCAACGATGTATCAAATGATTAGTTGTATAGGCTGCCAGCTGATCTTCAACCTGAATATAGGTGTTTTGTTCACTCATAAAGGAATTCAGTTCTTTATACTCAGCCAGATCCAATGAAGCATGGAATAATATGCGTGAACCATCAGCTGTTTGCATCAAACCACCATTATGAGTAATAACATACTGATCACTACCCTCAATTCCCAATTCATCTAGTATGTTTTGAACTCCTGGCAATGGTCGACCTGTTGTAATAACAATCTTAACACCTTGCTCCAGTGCTCTATGAATTGTAGCTTTAACATCTGCCGGAATTTGACGCTCATCATTAATCAATGTGCCATCAATATCGATAGATACAATTTTTATTTCTGACATGTTTTCACTCCAATTTTAAGATATCTTTATTATACCAAACAGCGACCCATTCAAAACATTAATTTATTGATCATACATTTTTACATGACAAATAAAAAAGGTGTTCACACACCAATTTCGTCAAGTAAATCTGGTCGATTTAAGTATTCTTTTAGAATAAATTTAACCAATTCCTTTTCCATGAGTTTCAACATTTCCAAATTATGATGAATATGAGGTAATTCATATAAAAGCTGATTTTTGCTATTCTTCATCGTTACTGGAATTAGAGCTGGTAATCCAGTAATTTGTTGTGCCTCTTGGTTCACCATATGATCAATCCACCTAGGCACTATAACGACATCTAGATTAGCTGGTCGTTGAAGAATACAAGATGTAATTTCAGTAGCTAAATCATATTTCACAACAACCTCGGGATAGGATTGAGAGACTCTTTCAGCTACTGATGCCCAAAACTTGGAAGTCTCGAATGCATCAAATCCAGTAACAACCGTCACATGTTTTTGACGTCTCATTGCCAGTTCAAATCCCGCTGTAATAACTTGTTCAACCTCTCGCTGCTCATACGTTATTATATCTTGAGCATAATCTTCTAGCACACTATTTCCATCAATCAAATCAGAAAAAGATTCAACACCTTGGACAATCACAAAGTCTGTGTTTTTCGCCACATCATATTTCAATGGTGAATCATTGATTTGTTTATCCGAAATTTTGATTGTTTTCCATTCAACCTTAATGTTTAAAAACTTTTTTAATGCAATCAGTGCTTCCTTAGCACTAAATAGACTGCTATCCCAGGAATCGAAATCAAGTAATCCAATCAAAATAGCATCATACTTTTTTAACTCACGTAATGTTTGATTCGGCAATGGTTCACCAAATAAGCGTATTGCATTCTCTCCAAAAGGTAAGGTAATCACATCAAAATCAACTTCCGGTTTTACTATTTGTTTTACAATATTTAGCGCATTGTCAATGACATCGCCTGCTATTTTATCACCTTTTAATATTGCTAATTTATACGTCATAATTATTCCTATGTATTCTCATTTTTTCGTTTTTTCATTCCACAAACATTGCATAATATAGATTTTTAGATTAAAATATCAGACAGGAGGACATTATTCATGTCAAAGAAAGTCGTTGCAACTACTAAAGCACCGAAAGCACTTGGTCCCTATTCACAAGCTATTCAAAATAACAACACGTTATATATTTCGGGACAAATTGGAATAAATCCTGAAACAGATGAATTTGCTGGATCTACAACAGCTGAACAAGCACATCAAATTTTTGAAAACATTGATAATATCTTACATGAAGCCGAATTTTCAAGAAATGATATCGTAAAAGCTGGTTTATTCTTCGATGATATTGCTGATTTTGCCTTAGTTAATGAAATCTACGCAAAATACTTCGAAACTACTTCTATTGAAGAGTTCCCGGCACGTTCAGCCATCCAAGTAGCTGCTTTACCTAAAAATGCTAAACTAGAAATTGAAATTACTGCTATGAAATAAAAACTTGATTTGAAATAAATCAAGTTTTTTTCTTTGCCTAAACAAGCATATTAAACAGTACCGTGTTCTCTTGCAGGTTAATATATTTTGGAAAGAACGCTGCCAAGCGTTCTGTTAGGTCATCAACATTTGTTTCTGCACCTAATAAGACACCTACCATAACAGAACCCATCTCAGAATTTAATTTTTTTGTATACTCAAAACGAGTAATATCGTCCTTGGGACCCAAAACATTGTTTACAAATTGACGTAACGCTCCTGGTCGCTGAGGGAATTCAACCAAATAAAACTGTTGACGTCCTTTATACATCAGCGCTTTCTGTTCCATTTCTTGCATACGACCAATATCGTTGTTTCCGCCCGAGATAACCAAAACTACAGTTTTTTCAACGATATCATCGGCCATAAAATCTAAACTAGCTATCGGCATTGCTCCTGCTGGCTCAGCTACAATTGCTTCATAAGTATATAAATCCAGAACTGACTGAGCCACTTTACCTTCTGGAATGCCTAGTAATTTGTCAACATACTGTTGTGCTTGATTGTAGGTAAATTGGCTAACACGTGCAACGGCAGCACCGTCAACAAAATGATCAATATGGTCAACAGTTATTGGCCTTTTTGCTTGGAAAGCAGCTTGCATTGATTGTGCAGTTTGCGGTTCTACTCCAACCACTGTTGTTTGTGGTGATACTTTCTTCGTGTAAGTCGACAACCCACCAATCAATCCACCACCACCAACGGAAGCAATCAAATAGTCAACATTAATATTTTTGTCTGCAGCATCTTCAAATATTTCAACAGCCACTGTGCCTTGTCCAGCCATTGTGCGACGATCATCAAAAGGAGCCACAAAAAACATATTATGTTTTTTAGTATATTCAAATGCAGCACTTTGCGCCTCATCAAACGTATCTCCTACTAGAATAATTGTCACGTATTGACTACCAAAACGTTTAACAGCTTCAACTTTTTGATTCGGCGTAGTTACAGGCATAAAAATAGTTGCTTGTATTTTTAAATTATGACAAGTATCAGCTACGCCTTGTGCATGGTTTCCAGCTGATGCAGCAACAACGCCATTATTTAGCTTTTCTTTCTCTGTCTGAATGATATTATAGTAGGCTCCGCGGATTTTAAAAGAACGTACCCGTTGCATGTCTTCTCTTTTAAGATAAATATCTGCTTTGTATTTTTTTGACAAATAATCATCATATACCAATGGCGTATGCGTTACTACTTTTGATAAGACTCGATTTGCTTCTTCTATTTCTTCAGCTGTTAGCTTTTCCACAGTTGTCATATAATTCATCTCCGATTACTAATTCATTTTATGTACGAAAAGCATTACCTTTCAGAAAATGCTTCTCATGTGATTACTTTGCTACTGAAAACTGTTCAGTATCTGCTGCTGTTGAATACTTATCAGCATCTGAAATCCATGGCATCATCGCACGAACCTTCTTACCAGTTTGTTCGTACAAACCACTCTTATACTCTGTACGCTTCTTTTCCAAATCTTTCAAACCAGAATTGTATTCAGCCAACCATTGCCTTGCATAGGTACCATCTTGGATATCTTTCAAAACATCACGCATTCCCTGCTTTGATTCTTCAGTAATGATACGTGGACCATTCAACATTTCACCGTATTCACAAGTGTTTGAGCAATCGTGTCTCATCTTTTCGAAACCGCCTTCGAAAATCAAATCGACAATCATCTTCATTTCATGTGATGTTTCAAAGTAAGCCAATTCTGGTGAATAACCAGCTTCAACTAATGTGTTAAATCCTGCTTCAATCAACTGTGTCAAACCACCACAAAGAACAGCTTGTTCACCGAATAAATCTTCAGTTGTTTCTTCTTCAAAACTTGTTTCCAAAATACCTGCGCGACCTGAACCGATACCTTTAGCATAAGCTTTGGCAACGTCAGCTGTGTCACCAGTGGGATCTTGCTGTACACCATACAAAGAAGGAATACCACCACCTTCAACGAATTGACGACGTTCAATGTTACCGGGACCCTTAGGTGCAATAATCATGACATTAATGTCAGCATTTGGCTTAATCAAACCATACACAATGTTAAACCCATGAGAAAATCCAAGATATGAACCAGCTTTAATGTTAGGTTCCACTTCTTTCTCCCAAACAGAAGCTTGCAATTCATCTGGTGTTTCCATCATGATAATATCTGCTTGAGCCGTAGCTTCTGCTGCTGAATAAACTTCAAACCCATCTTTTTTAGCGCTATCAAAAGACTTTCCTGGACGCAAACCCATGATGACATCAAATCCTGAATCTCGTAAGTTATTCGCTTGAGCATGTCCTTGAGCACCATAACCAATAACAGCAATCTTTTTTCCTTCTAATGGTGCTGTATCAATATCCTTGTCATAAAACATCTTTGTAGCCATAGTAAAATCCTCCATGATTTTAAATTCTTTTTGATTAATAATGGCAAAAGCCATCATTTACTGCTAATACATCTAATTGTTTTAATAAATTCCGTCGAACTGTTGCCGTTTGTTTTTCGTCTTCAGATTCAAAAATAAATGAAATCGTAGAAATTTTTTGATCTTCATCAGGTGTGACCATCAACGACTTAATGTTCAAATTTAAGCGAGTTAACACACTCGCAAATCTAACCAGCAAACCTGGTCTATTATACACACGTGTTATCAATGTCTTATCCATTAAGCTTCCTCCTCAGTAATCATATCCCGATATGGTGCGCTAGCGTTAACCATTGGCAAAACTTTTACATCATCAGGAATTGTTACTTCAATAAGAATTGACCTATCTGAGTCAAAAGCTTTCTGCAACTCTTCAAACATACTATTCGGATTATCAATCCGAGCATAGTGAATATCATATGCCTGTGCTAGTTGATCAAATCGTGGTTGCGACTTGAAAACTGTATTAGACAATCGACCGTCAAAAAACAATGTTTGCCATTGTCTAACCATGCCCAGTGAATGGTTATTAAACATAACAATTTTAATGTTTAAATTATTATCATTCAAAATAGCTAGTTCTTCCGATGTCATTTGGAACCCGCCATCACCGACAAAGAGCACAACTTCTTTTTCTCGCCTAGCAAATTTGGCCCCAATAGCTGCAGGTAGTCCATACCCCATTGTTCCTAAACCGCCAGAAGTTATCATTTGGTAATTATGCTTGAATGGATAAAATTGTGCTGCCCACATCTGATGTTGCCCAACATCTGTTACTACTATCGCATTCCCCTCGGTAATTTCACCAACGGCTTGAATTACTTCTTGAGGCATGATAGCAGTTTGCAACTTATGATAGTGAAAAGTTGATTCACCTTTAGCGTGCTGGTTCAAATTTTGCCATGCTGATGTATCAGTCATCGTTATATTCTTCAATTCAGAAAGAATAGCATTTAAAGCATCATCAGCACTAGCGTGAATAGCATAAGTTGTCGACAATACTTTTTCTAACTCTGTTGCATCAATATCAACATGGGCAATTATTGCATTTTTCCCAAAATCGTCTACATTTGTCACAACACGATCGTCAAACCTTGAACCAATATTCAAAATAAAATCTGCTTGATCGATTGCTGTATTAGCTGTAACAGACCCATGCATACCAACCATTCCCAAGAACAGTTGATCATCAGAATCAACAGCACCCAATCCTAATAATGTCGACACAACTGGTATATGATAACGGTGCATTAGTATTCGTAATAATTCTTGTGCATTTGATTTCAAAACCCCTGCCCCAGCAATAATAAGTGGCTGACGAGCTTTAGACAAAGCTGCTACTAATTGGCGTACCTTAACAGTATCAACAACAGGTTTAGCATTATCAATTTGGTGGAAGAATGTATTAGCATGATTATTTTCATCATTTTTTGCCAACATAACACTTTTCGGTAAATCAATTAGCACCGGTCCGGGTCTACCAGAGACTGCGACCTTAAATGCTTCTTCAACAATTAATGGTAATTCGCTAACTGTTCTAACTTGATAACTCATCTTAGTTATAGAACTTGTTATAGACAAAATATCTAACTCTTGAAAGGCATCTGAACCAATAGCTGCTGAACCTACTTGACCAGATATAACCACTAATGGAACTGAATCGCAAAAGGCATCTGCAATTCCAGTAACTGTATTTGTTGCCCCTGGTCCTGAGGTGACTAGCACAACCCCTGGCTTCCCTGTGGCCTTTGCATAGCCTTCTGCAGCATGCGAAGCTGCCTGTTCATGGCGAACAAGTATATGTTTGATACTCGATTCATATAGCGCATCATATAGTGGTATAACTGCCCCGCCAGGATAACCGAAGAGACTATCAACACCTGCTTTCTCTAAAGAATCTAGTAGTATCTCTGCACCATTCTTACTTTCGGTTAATACTACATTTTTCATAGTTTACTCCCTTCTTAAAATTATCAGCCACCTCGAAAATTAGTAAAATTAGATTTCGATTAACAAAGCAACAAGTGTATTGTGACAAATCGAATTAATGATGTCAACTTGATAAATATAAAAAACATCAATCAATCCCTTCATAATCTTTGTTATATCAGTGTTTAAAAATACAATATATAACTTTGGAATATTTCTAGATATATAATAACGGAATATTTCAGTTAATTGAGACAGTTGATAATTTATAAAAATGATATTATAAATGTGTTTATTCATTTATTTTTAATCTAAAGGAGAATAGTTATATGACAGAAAACGCAGTATTATCAATGAAAAACGTTTCATTTGAACGAGAAAAAATGATATTGCAAAATATCAATTGGACTCTAAAAAAAGGCGAAAATTGGGTATTGATGGGTTTGAACGGTGCCGGTAAAACAACATTATTGTCATTGCTTTATGGTGACTATTGGGCTACTACTGGCAAGGTCAACGTCCTCGGAGAAACATTTGGAAAAACTAACGTCCTAGAACTTAAAAAAAGGATTGGCTTAATTTCTACGGCTATTCAATCACAATTCCCAGAACACCATTTAGCGCAATATATTGTTTTAAGTGGAAAGTTCGGTACGATTGGTATTCATAACGATTTTGAACAAAGTGATTTGAACGAAGCCATTAACTTACTAGAAAAATTAGGCGGATCTGAGCTAATCAATAAACAATATCGAGTTTTATCACAAGGTCAACGTCAATTAGTTTTAATTGCAAGAGCTCTCCTGGGTAATCCTGAGTTACTTATACTTGACGAACCCTGCAATGGTCTAGACTTATTTGCTCGCGAATCATTATTAGTGCAAATTAATAAACTTGCAAAACTACCTAATCATCCAACTTTATTATTTGTTTCGCACTACACCGAGGAAATTTTGCCGATTTTTCAAAATGTAATGCTACTTAAACATGGCCAAATTTTTGCACAGGGGAATCGTAGTGAGATATTGACTGAGTCACTACTCTCAAAATTTTATCCTAAACCAATTAAAATCATACCCATATCAAATCACAGAATTGCCGTATATCCAGCTGATTTATGAAATTAAAATGTGAACTTGACTTGAAATTATATATATGTTTTAATTAATTCAAATAAACATTTGGAGAAAATGCTATGAATAAAACCATGTCAGTAAATAATCAACTCATTCGCAGCATCATTGTCAGTATTTCTTAATGACAATGAGCTGATATTTATTCTGCTCATTTGTCATTTCAGACTATGAGCAGCTGATACGGTGATTTTTAAAAGCCCCTGATTAGCTAGCTAATCAGGGGCTTTTATTATTTTTCTAAAAATCATCTAATTTCTAAACAAATAGAATTTTCCATAACTTACTTTTTTCTCTAATTATTTCATCTTATTTATTGCGCAGTTATTTTCACAATAAAAAACCAACTATTAAAATAATAGTTGGTTTTTGACAAAGTAACCTGTAAATTACTTAAGTGGTGACCAGTTCCAGTCAGTGAATTCTTCGATATCACGACCTTCATTACGAGTAACCTCAAAGTGCTTTGCCAACGTGTCATCCATCTTAGCGATAAATGTATCAGCAGCAGCTTGGTCAATCTTACCATTTGCAGACAAAATTTCAGCAGCTTCCTTAGCTTGATGGAAGCGATCCAAGTGTGAATATACACGCATGTCATATGTCGTTGTGATGTCACCATCTTCACGATAACCATGCACGTATACATCACCAGTGAACTTACGTTCGAAGAAGAATGATTCAACCAAGTTTTCGTAAGCATGGAAACCAAAGATAACTGGTGTATCAGCTTGGAAGTACTTGTTAAATTCTTCAGGTGATAATTCACGTTCGTCATTCATGTTAGGTTCTGACTTCTTTTGCAAACGTAGTAATTCAACAACGTTCACATAGCGGAACTTAACTTCTGGGAATGCTTGGTTAATCAACCATAACGCAGCCAAAGTTTCAATTGTTGGTTCAGTACCAGCAGATGCAAATGTAATGTCAACATCGCCAGAAGGTGCAGTAGAAGCCCAATCAATGATCTTCAAACCTTCGTTTGCTAATACATCAGCTTCTTCAACTGTAAACCATTGTTGACGTGGTTGTTTAGAAGCAATCAACAAGTTAACCTTATGACGTTCTGAGAAGGCACGTTCTTGAACAGCCAACAATGAGTTACCATCAGCTGGCAAGTATTCGCGAATGAAGTTTGACTTCTTTTCAGCCAAGTGAGTCAACATACCTGGATCTTGGTGAGTATATCCATTGTGATCTTGTTGGAATGCAGTTGAAGTTGCAATCAAGTTCAATGATGGATAATCATTACGCCATGCTTGTTCTGAAGCGTGACGTAACCACTTGAAGTGTTGCGTAACCATTGTATCAACAACACGCAAGAATGATTCGTATGACGCAAAGATTCCAACACGACCAGTCAAAGTATAACCTTCAAGCCAACCTTCAGCTTGATGTTCAGACAATTGTGAATCAATGATACGACCTGTGTGACTCAACAATTGGTCTTGTGGTTCCTTGATTTCTTCCATCCACTGACGTGGTGTTACATCAAACAATCCCCACAAACGGTTTGACATTGTTTCATCAGGACCGAAGAAGCGGAAACGAGTTGGGTTCAATTTTGAAACTGCACCCAAATAGTTTGACAATGTTGCCATGTCCATGTTGCGCTTGCTGTCAGCAAATTCCTTACCACGTGTATCATCATTGATATCGTTAGCGAATTCTCTCCAGTTAGGCAACTTCAAGTCTGAACGATCAGCACCACCATTTGTAATAGGGTTAGCTGACATACGCTTGTCACCCTTAGGAGCGATAGCTTTCAATTCATCCTTCAAAGAACCATCAGCATTGAATAATTCTTCAGGCTTGTATGAGTTCATCCAGTCTTCGAATTCAGGCAATGTTGCAAGGTCATTTTGTGAAAGAGGCAATGGTACTTGGTGCGCACGGAATGAGTTTTCAATAGGATTGTTACTTGCATCGTGCGTTGGTCCACCCCAACCCTTTGGCAAGCGAGCAATAATTACTGGCCATGCAGGGATTGTACCATCTTGGAACTTATCGTTTTCACGTGCATCTTTTTGAATAGCTTGAATATCTTCAATAGCTTGATCCAAAACGTTAGCTGCAAGTTGGTGATAAGTGGCGTAGTCATGAATATCATCATTTTCGATGAAGCGAGGTGAGTAACCCAAACCTTCAAAGAACTTTGTGATTTCTTCATCACTCATACGTGAGAAGATTGTTGGGTTTGAAATCTTAAATCCGTTCAAATCCAAGATTGGCAAAACAGCACCATCATTCTTTGCATTCAAGAACTTGATTGAATGCCATGAGGCCATTGATGGACCTGTTTCGGCTTCACCATCACCAACAACTGCAAAAGCAACTTGGTCAGGATTGTCCAAAACAGCACCGAAAGCGTGGCTCAATGAATAACCCAATTCACCACCTTCATGCAATGAACCTGGTGTTTGAGCAGTCATGTGTGATCCAATACCGCCAGGGAATGAGAAACGCTTAAACAAATGACTCATACCTTCGATATCTTGAGTAATTTCAGGATAGTCTTCAGTATATGCGCCATCTAGGTAAGCATTAGTAACCATAACTTGGCCACCGTGACCAGGACCACCGATGTAAAACATGTTCAAACCATACTTGTTGATCAAGCGGTTAGCATGTGCATACAAGAATGTCTGACCTGAGATAGTACCCCAGTGTCCGATTGGCTTAACTTTTACATCTTCAGCCTTAATAGGTGTATTCGTAACAGAGAACAATGGGTTGCTCTTCAAGAAGATCATCCCTGCTGACAAATAGTTGGTTGCACGCCACCACTTATCAACAAGTTCTAAGTACTCTTTTGAATCGAAATCTGCCATGAGATTAAGTACTCCTTATTTTTTGCAAGAATAATAAACACTGTAAACCACGAACTTCTTCCGTTATTTACTCCTATAGTATAACCGATTACACTTTTTTCTTCAAGAGAAAAGTCCTAATTGGGTCATGTCTTTTTAAAATTTGGTTGGTTTTTAAAACCAATTGGAACGCACCAATTTATTTTTATTATAGTAACAAAAAATTCAAGAACAAAGCAGTTTTCATCATAAATCGCTTTGTTCTTGAACCAACAATTAACTTTATTATTTTGTATCATTCAGAATCTAAGCTTACAAAAGCGTTGTATCGGAGATACTTATAATGTAAGCGCATCGTCGAAAATTCTAAAGGTGTCCCATCGTCCATGAAAAAAATACCTTCCATAATACCAACAGGCTCATTGGCTTTTAGTTCAAGTAACTGCTGATCTTCAAGGTTAGATGGCTCAGCCATAATAGTCATAAATGACTTTGTTACTGTTCGGTGTTTCGTTTTTTCAATGTATTCATAGACTGATCCAGATACAATACTTCTATTTAATCCAGGCAATACATTAATGGGTACATAGCCACGTTCAATCATAAACGGCACTCCCTCCAAGCGACGCAACCGTTTAATTTCATATACAAAATCGCCGTCGTTGAGAAAAAGTGCTTGCTGCTGTTCCGGTGTTGCTGGAATGACTTGAAAATCAAGCAACTCAATACTTGGTGCTTGCCCGTCAACACGAAATGAGTCTGATACACCCAGGTTTGAACCCTCATGCTGGAAAATTGCATGATTTTTAAGATATAATGGGTTAACAAAAGTACCGCTTCCCCGCTTCTTAAAAATAACACCTTGTTGGACTAATACATTCAATGCACGTTTAATTGAGGAACGTGAAACACCGTATTGTTCAGCTAACGAACGTTCATCTGGTAATTTTAAATTAGGAAATTCACCTTGGTAAATTTTTTGTTTTAGATCCGCTTGTACGGTCACATAGATAGCTTCTGACATAATGTTATTTAGTATACCACACATTGGTCTGACCAGTCATTGTATTGGTGGACCCAATTTGTGTTAAAATAGTGGCATGAGTAAAAAGAAAATGAAAAAAACATTACCTGAACAAGTAATGGATAAACATAACATAAACTACGAACCTCTCGAACTCAATATATTAGATAAAACGCCGGCTGAACGTGATGTAATCCTTGAGACGTTTCACGTGAAACACGATGATATCTACAAAACATTAGCGGCAAATGGCGATAAGACTGGTCCAATTGTTGCCGTCTTGCCAATTACAAAGCACTTATCACTGAAAAAATTAGCAATAATTTCTGGTAACAAAAAAGTGGCAATGCTTCCACTAAAGGATCTTCAAAAAACTACTGGTTACATTCATGGTGCCAATAATCCTGTAGGTATCTGGCAAAATAAACATTTTCCAATATATTTTGACCACACGGCGTCTGAAAAATCCCACATTCTTGTCAGTGGCGGCGAACTGGGTCGCTCAGATAAAGTTAATCCTAAGGAAATTGTTAACCTACTACATTCTCAGTTTGCGGACCTACTAGAACATGAGTAATTTTTTATTATTGTTAGCACACAATATCATCTACTTCTTAGTTATTCCAATCATCATCGCTTGGTTTATTAGTTTCCTTTCCGGCTTTTTAACACAATGGTTAACACTACATACATCTTATAGAATTACCGCTATTTTAAGTTTTTTTGGTGTTATAACGCATGAAGTTAGTCACTTAATTGTAGCCATTATTTTTCGACATCATATTCTTGAGTTTCGGTTATGGCAAATTAGTGATGACGGTGTGCTAGGCTATGTCAATCGTGAGTATAATCCACATAGTTTTTATCAAAAATTAGGAAATACATTTATTAGTGTAGCACCTGTAGTTGGTGTCTCTAGTGTTATTTTGATACTCATGAAATTTGTATGGACTCCTGGTTCATATCTTAAAAATATAATTGTGATAGTGATCATCTGTAGCTTATTACTGGGATTTAATTTGTCCACTACTGATTGGCGTAATTTTGGCCGTGGTGTTCCATTTTATATAATAGTTATTATAATTGTTTCAACATTACAATACACGCTATAAAAAGCCTTAGTTCAACCGACAGACTAAGGCTTTTTACTTATTCAACAAGTTTTTTTCTGTTTAGAATTGGTGCCACTACTTTATGGTCGGTTTTCGTCATCGCTTTAATATATTTAATAAATACATCTGTATCTGTTCCCACTGCACCAATGATTTTAGTATTTTTAAAAGCAAAGAAATTATCACCTGCACCATGTAAAAAATCATTAATAACAACACGGTAGGTTTGATTATCTGAAACTAACTGTCCCTTACTATCCCACATATTTTTAACCGTGTAAGGCTGATTCTCATCATCATTTTTTTCATAAGTATATGTTAAACCAGCTATCTGCAAATAATATTGTTGATTTTCATCATATTGTTCGTTCAGCGCTTGGCGAATTTGACTGCCTGACATTTCAACTACCTGCAGGATATTGCCAAATGGCTGCACAGCTAGTGCTGATCCCCATGTAATAGCTTTATTAGATTTCACAGCTAAGTCAGATCGAACCCCACCAGTATTTGTAAACGCAAAATTAGGTTTCAAGTTGGCCTTTTGAGCACCGTATAACTGGGCATCGGCAACTAACTCACCTGCTTCATTTTCCATCGTGGCACTATTATGTAATCGACCAGTAATAGTCTCAGCCTCACCTGCATATCCTATAACATTATTCACTTTTCCCTTAACAAGTTTATCCGCATTTTTTACAATCGAAACCACTTTTTTATCAGCTTTGGTTGTTACATCGTCTTTGTGCGACAATACTGGATACACATGCGTCGATACTTTGGTGAATTTCCCTGTTTTAGAACTAATATAGCTCCAACTATCATCATAGGCTTTTCCAGTATATACAGCCTGTACAACATGAGTATGACCAACTTGTGCATTGGCATATTGATGAGAGTGTGCAGCAATATATAATCCAACATTATTGTCCGGATCAATATCATTAAGCTTCTTTAAAATATCTACTGTTGGACCACTTGTAGTGTTATCTTTACTTTGTACACCAGTATGCCCAACGACAACAACAGCATTAACCCCTTTTTTACGTAAAATCTTATCATATTTTGCAATTGTTTTTGCTTCATCTAAAATTTGATAATCTTTGTAGTTTTTATACAGTGTCAAACTTGATAGTGTAGAGGTTTCCAAACCAATAATACCTATTTTAGCGGTTTTGTTATTTTGCTTCACAGTTTTAATCATATATGGTTTGTAGCCATACGGTATTTTATGGTCTTTTTTGTTAATTACATTCGCTACAACGATGTTAATTCCAGACGAATAATGTGTATATTTTTTTACTAAAGAATCAGCACTACTACTTGGCTTACCACCAGTCAGTATACGGTTAAATGCTGGCAATCCTTGATCAAATTCATGATTGCCCAAAGTGCCAATTTTGAATTTCATTGCCCGCAGCACGTGCATCGTTGATTCATGTGCCAATAAAGATGAATTTGCTGGCGCAGCTCCTACCATATCACCAGCTTCAATGCGTAAACTATTACTAGATTTTGTCACTTTTTTAAAGTGTGACTCGGCTTGATTTAAATAGGACGCCAAACGTCCAACAGTTCCAGCATCTTCATATGTTTTTGATCCAATATCTACAGAACCTGTTGTTTCCAAGCCACCGTGTAAATCATTAATTCCTAAGAACTGCACTGCGATGTCTTGTCGATTATCTTGATTTGTTTTTTGATAATCAGGCTCAAGGTTTGGTTTGCTATAGTTATCTATATTGTTCGTAATTTGAACATCCGCATAAATAACCGTACTGCCACTTGTAAAAAGCACTCCACACAAAACAACCGGCCATAAGCCAGATAAAAATTTTAATCTCATTACTTTTTCTCCCCATATAAATGTTTTTAGTATATCATTTACCATAATATACTCCTAGTTATAATTTGGTTAAAAAGAAACGATAATGATTAATTTAGTAAAAATAGTTCGTCATTTTGATTATAGTTTTATTCAAAAAAAATTTTTATACAACCACTATTTCAACCCATTTCAAAGAAATAAAAAATAGTAGTGTTTATTTTATACTCATTACTTTTTCAGAAACAATATATTTTAAGTACTAATATTTTATCTTTCATATATTTAAAATATTATATTTTTTATAAATATCTTTAGATCGTATCGAAAAATGTTCGTATTATAAAAAAACTGCATGATAGCATGCAGTTTTTTTGTATACTCTTTTACTTACCATCCTGGACTAACATCTGGTGCACCAGCGTTCATATCATCCCGATATAATGGTGCCATAGCATTAAATTTAAAGGTTGGCTTATTAAACATTAACGTAGCTGTACCACGAGCACCTGCTCGATTCTTTTCAAATATAATTTCAATAGGCACAGCTTCTTGTTCTTCACGCGGATCCCCTTCACCATCTTCAGAGTCGCCACGAGAATAATCATCTCGATACAAAAAGGCTACCACATCAGCATCTTGTTCGATAGAACCTGAGTCACGTAAATCAGATAGAACCGGTCTCTTGTCAGTTCGTTGTTCAACACCTCGGCTTAACTGAGCAAGGGCAATAATCGGTGTATTTAACTCCTTTGCCATTTTTTTAATGGCTCGTGAAACTTCGGACACTGCCTGTTGTCTGCTTTCTGAATTATTAGACTCAATCAATCCCAAATAATCAATCACCACCATACCAATCGGATGGGGATTTTGAACTCGCTCTTCGGGTGTCATATCACTCAGTAAATCACGTTCTAATTGATGAAGTTTGGCACTAATTTGATTAATCTTTATACCCGCCGTATCATCCATATAAATTTGCATTTGCGCTAATGATTGCATCGCTAAAGTTAACGCTTGCCAATCCTCTTGTGTCATTTGGCCTGTAGTTAAGTGACTAGAATCAATAGATCCTTCACCGGCAAGCAAGCGGCCAACAATATCCGTGGAACTCATCTCCATTTCAAAAATAACTACTGGTACTTTTTCATTCTTGGCGACATTACGAGCAATATTCAACACAAAGGCTGTCTTACCAACAGCTGGACGTGCACCAAAAACAATCATTTGATCATTTCGAAAACCATGTGTAATTTTATCCATTTCCGGATATCCGGTGGACAACCCAACAATGTCACTGTCATTCTTTACCGCTTCATCTAAATTAGCCTGATACTCCTGCAAAACATCTTTGATTCTTCGAAAATTTTCATCTCCTCGGTTTTCTGCAATTGTATCAATGGTACGTGACAATTGTGCTAATAAATCTTCACTAGGCTCGGCAGCATCATAAGCTAATGACATCGTGCGTGTTAAAGTGTCAATCATTTTACGTAAGACTGATTTTTCACGTACAATATTAGCATAATGTTTCAAATTAGCCGATGAAGCAGTCGATTCGGATATTTCTGCTAAATAAGCTACACCTCCAACATTTTCTAGTTGTTGCATGCTGTTTAACTTATCTTGTACTGTTAAAATGTCAATCGGACGACTTTCATCAACCAAAACCTGCATTGCTTTAAAAATCGTTTGGTTGGCTAACTTATTGAAATCTTCTGGTACCAATATTGCACTAGCTTCGACCATTGCATTCTCTGATTTAACATCAAAAAAAATGGATCCGAGAACTGCACGTTCAGCATCACCATCTTGCGGTACTTGCCGATATTCATTTAATACCGGATTATCCATATTTAACCCTCACTGACATGAACACGCATTTGCGCCGTCACTTCTCTATGCAACTTGACTGGTACATCTGTATAACCAAGTGCATGTATTGGTTGATTTAACTCCATTTTTCGCTTATCAATCTTAATTTTATACTGTTTTTCTAACGCAGCAGCAATCTGCTTGGTTGAAACTGCACCAAATAGGCGCCCATCTTTACCTGACTTACCGGTTAACTCAATGACAGTTTTCTCATTTGCAAAGAATTCTGCTAATTTTTTTGCCTCAGCCAACTCCTCAGCAGCAGCTTTTTCTTCCGCTTTTTGGCGACCTTTTACCGCACCCAGATTTCTACCTGTAGCAGGTTCTGCCTTTTTATTTTTGATTAAGAAGTTGTTCGCATAGCCATCTGGCACATCCTTAACTTCACCTTTTTTTCCACGACCTTTAACGTCTTCTAAAAATACTACTTTCATTTTTTATCCCCTATGTTATCAGTCCTCTGCTTGTTCAGCAATGACATTTAATAATTTTTGTTTAGCTTCTTGCGTTGTTACATTGTCAATTTGAGTTGCCGCATTAGATAAATGCCCACCACCTCCAAGAGCCTCCATAGTACGTTGCACGTTACGTTCACCAGTTGAACGAGCAGAAATACCCACTCGCCCATCTTGCCTCTTTGTAATGACAAATGATGCATATACACCACTAATCTGTAGCAATTCATCAGCTGCTTGTGCTGTCAGTAATCCAGAATAAATATCCTTGTGATCACCTACAGCAATCGCATTCCCTTCATGAATTTCTGCTAGATTGACTAGATGACTTCTCGATTTAAAATCGGAGAATTTTTCTTTCATAAACGATTGAATCAAATTACTATCAGCACCATTTGCACGTAAATAACTAGCCGCATCAAATGTACGTGATCCTGTGCGCAAAGTGAAGTTTTTAGTATCAATCTGTATACCACCCAGCATAGCTGTAGACTCTAATTTTGTAATCGGTGCATGTGATTGATCTTGATATTGCAATAATTCAACTACTAATTCTGAAGTAGAAGAAGCATACGGCTCAATATATGACATCAATGGTTTTTCATCTAGCCCTTGTTCGGCCAAACGATGATGGTCAATGACTACCACTCGATTAGCTAATCTTTCTAATAACTGTGGCGCACCAGAAATACTAGCTTTTGCATGATCAACTAAAACCAACAAAGTGTTATCTCTAACTAATTTGAGGGCACGAGATTCATCCACAATCGAATCACCAATATTCGACCCAGGCGCTACAAATTCCGCAGGCTTTTTACGAAGTTCTGCTAATAATAGTTGAATATCACTATAAACATGCTTTTCGTCTAACACTAAGAATGCCGGTTTGTTTTTAGTTTGCGCCATACGCCACACACCCAAACCAGAACCAACAGCGTCTAAATCTGGCATAGCATGTCCAACAATCATAATATTGTCAGCTTGTTCCATCAATTCAGCAATGGTTTGTGATACCATACGTGCACGCACACGCGTGCGCTTCTCCATAGGATTACTAGCACCACCATAAAAACGTGCTGATGCATGCTCAGATTTAACCACAACCTGGTCTCCGCCACGCCCTAGAGCTAAATCTAAATTGGTCTGTGCCATTTTAGCAAGCTTATTTATATCTGTGTCGTCATAGGCTATACCAACAGAGAGTGTTACAGGTGAGTTTTGTTGGGCTGTTGCTTCTCGAATAGCTTTTAAAACACTAAACTTATCTTTTTCCGCTTCTTTAAGTGCTGCCTGATAACCAAACATAACATAATGAATTGTATTTAAGCGTCGGATGTAAATGTGATGCTCCAGCGCCCAATCAGACAGAGCCCTCGTAACATACGTTCTTAAAGTGGATGTTTCAGATTCGCTCATACCATCTGTAACTTCCTCATAGTTATCAACCGATATTAAACCGCTAAACAATTGATGGTCTTCATACTTTTGACTAATTGCCGCATACTCACTAATGTCCATCAAGTAAATAACGCGTAAATTTTGCTGAACAAACAAGGAAAACTGCTTACCTTGCCAAGTTATTGTATTTGTCTCAGAAGCATCTGCATAACTGCTGATTTCTGTGGCTAACTTATCATCCAATTCTGAAAGTTCCAACCCTAAAACATCTCTTTTATTGAGATACGCTTGCATATAGGGATTAATCCAGTCAATCTTCTTATCCTCATTCAGCAGAATAATGCCAATTGGCATTCTAATTAACGCCTCTTGTTCACTACGTGCAATGCGGTATCCTAAGCCAGATAGATATTCTTGTGCGTCCTCGCTCACCTCTTTAAAGGCTTGCGTACTGAAAACTAATCCAATAATTACCAACGCTAACCAAATAAGACCAAAGGTCACATTAAAAAGCATAGCGAAAATAACACTCATTACACTTGAAACCAGCAATAAAACTGCTACTGTGCTTAGTTTGGTATTTTGAAAGAATATCGGTAAATTTTTAAAACTAAAAAAACGTTTCACTTGCTACTTCCTTCTAAACTATCATACTCTCTATTTTACCACAGGGTGGTCATATTAATTATGATAATCCCTTTTCTCTAAGGCAGGCGATTATCTTCGTTTTATCAGAAAAATAAAAAGCCTAAGGCAACCGCCTCAGGCTTTTAGGAATTAATCTTCCGTAACGAATGGCAACAAAGCCATGATACGTGCACGCTTGATAGCAGTAGTTACCTTGCGTTGGTTCTTTGCAGAAGTACCAGTCACACGACGTGGCAAAATCTTACCACGTTCTGAGATGAAACGTTCTAATAATTCAGTGTTCTTATAGTCAATATATTCGATGTGGTTAGCAGCGATAAAATCAACCTTACGACGACGACGTGGGCCGCCTTGTGGACGACGTGAACGTTGTGGACGTTCTGAATTTTGTGGACGTGAGTTTTGTTCTGACATAATGAAGCTCCTTTCGTAATGTTTAATTTATTTTAGAATGGTAAATCATCATCTGATATATCAATTTCTGTATTACCACTAGCCGCAAACGGGTTAGGGGCACTATTGGACGAAGCTGATGATTGCGCATTTGAGTTTGAACTCGCACTTGCAAAGGGATCAACGCCACTAAATGAATTGTCATTACCACCAAACGAATGATCGTTAGAACCGCCAAAGTTATCACCAGCATTATTTAGTGTTGATGAACCGTTCTGGGAACGACGTTTCTCACTTTCAGCGCGAGATTCCAGTAATGAGAAATTATCAGCAACTACTTCAGTCACATAAACGCGTTGGCCAGCGTTATTTTCATAATTTCTTGTCTGCAAACGACCTTCAATGGCAACAAGCGCACCTTTTCCAGTGAAATTCGCAAAATTTTCGGCTGCTTTACGCCAAATAACAGCGTTAATAAAGTCAGCTTCACGCTCACCACTTGCATTGGTGAACTGACGGTTAACCGCCAAACTAAACGTACCGACTGCTACACCGGATTGCGTGTAACGTAATTCAACATCACGGGTCAATCGCCCAATTAATACTACTCGATTAATCATAATTAACGCTCCTTTCCCAGTGAAAATTTAAATTATTCTGCGTCGCGCTTAACGATCATATGACGTAAGATGTCTTGAGAAATCTTTGCCAAACGATCAAATTCGTTGATAGCCTTATCGTCTTCTGCAGTAAAATTGATAATGTGGTATGTACCTTCACGGTAACCAGCAATTTCGTATGCAAAACGACGAGTCGCCCAGTCAGCTGACTTTTGGATTGTTGCACCGTTGTCTGTCAAGATTCCGTCGAAGCGCTCTACAAGAGTCTTCTTAGCATCCGCATCCAAATCAGGGCGAACAATATAAGTCATTTCGTATGATATAGCCATTTTATTTCCTCCTTTTGGTCTCTGGCAGCCTTGGCTGCAAGGAGTGATAGCACAAATTGTGCATTCACAATTACTAATTGTACTATATTATAGGTACACTTTACAAGTACTTATCAGAATTATTTTCACTGGTAATTTATAATACGATTCTAACCTCTATGTTACTCAGTTGTATTTCATAATTAAAACAAACATTCGTACTCTTAAGTATACGAACATTGGTTCGTTATGTCAACGAGTCATTTCATATATTCCTTGAGCAAAAATGGCTTGGGTTTTAGGAATATTATCCACTAATACATACTCATTTGGCTGATGACTCATTACTGGTACATCAGGAAATTGACCACCAAATGCCACACCACGTTTTAATAGGCGGGCATACGATCCACCATTAGAAATCTTATAAGTTTTTTGAGTATGTGTATGTTGCGCATAAATATCAGCTAGTGTCGTTACGATTGGATCATTAAGATCTACCATGTGTGGTTGCGTACCAAACGCCTCTTGTTTAAATATTTTGGCATCTAAATCGCCCATATGACGTTGAACTTGTGTTAAAATTGCAGTTTCTGTAATGCCTATTGGGTAACGAAAATTAATTCGGATTTCACTATTAGTATTAGCTTTAAATAAAATTTTGCCAACGTTTACTGTCAAATCACCCATAATATCATCGTGATAAACCAATCCAATTTTTTCACCAAAAACATTCTTATGATTTGTACTGCCAAGAAACTCTAAAAAGGCATGGGCTTGCTGATCAAAATGATAATCTAATAGAAAACGCGCCAAATAAGTGCCCGCATTTAAACCGTCCTCTGGGTAAGCACCATGTGCAGATTTTCCATAAAGAGTTAACATGATATGCCCATCATCATATTGGCCAATACCAGAAATCATTGGTGTGTTTTTAAGATATTGCTCATAGGCAGCCAAAAAACCATTAATGTCAACGTCATTTGGTAATTCAACATCGGCAGTTGCAGTACCAGGCACAACATTATCTCGTTCACCAGCTCTAAACTGATGTAACTTCCAATCACCCAGACTCGTTCCTTGAAACTGAATAGACAAAGTCAACACACCTTTTTCACCAGGCACAACTGGAAACGCACCATCTGGAGAAAAGCCAAGCGTTGGTTCCCCCACTTGTTCTAAATATGCTTTCATATCACGCCAATCTGACTCCTCATCACTGCCAAAAATTAAACGAATTTTTTTTCGTGGTTGAAAACCAGCATCCTTAAGTTGTTTAAGCGCGTAATAACTGGCAATCAAGTCAGCTTTCATATCATGTGATCCACGTCCATATAGACGATTGCCGATAATTTTAGGACTAAACGGCAATGTTATTGACCATGCATCGCCGCCGGGTACCACATCGACATGTGATAATACCCCGAACGTTTCTGTTGCATCATCCGGACCATAATCAATCACAACAACCATGTTATCCGCAACACGTTCAACTTTAAAGCCATCTCTACGTCCAATATCTACCAAAAACTGTAGTGCTGTTTCGATACCATCTCCAAATGGTTTCTGCAAATTAGCTGTTGTTTTATCTAAAACAGAAGGTATTGCTAAAAACTGCAACAAGTCACTCAATAACTCAGATTTATAAGTTTGCGCCTTTTGTTGCCATTGTTCAACTGTTATTTGAAAGGGTTCCACATTCGACCTCCATTAGTCACAAACAGTAATACACCAATCATGACAATAAACAGTGCGGCTAAGATCATCCCCACATCACTTTTAGAGAAACTTTGTTCTTGATACCATGAGCGTTTATTATACCGACCAAAACGTCTTAGCTCCATAGCTTGACTGATTGTATCAATTCGGTTTAGGCTTGAAAATACCAAAGGTAAAATAATTTGCACAATACCTTTCATGCGCTTCATTAAGTTAGATTTTTTTGATATCTCATAACCACGTGCTTGTTGTGCTAAACTAATTGTTCGATAATCACTTTGTACATCGGGAATATAACGTAATGTTATTGCAACAGCATATGCTACCTTGTATGGCACACCGATTTTATTTAGTCCTGCTGCAAATTCACTGGGATTGGTAGTAAAAAGTAGTACGATTGCCAATGGAAATGAAAATAAATATTTTAACAAAAGATTAGCTTCATAGAACAGTTGCTCGGTTGTTATTGTGAACCAACCACTACCAAATAATATATGTTTGGTCCCATATAGTTGTACCCCATATTGAGGTGCCAAAACTGTAATCATCACTAAATTAATTAACCCAATAAATAGTACCAGCCGTAAAAGAAGTGCATATTCTTGGTATTCAATGTGCGCCATTTTGATTAAAGCGAATGATAAAATGGTCAGAGCAACTAAAAAACGTGTGTCATAGGAAATCATTCCAATTGTTGTCAAAGCTAAAAAGCCCACTAATTTAGCAGTACCGGTAGTATGATTAATCCAAGTTTCTCTTGCTTTATAGCCAAATAATGAGTTATCCATTTTATTTCCTTATTGCCGCATTAAGTTCTTCTGGATGTGCAATGTCCAGTCGTTGCGCTAAACGATAAATGCTTGTCGTACGTAAACTAGCTGCCTCAACTAATTTTTCATTTGCTAATAGTTCTGCAGGTGTTGTGTCAGCTAGTATTTGTCCGTCAACAATAACTACTGCACGTTGAACAAAGTTTGCTAGTAAATGCATGTCATGTGTAATGATAATAATTGTTGTATGATTGGATGCATTAATGTTTTTCAAAAAACTTAGTAACTGAGACGTGTGTGTAGCATCTTGACCAGCTGTTGGCTCATCTAATATTAAAATTTCTGGTTTCAATACCAAGACTGCCGCAATAGTAAGCCTCTTCTTTTGTCCAAAACTCAACGCTGAAATAGGCCAATTACGCATACCATCAAGATCAACAAGCTGCAATATTTTCCTTACTCGCTCATTTACCTCTTCTTCATCAATTTTACGCAGTCTCAAGCCACTTGCAACCTCATCAAAAACTACTGATTTGGTAATCATATGATTAGGATTTTGTAAAACATAGCCAATATGATCTGCTCGCTCCTTAATTGAGTTACCGAGTAACGAACGACCGTTTAACTGTATATCACCCGAACTTGGTTTTAAAAAACCAGTTAATAAATGGGATAATGTTGTCTTACCCGAACCATTTTTACCAACAATACCTAGTATTTCTCCTTCATGAATTGTCGTTGATAAATCTTTGAATAACGGTTCTTGATGATCGTAAGAAAACGTTAGATTATTAACAATTAGTTGTTTACCATTGCGAACCAGTGATTGAACTGGTTCTGCTATTGCTTGAATCTGTTGTTTATATGCGGAAGCATCAACTTGTTCGATATTCGCTACATTGGGTAACGTATCGACCGGCGCACCAGCTCGACGTAATAACTGAACGTACAATGGTTCATCTAAACCATTTTCAGACAATATTCCAGCCTGAATAATGGCAGTTGGATTATCATTTGCGATAATTTTACCGTTAGCTACAACAATCACACGATCAACATTGGCACGTAAAACCTCTTCAATTCGATGTTCAATCACTATCACAGTCATATTACGTTCTTGCTGAAGTTCATCAATGACTGACATAGCATCTGCCCCAGCTGCTGGATCCAGACTAGCTAATGGCTCATCAAATAATAACAACTTACCCTCATCAACGAGAACACCAGCCATAGCAGTGCGTTGTTTTTGTCCACCTGACAATGATTGAGGAGCCAAGTTTAAACGCGTCTTCAAACCAAATCTCGTTGCCCACTTAACTACTTTTTCCTTAATTGCTTTAATGGGTTGATTATCATTTTCAAGCGCAAAAGCAATATCTTCAGCCACTGTCATGCCAACAAATTGTGCATCAGAATCTTGTAGCACAGTCCCCGCTTGGAGCGATAAATCAAATAATGATTGGTTTAAAATGTTTTTCCCATTTATTTTCAATTCACCTTCAACATCACCTTGATAAGCTTGTGGTATTAAACCATTCAGTAGTCGTAACAACGTCGTCTTACCCGAGCCAGATGCACCTGCAATTAGCACTTTCTCACCAGGATAAATTTGAAAACTCACATCATGTAACGTCGGTTCAGATTGCGCATTATATTTAAATGTTACATGTTGAAAATCAATAAATGGTTCTACCATGTTTTCCCCTATGTACGTAGCTTAACAGCTACTTATTCACTACGTAATGAATTCTTTTTTGGACGTGATTTAACATATGCTATTAACAAAATTGACCCAATAATAGCTACTGATAAAACATTAACGATGGTTGCAGTTATTCCTTGCAAAAAAACTTTGTTAGCTGGTTGCTTATATATCAATATATCACCAATTGGTGCAACTAGTAACCAAGCAATAACGTTAGCAATGACTTGCCAAACATTAAACTGAACTAATTTTTTAGTCGATAAATCACCACCCTCAAGATCCAGAAAACGTTTGCTGAATCCAAGCAATAGACCAAAGACACCATCTGCTAGAACCCATGACCACCAAGGTGCTCCATAAGTTGCATCCGTAAGTGTATGCCCAATAATCCCAACTAAGAAACCAACAACTGGACCGAACAAACCAGCAATAAGCGCCAACCAACCTTCAGCAACATTCACATTAGTATTTGGTACGCCAGTTGGAATTGCAATATATTTCATTAAAATGAAAAATACTGCAGCACCAATGCCAGTTGCGACGACAGATCGAACGGATAAACCTGCTTTTTTATTACTTTCTTTCATGAATTCTCTCCTTGTCCTTTGATATCATTATACTTCTTTTGTTAAGGAGACCGCCCAACCTTGACCGGCCCCCACATGATAAGTTTGCTCAAAACTACCTGTGTGTAATCCAAGAGCCACTGTATACACTGAATCAATATAAATCAAAGGTTCTCCCGGATTCACATCAGTAAACGTATGAACATATGGCAATACTTCATCAAATAACAAACTATCATCACACTTAATCTGTACACGTAAAGTATCACCGTACTGTAAGTTCATTTTTTCGAACTCATTTAATGGAATATTCGACCATAATGAACCAAAGTTTACATCAGTAATGTCAATATTACCAACTAACTGAGGTTGCCCATAAACCGTTTCTTGGTAAATGCCTGGTGTAATTGGCAAACGTACTAAGTCCCTAACTGGTAATTCTTTCGTAAAGTCTTCGAATGAAACTTGTCCGCTAGCTAATTTAGCCCCATTATAAGCATAAATATCTCGACCATGAAAAGTTGACGACTTTTCAGATCCTGGCAAACGTTGTGTCGTTTCGTCAATAACTCTTACACTATCAATTAAATCATTAGACAATAAATGTGACAATGTACCGTTATCTGGTGTAACAATATAATGACCTGTTTTTGTTTTGGCAATAACTGACAAACGTTTTGACCCAACGCCAGGGTCAACAACTGAGACAAATACTGTACCCGGCTGCCAATAATCAAAAGTTTGGAACAAACGGAATGATCCTTCAAAAATATTAAACGGTGTAATACCATGCGTTAAATCACTAACAACAATGTTATTCGCCACACCATAAGCGACACCACGCATTGAACTCACAGCCCCATCCTGTAATCCAAAATCTGTTTGTAGCACTAAATGTTTGTTTGTCATCTTCAATTCCTCAATATACTTATTATATGGATTACACTTTTAGATAAAAACTCGTATAAACTAAAAAAATCCCTGTTAGTCATAAGACTAACAGGGACGTAAAAAACGTGGTACCACCCAAATTCAGCACAATGTGCTCTCATAACTATAACGGCGTTTAACCGACTGCATAATCAATTCCACAGTATCATCCACGTTCATCTTCAATATGTTACGTCATGTCAGCTTTCACTCTCCTGACTCGCTTGTATTTCAGCTTCATATTTACTCTTCGTTTCAACGACTTTAATATCTTGATATTACCTTAAGACAATTATTAGTTTTTGTCAATATAATTATGATTAAATTACAATAAATTCATTGATAACCTTTGCAAAATCTTGATGATAAATTTCAAACTTTTTCTCCCCCACACCTGGAATAGATAAAAATGCTACATCTGTTTGTGGTTTCAATTTGGCCATAGCCAACAATGTTTTATCTGAGAAAATCAAGAACGGTGGTAGCCCTGCTTCTCGAGCTAAAGCTAATCTCTTTTCTTTCAGTTTTGCAAACAAACGATTGTCATTATCCGACAGCTTTAAGTCATCACTGTTCATACTTTGACTTACAATACGTATCTTCTCCAGCCTCTTTTGAATAGTTTTTTGCCCTTTCAATACCTCGGCACCCGATGAAGTCACCTTAAGGACGGGGAATTCAGCTCCTTCAAACTGAAGATATCCTTCAGCTGTCAAATAATCAATAAAGCGAGTTAACTCTTTTAATGTGCGTTCCTTCATCAGTCCAAATGTTGGTAATTCTCGTAGGAACTCATACTTTCTGATACTTGCATCATTCGATCCTTTTAACACTTTTGCTACCATTGTTTTACCAAACCGTTGGTTCATACGAATCACATTGGCTAATACTTTTTGTGCATCAACCGTCACATTAACCCATTCCCGTGTGTCTAAACAATTAGAGCAATGACCGCAGTCTTTTGTAACGGTTTCACCAAAATATTGCAACAGATACCGTACTAGACAAGTTTGTGTATTCGCGAACGCATTCATCTCTCGAATTTTATCATATTCATTTTGTTTATGTTCTTCTGAGCCTTCAGATTTTTGAACAAAAAACTCTTGTAAATGCATATCTTGCGGTGCATATAACAATATAGCTTCAGCTGGTAGTCCATCACGACCGGCACGACCAATTTCCTGATAGTATGCCTCAATATTTCCAGGAACAGAATAATGAATGACATAACGTACATTAGGTTTATTAATTCCCATTCCAAAAGCATTAGTAGCTACAATGACAGGACTTTCATCATACAAAAAGTCTTCTTGTTGACTTTGTCGTTCCTTTTCTGACAAGCCTGCGTGATACCGGGCAGCTTTTATGCCTATTTTGTTCAGATACGTTGTTAATTCATCAACTTGCTTGCGAGTCGCTGCATAGATAATTCCTGTTTGATCACTATTTTTACGTAAATATTCAACAACATATTTTCTTTTATCTTGATTGTGAATGATTTTCAGAGCTAAATTATCACGAGCAAATCCTGTTAATACCGTATTTTCATCTGTTACTTGGAGTAATTGTTGTAAGTTTTCACGAACCCGTTCAGTCGCTGTCGCTGTTAAACCCAGTAGGGCATGGTGCCCTGGAATTTGTTCTAGCAATGGTAAAATATTAAGATAACTAGGACGAAAGTCATGCCCCCACTGAGACAACACATGCGCTTCATCAACTGCGATAAGCTCAATATTAAGACTCTGAACAAAACTAAAAAAGCTAGGCACCTCTAAACGTTCCGGTGCAACGTATAGCATTTTATAAACACCATGACGTAGATCTGACATTCGTTGTGCTTGTTCTTGTCCATCAACGGTTGAGTTCAAGAAAGTTGCTGGAATACCTGTTGTGTTTAGCCCATCAACTTGATCTTTCATTAATGAAATTAATGGTGAAATAACTAAAGTAATACCATCAAACATCATTGCGGGCAATTGATAGGTAATTGATTTTCCACCACCAGTTGGCATAATAGCTAATGCATGTTTGTGCGCAAGCACTTTATTAATAACATCCAACTGACCAGCTCGGAAATTATCATACCCAAATTTTTCTTTTAAAATTGTTTGTGGATTCACGGTTTGCATATTTTCTATTATAGCATGTGTCCTCTAACTAAAAAGCAGACGACCATTAGTTGTCGTCTGCTACCATTGGATTTAATTGAAATTTGACTGGCGTTACACGTCGTAATAGCCAGTTAATAACCGCCAAAATAGCAGACATAATAGCTAACAACCAAAATTGCTTTGCTTGGAAATCACTAATTAATTGTAATAGAACAAAACCTATCGTAAACCATCCAAAGTATGCAGCCATCGTGTTGCCACCGATTCGCAATATCTTATCTAACAAACTTTCCGAGCTATTTTGAAAAAATTTAACATGTAACCAATCAAAAAAAAGCATAATAAATACAAAACTAACAAGATCCATAGAAACAAACTTTAATATCGTTATATAATCTCTCATGGGATTAAAACGTGTTGATCCATGATATAATAACAAACCATATGTCATCATAATGTCGGAGCCAAATATGAATAATAACCAACTAATTGGCTTAGCCCGTACCATATTTCGAATTAACATATATCCTCCCCCAAAAGTTGATTTAATGTCGTCATTGTCTTAAAGTATTATAGCATTTATTATTTCTTTTAAATTACTCTAAAAATATATCATTACAAAACATTGCTTATTGTGAGTCACTCGCTTGTATAAATAAACTCTTCATTTCCAATTAGAAACAACCTGATCAGAAATATTTACAGTTTTAGCCATATCATTTTGAGATAAGCCTTTTATTTCACAAATTATTTTTTTCACTAATAAGTATTTCCTACTCACTATTCATAGATAACTACAATTCAAACACATTTGATAAACGTCTGTCAATATTATACAATAAAGTATCTACTAATTATTTGGAGAGACTATTATATGTACAAATACAATTGGCTAAAAAAGTATTTTAATCATGTGAACCCTATTATTTTATTTCTTGCTTTATGCGTAATAATTCTGGGAGTCATTAAAGATCAAAAGATTGCTCTGCTTTACGGTGGCTTTACGATCCTATACTATGGATTTAGAGTATATAAAAACTACAAATTCTTTAGAAACCAAATATAAAATACCATTTTAGCATGATGTTTAGTGCTGATGAACTTATTATTTTTAGAAGGTTACTTCTCAAATGTAGAACTTACAGTTAGTCTTTATAGTCGCAATGATTAAAATATGATGTAGATTAATAAAAGCTAGTGAACAATATTTTTAATTTCAATATTGACTTTAATGTAGGCCACCTCACTTTACAATCGGAAAACTGAACGATACCTGATAAGCATCAGGTGTCAATATAAAATTTTTCAGAGCGTTGTAGCTATCTTACACAAAAAAATCCCCTTACTTGTGATATAAACCTAACAATCTGGACAAAGTAAAATGTCGAGAAAATTATTAGATTTACAATGACAAGTAGAGGGATTTTTTCTAAGCTCCAGGTAGTTTATTATCTAGTTGATATATTTGTGTTATATTCTTTGCAATCGGATACAGGTCATCAATATATATTTTTGCTAAAGCATTTAACAGTTTAATAATCATAATATCACTAACATCTTTAAATACTTCTGGCTCTAATTCCTGATAAAATGCTTTGAAATCAGCTAGAGTATATTTACTAATGTCATTAGTATTTATTAAATAGCTTGTTTGAGACAATACTTTTGAAAATGTCTCGTCAGTACCGCCAAGGTCTTGTATAACAAGTGCAAATGATACTGGTTTTGCATATGAATCACCTAAAGCTGTGGCAATTTCCATCAGAGCATGTGCTTGTAACCTAACATCTTCAAACATTTATATACCTCAAATCAATAGTGAAATAGCTCCAGCTAGAGCAACAAGTAACACGTGTTGCTTGTTGCCGTCCAAGTCTTCCCACCAATCCTCTATAAACAGCATCATATACAGCCTGTGTTAGCACCTCAACCCATGATAACAATGGCTTAAGAGCATTTGTTACATCATAGTAATAGGCATTAAACATAGCAGCATCTTGTGCACTGGCATATTTCGATACCCCCCTCACAGCAATTGCTACTACCCCTAAAGTGCCTAAAAATAAGATTAAATACTTAAACATGTTCATAATACCACCCCTAAATATTTATATTTCGTTATAAACATGGATATTATTTAAACACGAATGATAAACGCATGTCAACTAAATTTGTGAAATTGGTTACTCTATTAAATGAATATGCTTTATTTAACCAAACGATTTAACCCCAAAACCTTTATTACGCTCTTGATTGAATGAATCTTGTAGCTTAATTCTATTGCTATATTCTCCCTTAGGTTGCTTCTGACGTGTTTCTAAATCTTCTTCAATACTTTCTCTTTAGCACTACTCTAAATTAATAATTTGTAGTCTTTAAACTGCTGCTTGTCTATCTCTTTGTAAGCGTTAAGCCTGACCTGCTAACTGTTGTTGTTCACAAATTTGTTCATCTTCAACACTTAACGACTTAAATTAAATTCTTTAATTTGGATACTTAAATTTTTAGCAACAAATTCTATATCGTGTTGATTATATGATGTCCTTTCTTCAGAAGCATTTATAAAGTACTTTCTTAGTTAATTCAGAACTTCTTCCGCAATTAATTTCTTTTTGTCTTGCTTAATTAAATGGTCTTTCAAGCTACTATCAAAAATAACTTGATTTACTCTGGAACATGTGACGTTGAATTCTTTTGCCAATTGAGTTCCTGTAATCATTCCTTTAGTATATTCCATATCCGTTTATAATCTCTTCTAAAGAATTTTAGTAGTTGATTTTTCAAATCAAAAAGGACAAAAAACCATTCCTAAAATATAGCAATTTTACAAAAAAGCGCTGTCTCTACAATGAAGTATGGATCCCCTAAAAATGTTGCTATTTCTCCCAATATTCGTCCTTGTAATCTAACATCTGTATACCTCAATTTAATAGACTAATATCGCACCTTAATTATTTTTTATTAAGATTAAGATAACCTACACAATTTAAAATAAATCCGATTTTAGGTAAATATCTTTCTTCGTCTCTGTGAAACCATACAAGCCAGAACAGAGTTTCGCAATAAACAATATCAAGTAAAAATCTGTGATAAACCAATCATAGAGTCACTGATTTTTTTAAACTCTGGGTCATTTGAAAATTGAGTTGATCGATACTGTTTTATCCGTAACATTCAGTTCAGATACTGTATAAAGTGTTTTATTTTCGTTACTTAATCGCTTGCCTCAGGAAAAAAAGTGCCTTCATCTAAGCCAATCTTATTTAGTGTTTCAATAATTGGTAAGGTTTTAACAGAATACCCTTTGATACTTGGATTTAAGTTCCCAGTACTTCAAGTAATCACTTTTTCTGGCTACTTAAAACTTTCAGTTCATAATTTTCACCAAAAAGTATAAAAATTTATTTTTTAAAATTAACAGGGTTGTCGCTACATAGTTAATCTTTTTATATATCGCTCTGATATAAAAGCTCTTTTAAAAATTTAAGTGTTGAAGAATAATATATCACACCATAATCAAATGTAACTTTCTGCATATCAGTCATACCATTATTTTGCCAGGACTCAAGCTGTGATTCTAAATCATCTAATTGCGATTGTTTACGACTAATTTCTTCTTTTAGAAACTGTTTAATTTTAGCCGAATCTAATTGGTTACTAAAATATAATCTCATCAAGAAATCTGATTTTAAAACTTCCGGTGTTGTAGGTTTCATTAGTTCCTCTGAAAAGACTCTCTGCCCTTCTTCGGTAATAGAATATACATTTTTATTCGGTTTATCAGTTTGTGTTATTTGTTTCTTAATAACCAAGCCATCTTTTTCAAGCTTTTTTAGTGTGGGATAAATCATGCCAAAAGTACCATCAAAAAAGTGATTCAAACGATTTTGTATCACTTCGTTAATTTCATATCCCGTCCTCGGCCCATTTTGTAATATGCCTAAAACAATTTCTTTGCCTTTCATAGTCATATATTTTTCCTCCGTGTTTACTCTTTCATAATTATACACATTTGTCAAAATACAAACGTACTTGAAATATCTAAAAATGATACTAAGCACACATCTATTTCAAATCTATTTTTTTATTTTTTATCAATAAACTAATAAGGCCGGCAAACAATATAAATGGTATAGAAGTTAAGTAAAGGCTCTCAAAAGCCTTTCGTAACAATAAATGAGTCTTTTTTTCTACATTTTGAATAGGTTGTTTTAACATTTCGGGCACATAATATAAATCACTCTTAACAAATTGTGTTGAATCCATGTGTTTATTAATACGACTGAGTAACTTTTTTTGTTGCTCAACTGGCAAATTTGTCTTTATAATCTGATTTTGCGCATAACTTTTGGATTGATTCCTTGCTACGGTTAAATTCCCATATAGCCCTGTCACAAATATTGCAACAGCAAGCATTGACCCAATCTGCCGCAATACACCTGTCACACTTTGAGAAGCAACAAGTAATTTACCTTTCAGATTTCCAGCAGCAATAATCAAAATCGGTCCTGTTACGGTACCATAACCCATACCGATGGCAAAACCAGCCGATATTGCATATGTTTGATTTGTCAATGCACCATATGAAAGCCAGCTATAACCACAAAACATAATAGTAAAACCAAGCAATAGTAGCCATTTAGCACTGATATATTTTTCTAAAAATCCTGATATTGGCGAGAAGATTAAGATTGCTAAGGAGATTGGCGACACTAAAAAAGACGAGTGCAACGTGTTAAATCCTTCAATATTAGTAAAATAAGTTGGCAGAATAACTGTGGTAGCCACCAAAAAAAGATTACTTAAAATAATAATTAAACTAGACACCGTAAAGTTGCGATTTAAAAATAGTGCTAGTGGTATCATTGGATTCTTACTTCGATACTCAATCAATATAAACAACAGAAATCCCACTGAACCAATAAGAAAACATCCAATAATTTGTAAAGATGTCCAGCCCCATACTCTTCCCTGCATCATGCCTAGTGACAATGCAGCGAGAGTTATCATAATTAATACAGCACCCCAAATATCCATGGCTTGTTTGTATTGTACTTCGTTACGTACATTCAAATTTGTGACTCCAACCAAGATCATCAAGATAGTTAGTGGCACATTAATCAAAAATATCCACCGCCAACCCATAAATTGTGTCACGATACCACCAACTACGGGCCCTATGGCAGCAGCTAACCCTTGAGTAATTCCCAATAACGCAATCATCCCTGTTCTTTTTTCAATAGATACTAGTCCTATCCCCAAAGTCATAGAAAGCGGAAAGATAACCGAAGCGCCGATACTCTGAATTGCTCGCCCCATCAACAATACACTTAATCCAGAAGAACAAGCTGAAATAATTGATCCCAGGCCGAATAAAAGTACCCCAAATAGAAAAGACTTATGAACGCCTACTATTTCAGCAATTCTTGTCAGTGGTATAGTCAGCGATGCAAATAAAATTAAGTATATATTAAGTGCCCATGAAAGTGAATCTAATCCGACATTTAAATGTTCTCCAATATTCGGTAAACTCACATTCAAAATAGTAGTATCCAGCATACAGATAAATATTCCTAACACAAACAGTGCTGTTAAAATTATTTTTTTCATTTAGTTTTCTCCCTCACCTTATATTAACATTGTTAATATATACTTAATTAATATAATTGTCAACGAAAGAACTATTAAAACCACAAAAAAAGCACCTTAATTGTACTAAGGTGCCTAATCTGTCAGGATATATCATTTATTTTCTCAACGTTAATAGCATACGTCTGTGTCACAAAATCTCTGATTGCCACTACCAATTCAGCCACAGACGGTGATATAATTTTACTTTTATTCATAACCAGCACGATTTGACGCACAAAAGATTGATGAAAAGGATAGACTTTGACATTTCCTTGTATTTTTTGTAACGCTAATTCAGGTAATATTCCAAAACCAATTCCAGCTTCAACCATGGAAATAATTGATTGGTCATCAATTGAAAAATTTATTGAATTAATAGTGACACTATAATTGTCCAAAACTGATTTGGTATCACGATCATAATCTATTTTTTGTAAAATAAATTTTTGGTTAATAATATCTTGCGGTGTTATATTTTTCTTATTTTCAGGCTCAAAGTCGGCAGGTGTGATGCAATATATTGGATCTTTGATTAGCAGCGTTATATCCAAACTATCGGCTACTGGTAACGTCGTAAATCCTATATCTAATTCACCCGATTTAACCTTTTTACTAATATCCTCAAAACTACCTTGTACAATAGATACTTCAATGTCTGGATACTTTTTCGAGAATGAACTTAAAATTTTAGGCAACCAATTAATACAAACACTACTAAAAGCACCAATTTTTATTGAACCTGATCTTAAACCATTGATATTATAACCCATCTGCTGTAAATCAGCTTCGGCATCTAATATCTTTTGAACAAACGGTAAGACTATTTCTCCATCATGAGTCAATGTCATACCAGAACGACTACGAATTAATAACGGAAATCCCAGTTGTTCTTCTAGCTGATTAATAGAATGGCTCACTGCACTAGGGGTCACATTCAGTACTTGGGATGCTTGATAAAAAGATTGATAGCGTACAACTGTAGCAAAAACTTGATAAGAAAATGTCGACACAAAATAACTCCTTAAAATACTTTTTTTCATCTAAAACTGAAAAAGATTAATTTTATTTATTATACAAAATAATTTACCATAGTACATAGTTATTTGGGAGGAAAAATTGTCATGGTACAACAAAAAAAATTATCACGCACCTTGTCCGGTCGTCATATCAATATGATTGCATTAGGGGGAACCATTGGTACGGGTCTCTTTTTAGGTGCAGGTGATTCTATTCAAAAAGCCGGACCAGCTATATTATTGGTTTATATCATTACAGGATTTTTCGTGTTTTCTATGATGCGTGCGTTAGGTGAATTATTATTGACTGATCAAAGTCAAACTATTTTTATTGGTTTTATTAAAAAGTATTTGGGCGAACGAGTAGGATTTGTTATGGGATGGACGTATTGGTTAGGCTGGATAATTATTGCCATGGCCGAGCTAACCGCCATTGGAAAATATATGCAATTTTGGTTTCCGCAAACATCTGCTTGGCTTTGGGAGTTGCTCTTTCTGATTGTTCTTTACAGCATGAATATTATTGCTGTCAAGGCCTTCGGAGAAACTGAATTCTGGTTTGCTTTAATTAAAATTATTGCTATAGTTGCTATGATTTTAATTGGTATTATCATGATCCTTTTTCAAATTCGTAGTGAAGCTGGTGTAACAAGACTATCGACTTTGTGGCAACATGGTCTCATAGCAGACCACGGTAACCATCTGCTAGCAGCTTTTCAAATGGCATTTTTTGCATTCCTGGGTGTAGAGTTTGTCGGCATCACAGCTGCAGAGACTAAAAATCCACTAAAAACCATTCCAAAGTCAATTAATTCAATTATCGTTCGGATACTTATTTTTTATGTCGGTGCTTTATTAGCCATCATGATTATCCAGCCATGGACGAACTATAATGCTAATATGTCACCTTTTGTCCAAGTATTCTCTGGTATTGGTATTCCTGCAGCTGCCGGGATTATTAACTTTGTTATCTTAACCGCTGCTGCCTCATCATTGAACAGTGCATTGTTCACAACTGGAAGAATGATTTTCTCATTATCACCAAAAAATAGTTTTTTCAATCGACTAAATAAACATTATATTCCTATGCATGGGATAACTTTATCAGCATTTTTAATCGCCTCAGTCATTGGATTAAACTATATATTCCCAGAAGATGCTTTCAGTATGGTTACAGCAACTGCTTCAGCTACTTTTATTATTATTTACATTACATTGCTTGTAACACATATTAAATATCGAAAAACACAGTCATTTGTTCACGGTAAAAAGTTATTTTTGATGCCAGGCGCACCATTCTTAAATTATTTGACTATTTTGTTTATGCTTATGGTATTTCTTATATTGTTATTTTCCCGCACAACAATGATTACTACCGTATTATCGCTTCTTTGGTTCTTAGTCTTATTTATAGTCAGCATATTTAAAGTTGCCAAATGAACAAAAAAGCCTCTGAATATATTCAGAGGCTTGCCTATTTGGAAAAAAGAAAGCTTGTAGTTGTTTAATGTATTAGTATATTGTAAGCTCAGTTTCTGGGTCAAAAAAATGGCCTTTGTTCAAATCCAAGCCGACAATTAATTCGGCTCCTGGTTGAATATGATCTCTTGAATTCACTTTGGCGATAAATTCTTGATCACCTACCTTACAATATAATTGTGATTCAGCTCCTAGCAACTCGGAAACATTCACAGTAGTCTTGATTGTTGCATTCGGAAACACCTTTATAAATGTATTTTCTGTGTGAATGTCTTCTGGTCTAATACCTAATTTTAAACGTTTACCTGCATATCCTTTAGACTGCAGTACTTTTAAGCAACCTTCAGGCACTTCTAACGAGAAATTGTTTTTTCTATCAAGAATACGATTATTCTGTAATGTTACATCAAAGAAGTTCATTGCTGGAGAGCCAATAAAACTACCTACAAACAGATTTGCTGGATTATCATATACTTCTTGTGGCGTACCAACTTGTTGGATTTTACCATCCTTCATAATAACAATCCTATCTGCCATTGTCATTGCTTCTGTTTGGTCGTGAGTCACATAAATCGTTGTTGTCTGCAATCGACGATGTAACTTTGCAATTTCAGCACGCATTGACACACGTAATTTTGCATCCAAATTAGATAATGGTTCATCCATCAAAAATATAGGGGCATCACGAACAATTGCTCGACCTAACGCAACTCGTTGCCTTTGTCCACCTGACAAAGCAGCCGGCTTCCTATCTAAATACTCTTCCAATCCAATAATACGTGCGGCATTGTGCACACGTTCGTCAATGTCTTCCTTGGAATACTTACGTAATTTCAATCCAAATGACATGTTATCGTATACACTCATGTGAGGATAGAGCGCATAGTTTTGGAAAACCATCGCAATGTCACGATTCTTTGGTAGTTCATCATTGACAACCTTACCATCAATTAATAAATCGCCCTCTGTTATGTCTTCTAAACCAGCAATCATCCTGATGGTAGTAGATTTACCACAACCAGACGGTCCAACAAACACAACAAATTCTTTGTCTTTAATATCCAACGAAAAATCGGTTACAGAGTAATCGTCAGCATTGTCGTACTTTTTATAAATATGTTCAAGATTTAATTCTACCATTAGCTGCTCCTATATAATTTTAACTAAACTACATATCATCACTACTTGTCATCAATTATGTTCAGTACCTGTCTAATAGCTTTATCCCACACCGACCATTCGTGACCACCAGAAACTTCCACAAACTGATGTTTTAATCCTTTTTGTCTAATTTGTTGGTCAAGAATTACATTCATGTCGTAGAAAGGATCGCTTCGGCCACAAAGTTGCCAAATTTCCGGATCTATATTATCCTGCTTTTCCACCAAGTAAGAAATATCATTAATTGATCCTTGAACTTGTTCTGGTTCACCAAACAAACTCCGATACCATTCATCACGCTCTGAATTATTTCGCCAATTTGTTAGAACATCCGGCATGGCCGACATAACAAAAATTTGTTTAAACTTTTTTGGATTTGTTAGTCCTACTTTTAACGCGCCGAATCCTCCCATAGATATGCCAGCTATAAAAGTTTGTTCTTTATTATTTGGTATATTGAACCAGTTTTGACACCGTTGTAAAATTTCCTGACTAACATATTCAAAGTATTGAGGACCTCCCACGCTGGTAGTATAGTAACTACGATCAACTCTCGGCATGATAATGGTTATATTCGACTCACTAGCATAAGAAACAATCCTAGTCTGCTCTAACCATGTATTTTCATCATCACCTAAACCATGTAAAAGTAATAAAACTTTCCCACCTTTATCAAAGTGTTCAGGTAATATCACATTAACTCTAGTCTTCATTTCTAATTTTTCAGAGTAAAACTCAATATGACTTACTGCCATCGAACTAATTTCTCCATCAAAACACTTAGTCGTTATTTTCTAGTTTTTCAAGTGATCCACGGTGCCGAATATGTGTTAATATTTTTTTGCTATTAAATTGATCACGATCATCAATCATTTCTAATAACGTTTTGGCAGCTACACTACCCCAATGATGTTTTGAATAATCAATAGTTGTTAAACCTGGGGTAATATACTGACCAATAATATCATTATCAAAGCCGATAACTTGTATGTCATGACCAATTTTTTCAGTCGGTAATTCCTCAATCAATCCAACTGCCATTTCATCGTTTAAAGCGAATATACCTATCTTTTCGTACTTCATATCGATAATCTCTTTCGCTGCGTTGCGACCACCGGTAATGGTGAAATCACTATGAATAACTTTAACTGGTCTATTGCTACTCTCATCAATTGCTTTCAAAGCTGCAGACAATCTTTCATTAGAATCATGTGAATTTTTGGGACCTGTTATGATAACAAAAGAATCGATATCTGTTTCATTCAATGCCTGGATGGCTTGTTTAGATCCAGTTACATTGTCTAATAAAACCTGTGTAATGTTGTCACCAGACAACTTTCGATCCATAACAACAATTGGCTTGCCTGATAAAGCATACTTTTTAATTAGGTCATCTGGAAAATCAGAGTCTAATATAATAGCCCCGTCAACTAAACCTTGTGAAATAAAATCACGCGTTTTGCTACCACCAGTCGCCACAATAACCTCGTAGTTATTTTCTGATAACACTTTATTAACACCATCAATCATATGACTATAAAAGTATCCACCAAAATCATGCAGATACAATCCAATGATATAGTTTTTTTGTTTTTTTAACATTCTTCCTGCCAAGTTTGGTGAATAATTGTATTCTTCAGCAATTTTCAAAATTCGAGAACGTGTTTTTTCAGTCACCTTTTTACTTCCATTGAGCGCATAAGAAACTGTTGAGATAGAAACACCTGCTTTTTCTGCAATCTTTTGAATACCTGCCATAATAATCCCCTTACCTAGCTTTTTATAATAAATACCTTTTAGGTTTTATTTTACATTATTTATCTCCCTGAATATTGAATCCTTGTAAAATATACTTTTGGAATATAACAAAGATAATAATGATTGGAATGACCATAAACGACGAACCTGCCATTTGAATACCATAATCCGTTGTATGTTGACCTTGTAGTAACTGTAATCCAACTGATAATGTATAATACTTTTCATCATTTGCTAATATCAAAGGCCACAAAAATGCATTCCAACCACCAATAAATGTCAATATTCCTTGTACTGCTAAGACTGGCTTTGAGATTGGTAGAATAATGTGCCAGAACATATACCACTCGCTTGCACCGTCTAAACGTGCTGCTTCCAAAATTGAGTCAGATATATTAGATATAAATTGTCTGAATAAGAAGATACTGAAGGCACCAACCAATCCGGGCAAGATAATACCTGTTAACGTATTTGTTAAATGCATCTGGTTAAGAATTAAATACACCGGGATCATGGTTACTTGACCAGGAATCATCATAGTTGCTAGAACCATAATAAATAGGACACCACGCCCTTTAAATTTAAATTTTGCAAACCCATATCCTGCCATAGCATTGAATAACATACCAACGAATGAGAAGAAGGTTATTATTAATGTATTTCTAAGATACAATGTAAAACCGCTGTGAAATAAATTACGATAATTTTCCAATGTCCATTGCTTAGGAAAAAAACTTCGGGTATTTTGGACAATTTCAGCATTTGTTTTAAAAGACGACAAGAACATCCATAAAAACGGCAATATCATTATAAATCCAAACACAGCCAAGATAACACTTACAATAAAACGTGAATTTTGCTGTGATTTAAGTAAACTATTACTCATTGTATTTCCTTTCTCTTAAATCTTTAGTCAGTTATTCTCCTAAATAAATAAAATAGTTTCTTACTCTAACCGTTTTGTTGTTTATTTTGGAGTTTAAACTGAATTAGAGTTGCCAAGATAATTGCCGCAAACATCACAAATGATGCACTGGCTGCATACCCAAAGTTACTCTGCTGAAAACCATTTTGGTAAACAAATAATGCAACCGAATTTGTACTACCCAATGGTCCACCCTTTGTCATAACAAATGGCTCATCGAAGAATTGGAACCAACCAATTAAAGTTGTGACTGACACAAAGAAAATTGAAAACTTTAATGACGGAATTGTAATATGAATTGTTTGTTGCCACCAACTCGCTCCATCCAGTTCTGCAGCCTCATAAAAGTCTTTTGGAATACCTTGCAATGCAGCCAAGAAAATCAACATATTCAAACCAATGGCTTTCCAGACGGCCAAAATAATCAGAGCAATCTTAGCCACATTCTGATCTGTTAGCCAGCCTACCGAGCCCAATCCTATTTGATTCAAGATATTATTAATCAATCCCGTGCTTGGGTTATACATAAACGTCCAAACAACTGCAACAGCAACTGTATTAGTTATTGATGGTGTATAGAAAACCAATCGCATTAATTTGAAAAACCTATTCTGACCAAAATTGATCATAATGGCTATTGCTAGGGACAACGCAATAACAGCTGGAACGCCAATCACGACATAAAATAATGTATTACCGACAGCCTGCAAAAACAAACTATCATGAAATAAATTAATAAAATTACTCAGACCAATAAACTTAACCGCTCCCCAATTACCTAACCCGGTAATATCTAAATTTGTAAAGCTAATTACCAATGAAATAATAATTGGAATGATAGAAAACAGGATTAAAAGTAATAGAGCCGGAAAAATAAATGTGTAAGGCATTAATTTTTTCATCAAATTATTTTTCATGAAATCTCCTTTTTATTGAAAGCTTATTTACTTGTGTCCAAGCTCTTATTTGTTTGATCATTGAACGTATTCATTGTTTTTTGCGGATCAGCATTTTCTACCGAAATCTTTTCCCAAGCCTTAACATAGTTCTGACCAATTTGATCCCACTGCTTAATTAGTGGCATAGGTTGAGATGAATTCAATTGCTTTCTAATAACTTGCACCTTAGTATTTTGCAAAGACTTATCATTCCAAGCATCTGTTCGTGCTGGTAATGAATTGCTATTTTTATAATACTTAATTTGATTCTCACGTTTAGACAAGAATTTCATCAGTTTTATGGCTTCTGTTTTGTGTGATGTATATTTGAATACTGCCAAATCACCACCACCAGTATTTGACATATTGTTATATTTACCTGCTGGTAATTGAGCAACACCCCACTGGCTATCCTTCAATCCTGAATCCTGTTCAATGCTTTTAACCATCCACGGTCCAGATACAAACATTGGTAATAGCCCCTTGTTTCCAAATGATTCACCAATAGATAATTTCAAGTCTTCTTTGGGTGAAACACCGTTTTTAACAAATTTTTGTAGGTAACTCATCGTTTCAACCATTGCTGTTTGATTAAATTCTGTTTGACCATTTTTGTTCAACAATGTGGCGCCGTTTTGCCTAGCCATCATAAATCCAAAAGTTGGTTCAGACTGATCAATACTAAATCCGTACGTATCTTTACCACTTCTCTGTGATAACTTATTGGCAGCATCATATAATTCATCCCAGTTTTTTGGTGGCTCGTTGTAGCCAACCTTTTGCAATAGATCCTTACGATAATACAAAACGCGTGTTTCGGTGTACCATGGCACACCATAGTATTTACCATTAACCTTCGTTGTCTCTACATTTCCTTTAAAGAATTTATTTGATTGTAAATTTTTGTCTTTTTTGATGACGTCAGAAATATCCATTAACGAGTTTGAACTGACAAAGTTAGGAACTGAAGTTGTCCCCATAACCATTAAATCTGGTCCTGACTTTGAGGCAGCTGCAGTCAAAAGTTTATCATTATATTGTGACCACGGTACACTTTGAATTTTAACTTTGATGCCAGTCTGCTTAGTGAAATCCTTGATAATGGGCTTAATATCGGTGTCTCCATCGCCCCCATACCAGAACGAAACTGTTTTTGAAGAAGAACCGCTGTCATTATTTGCTGCCTGATTTAATGCAACAAAACCACCACCAGCAATAGCTACAATTGCCACACCTATTGCTATTTTCTTAATGTTCATTTTATTATCTCCCATTTATTCATTGAAAACGGGTAACTCAGTTTGATATCATTGTAAGCGCTTTCAATTATAAGTAAAATTTTTTAGTCCATTGTGATATAAATATCACTATCGAAAGGCAGTGTGTTATTTTTTCCCGACTCTCTAATTGTCATAATACTCTGAAGAAGTGCACCGATAAAGATTCCTGGGCCACTACTATATAGACGCCAACCTCCTTTCACATTAACTGATTGCTTTGCTAATTGATCATAATGTTCTTGTGCTTCATAGCGTGTATCAAAGTCTGCATCTGAGCTTGAAAAGTACACATTAGCTTGTCGAATGGCCGCGTTAGGGACACGGTCGGTCAAGTTAATCGGATTGACTAAATCTAGCAACCTCCAAGCTTCATTTTTATCACCATTCGCTGCAATAGCTTCAGCATAACGAATATGAGCATGAACATACAAAAGTCCAATTTCTCTACCAAAATTAGCCGATTGCTCCGCACGCTTGAAAATTTTGCTCACACCACCATGATATTGAGCAGGTCTATCCATTAATCGAACACCATCTGCATACAATAACTTTTCTTTAATAGTTTGTAAAGCGTTTAGGACCTCAGAACTAGTCAATACTTGGCTTAGAACACCTTGAGACAATGGCAGCAATCGATAGTTGATGCCAGTTTTCTGATCACCCGGATAAATAATTGGTTGTACTTCGTGATTGCTGTTCATCTTAATAAAACCTGGTAGCACATCCGTTTGCATAAAGTACTTTTTAAAATCTTCATACATACGATCAGCTAGTGCAGCACATCGTTTTTGTAATTCACTTCCTTTCTCTAACACATGTGCCATTTTTCGAAATACTTCAATCGTCAATTCTTCAGTCCATGTACTAGCCATTTCTTGTTTTTGTGATGCATCCGCAGGTTGTAACGTGTCGTCCCAATCACCATCACCGTACGCTGAAACAGCAGTATCATATAAAAAGTTATTCTCAATATAATTAATTTGTTTAACTAAATGATCTATAAGTTTTGCATCTTTATCCGTCGTCTTCTGGGTTTCGTGAGACATATATGGCAATCTTTCTTGCAAAATAGTTACATCATTTGTTACTGCTAAGTAATCAGCAACCACTTTCATGGGCCAAATGATAACATCACCATGAGACTCATCAGCATAAATACCACTATATTGATCGAACATGAACCATTGTGGCCAGTTGCCATTTTCAATGAACTGATGTGAATAAACATTTGTTATGATTTTGCGAACCTCGTCAAAATGCTCCGTAGCGAGGAAAAGCTCCGTAGGCCCTTGACTCACATCTCTTGTACCCCATGCTGCGCCGCTAGACTGTTCCAGACCATGAGGAGACAGCAAATGTACTAGCGCATCGTGCGCAAACCACGGCAGAATCAAATTGGTTCGCTCTAATAAATCTTTTTTATCCGGATTATTAGTTGCCAAGTGGAAACTTTTTAATAAATCACTTATATTCTTTGCATGTGCTTGACGCGTCTCATCCTGATCTTCTACCCTTAAGTTATCGCTAAATATCCCAGTCTGCACCATAAAATTGCTTACACTATGATATTTAGAAAATACTTGATTTGTAGGAAATTCTAAGTCTTGATTGAACACCATCTTTTCATCACTTAGGTCTATTTGTTTCCCATCATGGTTTGAAAAATCAACTATATAGCTCAGATCTGGCATCTTTTCAGCCATTAGTTGCTGAGGATCTGGTGATATTTTCACCGTATCATCATCAAAAATATATCCGTACTCAGCACCAAGAGTTTGACTATTAATTTGTGTAGCTAATAAAATATCATATTGTTTGTGTTTCAACGACTCGAATCGTAATGATAATTGATGGTTTGAACTATTGGCATCATCACTTATTTTAATAACATCGTCATTAGTTTTATAATACCAATCAGCCCCATTATAGTGCATCACGAATAGTGAGGGCATACCTAAAATCTGATATTCGCCATTAATATAAATAAAAATTCGTGTCCCACTAATTTTAAATATGTTAAACACATCACGCGTGTCAGTGGATAAAATATTGAGATCTGAATTTGCGTATACATTATGCGATTCAAAAATTCCTGTGATATATTGTGTCGAGGCAAGTACTGCTTCACCTGGTTTTCTGCTCAGAGAACTTAATACAATGTTTCCTGACAACCTATCTTGTATTTTTTCCTTTTCTGGTAAAACGACATGCGAGCCATCTGAGTTAAAGAAGGATAAAATCTGTTTTTCATTTTTTTCAACTTGTAGTTTGTTCGGGAAAAACTGATCTACTTCTTCCTCAGTTAATTTATCGCCAGCCAATACTCGAGTCATGGGTAGAACTGTGGTTACTGGTTCCAGTTTTTTCGATTCACCCAACACAACAGCGGTAGCATAACGTTTGTGTAACTCACTCAAATTGATTAGCAAATGATCGTTGCCAGCTGGTTGGTTTTCTTCAAAACTAGCATAGAAAACAAATTTTACATTATCTTGATTTAAATTAATTTCGTGTGTGCGCAACGCCGTGTAAGCGCTTTCATTTTGTTGATTATAATTATCTAGATCGCTTTGCTGGAATGCTTTAGGAATGCTACTTTGTTTGTACTCTGTACCAAAAAATTGATATGCATCAGTTGAATAACTACTCAATTTTTCAAAACTGCCTTCTTGCAAATAAGGATACTGACTGGATTGGCTTTGATTTTGTCGTGAGGCAATAGCTATAGTATCATTCTCAGTAACAACTAAATGATCAATATATTGACTGGCGTAGGCCTCATTTGTTTTTACAAATTTTTCTACACCTAAGCCAAGATCTTGCGTATAGGTCACGTCAACCATCTTTGTTTGTTCTGTTTCTAAATCAACAGTCCAAAACCATGTATCGTCATGAATTAATAAATTAAGCTGGTAAATGATTTCTTCAAATTCACCTGTCCATGTTACTGAGTTTGTTGAATAAGTTACTTCACTATTACTTAGTGGTCCTGTTAGAGGATGTATATTATAATGATTGAACGTCTTTACTCGTAAAAAAATATTCGCAAAACTGCCATCCAAATTGTTCCCCTCAATTTGATTAATCATCACATTTCCGGAGATAATTTTGCTTATTGCACCATTATCCAACAAATTAACTGTAGTGCTTCCATCTTTAATTACCGGCATATCATTTCTCCTCTAAATATTTAATTTGGATATCGTCATGACTCAATTCTGATGAATTTAGACCGACCATCACGTCGTAATATCCCTCATCAACATAAGATCTCAAATCGGAGTGAACACTAACTAAGTTATTCACCGGTAGACTAATTATTACCTCTTTTTTGCTATTAGCTAGCAGGGATACCTTTTTAAACCATTTCAATTCTTTCAATGGTCGTACTGTCTCTCCTACAATTTGATGCGTGTAGCACTGTAACACAGTTGAGCCAGAACGATCAGAAGTATTTGCCAACTGCACCACTAGTTCAATCGTCCCAGACGAAGAAATTACATGGTTGGTTACCGCAATATGAACAATATCTATATTGGCATACCCTAAACCAAACCCGAAGGGATAAAGTGGTTCATTAGGACTATCAATATATTTAGATATATATTTTTCTTCACCATTATCCATCCCTACCTCTACCGGTCGACCAGTATTATAGGCATTGTAGTAAATAGGTATCTGACCTGCATTTTCTGGGAAAGTCATCGGCAAGCGACCAGTAGGTTCAGTGGCACCAACCAAAATACTGGAAAGCGCTTCTGCTCCCATAGTACCAGGGAAAAAGCTGATTAATACAGCATCTGATAGCTCGTCCACTGTTGTCAAAACTAACGGTCGACCAGTTACAACAATCGTCACAATTGGTTTACCCAATGCCTGCAGCGCTCGTAGATAAGCTATTTGTCCATCTGGCAAGGCCGGATTGGTCATACTAGTAGCTTCACCACTTTCAGAACTTTGCAAGCCCAAAGCGACTACTATCACATCAACATCATTCACCTGATCTACAATGTTATTCCAATCCTGTGGCACATCTTGATGATAGGTAATACCCTCTGAAAAATCAACTGTATCTACTTTCTGCTTTAGCTGTGTGAACAAGCTATCCGTATCATCGATATCACCCTTCCAAGACCAACTACCAAGTAAATCACCAGTATTCGCTGCTGGTCCTGTTAAAAAGACGCGTTGATGGGGTGACAGTGGCAGAGTTCCATTATTGTTTTTAACCAAAACTATTGACTCTTCAGAAACTTGTAATGCTTGTTGCTTATTTTTTTGCGCCACAGTTTCATCATTTTCTTTTTGCTGACTAATCCCTACATAGGGATTTTCAAACAATCCCAACTCTTCTTTTAATTCTAAAATACGAATTGCTGATTCATCAATCAACTTTAATACTTTGTCCGGTATTCCATTAATATTGTCTAACAACTTGGCATAGGCAAAAGCCATCATATCAATATCAACACCAGCATCTAATGCAATTTCAGCAGCATTATTTAGATCCTCAGCAGTACCATGATGAATAAGTTCTTCGATGGCATTCCAATCACTAATGAGAACTCCATCAAAAGTTAATTCATTTCGTAAAATATCTTTCATTAAGTATTTATTACCAGTAGCGGGTATACCAAACAAGGTATTAAACGATGTCATAACTAGTTTTGCCTGTGCATCAATAGCCGCCTTGTATGAAGATAAATATTGGTCACGAAAACGCCATTCTGAAATATCAACTGTATTATATTCCCGTCCAGCTTCCGGTGCACCATAGGCTGCAAAATGCTTAACAGTCGCAGCTACATGATTTTCATCAATTGGTAATTTACCTTGAAACCCTTTAACAGAGGCTGCTGCCATTACTGAATTCAAATAAGGATCTTCGCCGGTTGATTCCATTACCCGTCCCCAGCGAGGATCACGCACCAAATCCGTCATAGGCGCAAAAGTTACTCGTACACCACCGGCTGCTGATTCAGAAGCTGCAACCTCGGAAGAAATAGTCATCATATCTGGATTAAAAGTTGACGCTAATCCTAATGGGATTGGAAATATTGTTTTATAGCCATGCACAACATCGGCCATAAACAGCAAAGGAATTTTTAAACGATTATGTTTTAAATAATCTTTTTGAATATTTTCTACGTCATTAGCACCAGAAACTCCTAATACAGAACCAACCGTATAACGAACACTATCTTTTAGTCTATTTTCTTGGCTAAGTGGACCAGTAATTTTACTATCACCATTTTGAAAAAAATCACCTGTAACTTGAATTAATTGACCAATTTTTTCCTCAATAGTCATTTGTGAAAACAAATTTTCTACTATTTTGTTCATTTACCTCTCCTAAAAAAAGTTATCGAAACGTTTCACCACAATGATAACCTATTCGAATCAAAAAAACAATTCATTGGCATCAAATTTATTTATTTATTTATTTTTAATAAGGTTACCTATTCCTCATTAACAAATATTTATATATCAATATTTTTTCATCAATAATTAATAATTTTTTACAAAAAGAACTATTTAAACATTTATAATGTTCAAATAGTCCTTTTACTATATTACTTACGCTATTCAAGTTTTATTAAAATCGTCCTATTCCGTCAAACAGTTATGATTTACTAATGAGTTCGAGACCATAATCTTTTCGTAACACCTGATCAGAAACAGTACCTAAAGAAATACCTTTACTTCTAAACGAGTCAAGTAGAGCTAATTTGATCTTTTTACTATCCAAAAGATCATCAAATTTAGTACCAGTAAATGTGTATAAGGCATCAGTATCAACTATTCTAAAAACAGGTTCCTTGCTTTCATATATCACCGTTATATATTGTTGCAGCCATTCATTTTTGCTTTTGATCATAATCAAGACCTACCTTTCTTACTCACATTGTACATCTATGAGACTTAAAAAACAGACAAGATTACTCGTTTTATAATATTAAATCCTATATTATCGTTAAAATTATAACTCACCATGTTTTTTACCAAGCACGACATGCCTAACATGGTTTTTAGTAGAATCAATCACATTTAAAATATGTGGATCATCTAATCGGTAAAGACTTTGCTTACCTACTCTATCAGCATTAACTAATTGGTGTTCTTTCAAAATGGCTAGTTGGTGTGATACTTGTGGCTGGGATAACGAGAGTTCATTCACTATTTCATTGACACTCAATTGTTTATTTTCTAATAATACCAAAATTTGCAAGCGTGTTGGATTACTTAATATCTTAAATATGCGTTCCATTTCATTTTTATAAATGATCTCTTCATTTTTCATATGTTGACTCCTTTATATGTTGATGATAACATATGTTTATATTAACATACGTTGATTATAACATGAAAGAGGATTTAACATGCTCAATTTACCCTTAGTAACAATGCTATTTATCGGTGTCAACTTGGATTTTTTTGTCATTTTATTGTTCTTGTTACAAAAATACCGTTTCAAAGAAACACTTATCGGTTACGAAGTAGGTATGCTTTTAATCTTTACTATGAGTGCGATAATTGGTCAACTAATTCAAACCATTACACCTACCTGGGCTATTGGTTTTCTTGGGTTAATTCCAATATATATGGGTATTAAAGGTGAGAATGATAATGAGGAAAGTGCTCAGAATAAAACGAAAAAAGGTATTATAGCTGTCCTATTAATGTATTTGGTCAGTTGTGGTGCCGATAATATCGCTGTCTACGTACCGGTTCTAGCAACATTATCCTTTCCTAGTCTCCTATTTACCTTAGTTTACTTTGTAATACTCACTTTTATATCGCTAACTTTAGCTTACTTCTTTGGTCAACTAAAAATTATCAAGATTATATTCAAGAAATGGGGAGCACCTTTAAGTCGCATTATTTATATTCTTATTGGCCTATTCGTGATATGGGATACCGGTTTACTCGAACATGTTCTGAATTGGTTTTAAGACATTTACGCATATTATTTTTTATGGCATAAGACTTTGGAAATCCTATACCACTAGCACTTTAAAAAAAATATTATTTTAATTGACTAAATCATCCGTACACGATTGTTTAATGTACAAGACTTAACATTATCTATACTTACAAAAAATTCATTGCTTTTGATTAAGACATATATTTTTACATTAATTTCTCAAAAACCACCAAATCATACCAGATAAAGCAAATATAATCCAATAATAATGCGCTAAAAATTATTAATTGGTTTCATTTGCCATTCTTGCCACAGCCTCTTACCATTCCATTCCTGATTAATTACGCTCTCTTTAATAAGAGGATCCTCAATATTCCTGATAGAATCACCAAATAGCAGATTTTCAACGGGCAAATCAAAAAATTCAGCTATTGACTGAATTTTATTGAGATCAGGCGTCACTTCCCCAAGCTCCCACTTTGAAATAGTTTGCCTAGTAACAAATAATTGATTAGCTAAGCCTTCTTGCGATAAATTATGCTCTTTTCTTAAAACCAACAGATTTTCTGCGAATATTATTTTCATGAATCTTTTCTCCAGTAAGTTTAATAAATTTAATATACTAGATTTAAATATAAATACCAGCAAGAGTTAGCTTACAGGTGCGCATTTTCAATTTGCAAAGCGCACTTTTGAATTGCATTTATAATTTAATTAGTTTTCTTCCGTAAATGTAACCAAACAAATGCGACCAATGGAATCCCACTCAAAATAATCGTCCCAAACAACTGCGTTAATGCTGGAAAAATATTATATCCATTAGTCAATTCTTGAGTAATCTTGAATAAATAATAACCTGGAAAAAACTTTTGAATTGCACTAATAATACTGACTAATGTTCCTGTGGTCCAAGTATTAAAAGGAACGATTAATAATGCAAAGAAAACCATAATTGGGAAAGATAATGTTTCCAATAGCTTACTGTCAGCAACTATACCAATAACAAATCCTATCAAACAGAGGTATAAACCTATCACCTGGCATATAATCATTTCAATCAAAAAATTAAGATTTAGATTAATTGTTTGCATCCCTATAGCACAAATCGTTACAGTACAGGCAATGAGTAGATTCAAAACCAACTGAATTAGCATTTGATCAATCATCCAGTTTTTAATATCGTAGTGTGAAGTTTTGGCTTGTAAAAAATAAAATTTTTGACTATTATTAATCGTCTTCCCAAACGTAATAACCGAATTTCCCATAATACCCATGACGCAAGAAGCTACCCACCAAACACTTGAATACCGTTGCGTAAAAAATCCAGCGGATTTTGACATACTAATCATAAAAAGATACCACATAACAGGCGTAATTATTGTGAATAAAATAAATCGACGATTGCGAAATGTGTTTTTTAATTCTATGTACTTGATCATATTATTTCACCTTCATTTCGGTTATATTTTCGATACCACTCTTCAATTGTTTGGTTATTGGAGTGTATCTTAGCAACCGTCTCATCTTTCCAAATCACACCATTTTTCAGTAACAACACGCGGTTAAAATATCGATCAATTTGATTAAAATCGTGCGTAATTGTCAAAACACTACCACCTATATGATCCATATAATTCCAAAAAAAATCTATTGATTCCAAATCCATTCCCACAGTTGGTTCATCTAAAATTAATAGTTTGGAAGTGCGTATAACACTCAATAACAAGGCCAACCGCCTTTTTTGACCACCGGATAAGTGACTAATTTTTATATTTGCTTGCGCCTTTAACTGAAATTTTTCTAATAGATCATGAACAATCTGTTTTGAATACACACGCTGTATACTAGCAGAAAGTACTATGTGTTCTTCTAAACGAAGAGACTCTATCAACACATTTTCTTGTGGCATAACGTTTAAATCGTCTTTAGCATCAAAATATTTTTCTACTTGACCGCTGTCGGTCGGCAATGTTCCCTCAATAATATTTACAATAGTAGATTTGCCGGAACCATTACTTCCTAATAAGGCAATACGGTCTCGTCCGTATATCGTTAGATTCACACCACGCAACACTGGATTCTGAAATTTTTTATTTACTGCTATAAGTTTTAACAACAATTCTTTCGAACTTTGTTGCCCTGCCAATAAATAATTTAAATCCACACCAAAAATGTCAGCTAAGGCAATTAATTTATCTATGTCTGGTTCAGCATCACCGCGTTCCCATTTGGAGACTGATTGCCGTGAAACAAATAATTTCTGCGCAATAATTTCCTGTGACAAGCTTTTCTTTTGGCGTAACATTGTTAGCTGATCACTAAATATATTTTCCATGTTTAAGTTCCTCTCAATATGCTGTGCACAGATTTTATTATACGTAAATAAGATTTTTTGACCATAAAAAATCGTTAATAGTTGTATCTCTTTAGCTGCGCAGGTCGCAACGCTCGGTTGCATCATAAAAAAACTACTGTCTCAGAAATTAATGAGACAATAGTTTTTTAGTTACTACTTATTTATAAGACGACGTTATCTTATAACTTTAAAATTAATTTAGCCGCTTGTTGGCCTGCTTGACGACCAAACACTACTGTTTCTGCAATAGAGTTCCCACCCATTCGGTTATCACCGTGTAATCCACCTGTCACTTCACCTGCAGCAAACAAGCCGGGTATGGGTTCGCCTTTGTCATCTAAGACCTCAGTTAAACTATTAATTTTTATTCCGCCCATCGTGTAATGGATTGCTGGTTTTATATGGATTGCATAGTAAGGAGGTTTCGTAATCCCTCGTTCCATAGCCGTTTGACGACCAAACATAACATCCTTTGAGCTTTTTTGAGCGTTATTCCATATACGGATCGTTTCTGAAAAACTAATCGAACTCACATTTAATTTTTCTGCTAACTCATCTAATGTATTTCCTGACAAAATTAAATGCATAGCGTCATAGAATTCGACTGCTTTAAAGGCGTTTCGAATCTCTTGATCAAATACTAAAGCCACACCATCTTGATGCAGGTCATTAATGGCTTTTGTAACTGTATCGCGCGTAGACATTTCGTTAACAAAACGCTGTCCCTTATGATTAATTAAAATAGCTCCTGCACCACGTAATCCCTCACCAATTAAATAGACATGCCCGGCTTCCTGTCTCGCAGTCGGATGGACTTGAATTTTATCCATATCTATTAATTTAGCTCCTACACTGGTTGCCAATTTTATCCCATCTCCCATTGCTCCTGGGTGGTTTGTTGTAGGTAGATTTAATAAATTTGGTGCTAACTTTGCTATCATCTCATAATTGTGCGCAAAACCACCACTAGCAATTAAAACCGCTTTAGATTTGATTAATTTTTTTCCGCCTTTCGGATGTTCAATTGCCACACCTGATACATTACCATCGGTCTTAAGTAAAGATAATACTTTTGTTTGATTAAATAGGGGTATTTTTCTGGCAATAATTTGTTTCTGTAGCCCTTTTACTAAATAGCTCCCTATTGCTGATGCATTTGATGGTCGATGGGCACGTTTTTTTGACATTCCTCCCGTGGAAGTGATATCGTCTAATTCAATATTATGATGTGCTAACCATTCAATTGCTGATTCAGTATGTCTCACAAAGTATGATAACAACGTCCTATCATTACTTCCTTTACCACCAACCAATGTATCGCAATAAAATGACTCTTGTGAATCAACAACATGGTGATTCAGTTGTGTTAAAGTTTCAACAGCGTTCATGCCAGTTGAAGCTCGCATAGAATTACCACCTAAATTACTAAGTTTTTCGAGGATGATAACGTCTAAACCAAGTTCTTTTGCTTGAATAGCGGCTGTCATACCTGTTAGCCCCGAACCAATCACAATAAAATCATATGTGTTTTTCAAATCATCAATGTCTGCACATAAAAATTCAGATTTAGTCATAGTTCATCCCCTGATGTTTATTGTACCTTTATCTTGCGAGAATCTCTCTCTTAGCGGCTTCATAACCACTGATAAATTTTGATATTTCAATTGCTTTATTGTCTGTGATATCATTTACTAACTGAATTGTTGCTGAAGGGAATTTTTGAAATGTATGATTGTTTTTATAGTCAAATTCTGCTTGTTTGTATCCTAATTGATAGTCATCAACTGACGTACTTTGATATGTTTGCTCAGCAGCTTGATATTTACCACTTTCATAATTTTCTTTCACGTAATTGTGTAAATTTTTGAAAAGTTTCATACGTATTATTATTCCTAACATGTTTTTTGCCACTCACATGACGATGTTAGTATACCTGATATTGTGATCGTAATTGTATCGTTTTAGTTGCTGTGCTCGCAACTATTCCTAAGTTACTTTAGCTAAAATTATTTTTTGTCATTAGTTGATTGAATTGTGTCACTAATACTCGATAAACAATAAACACAACAATCAAAGTCGTCAAGCAATTTATTATTGTTGGGAATAAAGCAGACACTGTAGCTATAATAGCTGGTTGTAAGGTCATCCCTTTGATCAAACTTATAACAAAATTATGCCCCGTTGTCATTACTAATTTAGAAAAAACAGCTGCAAGAATTACAATGATTAATTTAATATTCGTACTATGTTGTTTATAATGAACAAGTGAAAATACATATATTGCAACACCACCCACAACAAAACACTCAAAAAAATAATATGGTGCTTCCACGGCATAACCATGGAAAATATCAAATGAAGCTAATCCAAATCCACCTGCAAGAGCTCCACGTTTGTATCCCAGTAATAATACAGACAATAAGACAGCTGAATTACCTAGATGGACAAACGGTTTACCTATCAGAGCTGGCATAGGTACTTGTATACTTGTAGCTACAAATGTAATACTTGTAAATAATGCAACCAAAACGATACTGATTATAGTACTATTGTGTTGTTTCATAATTGTTATCTCCTTGCCAAACATGACCAACAAATTTATTTAGTTTAATAGACCGATCAATCGTTTGGAACGTAAACTCTTTTGCTTCTTGAACAGCCTCAATAATCGGCTTATTTTCAACAAGATTAGCCAATATCGCTGCAGAAAATGTACATCCTGCGCCATGATTAAAATTAGTATCTATCGTTTCACGCTGAAAGAGTTCAAATTTCGCCCCATCATACAATAAATCAGTGGCTACATGATCAGCAAAACGATTGCCTGATTTAATCACAACATACTTGATACCACCACTATATAGTTTTTTAGCGGCTATTTTCATTTCGGAAATATTAGTAATAGCTGGAACATTGGTCAGCATAGCAGCTTCTAAAACATTTGGTGTAATAATATCAGCTTTAGATAGTAGCTGTTTTTTATATGTTTCTAGATTAACCATTTGATCGTTGTTGATTGCAACTTTTGTTACCATCACTGGATCTACTAATAACATTCCAAAATTGGCAGTCTCAAGATAGTCAATCAGTGTATTAAAATTATCCATATTTGAAATCATACCAATTTTAATGCCTGCTAGATCTACCGCTAACGACGTTTGCAATTGAGCGGAAAATACTTGATTCGGTGTTGGATATTGTTTTACACCCCATGTGTTCGGAGACATAGTAACAATATTTTCAATCGCCACTATATTAAATTTGTTATATCGTTCAAATGTTTTAATGTCCGCTTGTATGCCGCCACCACCACTAGTGTCTGACCCACCTATAGATAATATTTTTTTCATAATCTTCCCATTTTTGTGTGCTGAATTATAATATATACTGGATATTATACTAGTTTAAAGAGTGATATGAAACAGTTATTGTGACAACAATAGGTACATAATAAAAGACCCAATAATTTGGATAGATAGAAATCCAAATTATTGGGCTCATCCATAACAAATATAATTATGGCAAAATCAAACTATTAACTTGTCATCTCAGAATATGGCCCTGATTATTTAACCTATTATTTAAAAATTTTATCCAATCTCCGCCTTCAATATTTCGTAATTCATTACAGCTTAATTTTTCAAATTGACTTAAAAATACCATATTTTCCTCCTTCAAATTATTTTTAGTACCACTAATATTTTCCTTGTTATATTGTTTTATCACAAGAATATATTCATAAACGGTTACTAATTTGTTTTGAATGGTTAAAAAATAAATCTTTGTGGTAAACGTTTATCTTTTAATGTAAAATGTAAATATAATTTAGGGAGATAATTATGTACATTTTATCAATTACTCACATTCTACTGGGATTTTGTAGTTTATCAAGTATTGAATTTATCATGTTTTGCACTATAAGTAAAACTAAAATAAGCTTTAAAATTTACCTGCTGTTTATCTCGACTGAACTGCTGACAACGGCATTATTAGGTATCCCAGCTCGGATAATACACATCTTTATTCTAATGTTGCTTAACGTCTCACTGAACAAAGGAAAACAAAATCTTAACCTTATCACCTTTTACGCTCTATATACCGTTGTATCCGTGTCAACCTTCGGGGTCATCATTCAATCACTAGATAAGTGGCTTGGATTATCATACTTCTTAGAAAACAATATCATAGCTATTTACGATACAATAATAACACCAATATTCATAGGTATTGTACAATTTGGTGTAATCAAACTGATTGCACCAAATCTAGAAATTATACGAAAAAACCAACATTTACAAAAAAGCAATCGCTTGAAATTAATCAACTCATTATTGTCTATTAGCCTATTGTTATATTTATTAACACACCAATTTAATAACACTTCATATAAAAACGCTGTTAATATGTTCTTTGTTATTAGTTTAATATCATTATTAGTTTATCTTAAGAATACTACCCAAAACTATTTCAACTTTCAATTAGCACAGCAAAAGCAACAGCAACTAGATCATTTAACAACCTATACAACACAAATCGAGGATCTCTATAAAAGCATCAATGGCTTTCGTCACGATTATGCCAACCTAATCGTCAGCTTAGAAACAAGTATACAAGCTGGTGATATTAATCAGATTCGCTCTATATATGAAGATGTATTAAAAAACTCCCCGAATGTATTAAATCATGGCAATCACACCTTAGGGGCATTAACAAAGATTGACATCCCTGCTATCAAAAGTGTTCTATCAAACAAAATTATTTTAGCACTAGAAAACGGTATTCATGTAAAATTTGAAATCGAAAAGAACTGGTCAACTTGCCACATTGATGTTTTTGATTATATTCGTATGCTGGGTATTTTATTGGACAATGCTATTGAAGCCAGCGAAACATGCTCAAAAGCTTTTATTAACATTGCATTTATTGCAGATAATATTAAACAGGAGCATCGCCTCATTATTGAAAATTCCACTAACCAAAAATTTATCAATATCGGTCATATTTTTCAAGATGGTGTAACTAGCAAAGGGACTAATCGTGGCATTGGGCTGAGCAATATGCAGCATATCTTGAGTGATTATGAACAAGCACGTATAGAAACCGAACACAGCAATTATCAATTCCGACAGACATTAATTACACAAGGATAAATTTCATGCACATAAATATTTTAGAAGATGATATCATACAGCAACAAAAATTGCGACGCTACTTAATCGAATTAGTCCAAGAAAACAATTGGTCATGCCAAAAGATTAACACTTACTCAAAACCAGAACAATTATCACAGCACTTACTTAGTAATGGAACACATCACATATATTTTCTCGATATTGAGATCAAAGGATCAGATAAAAAGGGGTTTCAGGTAGCCAAAGAAATTAGAAAACATGATCCATATGCTGCTATTATTTTTGTTACGACTCATTCTGAATTTTTGCCACTTACCTTCCAATATCATATATCTGCACTGGACTTTATAGATAAGACGCAATCATCAAATGATTTTAAGCAACAATTAAAAGAATGCCTAACTCATATTGTAGAAAAAAATCATCAAGATAAACCGCTAGACTTATTTCACTACAATACCTCACAATGCCATTTTCAGATACCCTTCAATGATATTCTATTTTTTGAAACAATATCGAGCGAACGAAAAATTGCTCTAGTGAGTAAAAATAAACGTATCCAGTTTACAGGTCGACTACAAGATATCGAAGCGATGGACGATCGATTATTCCGTAGTCATCGTTCCTATCTTGTAAATATTAATAAAATTGAGCAAATTGATAAAGTCAATAATGAAATTATCCTTCATAATCAACTGACTTGTCTAATTTCCAGAAGAAAAATAAAAGCATTAAGAAATCTCCTGTGACTAAAAAAGTTGGGTTCACTGTTAACATCTCAGTGAACCCAACTTTTTTATTTTTTGTGTATGATATGCAATACCTAAAATTAATAATTTCCCAGCAGTACATCACTAACAATAATGCAGTAACCTGAGAATTTTTGATATGTTTTTCCCTATAATAACCATATACTTTCTTGCCATCTGTCTAATTTGAATAAGTAATGTGATTGTTCTTTTTACAATTGGATTATATAAAATAGTATTTTATGCAATAAAAGACAACTATCTAATACTATTTACCGAAGAATAGAAAATTTACTGTCTTTTTTTAATGGCCATACAATCAAATTAACAAAAGTTATCATTAGCAAAAAGTGAGATGCTTGCTCTAAGTCTCTTGCAGAAATAATATTTAAGATACCGGCATCTGTAAAAAAACGTAGTGCTGCAATGACAAAATATAGTATAAATGCTCCTAATGCTATTGCAGCGTTCGTATCATCTGTCATGATTATTATTTAGCCAAATCCTTCCCAAATTGATATCCTTCATCATATCCCCACACAAAGGCGCCACCAACTGCAGCGCAATACCACTTAACAGTACTCGGACTAACAGGAATAATTCCACCATGAATATTTTTCATTTCTTCTGTTGATAAATTAGCAAATGTATTCAATTCTTTCATTTTCTTATTCTCCTCACTTTTTATTAGCAATGTACCCAGCCGTCGCTCCGATAGCGAAGCCCGCAACTCCAGCACCGCCAACTCCTCCAGCGATCCATAAACCAGCTACAATCAGAGGAGCTATTCCTCCTGACTCCAGTAATTCTTCAGAATTCAACTCTTTAAAGTTACTTAATCCCAGATAGTTATCCATGACTCTTCTCCTAGTCCCATATTTTTTTATCGTTGCGCAACGAATAATTCGAGTATACAAAAATTTATTAACAATATATACATAATTAAGGTCAGTGGCTATTTTAGGGTAGTAAAAGGTCGATTTGATCCATCTACAGAGTGTTAACAGCCGTTCATGTTACATTCAAAAGCAATTTATAGCTAACCTTGGAGTGACTATTTGAATAATTGCTTACTACCAATTTTACTGCAAAAAAAAATCATGGATTTCTCCACGCCATAAAAGTCCATTTATTAAGAGTTTCGCAAACATCTTAATCCTTGTTGTAAGATATATGAATTTAAATTTTGTTACAAACTATTTCCTTCAACGACAATATGCCACCACTTATTCCTGTCCATACAACAATTTTCCATAATGATTTTTTTCTCAAATATCCGAACAAACTGTTTTCGAATGCACCTAATAATTTATTGGGTATTAAAAATAATGCAAACTGGAGAAGCATCAACAAAACAAACATATTATTCATAGTATGATATGATACCGCTCCAAAACGATGTTGATCACTTAAACCTATTAATATTACCAATAAACATAAAGCGGTAAATATTAAACACTGTAAAAACAACAGTAGATATTTCATCGGTGTAAGCCAGCTTGGGATCTGTCTTTTCCTGCCGCATATCCAGCCTGGTATATTCCAAGTGCTAATGTTGGGATACCCAAAACTACAGCTACTGGGACTACTCCCCCCATTTACATTTACTAATTCCTTGTTGCTTAATTCCTTAAATAATACCATACGTACTACCCTCCTAAATAAATCTAATTCTATTTTTTATTATTTCGATATCCTTGGTCCATACCAGATTGATATATTGAATAGGCACCAACATCCACTGCCCCTCCAAGTACAAATGAAATGGCAAAACCTTGTGGTGACCAACCACCATTAATGCTTTCTAATTCCATATCATTTAATTCCTTAACCGCTGCGCAATGATAGAACTAAATATACAACTAACTTGTTGTATTTCTATAGATAAATGAAACGAGTAGTCATGTTGAAATGTCAAACGGTTAAAAGTCCACCATTCAGCACAAAATAACAACCAGAAGCAATGATAATGGTGGTGCTTTTCTAGTTTACGAAATGAGCAATAAAGGGATAGGATAATTTTTTATCAAATAAACCCAAACCCTCTTGAATAAACATAGTTTTCAAATTTTAAAACATTGACAGTCTTAACGATACCCATATACTTAACCAAAACCCTAGCTAGGGCGTCTACACCACAATCATGTCCGTCTATTTGTAGGATATAATTTAATTTCTTAAGAGCATATTTTTACTATTCTTAATTGCTCAATAAAATTGACAAAATTAATTTATTTCCAAAAAAAGAACTTACATCGCAGTTATTCGCAACATAAGCTCATTCTAATTTTCAAGTCCAACTAAAGTATAAAGCAAGCAATGACAAAATGTATAATATATAAAAATTTTTGATACTATCAATGATATTAGTATATATGAGCAATGCAGTAACACTAAGTAAAATAACAAATATCAAACTAAAAATCTTTAAAACGCTTCTGCTTGTTATAGTCATAATTTATTTACCTTACTTTTTCTTTGTGAGCGCGTATCCAATAGTATATCCAGCCGCAAAAGCACCACCCATACCAGCAGCCACCTTCAGGACTACAGCGCCACCAACAACTTCAGAAAGTTCTGAGTGATCCAAAGTTTTAAAACTATCCATTTTTCTTTGCTTTATATCCAACATATGCTCCTGCTCCTGCTCCCGCTAATAAACCACCTGTTATAACCGCTCCCTTGGTAATAACTACCCCGCCGATGATGAGTGGGAAGATACCACCTTCAATTTGTTCAAGCTGCCCGTTATCAATAGTTTCAAATTCAGACAAACTAGTGAATGATTGTGAGTTCATAAACTCTCCTTTAAATAAAACATTCCATGTGAAGTGTTATACATGATAATAATAAAATAGACAATACTTTTAATTTATAAATGAAAAATCTTTATAGTTGATTTTAGTCAATTATCCCTGAAAGATCCACAAAATTTTTGTTCAATTGTTCGGTTTAATTTTAAAAGTACTCCGAACTTATTTCACATTATAACAATAGCTTCTTTCTATTGTTGCGCAACGAATACATTAAATATACAACAATGAATGAATAATGAACACATCATCCACTAAATGATCATTTGGTTACATTGAATGGTTAAAAGTCCACCATTCAACACAAAATAACAACCAATTATGATCAATTAATAACAAAATGCCATTCTCACTATAAAATAAACTTTTAAAGTTACTCTTATAGGAGCGCATAAGTATGAGAAAGTTTCATTATATATCACAACTTGAAGAAAAGGATTGTGGCGTAGCAGCACTAGCCATGATTTTAAAGCGCCATGGTTCAGATGTTTCATTAGCTAATATTCGTGAACGCTGTCAAACCTCCTTATCGGGGACAACGGCGCTAGGCTTAGTGAAGGCCGCTGAATCATTTAATATGGATGTCCGTCCAATTCAAGCTGACCTTACCTTGTTCAACATGAAAGATTTACCTTTGCCGTTCATCGCTCATGTTGAGAAAAAAGGTCAATATTTACATTATTATGTAGTGTACGGATTCACTAAAAACAAAGTTATCATTGCAGATCCAGATCCAACAGTTGCTAAAACCGCAATGAAGTTACAAGAATTCTCTAAAGAGTGGACTGGTGTAGCATTGTTCATGTCGCCTTCACCAAGATATAAACCTTTTAAAGAAAATAAAAACAGTATCCTATCCTTTCTGCCAATTATTAGTCGACAAAAAGGATTAATTGCTAATATTGTCGTCGCTTCTTTGCTAGTCACTTTAATTAGTATCGCTGGTTCTTATTATATGCAACTAGTGATTGATGCTTATATTCCTAGTGCTATGTCTAACACATTAACCGTTGTTTCATTAGGACTCATTGCCACCTATGTGTTACAACAGCTACTTAGTTTTGCTCGTACCTATCTGTTAACTATTATGGGGCAACGATTATCGATTGAAGTCATACTATCATACATACGGCACTTGTTCGAGCTGCCTGTTAATTTCTTTGCCACACGCCGAACAGGTGAAATTGTAACGCGTTTTAATGACGCCAACACCATTATTGATGCGATGGCAAATACAATTCTCTCACTTTTTTTAGATTTAGGTATCACGATAATTGTTGGCAGCGTCTTAGCAATTCAAAATACAAAACTTTTTCTACTATCTCTAATCTCTTTCCCTATCTACTTCTTAATTGTCTATTGTTTCATGAAGCCATTTGAACGATTGAATCAAGAACAGATGGCAAGTAATGCAACGCTAAGCTCATCTATTATTGAAGACATCAATGGTATTGAAACCATAAAATCTTTGACAAGCGAGAAGACAAGCTATCAAAAAATTGATCGTGAATTTGTTGATTATTTAAAAAAATCCTTTGCCCATCAAAAAAGCGAAGCTATTCAAAATAGTATTAAACAGGCAACTCAACTCATTATCAATGTGCTCGTTTTATGGTTGGGCGCCAAGCTAGTGATTAATAATCAAATTAGTGTCGGTCAGTTAGTTACTTATAATGCATTACTAGGCTACTTCACTGAACCTTTCCAAAATATTATTAATTTGCAGGCGAAATTACAAACGGCAACGGTTGCTAACAGACGCCTAAACGAAGTATATCTTGTAAAATCAGAGTTTAAAAAGTCAGAATCACAGGAACTTCATCATAACAACCCTTATAACATTACAGTTGATGACGTCAGCTATCAATACGGTTATCAAAAAAACATATTACACCACTTTTCAATTAAGATTCCCTTTGGTGAAAAAATTGCTCTGGTCGGTGTTAGTGGTTCTGGTAAATCAACATTAGCCAAACTACTTGTTAACTTTATATCGCCTAGTGCTGGAAACATTTTTATTGGTGAACAAAACATTAAACACGTTCAACGCCAAAATTTAAGACAACATATTCTTTATCTACCACAAAATCCATACATATTTACTGGAAGCATATTAGATAATTTAACACTAGGTGCTCGTGAAAATACAACACAAGAAGACATCCTACATGCTGTTGAGCTTGCTGACATTAAAGATGACATCGAAAATATGCCACAAAGTTATCAAACTGAAATTTCAGAGGAAGGCGGCATGTCTGGAGGCCAAAAACAGCGTATCGCTTTAGCTAGAGCCCTCCTTAGTAATTCTCAAATACTTATTTTGGATGAATCAACCAGTAATCTTGATGTCGCAACTGAAAAAAAGATTATTGATAATTTATTATCTCTTAAAAATAAAACAATCATTTTTATTGCACATCGCCTGACTATTGCTGAAAAAGTCCAACGCGTTATTCTGCTTGAAAAAGGGATCATCAGTGAAGATGGTAGCCATGCTGAACTTATACATAAAAAATCAAAATACGATCATCTTGTAAAGAATTAATAATGGGGGGTACAACTATGTTCAACGAAAAGCTTTTAGAAAGCTCAGAATTTTATACTAAAAGATATCAAAACTTCACAACACTCATTATTTTTCCAACACTTATTCTTTTGGTCTTGCTTATTTTGCTTGCTTGCCTTACTCATAAAGAAACAGTTATTAAAAGCACCGGAGAGATAGCACCAATCAAAATACTTAGAACGATACAATCAACAAGTAATAATCCCATCATTAAAAATGAATTGCTTACAAAAAAGGAAATCACTGCTGGAGATATTCTGATTCAATATCAGAATACTGAATCAGATACCAATTTACAATTACAAAAATCAGCGCTTAAAAATCTGCAAAAACATGTACAAGCACTCACAGTCTATAAAGACAGCATAAAACAGAATCAAAATCTATTTACTGATGACGATAACTATGGTTGTTCCACTTCATACCAAAGTTATCTTTCTCAACGTCAAAGTCTGACGATAGACCATCAGCAACAAGTTAATGATCAAGACCGTATCAACCAGCAAAAAACGACTATATCAGAAGCTATAAATAAGAAAAATTCAGAACTTAGTCACTATCGAGACTTGATTAATGCCATAGTAAATAATACAAGCCTATCACCTAAAAATTCCCACTACGACACCTTCTTAGACTACCAAAATCAAACAAAAGAGTTACTCTCTTCACAGGTAGATAAACTAAAAAAAGAAACTGTGATTAGTATTCAACAACAAATAGATTCAATAAGTGATGCGTTAACTAGCTATGAGACACAATATGCCGGTTTTTCTTCCATCAATTTAGCGGAGGACGTGCTCACAAACAAGCTCAGCGAACTAAAATCACAACAACTAGCTTCTATTACCAAAGAATTAGAAACGCTTAATCAAGAAATTGAACAAACCAAAATACAACACGCTGCAACAGAAACAAGTGACAAAAATACTATCATCGCTACTGAATCCGGTACGGTCAATTTACTAGTCAATAAAACAAAATTAACTAACATCCCTCAAGGAACTAATGTTGCACAAATATATCCAAATCTCAAAAAAATTCCCGACTTAAAAGTTAGTTTTTATATCTCTGCAAATGAAATTTCACAGATAGTGGAAAATCAACCAATACGTTATCATTTAACAGAAAAAAATAGCAAACACATGGTGATACCAGGAAATATTACAAGTATTCCTGCTAATCCTATTACAACAAAAGACGGTAATTTTTATCAGGTCAGTGCAATATTAAACTTACGTCCAAACGACTATCAAAATATTCATTATGGGCAAACTGGAACCGTTAGTATCATAACCGGAAAAAGCACTTGGATTTCTCACATTAAAAACATCTTGATTCAGCAATAGAGCACACAATCAAAAAACCGTATTGCCCTTGGATAAAAGTCGATACGGTTTTTTGATTCCTAGACACAGTTACAAGAATAGAACATCGGTACATTTTCACGTATTAAACAACTATTTACTTTTTTGTGACTTTTTAGCCTTGATTTCTTTCAATAATTTCAAAGCACGGTCTCTTGTCTTAGCATTCGGACTTTTTAATCGTCGATATGCACTACTTAAATCATTCTTTTCTGGCATTATTAGTTTCCTTTTCATTAAATAGTAATAATTATCCTTAATTATAGTAATTATTACCATTTAAGTCAATAGCCTAATGTCATTAATCCACAAGGTAATCATTCTGTCACTTTCATCAACAAAGACTCCCAATATTTTCTCTAAAACAGAATTAAGCGTTAAATATGCTCCCTCGGTATTTCTACGTTGTCTCTTTTTCGGTCTATCTCATCAAATTACTATTCATCTATCTAGTTTAAAATATATTGACTGTGATATGGTGATTTCGCAACATTTGGTTTAATAAGATCATTAGAGTGTTTCGTACGTGACTACCATGATATGCTATAAAATACGCTACTTTGTATTCCAAAAATAGGTAAATAATTTACTGTTTGTAGGTGTCATGTAACAATCAATGCTCTATCTACTATTCACTAATAAGCTAGTCGCTATGTAATAACAGGGCAATATACTCACATGAATATTTTTATTTGCATTGAGTACCAGAACACCTGTGTTATGAATTGCACATCAATATGTAAGAGCAACCTTTTTGTAAAATGACGTAACTTACATACAATTTTCCAATGAGTAGAAATATGATACACTTTTTTTAATTATTTTAGGAAACTATTCTTGAGGCTAAGCTAATTCCTTAATCTAAGCTAATTCCTTAATAATTGGTAAATGAATACGCTAAAATAAAAAAATAATTGCCAATAGTGCCAGATAATTGGCGAATTACCACATACCATCTAGATTATCTAAGATTAAAAACAGGGTACTAACTACTTTAAGCATGCTACGCAATAATCCTACTAAATTATTCATATGAATTCCTTGTGGTTGACCCATGTTGACAGTGAGCATACCAATTTTGTCTTTATTATATTCATAAATATTGCTGATTTTGTCAGCTTTTCTTATGAACGAAACTTTAGGCGTTCCATACTATTTTAAAAGAACTCATATTGACACGCTTTTGTTTTGAAAAAGTTATTGACAACTCATCAAATTCTTAGTATTCTTAATTCATAAACTATTCGGAGATAAACATGAAAAAATTAGTTGCACAACTTAACAATGCCTGGTGGCGTCGGTAAAGTCAGCTTTTCGGTAACGGATAAAGCTGATGTTTAAAACATTCGTTTTATCCATACCGGCTATTTTTTGTAACAATCGAGTCTGTATGGGAACATGCCGTGCAGACTTTTCTTTTGACCTTGGAGAACCCTGTGTGGCGAACCAAGGTTATTTTTATTTTAGAGAAAATTTGGAGAACATTATGAATAAACGTCTTTTAACCACAATTACAGTTATTGTTGCCTTTCTAGCTGTTGCCTTTATCGTTACTAGTCAACCAACCAGCAAAAAAAACGCCACATCATACGTTCCTACTGTGGGAATCTTACAATTGGTAACACATCCAGCCCTAGATCAAATTCACAAGGGTGTTGTGGATGGTTTAAAATCAGAAGGTTACTCGGGTAAAAAAATTAAAATTGATTACCAAAATGCCCAAGCCGATCAGTCTAATCTTAAAACAATGTCACAAAAATTTGCTAACGAAAATGCGGATTTGACAATTGGTATTGCTACTCCTGCCGCTTTATCATTAGCCAAAACAGCTGATGGAAATACTCCTGTCATTCTTGCTGGTATTACAGATCCAGCCGGATCAGGCCTAGTCAAGACAACCAAGCGACCTGGTCGTAATATTACAGGGGTTTCTGGTGATTCACCTCTGCAGCAACACTTAAATGTCATCAAACAAGTCGTTCCAAAGGCAAAAACACTAGGCATTATTTACACCACATCCGATCACGGTGGTGAATATAACGCTAAGAACATGGAAAAAATTGCTAAAAATGCTGGCTATAATGTTAAAATGTACACGATTTCGACAACCAACGATATGCAACAAATTGCTGAAACGATGGCCAGCCAAGTAGATGTTGTTTACGCACCACAAGATAATGGTGTTGCTAGCGCCATGAAAACATTGATTAATGTAACAAATCAAGACAAAATACCTGTCATTCCTGCTGTAGATACAATGGTAAAGGATGGCGGTATCGCAACCATGTCTGTTAGCCAGTACAATATTGGTTATCAAGCCGGTATCATGGCTGGAAAAGTTTTAAAGGGTAAAAGTACAGCCACTTATTCAGTTAAGACCATTACTGAGGGTGATATGACCATTAATCTAAAACAGGCTAAGTTACTCGGTTTAACATTACCAAAAAGTATGGTTCATGAAGCAGAAACTAAAGGAGAGGTCTTCAAATGAGTATGATAGTATCTAGTATTGGGCAAGGTCTCTTGTGGGCTATTCTTGGCATCGCACTATTTCTAACATTTAGAATTTTAAATTTTCCAGACATGACAGTTGAAGGTTCATTCCCTTTAGGTGCATCAACGGCTGTTGCTATGATTGCTCATGGGGTCAACCCTTTCATTGCAACATTAGCTGCATTTTTTATTGGCACAATTGCTGGTTTAATCACAGGATTACTTTATACCAAAGGAAAAATTCCAATCTTACTGGCCGGAATTTTAGTTATGACCGCCTCACTTTCTATTAACCTTCGTATCATGGGGTCAGCAAATATCTCACTACTAGACCAAAGGTCCATCTTCTCAATTAAAATATTGCAACATTTACCAAAATACTTTGATTCTGTATTTCTTGGTTTCACGGTCATTACCATTATTACAGTAGGACTAATTTTTTTCTTACAAACTGAATTAGGTCAAGCTTTTATTGCTACTGGAGATAATCCGATTATGGCACAATCGATTGGAATTCAAACAGATCGTATGACCATCATGGGTCTCATGTTATCAAACGGTCTTATTGCCTTTGGTGGCGCTATTATTGCTCAAAATAACGGTTATGCCGACATTAATATGGGAATTGGTATTATTGTTATTGCGTTAGCTTCAATTATTATTGGTGAAGTTGTCTTTGGTGAATTAACTTTGAACGAGCGTTTAGTCGCTGTAATTATTGGTTCTATATTATACCGTCTAGTATTATTAGCCGTCCTTAAGCTTGGTTTTTCTACCAACGATGTCAATCTCATTTCAGCTATTGTATTGGCCATTGCTATGATTCTTCCTCAATTAAGACATGCTTTCCAACTCGACAAAATGATTAAGAAAGGTATTACGCCACATGACTAATTCCGTATTTTCCCTTAAAAATGTCGTTGTCACAGTCGGTGATGGCGTCCAAATATTAAAATCAGTGAATTTTGACATTTATGACGGAGATTTCATTACAGTATTAGGTACAAATGGTGCTGGTAAATCAACACTATTTAATACTATAGCTGGTAATTTATCCATTTCTTCCGGAGAAATTTTGCATAATGGGCACAATATTGCTCATGAAACAGCCGTCAAACGCACAAATTACATTGCTCGCGTCTTTCAAGATCCCAAAATGGGTACAGCGCCAAGAATGACAGTGGCCGAAAACTTATTACTTGCTGAAAAACGTGGTAGTAAACGTACATTACATGGCCGTGGATTAACACAAAAAAAATTAACAGAATATGCAACGTTAACAAAAGTAATGGGTAATAATCTCGATAGTCGTTTAAACACCGCTACTGGTGATTTATCAGGTGGCCAACGTCAAGCTTTAAGTTTTTTGATGGCTACTCGTGTTAAACCTGAATTATTATTACTAGACGAGCATACAGCAGCATTGGATCCAAAAACTTCTGAACAATTGATGCAAGCCACCAATGAACAGGTAACTAAACATAAATTAACAGCACTAATGATTACACATAATTTAGCAGATGCTTTAAAGTACGGCAATCGGCTCATTATTATGAATGCAGGCAATATTGTCCTTGATGTTCGTGATGAAGAAAAAAAAGCATTGGATGAAAATACAATTTTAAGGTACTTTGTCAGTTAATTCCTTGCGCTCAAAAACAGTATTAGTATCCTACTAAGATACTAATACTGTTTTCATTTTCACTTATTATGTGTATAATCTAATTTATAACACATAATAAATTAACGAGGTACTCACATGAGAAAAATAGGCGTTGTCGGCATTGGTCATGTTGGCGTAACTGTTGCACACATTATTATTGCTCAAGGCTTAGCAGATGAATTGGTCTTAGTAGACAAAAAACCCGAAAAACTAGCATCTGAAGAACTTGATTTTCGTGATGCAGCTAGTCTATTAGATCATCATGTTAATGTGCACACGGGTACAATCAAAGATTTAGCTGATGCAGATGTGATTATCTCTGCACTTGGTCATATCGATCTTATCAAACCCGGTGGAGATCGTTTTACAGAATTAAAAGCTAACACCCCAGAAGTGCAACAAGTTGGTTCCGACTTGAAAAATGCTGGTTTCAACGGTGTCTTAATTGTCATTTCAAATCCTGTAGATGTGATTACTGGCATTTATCAAAAAGCAACTGGATTGCCAACAAACCAAGTTTTTGGTACTGGAACTTATTTAGATACTGCCCGTTTGAAGCGTGCACTTGGTGACACATTGGCTATTGATCCTCGCGGTATCAATGGCTACATGCTTGGTGAACATGGTGATTCACAATTCGCAGCTTGGTCTACAGTTAGCGCACTCGGTAAAAACATAACAGAGTTAGTTAAACTATACAATATTGACTTGAATCATGTTGCAGAAGCAGCACGTGTTGGTGGTTTTACTGTTTTTGCTGGTAAAAAGTATACTAACTTTGCCATCGCTCATGCCGCTGTTTCCCTCGCTAAACTAGTCCTATCTGACGCACACCGAGAAGCGATTGTTTCTCATTATGATAATCAATTCAAAGGGTATATTTCTACGCCGGCTGTTATTGGACGTGACGGTATAACAGCTGAGTTTGACCTACAGCTCACTGACGAAGAGCAGGCACTGTTGCAAAAGTCTGCCGATGCAATTGCTGAAAAAACAAAAGCATATCTGTAAACAAAAAAGGTCGAATCAATTGATTCAACCTTTTTTAATATCACTAAGCAGCTTTAATATAATTCACACCATCAGCCTTAGGCGGACGTGTCTTACCAAAAAAGAATACTAGCACAATAATTGTGAGTACATATGGTGCAATCTGTAACCAAATTGAAGGAACATTTTTTAATCCCGGCAGCTGTGCCCCAATCACGGCAAGTGATTGTGACAAACCAAAGAACAATGAAGCACCCAACGCACCCAGTGGATTCCAACGGCCAAAGATCATTGCGGCCATCGCCATAAACCCTTGTCCAACAATCGTACTGGCCGAATAGTTTAACGAGATTGATTGTGCAACGACAGCACCACCAATACCACCAAGTAACCCAGAAAGCATTACACCTGAGTAACGTAACCGTGCTACATTTAATCCAAGTGTATCAGCAGCTTGTGGATTTTCGCCAACTGACCGCAAACGCAATCCAAACTTTGTTTTAAAAATAATGTACCATGATATACCAGCAACAAAAATTGCTAACCACGCAGGTCCAGAAGTTTTTTCAAAGAATAATTGTCCTAGCACTGGGATTTTTGCTAAACCAGGAACAGTAGCATAACCAAAATCCTGTCCTATAGATTCCGTTTGCCCTTTACCATACAAAACCTTAATAAGGAAAACACCCAAAGCCGGTGCCATCAAATTAATAACCGTTCCAGAAATAATATGATCTGCACGCAACGTTACCGTAGCTACAGCGTGAATCAGTGAGAAAAGAACACCAACAATTGCTCCAGCTAATAATCCTAACCAAGGTGTTGCAGCACCAAGTTGCCCTGCGAAGGTCAAATTAAAGACAACTGCTGCAAAGGCACCCATCCCCATGATACCTTCTAACCCAACGTTAACAACACCTGAGCGTTCAGAAAAAGTACCGCCAATTGAAGTAAATATCAGCGGTGCTGAATAAACTAATGTACTAGATATAACAAGTGATAACATTGCCATGAATGACATTTTATTCACCGCCTTTCTGCGGATTCTTATTTTCTTTTGCAGCTTTTTTATTCGCTGATTCTACGGCGGCTTTTTCATCCATTGCCTTAATGCGTTTTTGCATTAATAAAATTAAATAACGTGCACCAACAAAGAAAATAATCGAAGCTGTAACAATATCTACCAACTCAAATGGTACACCAGAAGACATCGGCATGCCTAAGCCACCAATCTTTAGTACCGAGAAAATAGCAGCAGCACCAAGAATACCAAGGTATGAACCGCCCCCAAGCAACGCAACAGCCATTCCATCAAAGCCGATTGATGGTGATCCATTTTGAGTAAAGAAATTGAGATAATTACCAAGCCCCTCAATTGTCCCTGCCAAACCTGCTAAACCACCAGAAATCGCCATAGCAATCGTAGCATTACGTTTAGCTGACATACCAGCGTATCTAGCTGCATCAGGGTTTAATCCAACTGCACGAATTTCAAATCCGAGCGTCGTTTTTTTCATAATAAACCAAACAACAACAATCATTAATAAAGCAATAAATATGCCAGCTGAAATACTTGACCCCTGTGTTAAATCCGTTAACCATTTCATTTGAAGTGAAGCATTGGCACCAACTTGCTTTGTCGTTTCTGCCGATTCCTTAATACTTTTAGACATAGTATTTTGTAAGATATTATTACCCAAGAAAAGAAAAATATAATTCATCATAATGGTAACAATAACTTCACTAGCACCAAACTGTGCACGCAACCAACCAGGAATAAACCCTGCAATTGCGCCCAACCCAGCACCAATAATCAAAGCGCTTGGAATCATTAAAATAGCAGGCATATTTGGAAAACTCAAAGCATACCAAACTGCGCCAACCCATCCAGCCAAAGCTTGTCCTGACAAACCAATATTGAAAAAACCAGCAGCCGAAGCAACCGCAAATCCTAAGGCGGTCAAAATCAAAGGAGTCATTTGTGTTAGTACGCCACCAATATCTTGCATTGATCCAAATGCAGAACCAATTAACGCAACATACCCAGAAATTGGATTATAGCCAAAGACCAGCATGATTACAGCACCAACAATCAATCCAAATAGGATTGAAAACATTGCCACGGAAAGATTATTCTTTTGTGCAATCATTAGGCATCCACCTCTTCTTTCAACGCTGCACGAGCTTCTGTTAGACTCATCCCTGTCATTAGTAACCCAAGCTCTTGTTTGTTTGTATCTTGTGCATCAACTATCCCTACAATTTTACCGTCATTAATAACAGCAATTCGGTCTGATAAATTAAGAATTTCGTCTAACTCAAAACTAACAACTAACACAGCCTTACCTGCCGTACGTTGTGCAATTAATCGTTGATGAATGTATTCAACCGCACCAACATCCAAACCACGAGTGGGTTGAGCAGCAATAACCAAGTTATTATCACGGTTTAACTCACGTGCCACGACGGCCTTTTGTTGGTTTCCACCAGACATTGATCCTGCAGTAACTTGAATACTAGCTGCACGCACATCAAACTCTTTGACTAGCTTATTAGCTAACTTATCCATCTCAGCTGGCTGTAAAACGCCTGACTTTGAGATGGGGTTTTTATAATAGGTTTGTAGTGACAAATTTTCAGACAATGTCATTTCAACTTCCATACCAAAGCGAAGACGATCTTCAGGAATGTGACCCACACCTGCCTCAGTAATATGTCGAGGCTTCTTATTTGTGATATCCTCACCATTTAACTTTACATGTCCAGCTTGAACCTTTGTTAAACCAGTGATACCTTGAATTAGTTCAGTTTGACCATTCCCGTCGATACCAGCTAACCCAACAATTTCCCCCGCCTTAACATCTAAAGAAAAATCTTTCACAGCTGCAATTCGACGTGAATCCTGCACTTCTAAGTTATCAATAGATAAGACAACCTTACCTGGTTTAGCAGATTCCTTATCTGTTTTAAAGCTGACTTCACGGCCAACCATTAAATCGGCTAGTTCCTGTGAAGACACCCCTGCAACAGGAAATGTATCAATAGATTTACCCGCACGAATGACAGTCACTGTATCAGCAGCTGCACGAATTTCATCCAACTTATGTGTGATTAAGATAATTGATTTTCCTTCTTGGGCTAAGTTGTGCATAATGGTAATCAACTCATCAATTTCTTGTGGTGTCAGAACTGCAGTTGGTTCGTCAAAAATCAAGATATCAGCACCACGATAAAGCGTCTTTAATATCTCGACGCGCTGCTGTTGACCGACCGAAATGTCAGAGATTTTAGCCATAGGGTCCACAGATAGACCATATTGATCTGATAAGGCTTGTATCTTCTTAGCAGCAGTTTTCGTATCTAAAGATAATCCCTTTGTTATCTCTGACCCGAGTATGATATTTTCTGTCACAGTAAAAGCGTCAATCAACATAAAATGTTGATGCACCATTCCAATACCTAACGCATCAGATTTTGAAGGTGAATCGACTGATACTTTCTTACCATTAATCAAGATTTCGCCACTAGTAGGTTGCAACAATCCTGTCAAAATGTTCATCAATGTTGATTTTCCTGCACCGTTCTCACCAAGTAACGCGTGAATTTCACCTTGTTGGACTTGTAGGTTAATGTCATCATTGGCTGCGAAATCACCAAATTTTTTGATAATGTGTCGCATCTCAATGACTGGTGTTGATTCGGTCATATACTCTCTGCTTCTTTCTATAATAAGTTGTAAAAATTCCGCGGACAAAAGCTGTTCGCGGAATTTTCCTTAAATAACATTATACCATGTTCTCTAAACACGTATGTTGCAATCATTTTACCTATTGATTAGAGCAAATTGAGATAGACTTCTTTACACATTTTCTTTATTTCTATAAACCCATAACTGACATTAAATTATGCCCCATATGAAACATTACTGTGTATTGTAATTTTTTAGTTATTAGTCGGATAACCATCAATAATACACCTCCTGTTAAGTAAACTGTCCACTGATTCGGCGTAGAAGGTGAGTGAATGGCTGCAAAAACCAACGTTGGCCATACAAATTGAACAACTTTCCCCAATGATTTGGCTTCCTCAAATAGGATCCCACGATAAAATATCTCTTCAATTATTGGTGCAGTAATTACCATATCAAACTTGAATAATAGCGACACTATTCCACCTTGGTGAAACATATTTTCAATTATTTGCTGGTTCAGGCCAATATCCTCAGTTTGCCCAAATATAGCTGGTAATACCCAATTCATCAGTATTGTTGTTATGCCTAACATGAGAACAACATACCCTATTTTCTTCACATTAATGTGCTCAAAAATAGCAGTTGTCTTTGATACTAAGTATCGATAGCCACAATAAGAAATGATACACGAGCTAACAATTGATGTCAGTCCAAGACACACATTAGACTGATCTATAAAAATAAAAATATGAGGCACACTTATAATGAGGTCAATTAAAAACGTTACAAAAACAAGTACAATAATTTTTCTAAGCTTTTTTGATGCGGCTGTTATTTTACGGCGAATTGTCATGATTACCCTTTCAAAGGTAGCTATTTTGAATACTTCAAGTGTTCTCTGAACATTGTATCAAAGTATTTTTTTATAGATTTCAAAACTTAGTACGAACAGTTATTAATTTTTTAGTGATTTTCAACACAATTTATGGTAATATATTGGATTCATTCCAATTTTGTTATATCATAGTACTAAGGAAGTACTTTTGGAGATTATTATGGAGATTGGCAACAAAATCAAAGCACTCCGTCAAGAAAAGGGGTTGACACAGCAACAATTTGCTGAAAAACTATATATTTCTTTTCAATCTGTCTCTAACTGGGAGCGTCACAAAGGGCATCCCACTACAGAAATGATGCTGTTGATTATTGAGAGATTTGACCTACCACTAGATTTTTTTATTGTGCATCCATCTGACCCATGTGAAAATAATGAGGAAGATTTGATTTTGCTGTCTTTTTTAGCAAATTTACATTCAAACAGAAAAGAAAAACCTACACTCAAACAATTGGAAAAGACTTCTGGTATTGCAATAAACAAAATTAAGCAGTATTATCCTTCATATGACGATCTATTCTATGCTGTCATTAATCGGATTGATAAGGATGTCAAAATAAGAGTGGAAACAAGTCTATCAATCAATAACAATCTTGTATCAGTGTTTATTAATGATATGGCACCAATGCTATATAGCAAAAAAGAAGAATTACATCTTTTATATACACGACCATATATCAGACATATTTGGATCAAATTTATCAAATCTAAATATTTGTCACTACTGATTAAACATAATCCTGATATGGCCGCAGATCCAATGTCAATGGAGTACTTTATAGAAATGCTCATGTCCTTTATATCTGTGTGGATGAGCCAGCCTGAACCTGAACCTCTAGTCGATTTTCAAAACAGAATGAAAAAAATGCTTGGCTAAAAATTGCCGAACGTGACACTAAAAAAGCAAGACAACTGTGTCTTGCTTTTTTAGTGCACAATAGCATAATCTCAAACCAATACTAATTAACCATTAATTATTTTTTCATCGTATGATAAAAATTGAAAATTACGATAAAAAAATTTAATCCCGCGACAACCAATAAACTTAACATCACACCACGCAAATGCTGTGATGCAAAAAAGCCTGTTGCAATTGGCATGATTAATAGTGCGATACTACCAAAGAAAAAATATAAACCAGTTAAACGTCCCGAAAAATTAGGATCAGAAGCAATTAACTGCCCAAGTCCCAATTGTAAGGATCCACCGGCAGCTGAAATACCAAAAATAAAGCATCCCACACTAGCACTAATTGGCTCATGACTCAATAGAACAATACTTAGTCCTATTATTGTCCCTAACGCTGTTAAAATTAATAATAATTTTTCACTAATCCAACTGCGATTAGTCACTACAAATAGCAACCCTACACCAACGAGAGAACCAACACTATAAAACGACATTAATACGTGCGAACTAGCCACTGAAAATGACTGTACAATATGGAAATATCGTGTAATCCATTGCGTAAAATGGATCATGGTCCACATTGCGCTAAAACCATAAATAAGAAATAGTATTTTTTGAATACGCCAATTCCAAACCCCATTATTTTGTGAGTCAACAGTTTTTTCACTTCTTTTAATAGGATAAAATCTCTCTGCATCAATCGATACCATGAGTGCTAAATCAATAATTAGAAGTGCCGTTGCTACCCAAAATAACCATCCAAACCAAATTTGACGCTCAAGTAATGCTACTAGAATAATAGGCAATATTCCTTCACCTAACGAGATCATAGCTTTAATCAAGACATTACCGCTCGATTTGCCTCGATTAATTTCTAATAAAGTCGGATAGGCCACTGAATCCAGTGCTGCGTTAGCCAGTCCGGCTAATGTTGTTATCACAATTGCAAGAAATAGTGTTTTTGTTAGTGGCAAAATAGTAAAAAATATCAGGTACATAACCATCGACAACGTTAATAATTTTTTCCTATTCACGTGATCTGATAATTCACCCAAAATAGGATATGCAATTAACTTTCCAATACCGATAGCTGATACGACAGCCGTTGTACCAGCTATCGAAGCATGCCAAAGTTCACTTAACTGTTGCACTGTTTGCGCTAAAATGATGAGTGCAAATCCTTGTACAATATAAGTTAAATAAACAGTAATACGTACCTTGATATTATTCGTTCGGCTATTTTCTTTTATTGCTTGAAACATATGGACTCATCCCCTTGCCATTATAATCTAACATTTTCCTTGAAATCCTTAATATTATATCTTAACATTCCTGTTCACGATTATAAACATTTTTTGCTAAATATAACGTATTAATATCATTATTTTGGTTCTATTAGTTCAAAATATCCGTTTTATGCATACTGCGTGTATAATTGTAATGAAAACAACATCATGTCCCTTAATAAGTTTACTTTTAAAGAAAGGACATTATAAAAAATACATATGTCTAGAAAAATTGATTTACCAACCGCAGCTGAAATGCAAAAATTCCATCATCAATCACAACGCCACAATTTTTGGTCAAAAATATCCATGCCACAGCGTTTATCATTAGGTTTTTTGACAGTGATTACAGTTGGCGCATTCCTACTCATGTTACCATTTAGTTATCACGGCAATATCGGGCATACCTTCATGGATGGTCTATTCACAGCTACTTCAGCTGCTTCCGTAACTGGCTTAACGGTGGTAGACACCGCACAACATTGGACCATATTTGGACAAATTGTCATTATGATTTTGGTTGAAATCGGGGCACTCGGGTTTATGTCATTCTCTGTTTTACTTTTTACAGCCACACGTCGACAAATGGACTTGAAAAGTAAAATGATGGTTCAAGAGGTTTATAATTTGGAAAGCCTCTATGATACTAGGGTGGTTTTCGGATACGTTATCAAGCTATCTTTAATTATCCAAACTATCGGAGCCTTGTTATTGGCACCTTTTTTCATGCATGATTTTGGCTGGAAACGTGGCATGTTTTACGCTATATTTCATGCTATTTCAGCATTCGGAAACTCCGGGTTTTCGATTCTACCAAAAGGCACTGCTTCCTATAACAACCAGCCCTGGGTTTTACTTATCATAGCCGCACTCATTGTGGCCGGTTCCTTGGGTTTTCTGGTTTGGCGAGATTTGTTATTGTATCGAGCCACCCATCACCTCACGCTACACTCTAAATTAGCATTAGTAATGACCAGCGCATTAATTATTGGCGGTTGGCTCTTGTTTGAATTAACTGAACATAATATTCATTCAGCACAAAGTATTTCACCAATCAATCGTTTGTTTGATACACTTTTCATGTCAATTTCCTATCGTACAGCAGGATTCGCTCAGTTCAGCTTTGACACAATGAGTTCAGCCACTGTATTGTTAACAATGATGCTCATGTACATTGGAGGTACACCAGGGTCAACCGCAGGTGGAATCAAAACAACTACTCTTGGTGTGCTTATTTTACAAACACGCGCTGCATTACGTGGTAAAAAGGATGTCGTCTTCTCGCATCGTCGTTTATCGCACGAAAACATTGTTCGTGCATTGTTATTAGTGTTTGTGTCTTTAGTATTTCTAGGAATCTTATCTTTTCTATTAATGCTTACACAAGAACATGCGCAAAACTATGGTTTAGAGTATGTTATCTTTGAAGTAGTCAGTGCTTTCGCCACAACTGGTCTAACATTGGGACTAACACCGCACCTAACAACGTTTGGACAGATTATTATCATGCTAGCAATGTTTATTGGCCGTGTTGGTATTTATACTGTAATGTTTTCTATATTGAATGTACATGATGATAAAGCACCTTTCCGTTATCCAGAAGAATCAGTTATCATTGGTTAATATTATACAATCGTTAGGAGTGAAGAATGAAACAAACATATGCTATTATCGGACTTGGACGATTCGGTGGTGCGCTTTTAGAAACCTTAGTTGCTAATGGACAAGATGTCTTGGGCATTGATATTAATGAAGAGCATGTTAATGATTATCGTGACATCGCCACACAAGTTGTTATCGCCGATGCACAAGAAGATGATGTTTTGAGAAAATTAGACATTGCTAGTTTTGACCATGTCATTATCGCTATTGGACATAATATGCAAGCAAGTATCTTAGCGACCATTAATGCTAAGGATCTTGGCGCCAAAAATGTCATTGCTAAAGCAGAAAACCGTACACATTTGCGAGTCCTAACAAAAATAGGAGCCGATGTTGTTGTACAACCTGAACGCGAAATGGGCGAACGAGTAGCACGTAAACTTCTGGCACCTAATATGTTAAACTTTATTGAGTTGTCTGATGATTATTCCATGGCAGAGGTACAAATTGTTAATCCAGCATTTTACGGCCGATCAATTAGTAACTTAAATATTCGGAAAAAATTTGGATTAAATGTTATTGCTGTACGCCACGACGGTGACGTCATTGTGGCGCCAGATTCGACCTACAAACTTCATGAAAAAGATATTGTTTCAGTGGTCGGACCAAAAGATATGGTAGATGATTTTGATCAACTAACTAACAATAAATGATTGTTTACTCCTCTTCGTCTATCTTATTAATTTTATCAAAAACACTAAATAGATTGTCCATTTCAGTTAATCGATATTTCTTCGAATGACGGTCAAAAATAATTTCGGATTTAATAGGTTCACCAATTTGTAAATCATGCAAAAAAGTGCGAATTTCCGAAATATCTCGTTGCACAGTTTTTCGACCAATAAAAAACATATCCTCAATTTCCTCAATTGAGAGCGCTCGATGACTTATCAATGCTGAATAAAGTCGCAAAATACGTTGTTTGTCATTAAATACTGTCTTATGTGCTGCCATAATTTTCCCCGATTCAGAAACTATTTTTATTGTATCAGATAAAACGTTTGTTCGCCATTAAGTGATTATGACAAATTGACGAAAATTTATACTAGAAAGGATTCCTTAACATGTCTATCTTCAATATTTTTAAAAAGAACAAAAAGACCGAACAAATTATCGTATCTAAAAATGAACCCATTACCTGGGAAACCACTACAAATGTCAATGATTTTTTTGAGGGGTATAATAAAGCTATTCAGGCTGCTGAATCTCAAGGAGAAATTGCTGCCGCTGAAACATTACGAGCAAATAAATCTACCATACAGCTAGCTTTTATTGATAGATTTGAACAAGATATAAATGCTAAGGCAACAAAAATTTCTGATGTCGATGAGCGTATCACGTTAATTATCAATGCTATTTCAGAAGTACGAAAGTTTAATTTAGAAATGCCAATTAACGTTCGGACTCGTCTAGCACAAGCAAAGAAAAATTTAATAGGAGAATAATAATGAAAATAGATGTCAAATTAGATAATGGATTAATCCCAGATATTTATGCCAAATATGCACCCGATAACTATCGTACAAACGATATGCCGACGGTTAATTTTCCAATTGAAGTAACCAATATCCCTGAAAATTTACATGGCTCACATTATGGCACTTCTGGTACCAATTCTACTTGGCACGATGTTCAAAAATCTGGAAAACCAGCAGATAGTAATATTAATCAATCCTATATTGGGCCAATGCCACCTGATAAAACACACAATTATACACTAACGGTATTTGCGCTAGATACAAAATTAGACTTACAAAATGGATTTTTCTTAAATGAATTACGATCGAAAAGTATGACTCATGTACTTGATATCGCAATATTAGAATTACCGGCACGCGCATAACACTTCGAAAGAAGTGTTTTTTTATTCAAAAAAAGTTAAATATCCAACCCCGTTCTGCATAATAATTGTATTTAAATACCCAATAGTTTAATATTTAAAACATCAGATATGTAGTGAGGCAAGATATGGTAGACAAAAACATAAAAATTTCTATTGTTGGTGTTACAGGATATAGCGGTCTAGAATTACTTAGATTGCTGTACAATCATCCAAATGCAGAAGTTATATCAATTCACAATACACAACAAACACACACAGATATCAGCGAACAATTTCCACATTTGAAAAAAATGTATAATTTAACAACAATGCCTTTTGATTCAGTGTATATTATGCAACACGCTGATATTGTCTTCTTTGCAACATCGAGTGGCGTCTCCAAAGATTTGGCATCAGAATTTATAGAAGCAAAATTCCCAGTAATTGACCTTTCTGGTGATTTTCGTCTTCCAGCATCCCTTTATAAAAAATGGTACAAAAAAGAGCCTGCTTCTGATCAACTACTCCAACAAGCACACTACAGTCTAGCAGACTTTTATAATAATAATGCTACATATATTGCTAATCCTGGCTGTTATGCAACCGCAACCTTATTAGCTCTGGCCCCATTAGCGCAACATCAAGTTCTTGATAAGGATAATATTATTATTGATGCTAAAAGTGGTTTATCCGGTGCTGGTAAATCCTTAACGTCAACTAGCCATTTCGTAAATGTTAGTGACAATTTCAGTATGTATAAGGCTAACCAACATCAACACATTCCAGAAATCACACAACAACTTCAAAAGTGGCAACCAGATATTGAGCATATTCAATTCACAACATCTTTACTACCCATCAATCGTGGTATTTTTATCAGCGCCTATGTCAAAATAAATGACGCTGTACAAGCGAATCAAATTGATAAGTTATATAAAAAAACATATGCTAACACGCAATTTGTTCGTATTATGTCCCAAAATCAACTACCAAATATTAAGCAAGTTATCGGTACTAATTTTACGGATATTGGTATAACTTACAATCCTGACACAAGATACCTTACCATTGTGAGCGTCCTCGACAATATGATAAAAGGAGCTGCTGGTCAAGCTATCCAAAATATGAATCATTTCTTTGGATTAGAAGAAAGTACTGGCTTACATTTACTGGCACAGTATGCATAATCGTTCTCTGTAACAATACTCTAAACACATTTAGGACTGATATTATGACAAAACTATTAAATCAAATTACAATATTGAAGACAGCCAACATTGCTGCACCAATTGGTTTTCATGCTGACGGACAACATGTAGGCATTAAACATAAGTCTAAAGATCTCGGATGGATATACAGTGACGCCATTGCAAGCGTAGCTGGCGTATTCACGACTAATCTTGTTCAAGCCGCACCCGTTCAATTGGATAAGCAAGTTATTCAAAATGGACAGCTGCAAGCCATCATTGTTAATTCTGGAAATGCTAATGCGGTTACGGGAAAAATTGGCTTGACGCATGCAAAATCTATGCAAGAAATGGCAGCTCAACAGCTCAACATCGATTCAAATTTAGTTGCCGTGGCTTCCACCGGTATCATTGGTAATGTCTTGCCAATTGAAACAATCACACGCGGAATCAAACAATTAAAAGTTGATGGTGATACACAAGGATTTGCGCATGCCATTATGACTACTGATACAAAAGAAAAATCAATTACCATTCAATCAGTTATTCAAGGAAAGCCTGTCACCATGAGTGGTGTAGCAAAAGGATCTGGTATGTTACATCCAAATATGGCTACAATGCTAGGATTTGTAACCACAGACATCAACATTGATGCCACACTTTTACAGAAGGCTCTGTCTGAAGATGTTGAGACTAGCTTTAACCAGATTACAATTGACGGTGATACTTCTACCAATGATACTGTCTTAGTTATGGCAAATGGTTTAGCTGGTAACCCTTTGATTAGTGAAATTGGTTCTGAATACGACCAATTCAAAGAAATGCTTCATATTGTAACCACCGCGCTCTCTATAGCCATCGCTAACGATGGTGAAGGTGCTACCAAATTGATTGCTGTATCTGTTACCAACGCCAAAAGTGCTGTGGATGCACGTATGGTTGCTAAAAAAGTAGTCGGCTCATCATTGGTAAAAACAGCTATTTTTGGAAAAGATCCTAATTGGGGTCGAATCATTGCTGCAATTGGCGCCAGTGACGTGGCCTTAGATCCTACTATTATTAATATCAAAATTAACCAAATTAACGTGCTACTAGACGGTACGCCTGTTGAGTTCGACACCAATATGATGGCAAGTAAATTGAACGAACATGACATTCACATTGACATTGACTTACATATGGGTAATGAATCTGGACAAGCTTGGGGTTCAGACCTTACTTATGAATATGTCAAAATTAATGCACTCTACACAACATAAAACCAAAATTTTAGGGGAGATCACCGATTATGAAAAAAATAGTCATCAAAATTGGTGGCAACGCCGCCACACAACTTACACCTGCCTTTTTTGACACTATCAAATACTGGCAAAAACAGCATTATAACATTGTGCTTGTTCATGGAGGAGGTGATACTATTTCTGAGCTCATGTCGCAGCTTAACGAACCTGTTCAAAAAATCAATGGTATTCGTTTTACGACGCAAAAAGGTATTTCTATTACCAAAATGGCGCTTCTAGGTCAAGTTCAACCAGCATTACTAGAAACCTGTCGTGCTAATGGTTTACCAGTTATTGGTCTAAACGCTGAAAGTAACCAATTAATGACTGGACATACTATTGACCAAGATACATTTGGCTATGTTGGAACCATTCATCAAGTAAACACCAAGCTGATTCATTCTATTTGGCAACAAAACTTAATACCCATCATTGCACCGATGGCTATAACAAATCAAGGACAATGGCTTAATGTCAACGCTGACCATGCTGCAACATCAATTGCTAAATATTTAAAAGCTGATGAATTGTATCTATTAACTGACGTTTCTGGTGTTCAAATCAAGGGTAATATCCTTCAAAAACTAACATCAAAGACCATGGCAGACTTACAAGAAAAACAAATGATTACTGGCGGTATGATTCCTAAAGTAAATAGCGCATTGCTTGCTGCTCGTCATGGTGTAGGTGCTGTGCATATTACAAATACTGTCACACAACCAGGAACCATCGTTACAATTTGAGGGATTACAATATGACTTTATTTCCAAACTATCATCGCGCACCTGTGACATTCAAAAAGGCAAAAAATGCCACATGGACAGACAAAAAAAATGTTGAATATACTGATTTATCTAGTGGTATTGGTGTTTACAATGTCGGTGCAAATAATGATGCTGTTGCATCAGCACTTATTGCTCAAGCTAAAGAAATGTGGCACTTACCTAATTTATATGAAAATGATCTACAAGAAACTGTTGCTTCTAAATTAGGTGGCGAAAAATATACCACTTATTTCGCTAACTCAGGAACTGAAGCAAATGAAGCCGCTATTAAACTCGCTCGTTTAGCCACTAAACGAGAAACAATTATCACATTTAGTAATTCTTTTCATGGTCGTACTTATGCATCCATGTCGGCAACTGCTCAAGATAGCATACATCATGGTTTACCACTATTATCAGGCTTCAAATATGCTAAGTTTAACGACATTAATAGTGTTAAAGAACTACTTAATGATGATGTTGCCGGTGTTATGCTTGAACTTGTTCAAGGTGAAGGCGGTGTTTTCCCCGCTGATCCTGATTTCATTCGTCAATTGATTCATATTACTCATGAAAATGGTTCCTTGATAATGATCGATGAAGTTCAGACTGGTATTGGTCGGACTGGTAAAAAATTCTCTTTTGAAAATTATGACTTTGAACCTGATATATTTACAAGTGCCAAAGCGCTGGCAAATGGCGTTCCAGTTGGTGCAATGCTTGCTAAAAATGAATTTGCTAGTTCATTAGCTTACAATACTCATGGATCAACATTTGGCGGCAATCTACTTGCCATGAGTGCAGCTAACGCAACATTAGATGAATTATCGTCAATCTTACCTGATCTGTCCGAAAAAATTAGTTTATTTTGGGAAGAATTAGAAACATTAAAAAAAATAAGCATTGTCACTGATGTACGTGGCCTTGGTATGATGGCCGGCATTGAATTAAAAATTCCTGTTACTCAGGTAGTAACAGATTTGCTTCATATGCATATTATTGTTCTTTCAGCCGGAAATAACACATTACGCCTTCTACCTCCTCTAACCATTTCAGATACACAACTTAAAACAGCATTAAAGAATATTAAACAATTACTTTCTAAATAAAGTGTTGACAATAAAATCTAACCTTGTTATAATTTAATAGTTGATTAGTTCAACTAATTGCTCCATAGTTCAGTGGTAGAATAACGCACTGTTAATGCGCAGGTCCTTGGTTCGAATCCAAGTGGAGCAGTAAAACAAAAAGAGTCAAAGCCTAATAAGCTTTGACTCTTTTTCTAACAAAACCTAACATATAAACTTGAGCTAAATGTACCACATAATAATTATGTCTCATTTATATTCACTATTTTTCTTGATATAAAATTCCTACCCTGATGACTTTAATCTTTTTACAAATATCAATTCATCTACTATGTGTTTAATCAAAATACTATCAACTTTAACAGAAAGTACAGCTAATAAACTAGTAGATTAGTTACTATAGAATGATTTATGTAGACAAAACCAACTAAAATACATCAAAAATAAAACGAAACCCCCGTATCTAAAGATACGGGGGAGAGAAGAGAATTATAATTTGAGAGAATAATAATAAATTGAATGTATCTTTTTTGGGGGGTCTCGCTACATTGACAACCTATTGAATATTGTCAATATAATTACTATACTGCCCTAACATTAAATCAGATTTAAAATCATAAATTCTTTGAGGCTAGAAAGGCTATTCATTAAAAATTACATGTTATACTAAAATAAATGATGCTATCAGCATAACATCGTTTCATAAAAATTTATGGAGGTCAATAATATGTCTCTTGTGGATACATATAAACTAAACAATGGTGTTGAAATTCCTATCCTTGGATTTGGCACTTGGCAAAGTGCTAACGGTGATGTAGCTTATCAATCCGTCCGCTGGGCTTTAGCAGCTGGCTATCGCCATATTGATACAGCAGCAATTTATGGTAACGAAGAATCTGTTGGGCGTGCTATCAAGGACTCCGGTATCGCTAGAGATGAGTTGTTTATCACTACAAAGTTGTGGAATGATTCTCATTCATATGAAAAAGCATTACTTGCACTCGATACTTCTTTAGAAAAACTCGGTTTATCATATGTTGATTTGTATCTGATTCATTGGCCAAACCCCGTTGCTATCCAAAAACAAGGAAAAGATGCTTGGATTCATGCAAATGCAGAAGCGTGGCGTGCAATGGAAGAGGCTTACAAAGCAGGAAAAACAAGAGCCATTGGCGTCTCGAACTTCCAAATTGAACATTTAGAAGCTTTAGCAAAAACACAGCATGTAGCCCCTATGGTCAATCAAAACTTCTTAAATCCGTCTGATAGTCAGGATGAGTTAGTTGCCTACAATAAAGCGCATGGCATTTTAAACGAAGCTTATTCTCCGCTAGGCACAGGAAAATTAGTTAATTTACCACAAGTAATCAATCTTAGCAAAAAATACAATAAATCTGTACCACAAATTCTTATTCGTTGGTCCCTTGATAAAGGATTTTTGCCTTTACCAAAGTCAACCCACGAAAAATATATTCAATCAAATGCTGACGTATTTGACTTTGCATTGACTTCCTCAGAAATCAATTCTCTAGATGAATTGACTGGTGTAGGTGGTTTTCATACTGAGGCATCCTCAGCTGATTTCTAAACAAAAAACGAACTTGTAATAAGTTCGTTTTTTGTTTAGAAATATTAAACACTACGTTTTCTAAATATTAGGTACGCAATACCATACATCAGAATGATATAGATTAGATAAGCTATAATCATAGCGCCCTGTGACATATTCATTAATTGCTTCATGGCACTTGGTTCAATTTGTCCGATACTAGATATTCCTAGATAAATATTAAATGGATTCCATTTTAGAATTGGTGCTAAATCAATTAACTTTAAGGAGATAACTGAGATAATAGGTGTTGCAACGATCATTACTACGCCTAATCCAATCGCAGCGCCTGAACTTTTAACCATGTTAGTAACCATAAGGACCAAGGCCGCTACGAATATCATTTGAATGGCAACATCCATAATAGAAATCAATATTGCATGCCAAGTATTACCAACATAACCATATTTTTGTGAAAAATCATACCCAGGTATAAATATCACCGTTGCTAAAATTGTACCAATAAATGCTGATAAAAATAAACCAATGTAAACAGAAATGTTCAACAACAATTTACTAATAAAAACCTCACCACGACTAAAGCGACGTGATAGCAAAGGCCGGATTGTGCCAAATCCAAATTCTTGAGAAATTGATAAAGCAGTAATAATGATTCCTGCCATTTGAACATAAATTAGTGACTGTCCTAAATTAATCACTGCTCCTGCTGTTTTTGCAGATTTGAAAATACCAATAATCGCAACTGGAAAAAGAAATCCCAGAATTAGCCAAATGTATAATCTATTTTGTTTAAAAGCTTTGTAGTACTCTTGTTTCATCAATGTTAACATTGCTTTATTCCCCCTGATTATCGGCTGCTAGCATATCCAATAATGATTTTTCTAAGTTGCCACTGGCCGTATTGAGTGATTCAATTTGGATATTAGCAGCATTAATTGCAGTAATAACTTGTTGCAAATTATCAGCACCACTGACTTGTAATTGCCCATTATCAACGCTTGCTTGCCAATCTTGTTCTTGAATAATTTGAAGAGCACGTTCATTATCGTTTGTTAGTAGCGTCCAACGGACTTGGTCTTGACTAAAGAACATTTCCATAGTGGCCGTTTGAATAATTTTACCGTGATTGATAATAACGACGTCATCTACTAATTTTTGCAATTCATCTAACAAGTGACTTGAAATCAGGAAAGCAACGCCTCCATCAGCTAATGAACGAATTAACTCACGTAAATCATGCACAGATTGTGGATCAAGACCATTCATCGGTTCGTCTAGAATCACTAATTTTGGATTACGAATAAGTGCAATAGCAATACCAAGACGTTGTTTCATCCCCAAAGAAAAATTTTTCGCCTTGCGCTTGCCAAAATTATCACCATCAATTTGTGTTTTTTTCATCAATGTCTTAAAATCAGCTGGATTCTTTGTATCCATTGCATATAACTTCAAGTGCTCTAATGCTGTTAAATTAGGATAAATTGCTGGATATTCAATCAAATTACCGATTTTGTCTAGTGCACTATGATTATTAAATGTCACAGATTGTCCATCAAATAGTATATGACCAGATGTGTAACTCATTAATCCAGTAATTGCACGCATAGTTGTTGATTTTCCTGCCCCGTTTGGTCCAATCAAGCCAACAATTCTACCAGCTTCAACATTAAAACTAACATTGTCCATGGCCGCTCTATTACCATATTTTTTATTGACGTTTTTTACTTCCAATAATGCCATCTTTTCCCCTTTTTAATTATGCTAATTTTTCACTTTTGCCAAGATAATTTTGGCTTAAATACAAATATAAATGTGATTAAACCTAACACTACTGGTAATATAAATGAATTCAAGTTGAATGCATTTTCATTTATGTTAAACACAAATGTTGATAAAAATACAAATACAACAATTGGCCACTTTAATACAGGAATACGAACTATTTCATGTTCACTTTCCACGCCTATAGTACCCACTATATAGTAACTAATACTTAGTAATATTAGTATTCCAAAGCATGTTATTAATTTATTATCAATTACATTTGTAGCATCGAAAACAATATAATTAGCTCCCAATTCAAATATAGATGATGAAACAATTAGTACAAATATACTGCCAATCACTTTAGGCCATATTGGTCCCAAAATGATGCTAACCAATACCACTAAACTCACCAAAAAAAGCCCTTCTAAACTATCATCTAAATTGCTATCCAATACTTTTGATAAATTATGAGTTTGCGAAGCCAAAGACATACCAAAATCAATAATATTACTAAATAAGATTGGTCCAATAACCATCCAAAGTAGTTTACTTAGAAATATTTGTCTCCTAGAAACGTTTTGTGTACTTAGCCATGTATTCAAGTGTCGTGTTTGGTCAGTATACACCGAAGCACCTGAAGCTAATAGCATAATAGCTAGAAGAAGCCCTCCTAAACCTTCATCTGATCCTATATTAGTTATCGAACGACCATAATACGTATTAATGCCACCAACAAAACAAGCTACTAAGATACCAAGCAGTGCAATTAATATAATTTGGTTTGATTTAATCTTTCCATAGAGCTTTATTGCCTGTTTCATGCTTCACCTCCAATGACTTGTTGCCAAGCACTAACTTCATTAGCAAAACTAGCTCTAAATATGTCTTCACTACTAATTGGAAGTTCTTCAATGAATTTAAAGTCCGACCCTGCTAACTTAATCCCAATCTCTTCATCAAAATTGTCAAATACAATTGTAACAATATGTCCCACTTGAGCAATAATCGTGCCATTATTTCTCAAGAAGTCCGGCATGGCATCTCCTTCGAAAGCTAACTGATACTTCTTTATGTTTTTATTATGTTCAATAGCAAAAGTACGATCAATTGTGCCATCTTTTAGCAATAAAATACGGTCAACTAGCATATCAAGCTCAATTAAATTATGCGAGGCAATCAAAACTGTTGTATTATTTTTAGTTACACGATCAATAATAAGCTGTTTAACTTGGTCACGTACTAACACATCTAATCCATCTAACGGTTCATCTAATAAAACATATTGCGCTCGACTAGCAAAACTCACAATGATAGTAAATAATGCCTTCATTCCTTTTGAATAATTTTGAATGCGACTATTATTATTTAAATTAAACTGTTTGAGTTTTTCATCATACCAATCTGAATCAAATTTAATATAAGCTACCTCTAAAATGCTTTTAATTCTTTTTGGCGTATAAAATGCCAACCAATTATCTGGCATGTCAACATAGAACATTTGGTCATGTGATGCAGTTGTTTTTATGTAATCACGATCATCAAGTCCTATTCGTCCAAAATCAGGCTGTACTTCGCCTGAAAGCATTCGAAACAAAGTAGTTTTCCCCGCACCATTTCGGCCAACTAGACCTACAACTTCTCCTTCATTGAGTTCAAAACTCACATTGTTTAAAATGGCATGATGATTTATCTTTTTAGAAATATTTTCTAAAATTAAACTCATGATATCTCTCCATATAATTCTTCAATCCACTTATGTAATTGTTCAGCATCAATTGCAGCGCGTTTGGCCTCAATCACTACCTCGGTCATTTGTAAATGTAATTGCGATAACAATTTGTCATCCACGATTCCCTCATTTTCACGTACAAAAGTACCTTTCCCCGTGACCGTCTCAATGACATTTTGTGCTTCTAATGCTTTGTAAGCTTTTGCAACCGTATTTGGATTTAATCCCTCAATTAAAGCCATCTCTCGGACTGATGGTAATTTTTCACCAATTTCCAATACGCCAGACGCAATCTGCGTTTTAATGCGCCACATCAATTGCTCATATAATGGTTGACTGCGTTTAATTTGCGGCATCTGTGCCCTTCCTGATTCAATTTTGATAGGCTGTGGTAAGGTACCTATCAATTGATACTATTTATTCGTTTCATTATTCCCCGTAGCTAACATGACGTCTGTACTACGTGTACTATAATACACAGTACACTTGACAATGTCAATATTTTTAGCTTTAAAATGAATAAGTTGCCCTTTTAAGTCTACAGATGTAAACTATAGGTATGAATAAAATATTAACAATAAGTGAATGGGAAATCATGCGTGTCATTTGGACGTTAGGTGAAGCGACTAGCAATCAAATTATTCACATCATGTATAGTAAAAAAAAATGGCAGCCTTCAACAGTTAAAACCCTTTTGAATCGCATATTACAAAAGGGTTTTTTAAAAACTAATGGTGCTCGACGAAATAGACTATATTCACCAACTATCCGAGAACATGATGCTATGTCACAAACTCTACAAACAACCATTAACAGTATGTGTTCCATGGCTATAGGCTCTGCTTTAATTGATTTGTTTGATGATATTCCTCTATCTCACTCAGACATAGTTAAATTACAAACACTATTAACACAAAAAATAAAGAATGCTCCGGAAACAATTAATTGTGATTGTCTGCCCGGAGATTGTGAGGATTGCAAATGAATATGAACCATAATCACATGAATATGAATTATCAGGAAACACAGGAAAAAACTGAACATTCTATGTCAAATATGAATCATTCTCATGGTCATGAACACTCAGGAATGCCTAGTATGAACATGTCAGATATGAAACGTAGGTTTTGGTGGTCATTTTATCTAATGATTCCAATCATTATCATTACACCATTCATGGGATTGACACTACCATTTACTTTTACCTTTCCTGGAAGTACTTGGCTTTCTGCATTGTTGTCAACTGTTTTATATTTTATTGGTTCAAAACCTTTTTGGGATGGCGCCCGCAGAGAAATACATGATAGAAAACCGGCTATGATGAGTTTAGTTACTGTGGGTCTTAATGTTACTTTCTGGTACTCTATTTATGCCGTCCTGTTAACAGAATTATTTCACTTTCATATGATGAATTTCTTTTGGGAATTTGCAACATTGATTGTTATCATGTTGCTTGGTCACCAAATCGAAATGTCAGTCACTATGCGAGCAGGCGATGCAACTTCAAAGTTACGTAATCTGATGCCCTCTATTGCCCATGTTAAGCATGGGGACATGTTAATGGATATGTCAATTGACACGCTTGCACCAGGAATGATTGTGCAAGTATTAGCTGGTGAATCTTTTCCCGCAGATGGTATTGTAACGAACGGTATCAGTCAAGTTGATGAATCTCTTATGACGGGAGAAAGTCGTCTTGTTGACAAAAAGAACAATGATCAAATTTTTGGTGGTACTATTAATGGCAATGGCACACTGGAAGTTAAATTAACTGCTGTAGGAGATTCTTCCTTCCTTGGCCAATTAAAAGCAACTCTTTTATCTTCAGAGAATCAGAAATCTAATGTGGAGACGTTGGCTGACAAGGTTGCGGGGTGGTTGTTCTGGGTGGCACTAATCTTTGCAGGTGGTGCACTAATCATTTGGACCCCATTACGTGGCGTGGGATTTGCTATTAACATTGCAGCGACTGTTCTCGTTATTGCTTGCCCTCATGCCTTGGGATTAGCTGTTCCACTGGTTATTGACCGAACTAAATCTATTGCAGCACGCCAAGGGATTTTAATTAAGAATCGGAAAGCTTTAGTAGCGGCTAAACACTTAAAATTTGCATTAATGGATAAGACCGGCACGCTAACAACTGGTAATTTTACCGTTAAACAATTCAAGGTTTATAATTTCGATTCAAATCAAGCATTAGGGATTATGCAAGCATTGGATCAGCAATCGACACATCCCTTAGCGAAGTCTATTGTTGCTTATGCACAGCTACACCATGCACCCACTCTAGCAGCCTCTCACGTTGAAAATATTGCTGGCTATGGTATTAGTGGTGTGATAAACAATCAATCGTATACTCTAGCTTCAGAAAAGTATTTGGAAGAGAAACAGCTTGCTTATGTTCCATTTAAATCAGAGGGCTCAATATCATATTTGTTAGAAAATAACCAAGTAATAGCCGTTATTGCACAGGGAGATAATATTAAATCATCAGCTTCTGAGTTCGTTCAGTCCTTGTTAGAAAAAGGTATTACACCTGTTATGATCACTGGAGACAATATTTTATCTGCTAAGAAAATCGCTAATGAATTAAACATATCTGATGTTCATGCGAAAGTTTCACCCCAAGATAAAATAAACATTGTATCGCATTATCAAAAGCAAGGCGCTACTGTAATGATTGGTGATGGAATTAACGATGCTCCTGCCTTAGCACAGGCGGATTTAAGTATTGCCATTGGTGCTGGAACAGAAGTTGCTCAAGCTTCTGCTGATGCTGTATTAGTATCTGATCACTTATTAAACATTATTCATTTTATTAATTTAGCTCAACGAAGTAATACTAAACAAATTCAAAACTTATGGTGGGGAGCGGGCTATAATGTTATTGCTATTCCTCTGGCTGCAGGTGTACTATCTTTTGCTGGATTCATGTTAAATCCTATGATTGCAGCAATTATTATGTCGATGTCAACAATTATTGTTGCTATTAATGCATTATTATTAAAAAGTCAATGATACTTTTCCTTAATATTTAACAACCAGTTAATCTAAGAGTGTATAATAGTAGATATTGGTAATTTTACATGCATATAAGGAGAATTTTCATGCGTAAGTATATCGCAGAATTCCTTGGAACATTTATATTAGTGTTCTTTGGAACAGGTAGCGTTGTTTACTCAGCTGCTACAACACAATCGGCCATTACTGTCGGATTGGCATTTGGTCTATCATTGGCCGTTGCTATCTATGCCTTTGGTCACATTTCAGGTGGTCACTTTAACCCCGCTGTCTCACTAGCAATGGCCATTCAAAAGCGTTTGCCATGGGTTGAATTTATTGGTTACGTAGTCGCACAATTACTTGGTGCTATCGTCGCTTCTGCTGCTGTTTACGGTGGTGTAGCTGCATACCTGAAATCATCAACTGTAACTTCTGCTTTATCTGGTCAATCAATGACTGTAAAACAATTCGTTGGCCTAGCTGGGCTTGGACAAACAAACTTCTCTGATGGCTCAGGTTGGTATGCCTTTGCATTTGAACTAGTATTAACATTCTTGTTTGTATTGGTTATTGCAATTGTTACTAAGCTAAACAACGTCCCTGCACCATTTATTATTGGTATCTGGTTAGCAGTGTTAGTTGTTGTTGTATTGCCGATTACTGGTGGCGCATTCAATCCAGCCCGTGCATTGGCACCTGCTATTTTTGTACAAGGTAAAGCACTTACACACGTATGGGTTTATCTTGTAGCTGACTTACTCGGTGGTGCATTAGCAGCCTTTGCAGCTAATTTCTTAGATAAAAAAGAAGAAGTTACTGAAACACCAAAAGAAGCAAAAAAAGCCTAATTTAATCATTTATATTAAATATGATACAAAAAGAACGTTTATCTGAATAAACGTTCTTTTTGTATCTATCGTAATTGTCTTGGAAAATCATCAGGCACTGATCCTGTAATTATTTTAACACCACCATCAAATGGTAAAGATATTTTTATCGAAGCCGAATGTAATAACATCCGCTGGTAAGGTTGCTCACCATATAAATCATCTCCAATGATAGGATGTCCAATACTAGCTAAATGAACACGAATTTGGTGCATACGTCCCGTATCTAATTGAACACGCAGTAAGGACTTTTTAAATACTGTATGCATTAGCCACCAGTGTGTAACGGCTGCTTGAGCATTACAACCGTCTATGTCACGCTTTCTCTCATCAAACTTATGAGTCCCTATAGCTGATTTAATAGTCCCTTTTTTATTTTTTACGGTACCATTAACCCATGTCAAATAAGTACGAATAATTTTTTTATCTGCCAACATTCTGTCTAAAATAGGTACGACCACGGGATTCTTTGCCACTATCACTAAACCAGAAGTTGCTCGATCAATTCTGTGTACCATATATGGTTGACCATTTATTCTTCGACGTACAAAATCAGCCGCCAAGTAGTTAAGTAATGTATCGTTTTCTGTTGGTGAATGCGGGTGCATTTTTATACCCGCTGGTTTGTTAACAATAACCAAATCACTATTTTCAAATACAATATTTACAGGTCGTTCGTCATTGGGGACATAATTCGAGCGACCTGTACGAACATCGTCTTCTTCAAAAAGTAACTGTAAACAATCCCCAACCTGTAATACATAGCTAGTTGGCACAATGTGCCCATTCACACGCAAATGCTTTTTAATTCGTAGTGCGCCACGTAAACGTTGTGGCAATAGCCATCTGATTAACAACGCCTTAATCGTTATATTAGCATTTTGAGAAAGAATTATAAAATTGTACTGCCATTGTGCCATATATTAGTCATCCATTCTAGTTAAAAGATATTATGTTGCAATAAAAAAATGATTGTCATGGAAACAATCATTTTTTTATATCAACAACACGATATTTGACTTTACCATCTGCCATAAAAACATAGAGCAACTGTGTCTCAGCATCGTCAAAATAGCCTAAATTAACTGCTACTGATCCATCAAAATCTTCCAGTCCTTGAAATGCTTTTTTCATAATGTGCTGGGTAATCATGGCGCTATCAAGCTGCTTATTAGCTCGCTCGACAGCAGTATGTAACGTATCCCCATCATTTATATGTTGTTTGATAATGCTAACCTTAACAAATGCACGAAAACCATATAACCGTGATTCTTGGTTGTCGTCACGTTCAATCGCTTTAACATACCCTTGCTTTTCCCAGTAACGCAATTGCCGTGTGGAAACATCTGTCATTTTTGCAAGGTCCCCTATACCAAACTGTAGTTTCTCAATGGCCGGTTTTTTGAAATTGAAATTTGGGGTACAACTATCCATAGAATTAAGCCTCTTACTAATATTATATAGTTGTCAAGTTACTTGTCAACAAAAACTGATAAAATGTTTAGAATAACATTTCCCATTGCTTCAATATTGGTTCAATTTGGAAATCGTGTACTCTTTGTATTGATTTTTTTGACCATGCTAACCGCTGTTGAGGATCTCTTATTAATGCACTAATTTCGTTAACTGCAGCTTCTACATCTCCATTATCAACTAAAATACCATACTTCCCTTTATCGAGCACTTCAGCAGAACCCGTTTGTCTCATAGCGACAATTGGTAAGCCAAAACTCATAGCTTCAACTAATACAAGCGGCAATCCTTCCCATCTTGACGTTTGTAAAAATAAACTCGATTCACGGTAGTGGCAGCGCAATTCTTCATCCTTCAATGGGCCACGATAAATAATTTTATCTTCGACCTGTGTATTACGAATTAATTGCTGAAAGATTTCCATATCTTCTTTAGTCCCATCACCAGCCATTGCCAAACACCAATCATTAGGAAGCTTAGACGCCAGTTGCACTGCAAAATCAATTCCCTTATGTTGTATAGCAATACGTGATGTAAATGATATAACATGCTTATCAAGCTTACTATACCCTTGTGGTTCAATAGTCAAAGGATTCCATATTTTGATGGTATGTGAATTATATTGTTGAAATCCGGCTAAATCAAAATCAGTGAGAACCACGATCGAGTCCAAAGATCCTAACCCATCTACAAATGCTTCATTCATCTGCGCATAATACTGTTTAGCATATGTCGTAATATTATTATGCATCCAGCCAATTAGTTTTGTATCGGATAATTGTGGCTTTAAAACAGCAGCAAAACTTGACAATAATCCGCCAGCTAAAATAACTACATCATATTTACGAGCAAGCTTTGCAAAATTTTTAATTTCTTTTGCGTATCTTTCAAATGGTTGTGCGTCACTTGTCAATTTTACTGACGGAGAGGCCACAATTAGTGGTGCATGTAATTCATAAAAAGGTGGTACATCAGAAAAAGTATAATAAGTGACATCATGATTCAATGTAAGTGCATTACCAACAACCGTCGTTGCTCGTTTCATACCACCAAGGTCGATACTTTCAAGTGCAATCAAAATTTTTGCCATATATGACTCCCAACTTAAAGTTCTATCACTTATCGTAGATTTATTTAATAAAAATTATTCATCATTACTCCAATCATCCGCATTTCTTGGCAGTAATCTAGTTGTATCCGTAGTTTCATCATCTACTTCTGGTGCATCAGTAACGTAGTCACTCAACGTTGATTTATTACCATTTTTTGCAAACAAACTGGTTGATTTTGTACCTAACTTTTTGTTTTGTTTTTTCAATCTCTTGATTGTTGCTTCTTGACTGTAATCATAGTCAGCATCAACAGCCTTAAAGTCTTTAGGGTTGTAGAATTTAAGTAGATTTTTCTGATTCAGATTGTCTGACATGGCTAGTTTTTTATTAACATAGGTTTGGATTTTGTCAGCCTTAGCCTGCAACGTTTTACTTGGAGTCGTGATTTCTTGTCCTGTTTTTGTATTCCATATTCTTCCTGATAGACTAGCATACGTCGGCGTTATCCAGTCTTTATTTCGAAATGCCACAATTTGTTTATGATTTTTACTTAACAAATCTTGTCCAAATTGAATATAACGTTTCGTACTAATACCTAACAAATGTTCTAACGTAGGAGCGACATCTATTTCTCCACCATAAGTATGATCAATATAACCGTTTTTCATTCCCGGAATGTGTACGATTAGTGGAACACGTTGAAGATTAGCATTGTCTAAATCATTCCAATCTTCAGCATTTTTTCCGAGTAATGATGCCAAATAAGATGCATCAGTATTTGAAATACCATAATGGTCTCCATACAAGACCACTGCCGTGTTTTTATATAAACCTGATTTTTTCAAGTAAGCAAAAAACTCTTTTACAGATTGGTCGAGATAATGATTCGTCACAAAATAATTATCCACTAATTTAGAGCCTGTATTACTCGTCTGAAAGTTAGCATCTTGATCCTGTTTATCTAATGTAAATGGTGTGTGGTTTGTTACTGTCAAAAATTTAGCGTAGAATGGCTGCTGCAAACGTTCTAAGTAGGGTACCGAATTATGAAATAGTAACTTATCTTTTAATCCCCAAGACGTTGCTTTTTTTCCTGTAATATCAAAATAATCTCCTGATATCCAATTTTGATACCCCATGCGCTTATAAACAGTACTACGATTCCAAAAGGAGCCCATGTTCCCATGAAAGACTGCACTCGAATAGCCTTCTCGTTGATTTAAAATAGCAGGCATTGCTTGAAATGTTTGATCATCACCCAATTTGGTAAATAGAGACCCCTGTGGCAACCCAAAGGTGGATGTCTCTAACATATTTTCAGCGTCTGATGTTTTGCCTTGTCCGACTTGATTGAAAAAATTATCAAAGGCAATCGTAGATTTGCTATGATAAAGGCTGTTTAAAAAAGGTGTCACCTCTTGACCATTTATTTTACGATCAATTGACATTTGCTGAAAGCTTTCCAAATGGATAACAATCACATTTTTACCTTTAGCTTTTCCGTAAAATTTAGGATTAATTGCTGCGTAATTCTTTTTAATATAATTTTGTACGGCCGTCAATTCTGAGGGAGTTGCTGTTTTTCTAATTTGACTAGTTTGGTAAGTATTAATCGCATCATAAATTGTAAACGGCCCTATACCGAGGTATTTAACCATGTATTCACGATCAAATTGTCTTACTAATAGCTGTGGTCTATTAAAATCTGCTAATAACAAATTAGCCATAAAAATAAAGACACCGATTGTTACAATTTTAAACGGCTGTAAACGTTTCAAAACATGTTCATCAAATCGAATTTTTCGTACCACGAATAATCCAATCAAAATGATGATATCAATCCAGAAAAGAATATCATGAATACCAAATGCAATAGCTCCAGCTGCCTTACCACCCTGATTCACTGACTTATAACCTAATATCGTGTTAACAGACATAAAGTCAGAGAATTCACGGAAATAAATAACATTTAAATATAATAACCCCGTCATAGCCAAATTCAACAACATAATGGCACCATAATATAATTGCTTTGGTTTAATAAATAAAGCAAATCCAAAAATAATCATGGTAAACCCGATTGGATTAATTAGCATTAAAAAAATTTGTAATGGATCAGAAACATGTAACCAATTAAAGTCGGCACCGTAGGCTAAAATTGTTTTTAAAGTAAATAATACAATCGTCCACGAAAAAAAACCTTTACGCGTATTTAGTTGCTGTAACCAATTCTTTGGCGATAAAATTTCTTGCCAAATATTTTTAAAATATTTTTTCATAACTATCATTATACCAATTTTATGGCGATTAAGCTTATCATTTCTTTTTTAAAAACAATGCATCGAAACCTATTCATTGCTTTTTATGGCTGTCAATTGCTATACTAATGCTATGAAAATAGAAATTAAACATGAACAAGGATTAGGCACCATACATGATGACGCCTTATTAATACGGAAAGCTGTTTTTATTGTTGAACAAGGCGTTAACGTAGCAGATGAACTCAATGATCAATCTGCTGAAGAAAATGCCATTCATATCGTTGCTTATGCTAACAGTAAATTAGCAGCTACTGCCCGTGTAATCATAGAATCAGATAATATCTGGCATATTCAGCGAGTTGCTACGCTACAGTCTCTTCGTGGTTATGGTTTAGGTACGGCATTATTGAATTATATTGAGGACTTAGCCCCTTCCTATAATATACAGCAGTTGGTTCTTGGTGCTCAAATACAAGCACGTGGTTTTTATGAACTACTTGGCTTTGAAACAACAGGTACACCATTTATGGAAGCCGGTATAGAACATATTCATATGAAAAAAGAGCTGTAATTATTTACTAGCTCTTTTTTTATAACCATACAATTAATTATATGTGATCATACGCTATTTCAATTTTTATTTTATAAGGTTGCATTTCATCTATTAATTCACTACGCGTTGCTATGTGACTTGGACCACCTGTTAATACTGCTGAAGCAACGACTAAGCGATAATTCATTATCGCTTGGGCAGTAGGAGTCAGACCAACCATTGTTACATCACCTAACTCACGAGACTGTAACTGATTAATGCCGCCAAATATTTTTAGTTTGCCATTTTCTTCTTGCATAGCAAAATACGGTAACAAGGTTCCTGGGTGGTTAGCATGAATGACTCCTTGCTGAGCAATAATTTGTCGTTGGGCCTGTTCCCCAAAATGACCATAATCTGTTGCAATCAAATCAAGCTGTTGCATTTCTGCCGCCAAGAAATTAATATTTTGCTGTTGCTGAACATCACTTTCTACTGTACCAGACATCACATTTTGACGACTATATAGTCCATTGGCTGGCATTATTACTCGTTCTGCTGTAGATTCATTTTTTTCTTCTTGATGTCCACCAAGTACTTTTTCTATAGCCGGTGACACATCCCACTTCATTGTACGTTGCGTAAAATAATAAAATATATTTAAAATAACAAAATACAATAATAACAGAAATACTGCTGCTATCAAGGTTCCTCGAAGCCAACGTCCGTTAACAAAAAAACGGTAAGCGAGATACAGCAAATACCAAATACCAACAGTTCCAACAACTGTATATATTCGTCCTTTGGTTTTTGAATTTGTAGTAAAATATCCTAGATAATGATTGATTAAATCAAGTATTGTAAGCATTATTGAGCCCCCTCCGAACTAGTTGCTGCATTAGACGAAGAAGTAGTGGCCGTGCTACTGTCCGTAGATGAAGACATAACAGATGAAGAACTCGTAGTCCCAGAAGTTGTTGTATCGGCCGTAGATGATGTATTAGATGATGTCGTATCCGTAGAAGTAGTATCTGACGTTTCGCTTGAATCAGCATCACTTGATGTTGACGATGATTTACTAGACTTATCATCACTACTAGTTGAGTCAGTAGAGGTAGTACTAGTTGTTATTCCTGAGGTACTGACTAAACTACTACTTGAAGAAGTTTTACCTCCCTCACTTGTGCCAGTTGCCACATTCACTGCCAAGTTTGCAGCACTAATAGCAATAATCAGAGATACAATTGCTGAAGGTGTTAAAAACGGTGGTACACGATATTTTTTTGGCATAATTATTTTCCCCTATCCATATATTTTACCCTTTCTACATCGAATTAAGAATGTTTTTTTACCATAAGCAACGAAAACCCGCAATTACTTGCGGGCGAACTATATTATAAAATATTTTTGGGAGATTTTATTTTAGGGAGTTTGAGATGAAAAAGATTAGTTCTTTGCTTCGTTGTTTGATATCAACTATTGTTGATGGGTATAATATAGTCATTCAATATTAAATGGAGATTAAACATGGCACAATACAAGGGTTATTTCATCGATTTAGATGGTACTATATATCAAGGAACCAAACAAATTCCTGCAGCACAACGATTTATTGATCGGCTAAAAGCAGCTCATATTCCTTATTTATTTGTAACAAATAACTCGACAAAAAGTCCCGCCGAAGTCGCAGCAAACTTAACTAAAAATCATAACATCTTAACAGCTCCAGAACAAGTCTATACTAGTTCGATAGCCACCGCTGACTATCTTAAAACTATTGCACAAGCAAATAAAAAGCATGTATACGTTATAGGCGAAAATGGATTAAAACAAGCGTTGAAAGACGCAGGGTTTATTTTAACTGATACGGAGGATGTTGATTTTGTAGTAGCGGGCCTTGATCGACAATTTAACTATGAAAAACTAACTACTGCTACTTTGGCCATTCAAAAGGGCGCAACATTTATTGCGACAAACCGTGACACAAATTTACCTAATGAGCGAGGCATGTTACCTGGTGCTGGATCATTAATTTCTGCTATCCAAACAGCTACAGATATAAAACCAATTGTCATAGCTAAACCGGAAATTCCTATTATGACTGGTGCATTGAAAAAACTTTCAGTTAGTCATACCGACGCTGTAATGGTTGGTGATAACTATTATACAGACATTCTTGCAGGTATTAACGCTGGAATCAATACCTTACTGGTATACTCCGGCGTTTCTTCCCGCAATCAGATGTTGAATGTTGCACAAAAGCCTACCCACGAAATTGATAATTTAGACGAGTGGTTAATTTAAAGGTGTTTTTTAAATTAAAAAGCGATATGTTTCACGTGAAACATATCGCTTTTTATTAAGCTAATCCTTTATTTGAAGAAACATCTGCTGCATTTTTTTTAATCTTATTTGGATGATAAAATATGAGATACAATATTGCAGAAATTACTGGAATTGTAGCTGACACCAGATATAATTCACGGAATGATAGCATTGCATGTAGTGCACCCAATGCATACGGTCCAACACCTAATCCCAAGTCTAAGCCAATAAAGTATGTCGATAAGGCAATGCCGACACGATGGCTCGAGACTAGTTTTAATGAAACAGCTTGTCCATTTGACATGAATGTTCCATAACCTAAGCCAATAAAAGCACCAGACAATAATAAAGTAACTCCATTATGAGTCAATGACAAAACCACTAAGCCAAGCGTTAAGAACAGATAACTTGGATACATTACGTAATTTTCTCCAAATCGGTCAAAAATACGACCAGACATCGGTCTTGTTAAAGTAACGATACCTGCATAAACTACAAAAAAGAACGAACTGATTGAAACTAAATTCAAACTTTCGGCATAAGATGCCAAAAATGACAATACAGATGAATATGATAGCCCCATCAAAAATCCAACGCCAGCAATCAATAATACTTTGAATTCGATGAAACTTGAAATTTTCCATGATTTCAATTCTGCCAAATGTTCAGGTGATAGTTGAACATTATTAATTTGTATAGCAAACAAAGCTAGCGCTGAAACAGCAATCAAAATCACTGACAATATTACAATAAATCTAAAACTAGTAGCATTTAACAATAATAATCCAATGAAAGGACCAATAGCTGCCGCCAAGCTAGTACTTAGACCATAATAGTTTATACCTTCCCCTTTACGTTTTTCAGGGATAAATTCTGTAACAATGGCATTTAATGCCGTTGAAGTCATTCCATAGGCAAATCCATTAAACAAACGAACTGCATCCAATGCGCCTATGGTTGGTACAAAAAGGTAAGCAATTGTTGTAATTAAATATAAAATTGCTCCCCAGCGAACAATTTTTTTACGACCAATTAGCTCCAATTCTTTTCCAATAATCAGTCTCGCTACTAATGTTCCTATGATATAAATTCCTGAAGCCAATCCAGCTTGACCAAAAGAAGCATGCAATTGATCATGTGCCACAACAGCAATAATAACCATCATAAGGTAATACACTAAATACACAATAAAATTAATGATGGTAATTGTTAAAAAGCCTTTATTAAATAATTTTTCTTCCATTTTTCCAATCTCAAATTCTTTTTAGCATCAAACAGTAATCAGAACAGCTATGTTGGTGCAAATTTGAAACCAGATGTTAAAGCATGCATATCGCATTCCCTCAATTCTTTTATAAACACTGCGCGCGTTTGCATGAAAAAATGTAAGCGTTGAGCCGTTGATATAAGATTACCACGATTTCACAAACCTTGCAAAATTTTTTTTATTTACTTATATAATTGTTACATAAGTTGACAACAAAGCATTGTTAATTATTAAAAAAGTATTTTTTTCTTGTGAAATTAAAAGTTTTTCAATTATTTACAATTATTTTTATCTATACTGAAAATTTTTTCAGTTAAAATGATTACACAAATTAACAACAAAAAAGGAGTGGTTTC
>NZ_SDGY01000004.1:21350-22643 GCF_008107645.1 Leuconostoc litchii | reverse complement strand
TTGCCTGGGCATCATTGACACCATCAGCTGTAGTAGCTTGATCGATATTATTCTTGGCCTTGGTAGCAGCGTCAGCTACAGCTTGAGTTTGCTTATCCTTATCAGCTTGAGACAAAGTCGGATCATTCTTGATATCTTGAGTTACCTTAGCGGCTTCCTTATCAATAATATTTTTGGAAGAATTTTTAGCGTTATCAGCATCAAAAGTTACTACTGTTTCTGCCGAGCTGACTAAGGTATTGTTTTCTGAATTATATGAATTAGCTGTTAACTTTTCATTTTCGTTTCCATATCGAGATAATGAAACAGTATAATATCCTTCTTCATCTACTGTCGAACTACCAATAATAGTATTGTTACTATCAATGATATTAATTTTCTCACCAGGAAATCCGGTACCTGTGGCTATGTTTTGACTTGTAGAAATGGAGTCAATAGTTACCTTATTTCTTTGAAAGTAAATATTTGTTGTAATATCAGTGTTTCTAATGCTACCTGTGGCATTATCTGAACTATCAAAAGTATAAAAATCAGGAACCGTTGTCACAGCAACATTATAATTTTGAGAACTATATTTTTGAGTTGTTTCTGATGGTTGAATTTCTGTACCAGTTGTTTTGTCTATAAAATGTGTAGTTATATTTCTGGCGACAAGAGTTGGTTGATTTTTATAACCAGATTTCCATGATCGATCATTGTAAACTGCATCGTTAATCCTTAATAATGCAACAGTTGGGTTTTGTGCAGAATTACCTATGACATTATATGTTCCATCAGTGTTAAGGTTTATTTTTATCAAATTAGCATCGAGTCCAAAGCTTTGTGATGAACTAGTTAAGGCAGTACGATTTGATATTGTTTTATCATTATTATATTTCATACCGTAGAGCATCTTTGTAACTGGATCAAATGAGACTACAGCTGTACCTGCATAAGTATTTTCACCTACTTTTTTAGCTCCATATACTGCAACTGTTATTGCTCCATCAGTCGGATCATAAGCGTTGTTTTGAGAAGTGGTTACATTAATACTTGCAGCCGAACTTTCTTTAGCAGTCGTATTAGCTACAGCCAATGATCTACTCAATATTTTAGAAGAATCTCCAACAGATGCAGTTTTGTTACTATTATCTTGATTTGAAGAATCTGCAGTAGTTGTATTTTGATTGCTAGTATTTTGGTTAGAAGAATCTGCAACGGCTGCAGTTTTGTTACTGTTATCTTGATTTGAAGAATCTACTGTAGTTGCATTTTGATTGCTAGTATTTTGGTTAGAAGAATCTGCAACGGCTG
>NZ_SDGY01000004.1:0-21263 GCF_008107645.1 Leuconostoc litchii | reverse complement strand
CTGTTATCTTGATTTGAAGAACCTACTGTAGTTGCATTTTGATTGCTAGTATTTTGGTTAGAAGAATCTGCAACGGCTGTAGTTTTGTTAGTATTATCTTGATTAGAAAAAGTTGTCTCAGGCTTGTCTTGACTACTGTCTGATTGACCAGGTGTATATTGGTTATCAATATCAGTGACACCATTTGTTTGTGCATTATTTATTCCATCATTTGAAGTAGCTTGGGCGATATTACTTTTGGCTTTTGTAGCAGCATTAGTTACCGCTTGATTCTGCTTATCTTTATCAGTTTGAGATAAAAATTTATCATTATTGATATTATCAGCTATTTTAATAGCTTCACTATTTATAATATTTTCAGCAGATTTTTTTTGTTCATCAATTGGCTTATCAGATGAACTAGTTGACAATAAACCTTGAGCATCACCTATTGTATCAGCACTGATAGGCGTTGAAAATGCTATCATACTGAATGTAATACCTGCAAGAGCAGTAACCCAAAGTTTTCCATCTTTATACAGTTTAAATCTTTTGTGTTCAACAATACTACTTGGACGTGCAAGGTGTCTACTTTTATTCATGGAATAATTTTCCCTCTTCTTTCTCTCAGTGATTCTCAATTTCGACGACAACAACAGTATAGTATTTTAATAATAATTTAACAAATGATACGTCTTTGTAATATTACTATATTTAAGTAAGACGTTTTAGTATCGAAAATGATAATTATCAGAGTTGAAAGTGTAGTTTAAATATTTTTTACGTTTTACATTATTAATTATTTAACATAAAAATATCCATATCTGAAGTATTAGTTCAGATATGGATATTTTTATTAACATAACACGTCTTACCCAAAGTAGCTGTTATATCAACCGCTCTCGCCCGTTGTGAAATGAGCCTTGTGAATTTTAATCCTCTTGCCCTTTTCTGACACTTCACAAATTCATTTCTGCGACTTTTTCATAATCTATACCAATTATGAATTTTGTCTTTTTTCTTTAGCTGTGTATGTTTTCATGTACATATCAAGCATTGTTTTTTGCTCAGAATCTAGTACTGTTTCTAATTTATCCAACATATTAATGATTAGATCATCTTGGGTATCAAAATTTAAAGTGTTCTGTAATGCATTAATTCTATTGACGGTGTGGCGTTGTATACGAATAGTGCTGTATGTCTTATTTTTTCTTGGTCTACCCATTTTAGGGTTTGGCGTTGTATTATAAGGTTTTGGTGTATTGTCAAGAGTTGAGGTAGTTGAAAAAGTTTTTTTAGGTTCTGATATGTGTGTTTCTTCTACCTTTTTAAAATTTTTTTTACGGTTGGGATCTTTATTAAATTCTAGCTTTGCCATAATTAATTTTGGTGTGTCCTTTCTATAATTTCCTCTGTTAAATCAGAATAAATACGGTGAACTTTAATATCATGAAAATCATTTTGCGCTGTCATTTGTTGTTCGGAGATACCTTGACGATCATATCGTTTTAATCTTTCCATATGTTTTATGATGACATTAAATAGTGTTGCTTCACCAAATATTTTCTTTGCGTCATCTATGATTTGATTATCTAAGCCAACATTGTTTTTTAGTAATACTGGTAGAATACCGGCAATGTCAAAATCAACATCTTTATATGTGTTGTAGAAAGTTTGTAAATATTCCCAAAATGCTTCTGCTCCGTCTAAAGAACGTTGTTGTGTCTGTAAAACAATGATGACATAATTAGATGAATATAGAGCTGTATCAGTATAAATTGATAATGTTGGTGGTACATCAAATATAATGTAGTCGAAATCGTCTTCAATTTTGGAAAGTTGATCCTGAAAAAAACTAATTCTTTTCTTTTTATAATTTGGTTCGTTTGGTAAAAATTTAAGTTCTAGAAAGTCAGGATAATTAACAAAATCCTTATGTGACGGTAAAAGATATAAATTGTCCATTATTTCAACTAACGAATTTTTTATGGTATTTTCTTGAAGAGCAACCATCATGGTGTTTTCAATTGGTAATTCTATACCATTTTGAAGTCCGTATGTTCTACGTAATAATTGTGTTGAATTTGCTTGTGGATCTAAGTCACACACTAAAGTCTTATATCCCTTTTTGGCTAATTCGTATGCTACCATTACTGAGTTAGTAGTCTTACCAACTCCACCTTTAAAGTTTCCAAATAACATTTTTGTAGTCATAAATATTTATCTCCTCAATAAATTAAGTCATTTTTAAAAACATTACTATTCTACTATCTAACTATTTGACTATAATTCTATTTTACTATAATACTATTGTACTACAAAAAGTGGATGTAATAAATGCCTGTTAATCAATATTTAAAGTTTTATTTAACACTATTATACTATTAAACTATTTTACTATTGCACTACTTTACTACTGTACTACAAAAAGTAGACAAAAAAATACTACAAATTAAAAAGTGGCTGTTGACAATGAATTTCAAAACATTTAATATCAACGGTATAGATTTAAAGATTATTTTTAATTACTAAAAATAATCTTTTGCATAAAGAAAAGCCACCAAGAACGCCAATTCTTGATAGCTACATAATTCTTATTTGTGTTAGAATGTGTAACTATATTATATAACATAACCTTTGTGTTGTAAATGTGGGTGATTTCAAAAAGAGTGAAGCCAAACACTTTAAGGGGTATGGCATATATGACGTGTAGGGGGTAGTTACCTAGAGTAACTCGGAAGAGCCAAATCGCTGTATATGGTATACGAAAAAATAGACAAGTGCCATTTTCCCAGACACTACTGTACAAAAATATTTGGGTGCTACACAAACAATCCATACTGGGCGTGTAGTAGGGTGAGAGCGACCATTAACGGCTCGGCAGGTAAAACGGTGTCTACGGACACAGGGCTTGTATTTAAGCTGTAGCGCGAAAGAATATAATAAATATAGTGATACAGCGCCAATAAGGGCGTTTTTTTATTGGTTTAATGAATAAAGTAGTTGATTAAAGCAGGCGGGTAAAACCAAGGCTTGTATGGATAAGGTGACGGACGACTGAACGATCGGTCAAGTGTTTGTTAACGGTAAAGTTTTCTTCTTCCCAAAACAAGGGGAAAACTAACTTCAGCTCAAAACTCCCTCACTCTCAATCAAGCATTTGTAACTTCCTGTGTCAACAATTTTTTATTGTTTTTCTAAATATAAATTTCAGTTTTTCAGAGAATTAGTTCATTATTACTTGTTCTATTAATATGATATGTCTATTTTAAGTACTTTATGGAAAAACATAGTATAATAATATATACAAAGATATTATTGTATGTACAAGGAGATTTAAATGACTTCATTAGTAAAAAATAAACAGTTTAGTTTTCGTACAAATGATGAATTACTTGTTAAAGCGCAAAAGATTGCTGCTGCTGAGCATTTTGATATGGCTACAATTTTTAATTCTGTTTTAGAAAAAATGGTTGCACAAGATGATGTTCCTGTTGAGCTAATTGATGAAAAACAAAAACGTCAAGATAAAATTATTCAGTCTTTGTATACTGAAATAGACCAAGGTTATCAAGACTATAAAAATAATCGTGTAAAAGGGATTGATGAGGCGTTTTCAAAGTATGGCGCATAATATTTTGATTACTGATGCTGCGCAAAGAGATTTAGATGATATTTTTGCTTATATCAATAAAAAATTTCTAGCCCCACAAGCTGCAAGTAATACATTAAGTAATATCAAATTATCAATTTTAAAAATAGCTGAAATGCCAGAAATAGGCATCGATGTTTTTAAGAGATTGCATAAAAAATTTAAAATTTCAGAAACATTAAGGATGATTCCTGCTGGAAATTATTTAGTATTTTATATTATTTCAGATCAAGACTTGGTTATTTTACGAGTCCTTTATCAACGACGAAACTGGTTAGAGATTTTTGGTTAAAATCTCAGGAAATGTTTGTTGCAGAGGTTATCTAATGTTGGAAAAGTGTAGAAAATGAAAAATAGGAATAGTTTAGATATTATTATTATATTTTTTGGATTTTTTATTATTGCCACTAGTATCATTTTTTGTCTAACAGTTTATTCATAATAGGATTTGTTACTGGTTTTGTAATTATTTTTTTTAGTAAAAATATTGCTAAATATTTTAGACGTTAACAAGCAAGTCACAATGTAGTTTTTTGATGTTGATTTAATCTAGCTGTTTTATACTCAATACATAGTCAACTTACATGACTATTCTCTTCTCTCCCATAAATTTTATGAATAAAATTATTCTCTCTCAAAAAAGGCCGTCTCCCTCCCAGAGCGGTCTTTTTATTTTGAAAACTAAAGAACTTGTTTTTTCGTCGTACTATTTATTATCAACCTGAACGTATTACTAAGTCCTTCTCAACCAACATTCCATAAACTGTTATCTGTGATTGGTTGTACAGCTAATATTTGCTGCTCTCTAGGGTCCATTGTTCTAGACAAAATTGATTTGATCTAATATGGTTTCACGACTAGCTTGATCTAATCCTAAATAAGTTAAAGGCATCGATTCACTAGAATGGTTTAATAATTGCATGATGAGTCCAATATTATAGTTTGACTGTATATAGACCCGATAAGAACCTGATTTATGAATCCCATGGGGTCCCTAGCGACTAAGCATACTTTTTACTTAACATATTATTTTTTGTTTTTTATAGTTTTATTTTGGAAAAATCAAACACATTTTTTAATTCATTGGCTGTCAAGTATTTTGATAAGTAATTTTTCTCGTTATTTATAAAAGTAGAACTATGTTCTGAGAGACATGAAATTAAGTTTGATCGTTTAATCAAGCTTAAGCCAATTTCCGTTTTACCTTGCAAGTATAATGCCAATCCTTGTAAATTAAAAAGACGAGCTCGATGATAATAATCTTTTTCCTGTTGATTAAAATAATAGGTCAGTTTTTGGATGAGTAAATCAGCAGTATCAAGATGATCATGTTCCAGCATAAACAAGATGATATTGTTGTAAATATAAAATAACATTGAAAAACTATCGTATCTAAAATTATCGTATAGGATACCTTTTTGATGCAATTCTTGGAATAAATGAAACATAAATTTTTCGTCAAGGAAGGGCATAGCATGTCCGAAAAGATATAATTCAAAAAATGTCCAATTACTAATATTTTTGAAATAGTCTTCGAGGGTTAATATTTCGTTTTTTGTGATGCTATCTGCGCTTAATGTGGTCAGCATCATTTTTAATTGGATAACTTGTAGTTCAGCAAACTTCCCTTGTTTATGTTGCCAAAGTCTTAAATGACTTTTTAATACAACAATGTCACCAGACTGATAGGCTTTTTGAAAGCTAGGCAATAGGTCATTATTATTTGCATTACATTTTTGATAGAGAAACTCAAATTCTGATAGTTGAACATTAATCCGATCGAGTAATTCTAGTAAGTGGGTGAACGAAATATCTGTCAGTCCACGCTCAAATTTTGATAAAAATGGATAAGAGACAATATTATGACTAGCTTCTTTCAATGTCACATTTTTTCCAGTTCTAAATATTTTAAATACTTCACCAATTTCAGTCATGATTTAACCTATATGCACATTTTTATTTTTTGAATTATTCAGAGTTTAACATAATAATATCAATGAGCCTAGCCCATAGAAAGGAATGAAAATTCAATGATCAAGAAGACAACAACTCCTTCAAGCGTTGCTGGTTCAGCACTTGAAGGCTAATCGTTTAAAGATTAGTTCTAATCCCTTTTGATAAGAAATATTATCGAGAGGGGTACATAGTTTAAGCAAAGGATAAAATATATGATGGACTATCAAGAGATTAAACCAAAATTTAAAAAGGCATACCCCATAGTTTATCAAGCGAAAAGAATTATTATTGGTGGGTTTGGTAAAAATACAGTCTATGATGATGAAACAGGTGCAGTTGAGCAAGTTTTTAAAATGATAGATGGGCAATATACAATTGCACAGATAAGTAAACGGATTAGTCAGCAATATACACAATTTTCCGAACAAGATGTTGTCGAACTCATTGAGGACTTGAATAGTGAACGATTTATTGAAGACTCTGAGTTAACGGGATCGGGTATTTTATCTGATTATGATAGAGAACGATATCATAGAAATATTAACTTCTTTTCCTCTTTTATAAAATTAAGCAAAAACAAATATGAAGTCCAAAAAAAGTTGAAAAATGCTACAGCTGGAATTATTGGTCTTGGTGGATTAGGTTCACATATTGTTTATGATTTAGCTGGTCTAGGAATTGGAACAATCAAGGCTATTGAATATGATAAGTTAGATTTGTCCAATTTAAACCGTCAAATATTGTATAATAATGATCAAATTGGGCAAAGCAAAGCACAACTAGCCCAAAAAAGAATTCATGATTTTAATCCAGAAATTAATTTTGAGATATATGAAAAACAAATATCAAGTACGAAACAAATAACAGATTTTTTTTCAGATGTAGATTTCATAATCTTAGTAGCTGATCGACCTAAATATTTAATGGCCCGCTGGGCGAATGAGGCAGCAGTAAAGCTTAACATACCAATGTTCTGTGCAGGATTAGAAGCCCAACGTGCCATGTACTATACTGTTATACCGCATCAAACAGGCTGTGTGGCTTGCTGGCAGAATAGCGTTGCTAATCGAGATGATGTTTCAACGCTAGTATTAAGAGAAAAGGAATACTTGAATCTATTAGGCGATAACACGGCCATTGTGCCACTAGTTTCGACAGTTACAGGTATGATCAATGCAGAAATTTTGAGATATTTAACAGGTATTGGGAGAGTGCAAGCTGCTGGAAACCTAATTGCAGTCGATTTTTTAACTATGCGTACGAAAGTTATAGAAAAATGGGATCTAGCAGAAACCTGCGCTGTTTGTGGGGGGAAACATTTTGGAGAAAACTGAACCAAATTTTACCTATTTGTGGACTAGCTTTTTAGTTTCATCAATTGGTGATTGGCTATATCGATTGGCGTTACCAATAATTATTTTACAAAGAACAGGGTCAGCATATCATGCGGCCACAGTATTTGGCGTATCTTTTATACCTTGGGTCTTGTTCTCATTAATTGGCGGCAGTTTAGCAGATAATTACCCAAAGAAGAAAATTTTGATTCTAGGAAATATTTGTGCTGTATTTTCTAGTGTATTTTTAATTGGTGTTCTAAGTTTTTCACAAATTGACTTTAAATTATTGTATTTTGCTGTTTTTATTTTGGCTTCCGTTGATCCTTTGATTCATCCTAGTTTTCAAAGTATTATTCCAGAAATTGTCAGAAAAGAGCAATTTGCAAAGGCTAATGCCATGATTCAAACTATTGATAATACGTTATCCATTATGGGGCCATTAGCTGGGGGATCGATTGTCATGCTATTGGGTGGTATTAATGCACTGTGGATTGATACGGTTTCTTTTGTATTGGCTGTTGGAATTTTGAGGTTATTACCTAATAAAATTGAGAGTAAACGTAGTAAGCATATCATCAAAAAGTTATGGTCTGATATAGTTGAAGGAGCCAAGTATAGTTTTCATCAACGTGTTATTTTCAGTGGGTCTATGATGTTTCTATTTACTAATTTTGCTTTAAATATGTTTGAGGCGAACTTTATTTTTTACATGACAAAAACGCTGAACTATCCATTAGTGGATGCAACAATTGCTATGTCCATTGGCGGTATTGGTTCGTTAATTGCTGGTGCACTGGGTAGTAAAATTGTAAGTCGCTATAAAGCAGGTGTGTTACTATCGTCTAGTACTATTCTGGCCGGAATTAGCACATTATTACTGTTAGGAAACACAAACTATCTTTACATTGGTGTTGTTTTAGGACTAGTTAGCTTTTTTGGAACCATTAATGTGATTACTTATTTTACTTTACGACAACGTACCGTACCTAAAGAAATACTAGGTCGAGTAGTTTCAGTAACACGGATGATTTCTTATGCTTCAATTCCGGTAGGATCATGGTTTGGGGGACTACTCTTAGGATGGGGGGAGCCCATGTTTGTAGTTATTATGATTGCTGGTGTTATTCGTACTTTGGCAGGATTTATAGCTAGACTTTCACCCCTCGGAAAAGAGGTTTAAGATAGTTTTTAGTCATTAGGTTTATCTTTTTTATATTGATCAGGTTTATTGGCGTTAACATAATTAGCAAATATTTTTAACAATTCTTCTGTTTCAACAATATTTAAATGATCAGACTCAAAATATTTATCCAGTAACGCACCTTTTTGAATGAGGAGACGTGTTCGTTCTTTTCTTTTTTTAGTGTTTTCAAAATAATTAGATTGACGCAAAGTAGTTTCTGTTTGCTCAATTTTTTTTTGTAATTTCTTTTGTTGGGATAATAGCTTGTTTAATTTTTCAGTCATAATTCTTTAATCCTTCTTGATGCATTGAGGATGATTTATTCTTTGTTAGATCATCAGCAGGCAAGGCCGAAATGATTTGATTAACTAGCCTGGTCATTTATTTTGGGGTTAACCTAGTATAATCAAGATCTAGCCTTTTAATAATTTCATGACCAAATCTTTTGTCAATCTTTTCCTTTTCGAACTTGATTTTTTTTGCTAATTGATTTAATTTTTCTTGTTGTTTTTCTAAAGTAGTCATCGTTATAATTGGGTCCTTTCTTGATCATGTCTATATAATTGACCACAGAATAGCACAATCATAAAAACAAGTAAACTAATATGGTGTAAAAATTGGACCACAATAGTACACTAAAAATAAACAGCAGAACCACCAGTAGAACCACCAGTAGAACCACCAGTAGAACGAATGAAATGAGTTCAATGCGCACTTACACCCCACTAATAATATTGATGGGGTTATTGCTAAAAATTTGTATTAGAAGTCGCCGATAGCGACAACAAAAATAAAATTTGAAATGAATAGAGAGGTTGTCAATAATATGGCCATATTTCATATGAATTTTACCAACATCAGTGCCGGGAAAGGTCGCAGTGCGATTGCCAGTGCGAGTTATCGAAGTGGTGAAAAATTATATAGTGAGATGGAAGATAAGTGTTATTTTTATGTGAGAGATATTCTACCAGAATCTTTTATTTTAGCCCCAGAACACGCTCCAGTATGGGCTAACAATAGAGAAAAATTATGGAACGAAGTTGAAACTAAAGATCGCAAAGTGAATTCAAGATATGCGAAAGAATTTAATGTAGCCTTACCAATTGAATTGAATGAGCAGGAACAAAAAGAATTGTTAATAACGTATGTTCAGGAAAACTTTGTCAATGAGGGTATGGTTGCGGATGTTGCTATTCATAGAGATCACCCGGGAAATCCACATGCTCATGTAATGCTTACTAATCGTCCCTTTAATGACGACGGTACCTGGGGGAATAAAAGTAAAAAAGAATATATTTTAGATGAGCAGGGTCATAAGACTTATACAGGGACCAGTAAGTATCCTAAGAGTAGAAAAATATGGTTGGTAGATTGGGATAAAAAAGGAAAAGTTGAGGAGTGGCGTCAGGCATGGGCCAAATCGGTGAATCGTGTGTTTGAACAAAAAAACATGCCGGACCGAATTAGTGAGAAGACCCTGGAAGAACAAGGAATTGATAGAACGGCAACACAACACGTTGGTGTGTCTGGGAAAAGACATGAGAGAGAAAAGTTTAATCAACAAGTATTCGATCATGACAAGCACGTGGCTCAGTTAAAAAATGTGGATGAAAAAATCCATCGTGAACGTAGAATGCAAACACAACAACAGCATCTCTCATTTAGTGAAAAGCGATCAATTTCACAGTTAAGCAAAGAGCTACAAATATTTGTTGATTTAGAGCATTTAGATGATAAAAAACGTCTATTATTTCACTGGAAAAATAGTCTATTTATGAAACAAGCAGTTGGTGAGGATATCACAAAACAATTACTGACGATTAACCACCAAGAACAGTCACTTGTACAAGCCAACGAATTAATAGATCAAGTTGTTAATCGAACGATTAAAAAAATCTATCCAGAAGTAGACATAGAACAGATGACGATTGCTGAAAGAAGAGAATTAATTAAAGAAACAGATAGTGAGCGCACTATTTTTACAGGAAAAGAATTAACAGATCGTTTAGCTATGATACGAACGGATATTTTAAACAAAGAAATTTTAACATTTACAAAGCGACCTTATGTGAGTTGGTTGGTATTAGTAAATCAGGAAGAACGTATCAAAAATGATATGATCGAAATCTTAGCTCAAAAAGGTTATCAATTTGCCGATATCGAACGATCGAAAGGAAGTATTGTACGAAATCTTACAGATAAAGAACAAAATCGTTTAGAACGCGGTAGAAAAGATTTAGAGGTGATTCATGTCATTCAAAAGGTCGTTCAAACCCAATATGAAGGGGTATTAAAAAATACCTTTCCTGAGCTAGATTTGGCTCATCTACCGATGGTTGATCAGGAAAAGATTTACTCGGCTATTGTGTACTTTAATCCCGAATTGAAACAACTATCCAAGCAAGAATTTAAGAAATTAAAGACTCAGCCACCAGTTCAGTTTACTACAAGGGAACATCAGCAAGGATTGGCTTATTTGAGTGGCACACTAAGCCTTGATGATATTCAAAATAAAAATTTGGTCCGAGTGTTGTCTAATGAGGGGACAAAGCAGTTATTTATTGGAGAAAGTAGTCAAGATCTTAACATTACTAACAAACAAATTGCCCAAGTTAAAAAAGTTATGGCACAAGAAAGTAAGCTTTTTGAAGCCTATCGCAAAGAAAATATACCTGATTATCAAAGTGTTTATTATCGGGAAACGACACCACTAGACTATTTGGGTCAATTATTCAATAACACCATTATGAAAGTGTTGTATGTTGATGAAGCACGAAAAAAGAAAGAATTAAAAGAGACCGAATGGACAATGGAGAAAAAGAAACGACAACATCATAAAGGATTATCACGATAACAGAATAGAAAAGATTACATCAAATGGTAAGCAAAAAGAAATTAGACACCAGAAGGACAGAGTTACTTGACTTATTCAAGCTAGCAGACAAACACCCTGAACAAGCGCAACAAGCAATTCAGCAGGTTATTAATCCACCGTATAGTAGAAAATTAGCTGATAATATAACTGAAAGCTCTATTAATAATTTGAGCGACCCTTATTTAGAAAATTATTATAATGATTGGTTATACAAAATTTGGAACTATGCAGAAAAGATTAAACAATGATATAATGAATACAGAAAAAGGAATCCTTGCGCTAACAAGACTTCCCATGTAGAGCCGTTTAAGACGGTGGCATAACTTAATACGATTAAATAACCACTAGCTTGCCAGAGCTAAGGCGGTTATTTTTTTTGCTGATTTTTAATCAACTCAACAACTAACGCTAGTAAGGTGACTATAAAAGTACCAAACATTAGCATAAGCTGTAAAGCGTCCGATGTGGACACTTGGGCTACTCCTTTCCTAGAATGTGAGTTTATAGTTTTTACACCATAAGCACCACCCCCTTTAAGGAAATAGCCACCGCCTTAACTTCTCTACTCAAACCATTATACAGGATAAGGTGTGATTTACCTATATATCATTATTATCATATTGGAAAGTTAGCTTTACATTAAAAAGGAGGACTTATCTTGTTAAATAATTTAGAAAAATTACGTAAAAAAAACAAAATTAGCCAACAAGACTTTGCTCAGTATCTGGGGATAACTAGACAAACAATCAGTTCACTAGAAAACGGTCGTTACAATCCGTCCATTTTATTAGCAATTAAAATCGCAAGATACTTTGGAAAAAGTGTTGAAGAAATATTTATTTATACGGAGGAAGATGAAAATTATGAAAAATAGAAAAAACGTAGTTAATTACAAAGAAATTGGTATTTTTGCTTTGATATTATTAGTAATAGTATTTGTTTTACTAAAAGTAGTTCCAACCAGTTTTAGGTATGGTATTTTAACCGCAGTTAGTATTTCGATGATTATTATGTCTATGACAAAGAAAAAAATTGTTGACCACGACGAGAGGAATTATCTAATTGATCTTAAAGCTAAAGCCGTTGCATTTAATATCATTGAGGTGGTATTTGGTCTGCTTTTACTAAGTTTTAGTATCATTCATATACCGTTTATTGCATTAGTTTTAACTTTGGTAGCGTACTTAATTTTAAAAATGTGTAATCTTTTGATGTTCTCTTATTATCATAAAAATAATTGAGAATGCAATAAAAAAGCGACACAACTTAACAGTTGTGTCGTTTTTTATGTATCTTTTAATTTTACAAAGATGTTTATGCTATAACTAACTGCCATTTTCATTGCTTAACAAGAGTCTTTAGTTTCTGATGTTTAAGGAAACATCTAAAAAGACTAATCTAAGTGTTCAATAAAAGTTTGATATTTTTGTTCAATCAATGGTAGTGATTTTCTATATGCAGTGATAATTTCGATATTCAATTCTTGATACAAGTCCTCTTGGAAGTTTCTTTCGGAATACGAGAGTTTTTTGACAAGAGGCTGTAACTGTTTAATTAATAATTCTTCATCGTTATTGGCTAGAGCAGTGCAAAGTTCAGGGTTGAAGATCATTAGAAATATCCTTCTTTTCAATGTATTGTTTGATGGTTAACAAACTGGCTTTCTTAATTTTATTAATTGCTGGTGGTGTGATATTTAATTGTTTAGCTATTTCGTTTTGTTTATAGCCCTCAATGTAAATTTTGTTTAGGATAAATAATTGTCGAGGTGTTAAAATAGTTCGCCAAGGTAAACTTCGAATTAAGTTACTGTCAATGTTATCCAATAACGTTGGTAATTGATAAAGACTTAGCTGGTCTAATGGTTTATCTTTTGTTATTGTATTGTTGTTTTTTTGCTTGATATGGAGGCTTTTGAAATAGAGTGTTTTGTTTAGATAGCTAAGAAATAAAACATAGGAAAAGTATTCTTGGAAACTTTTATTCAGTTCTTTAGTGAAACTGGTAGTGTCTATCAATGAATGTTGATGCTTTTTGATCAGTTCTTTGGTATTAGATAACGACATAAAGTTTGATATGATATTATTGTTGTTTTTTTCTCGCTCAAGTTTTTCAATTGTGATTTTTTTTTGGTTCATAGTTTACCTCATCTGTTAGTTGATTGAAATTTTACACTTCAAACATATTGAAGTCAAGCTAGTTTCAAATTAATTGAAGTAGTATGCTATAATTTAATATAAAATGGAGGTTGTTTGGTGATGGCTACGATTTTTTCTAAGAATCTAAAATATCTCAGGGCAAAATGTAATATTGAACAAATGGAATTAGCCCAAAAACTTGGGAAAAAGGGTGGCAGCAGCGTCGCTAATTGGGAAAAAGGAATAGCAATTCCAAATCTTGAAGTATTAATCCAGTTGGCTCATATTTTTGACGTCAGTGTAGATGAATTAGTCCAAATTCCTTTATTTGAAAGTTCCTTTCCAAGTATTAATGGATTGTATCTCCAGTTAAATCGAGAACGAAAACAATCTGTATATTATCATGCTCGAAAAGAGTTAAATGAACAAAATAAAATCACTAAACTTTCTGATGTTGTTGAAATATATGGCGCAGTTTCAGCTGGAACTGGTGAATTTTTGAGTGATATAGAATATCATGAATCAGTTCCTTTCAATGGAGAAGTCCCCCCACATGACTATGCTGTAACTGTTAATGGAAATTCAATGGAACCAATGTTTACAGATAAACAGATAATATTTGTTAAGCGTACAAAAGAAGCGCGTAGTGGCCAAATTGTAATTGCCAAGTATGATGGATCTAATGTGTATGTTAAAAAACTTGTAATTGATGAGCAAGGTTATCGGCTTGTTTCTTTGAACAAAGACTATAATGATTTAATTATTGATAACGATCATAATATCGAAGTTCTAGGGACAGTTGTCTTGTAGTCAAACTATTTCTTATTTATTTTTGAAAGTAACATTTATAAAAAAGACAGTAAAATATTATTTTACTGTCTTTTTGAGTGTGCAAGTTTATTTTTTGTAGTTAAAGATAGGGCTATTCGGTTAATTTTTTGATTAAAAACAGCTTTTACTTGGAGTAGGGTTGAAAAACCACTACGAATATTTTTATAAGAAAAGAGGTGGAATGAATGTGAATAAATTAAAAATTAGAATGGTCGTTATGATTGTCCTTAGCTTTTTTTTGTTTGGAATTCCAATTAACCAAGTTAATGCTTCAATAAATCATAATGGAGACATTGATCAAAACCAGGTATTGGCATGGTTTGAAAAACATGAGGGGAAGCTAACATACTCGATGTATGGTTCCCGTAATGGTGTTGATGGTACAGCTGATTGTTCTGGGAGTATGACCCAAGCCATTTATGATGCTGGTGGAAAACAATATCAGTGGCTTTATAGTACAGATTATCTTCACCAATATTTGGAAGAAAATAATTATGAATTGATATCAGAGAATAAAGATTGGATAGCTCAAAGAGGTGATATTGTGATTTGGGGCAAGAAGGGCCAGTCTGGTGGTTCTTTTGGTCACGTAGGTATAATTTCTAGTAACGATCCAAATGCTAATTTTTTAAGTACATCTTATTACACTGCTGGTCAGTTTGGTACGGCCGTTCAAAATATTAACTATAATAATTTTGCTCGTTTGGATAACTTCCCCTATACCTATGTTTATCGTTATATCAAACCAAATGTTTCAAAAATTAAAGACATAAGCACTCAAACTGTTCATTTCAATCAAACATTTGAATTAGATTGGTATGATTACTGGAATGGTGAATGGGATGCGGTTAATAATTTGCTCAGTATCCCAGTAACAGACTATAACAACTACATTCCGTTATCTGGAATCGTTTTAACTGACAAACGAGGTCAATACTTAACAAACCAATATGCACAAATTGGTACACCACAGCAGGAATACTTCAAGTTAGTTGGACATTACAAGGTACTTAGTAATAATGGCGATACTATGGCCATTGAGGTGTCTGGTGAACCAGTTTGGATTAAATCCAAGTATGCCATTATTGATTAAAAAGGAGGTTATATGACAACAACACTGATTATTTTTCTAACTTGGGCTATTGTAAAAGCATTGAAAGCTGCCAAATTATCTAATCGATATTTACCAATGATTGCATTACTAATAGGTATTATGCTTAGCTTTATTATTTCAGTTTTTATTCAAGACGATAATTTGATTACAAATTTATTGATAGGTGCTTGGTCAGGTGTTGCCTCAACTGGTGCGAATGAAACAGCAAGCAAAAGTATGAATGCTATTGTATCGACTGTTGGCAATCTGATCACGAAATCTAAATAAAATATGAGCATCTATCTTATGATAGGTGCTTTTTGCATGATTTATTTAAAAAGATAATTTCTAAAAATAAATTTGGTTAATTTTTTGAAGAAAAATACCTTTTATACTTTGTAAGGTTAAAGTGACGTCATTTTCTTACACAAATAAAATAGAAATATAGGTAAATAACTTATGGACACAATGGTTTTAGCAACGCAAAAGTGGTTAAACAAAACGTATGGATCTGTGGCTAATTACAAGCAGGTTCCAGAGACAGGAAACACAGGATGGCCAACAATTTATGGTCTAATTCGTGGTGTGCAGCATGAATTAGGCATTGCGCTACAGGATGGGTCGCCAGCATTTGGAGAAGCAACATCAGCAGCATTTGATGCAAAAGTAGTTCCTAACTTAAAAAAAGGATACAAAAGTAACTTTGTTTACTTAATTCAAGGCGCATTCTGGGCTAAAGGAATTAGTCCAGAAGAATTTACGGGTACTTATTCATCTTATACAGAGTCAGCTATCAAGTCGCTACAATCCGATGCAGGTATTCCAACAACAGGTGTGTTGGATTCTCAACTAGCACAGGCATTATTTGATATGAGTGCTTTTGTACTAGTCAGTGGTGGTGATAAGACAGTGCGCAATATGCAACAATATTTGAATGCTAATTATCGACAATACACTGGTATTTTACCAACAGATGGCATTTATCAGCGTGCTACGAACACTGCGTTAATTTATGGTGTTCAAGCCGAATTAGGATTAGGGGACATTGCCAATGGATTCTGGGGACCTACAACGATTTCAACCTATAAATCAGCATTTTCGAATGGTCTAGGTGATAAAGTCATTAAATTGATACAGTATGCCTTATATGTCAATATGAAAGAATATTTGACGACCAAAGGAGCAAAAGGACCAGCATTTACAGGTGCATTGGATAGTAGCACTCAAAATATTTTAAATCAGTTTCAGAATTTTATGATGTTGGATCCCGTAAAGGCGGGACAACCTGATAGTACCACAATGTATTCGTTGATGTTATCTAGTGGAAATCCAGCTCGAAATTTCTTTGGGATGGATACGTCTTACCAGTTAGATGCTAGTATGATTAAAGCTCTTGTTGATTATGATGTAAATTATGTTGGGCGCTATTTAACTGGTTCCGTCGGTAGTGGTGCATCTGAGAGAGATAAAAATCTTACAAGAACAGAAGCTCAAAATATTATTGACGCAGGTCTAAAATTAGTTCCAATCTATCAAGACAATACACCTTCAGTAGATTATTTTACCTACAATCAAGGTGTATCAGATGCTCAATCGGCTGTGTCAGCAGCACTTAACATCGGAATCCCAAATGGTCAGACAATTTATTTTGCTGTCGATATGGACATGACTGATGATGAAATTACTACAGCAGCGATTCCGTATTTCCAAGGAATTGTCGCAGGCATCAGTCATTATCACATTGGTGTATATGGTACAAGAAATGTTAGTTCGCGTGTTTCACATGCCGTATCTTCCGTACTTTATAGTTATGTCTCTAATATGTCAACAGGATTTTCCGGTAATCTAGGATTTTCACAACCAACTAATTGGGCCTTTGATCAATTCTTTGAAGACGGCGTGGGTGTAGGACCCTTACCAGCGTTGGATCGTGTGGCCGTTTCAAATATTGACGCTGGAGTGACATATTTAGTTGAATCTGCAATAACTAAATCAAAGTGGTTTGAAGATACAAAATGGCAGGGACTAAAGGATAGAGTGGCTTCTGCGAATATTACATGGGATTCTGGAGAAATAAAACTTGTGGATAGTGAAACAATTAAAGTTTCAGTATCGATGAGTAGCACATTAGAACAAACAACAGAATTGAGTGAAATTCCAATGACGTTTGAGATAAAAAATGGGAAGATTACTCCCGATTTTACTCAACATTATGAAAATTTAAGTTCTTTAAAATTTGGTACTGTTATTCAAGCAAATATTGATAAATTGTCTGCTGGGATAAAGTCGGGCTCTGTAACTGTACTTGTTCGACCAGGTAACATTATGGAAGATGAGTTGCCAATGGCCCCAGTTATATCTTTAGTTTTTTCTCCGGATCCAATTAGTATAAATAATAATGAATATACTATTGATTGGGCTGTTACTTTCAAAATGCAATTTAATACCTCCCCACTGGTAAAAGAGCCAGCTTTTGAGACAGTACAAGAGTTGAATTGGGACGAGATACGTCAAAAATGGGCGAATGGATTTAAAGTTGTTACCGAAGTAAGTGCAGGAATTGTATTGGTCGGGGCAGTAGCTGCTATCATTGTAGCACTTCCAATCGAGATTTCGGCTGGAGGAATCGCTGCAATTGGAGCTTTGTTTATCAGTATTGGCCAAGATATAAAGTAATTTTAATTTAATTTTAAAAACTGTAAAACTGTATTTCAAAGCTATCAAATACTTCAAGTTTATTATTTTACTTAAATATCTGCAATTTTTGTAGTTTTTATTTTTATTTTTTGATGGGGCTATCATAATATGATATGATGTAAAAATTATATGTATAATATTACTGATCGTACTTGTTCTTAAGAATTGTTAAGTCAGGCAATTGTCCGAATATTTAAAAAGTTTATGTTGATTATTCATCATGGTAAAATATTTTTTTACGTATTTGGTAGTTTACAATGTAGAAAAGGTTTAAGTATGTCAAAAAAAAAATCATTTCCCTTCGTAATTATGGAGAATAAAAATTATGAATTAAATGAAAAAACTGTTTTAATGATAAACAGTTATGTCAAATCATCTTTTAGTGAAGAAAAATTATCAAACAAAGAAATTCGATATTTTAGTTTGAGAGTTCGTATAGCAAAGTTAGCTATCGCAACTGTTATTATTGGAATTGCTATGATGATGTTATCTTTTGTTGTTTTAATTTTTTTAGGTGATGCCATTGACGAAATATTAAATGCTTATATTTTTTTAGTTTTTATTATTTCAATATTGAGTGTGCCATTTATTATATTCATAATACTACCATCAATAAAAACCTGGCAATCCCTAATTCAGGGAAGCCTACAAGTAGATAATTTGATTGATGATACATTTACATTTTCAGGTTGCCAGTCGCTGAAATTCAATACTAAAAATTGGAAAATTTTAAATATATTTGAAGTCAATAATTATTATATTTGCCAAGGAATAGTAACGGATTACAAACTTCCTTTTAGACATGTTGAAACAGTATATATTCCTATTGAAATACTGACAATTAATGAAAAAGAAAAAATACAGAAGACTCAAAAAAGATTGATTAATTATCGCAGAACAAATTAGTTATTATTAACTCCAATGTAATTGTGTTAACTTCTTTGGAAACCTCGAACATTATAAAGTATAGAAGGTTAATAGTATATGAAGACGGTGGCATAATAATTGAAAGACAGAAAAGAAGGATATATTGATTCCTGCAGAATATACTAGAAATAGAAACGAATTTTATAAAAAAATATATGAACAAAAAAATAAAGCTAATAATTTTGATGATAATTACATTTTTATTTAATCTATGGTATATGCCTGATATCGTTTTTCATGTCAGTATTTTCCAAAGTATTTTTGAATTTATTTTGCTTATTATTATGGATTTGTTAAGTATCTATATTGTTGTTCGTTACATTAAGACTATTAAAACCCTTAAGAATAATATTTTGGACTCCAATTTTATAGAAGATATTAGTGCAATAGATAATATTATAAATAAAATTCACAAGGAATTTACTGCTTTTATTGTATATGAGAATGATGAAAACTATTTTATTGAGTTACAGCCATTTAGTACGTTTAATACAACAATTTTATTAATTCAAAAATCTCAACTAGCTAATTACGAATGTCTTGCAGAAATTATGAGAATAGTCGCAAATGTAAAAATGCACCACGACAAGAATGTTGGTCACCCATCAAAATATATTTTTAAGCAGTACCTTTATGTTGATGACACAACTAAAATTAAATAGAACATGAATAATTTAATTTGTCATCGGAAATGAAAAACTCACAACTAGTAATAGTAGTTGTGAGTTTTTTATCGTTATTTATTTGTGAATCGGTTTAATTATAAGTGATATAGCTATTTATTATCAGTATATGATTTTTGTATATCACCATATGTCGTTTTAGTCCAACCACTTTTTATTGGGTCGACAAGATGATGATTACCGTCTTTATCCGTGATGTCAAAAGGACCATCACCGGTAAAGTAACCACCGCCATTTGGGTCAACCCAAGCAGTTTGTGTCGGCGGTTGTTCATCTGCATTGACTGTCGCCCCAACGACCATTTGATGCTGATTATCGTCACTACTTTGAGAACTAGACGATGAAACAGTTGTGCGCGCTGATACTTTATTTTTTTTAGTTGAACGATAAACAGGTTTTGATTCATGGACATGGGGACCATGAATGGCTACTAGTAAACTAAGGATACTAATAGTTGTTATTAATAAGATAGCGATTAATTTATTTTTATTGTGTTTTTTTATAAAATAATTAGTATTTTTAAACATGATTCCTTTCCTTTGAAGTAAGGTTAACGTTAAAGAAATTTATTACCAATTTCCTACATAATAATAAGAATATTTTGCAGGACTATACGATGAAAAAGATGTTTGATTTGTAATATAAGGGCCCGCTATATATTTAGCCTGTCCATCATTGATTACGGTTCCTTGTCCTTCTCCACTCCAAGGAGTAATAACTAGTCCAGAATCTCCATGAGATTCCCATCTTAAGTAAGGACCACCTGTATTATCAGCTGGAGAAAACCAATATCTGGCGTAACGCCACTTATTTCCAGCCATGGTTCCAGAATATCCTTGGTTAGCATTAAGAGTAATTGAAGATTGGGTTGCAGGCTTTGTTATTGGGCTTGCAGAAGGGTCACCCGTAGGCAAATAAACTTTTGATTCTAACAGTGGATTTTTAGTTTCTGCTGCTAGTAATTCATTTTTTTGATCTTTTTGGGCTTCTTTTACAGTGGTGACCTTGTAGGATGTTGTTGCAGGATTGATAGTAAATTGATTACCTTGCGCATCTTTACCTTTAAATTCTCCTTGTCCAATTAGAAAACCACCGCCTGGTAGTTCAATTGCAGTATCTGATTCATTTATTTTTTGGTTTATGGTAGATGAATTACCTTTAGCTGCAGCAGAAACATGTGATGTTAACCCTATGGTGATACTTGCTGTTATAGCAAGTATCATTATTATTCTCTTATTCATTTTTTCTCCCCTCAACTGTTAGTTGATAATAATGATTCTTATATTCAAACATAAAAATAACAATAAAGCAAATTATGTTAAACTTGAAAACTACTCTGACTGATAGTTATATTACATATGTGAATTTAAATTTTTTTAATCAAATATAATGATATGTAAAAAATAGAAATGCTATAATATGTTTGGTATAAATTAGATACGGGCTATTTTTTTTTATTGAATTGATTAAGTATGTATTAACTAAATAATCTTTTGATATACTGTACGGTTCGGGGTGATAGGTTGAAGGCTTCAGCGGTTTCTTTTACAGTGTGAGCGTTAGAATATTCAAAGATAGCAGTATTTCGGCTATCTTTTTTTCTTTTGGGTCTGCCTTCCTTATAGTTAGGATTATGCTGTTTAGCAAATACCTTACCTGCCTGTGTGCGTTCAATAATCATGTCCCGTTCCATTTCAGCAACCGACAATAAGGTTCTAACAATCATACGACCCATAGGAGTATTGTCAATAGTTCCTAGATTTAAAACTTTGATAATGATTTTTTCCTTTAATAGGGAGTCAATTAAATTTAGCGCTTCTCGTGTATTACGGGCAAAGCGATCTAGCTTTGTAACAATCAAAGTATCATTTGGTTCAATTAAATGAACTAATTTTTCAAATTGAGGACGTGT
>NZ_SDGY01000003.1 GCF_008107645.1 Leuconostoc litchii | reverse complement strand
TATAAGTATCTTGCACTTTTTTTATTCCTTGCTATAATAGGCTTTGTACTATGCAATTTAATTATGCAATTTAATGAGGTGAAAAATGACAGTCTATGGTTACGCACGAGTCTCAACAGCGGGACAATCGTTAAATGAACAAAAAGATAGTTTAAAGAATGCTGGTGCTGATATTATTATGAGCGAAAAATATTCTGGGACCACGACAACACGTCCCCAATTCGAAAAGTTAGTTCATTTAGTGGAACCAAACGATACTTTAATTGTCACAAAGTTGGATCGTTTTGCTCGTAACACAAGAGAAGCGCTAAATCTAATTGACTCCCTATTAAAAGAAAAAATTGTTATCAAAGTTTTAAATTTAGGTACGATTGATAACACTCCTATGGGTCGTATGATTGTTAGAACTTTATTGTCGGTTGCGGAGATGGAACGTGACATGATCATTGAGCGTACACAATCAGGAAAGGTATTTGCTAAGCAGCACAATCCTAACTATAAGGAAGGCCGACCTAAAAGAAAAAAAGATAGCCGAAATCGGGCTATCTTTGAATATTCAAAAACACATACTGTTAAAGTAACTGCTGAAGCATTCAATATATCACCGAGAACTGTACAATATATTAAAAAAATGTTTGTCGAATAGTTTAGCTCCCTTAATGTGCTTTCAAAATCTTTGGTTTTCTTAGTGTCGATTTAAATAAATTTTTTGTTATAAAAATAATATATATACTTATTTTATGGTGCTTAAATACAAATTAATGCACACAAAAAAGGGTGCATTAATTTGTATTTTTGTGCACCCTTTTCTCTTGATAAATGGTTATTATTAACAAAAAAAATTTTAACGCGAAAAATGCCATCTTACTATATTTTAGAATCATTATAATAAAAATGCAAATTTGAATAATTTTAATCATAAAACAGTATAAAATATATTCGAAAATCATTAATCGTCAAGATTTATGGTGTTTTTGATGTACAATATGCTTTTGCAAAAAATCTACTCTTTTTCACTTAAAACATAGCTTTTTTTAACAATATTTTTAATGAATTTATTGTCATAAAAACATTTTTAGGTATGTTATAAATATGTTTAGAAAATATCTCTGCGTACAAAAAGGTATGCAAATAAAAATATTTTTGTGCATACCTTTTTGTCTAAAAATAACTATAAAAATCAAAATTTAGTACTTTGTGATTAGTGAAAAAGATTAATAAAATGCTCAAAAATAAATAAACAGCTGAAAACGCCCATAACTATATAGAATGTTGACATTATTTTATGTTGTTCTAAAAAATCCCATATATTCATATTCCCAAATTTCCTAACATATTTTTCTTTAGTTGGATCATATGTAAATTCAGAGTAATCAATTTTTGGACCTATAGATATACTATCAATAGTATGTCCAAGAACTAAATGATCTAAAGGCGTATTTAATATTTCAGCTAGTTTAACCAAGTTATTCAAATCAGGAACTGATTCATCTGATTCCCATTTTGATATTGCTTGTCGAGAAACATATAATTTTTCAGCTAATTCGTCTTGTGTCCATCCATTTTCAGTTCTTATTTTTTTTAATTGTGTACTAAACTCCATTTGCACTCTCCTAAATTAATATGAATTAATCATACAAGATATCCGTTTAATACAGTAGCAACAGTGAGCTATTCTATGCATTATCAAAGCAACTATTACTAATTTTATAACGCAACTCACACTTGCAAATAGTACTTAAAGTATTGATTTAAATGATATCTTTAGGTTGCATAAATAAGTTATAACATCATAAATTTAGTAATAAGTCACATTGAAAATATTTAACATTAATGATTTTTTTGTTATTCTTTTATGAAATAGGAGCGTTTGAATGACCAAAAAAATTAATAATTATTTGAAATCGCATCCAATAGTCAAAGTGATTTTATTAATAATAGTTTCCACTATTTAATAACTTTTCTTATGTATATCACCTAATCTTTTTTTCAGTCAATATGTTTTATAGAAGATAGTTATGTCAATTATTCATCGTTTATAGTTTTAGCAATAGTTTCAGTTTTATTAGATATCATTATAGTTTCTTGTAGTTACTTCATAACTGTCAAAAGTAAAACATAATCCATCTTATGACAAGTGAAAAGCGCTATCCTTACAGCGAGTTGGGATAGCGCTTTTCTATTCATCAGCAACTTTGTGAATTTCACTTTTTTCAATTGGTCTAACTCTCTAAACCTTAGTTTAATAACGTTTTTGGTTTGTGAATTTGTTAAGAGCGATTAAGCTTTTGTGTGCTTTTTAGTTTTTGTAAAAGCCAAGACCGTTAGGACAATGCCAAAAAGTGCTAACGTTTTATTCATAACTTGATAATGATCTGTCAGCAAGACATTGAGACTCATCATCATCAGGATCAAGAAGATTAGTTTTTGTGCGTTTAATTTTTTCATTGATAGATTCCCTCTAGAACTAGTTTATCAATAATTTTGACAAATACATAAGTCATTTTCGTAAATAGTAAAAAGACCGTTTCTGGGAGAAAAACAGTCTTTTTGATTTGAGAGAGAATATTTGGTTATGAAAAAAATTTTAGGGAGAGAAGAGAATAGTCATGTAAGTTGACTATGTATTGAGTATAAAACAGCTAGATTAAATCAACATCAAAAAATGACAATATTACCTGCCATCTTAACTTTTAAAATATTTAGCAATATCTTTACTGAAAAAAATAATTGCAAAACCTGTAACAGATCCTATTATGGATAAACTATTGGACAGAAAAATTATACTAGCAGTAATAATCGAAAATCCCAAAAATACAATAATGATATTCAAGTTTTTATTATTTTTCATGTTGTACCTTTTTCTGTCAAAGAAACATGGCATGTTCTACTTCAATTTAAATTACAAATTCTTTTTTTTTAAGTAATTCGTTCTGCTTCTTACCAATGGCATAGGTGTAAATTGCCATTAACACTTTTTTCTTATCGGGATCTTTTTCGTTTAAAGCATTATCCATTAATACTTGTAAGTTTGTTTTTTCAGCTTCCAAAAACAACTTTTCAAAAATATTTTTATCAGCCATAATTTAAGCTCCTTGTTGTCTTTAAATTGGTATCTAATCTAATTATACTAATAAGCAAAATAATCCGTCAGCAAAACGAATAAAATGAGTTTAATGCGCACTTACACATAGAAAATTCTATGGTAGTCCGTATGACCTATTTTTTAGGTCAAGGCGCACTTACACTCCACCAAGAAACTTGTTGAGAAATTGCTAGAAAGCAGTGTGTCAGAAGTCGCTTACAGCGACAACTTAAAAAATAACAAAAGTTCTTGTTGCGAGCATACTATGTGTATATACACATGAGGTAAAAACAGATCCAGATTGATATGTTTTTGTTTGGGAAATTCCCAATCCCTTTGTTAATTAAAAAAATTTTGATAAGCGGATAGTTGATGAACGACAAATACTAACAAACAAAACGGACGCTATAAAAGTAAACTTAGATGAAAATTATTGAAATAGTCAACAAAAATTAAATCTGTTATATTATTTAACGAGGCGTTAAGATTAAGCGCCGTGAAGGGAGGTGGGTCTCCTTGATACTATTAGTTAATGAATTGCAACTGCTCAACGCTGCATTATGGCAAATTTTTGTTGGCATAACGTTAATCTGGTTGCAAAAGTATTTCGATGATCATCGTTAATACATGTGCCTCGTCCTGCCAGACGGGGTTTTTATTTGCATAATAAAAAGCTCGTCGCCTGCCAGCGATGAGCTCGAAAGGGTTGGAATCTCCAAACCTATTAGTTAATGTACTTATATTATAACTGAACAATTATATTTTATGCAATTAACATGTTAGAAGATAATTTAGCTATAGCAATATAGAGAAATTGTTACATAAAAAAACGTGCCATTGTTATAGATAATACACATATTCCAACAAAAATTATTATAAATATAGTGAGAATAGCAAATTGCTCAAAAAAATAGGAAATTTTATTTCTTTGTTTTCTTAATTCATCAACGTTTTTTCCTTGAGTATAAGCAAGAATTTCTGAATACGTTTTTATATCTACTGATTTGTTAAATAATTCAATGCTATAACCACAATACAAAGCAGGAATAAGCAGTAAGAAAGGTATACACAATATAATTAGATTATCAGATAGTAATATTGGGCCTATTGACAGGGCTGTTAACAAAAAAGATAAAAGCATAATCCAAGAATATATGTTTTCTTTTTTCCTATCTTTATTGTTTAATACTTGATTTTTCATAGCTGGCAAATCTCCTTTGACTAGTTCATCTAAGGAAATATTAAATATAGAACTGATTAACAAAAGACTTTGAATATCTGGATAGCTTTTATTATTTTCCCAGTTCGAAATTGTTTGTCTTGAAACAAACAATTTTTCTGATAATTCTTCTTGAGAGTAATTACAACCACTTCGATATTTTTTTATTTGTTCGCCTAATTTCATTTAATATACCCCTACATGTTATATCCAATTTAAATTAATTAGATGAACTTGTCTGTCAAAACATCTTTGCATTATAAAAAAAAGCACTTAGTGCCTTTTGTATACAAGAAAATCAACTTTTTATTTAAATAATCTAGTCCAGAAGCTCTTTTTATCTTGACTTTCTTTTTCTTGATACTCAATTAAGGTATCCTTTGTTTCTGTTAACCGTTTTTCAGCAATTAATTGCAGTTGTTGGGCTTGATCAAGATGCTTGTTTAATAAACTAATCTGTAAATCTTTTTCTTTTAATTGACCAGAAAGTAACTTAATTTGCTTATCTTTTGCTGATATTTCTTTATTTAAAAATTTAATTTGTTGTTCAGTTTGTTCAGATAATTGTCCAGTTTGTTCAGTTGAACTGTTCAGTTGCTGAACAGTTGGGTGGACACTTGAAAGTAGCTCTAATTGTTCATCAGAGTACGCCCCTGTTAAATCTATATCACTCAAATTAGCCCTTCTATAAAGGGTTGTTCGCGATATTTTTAAGTGTTCGGCAAGTTCGGATATACTCTTAAATTTGTGTTCAGTCATTGTTCACCATTTGTTCAGAAAACTGTTCAATCTGTCCAGTTAAGTGTAAACCATATTGTGAACAGTTGAAAGTTTTAATCAATGTAATAAATGATTAATAGGGTTTACAATGTTTAGTTATTCAGGATATAATAAGTCCAACATTTAAATACAAATTAAAAAGCCCTCAACCTCGCCAAAGGTTAGGACTTGTGACCTTACGATATTACAAGTATCAGGTTTTTGCCAACATAGATTCCAACTCTATGTTGGCTTTAGATTACTTACTATTATACAAACTTATAGACGTAGTGTAAACCATTTACACAAATAACTATGACGAAATATAAAAGCGTATCCACAAGTCCATTCAGACAGAGGATACGCTTTTTACGTCTGTTCAATCGTTGTCGGACGTTATCCTAACAACTAATACGGAACAGGCGTGTATCCGTCAAGAGGGCTGAAAGGTCGTCTAAACCACGTCCAAAGATACAATAGCTAACGTATCGGGCAATGAACTATTGGAATAAGGGTAGGCTCGCCCGCAAGTGATTGGCAAAGAAGTGGCATATAGCATTAGCACACTATATGGTTTAAATTGCATATAAAGCGATTTAAGCGGTGTCTGACGTGTTCTAACCTTATTGACTTATAAAAGTAAGGCTTTCTATTGGGCAGACGGTAGAAAAGCAAATAGAGCGATATACGTGGTTGATACAAGCGATATGATTCTGAATTATACCTTGAACAATTTTAAAAGTCCTAAATACTTAGGGCTTCCTCTGCTCAAATCAAACTGATTGCCCTTGTTGTTTTTTAACACAGAGGATATTTTTTCAGGAATAGTTGGCTTATATGTCAGATTAAATATTAGTGCAATTGCGCTTTTTTATAAACTCAATTAAAATTTTTATAATATTTTTTTGATATAGGTGAATAATCATCTTATTTGATATTATATTAGAGAGAATTCTTAAATTTAGATAGATTATAAAAATAATCTGTCATATTATTTTTCAAAGTGCGAAAATAGGAATTTATTTTAGAATATGAAAATATAAATATTATGATTGGAAATTTAGAATGAGTAAAACATATACTGGGTCAATTGTTGAAGTACATCATAACTATGGCATTATATCTATGAATGAAAATGGGTTTAATGCAAAGGTATTATTTTATATTTTTCCAGATATGATTTCTCAAAATACACTTCAGTTATCTAAAGAAGTTTCCTTTAAACTGGCAAATAAAGATATACGTGATGGGGCCATGAAACTAGCCTATTCTGTTTCCTCAAAAAATTTAAATGATAAAAAAACATTTATTTTGAAGAATGCTAAACCAGACTATTTGGAAAACTATAATAACTTTATTTATAGAAAATTTTATGAGGTTGATAATCCTGATATTATCGAGGAACTAATTTCTCAAGATAAATATATCAAAGAAGTTACCTTAAAGTGGATTTTATTTATCGAGCGAACTGTTAAAGATTATATTGTTAAAATTTCTATTAATAATCATATATCTAGTAAAGATATTTATGAATGCTTAAAGCAGAATAATCAAACAAATCAAATTCATAACAAGATTAATAAAAAAATAAAGAAAGATTATTTATTTAGAAATGAGTTTGAACTCTTAGATATTGATCGTGACGCTCAAAATGATCAGAATTTTATACTTAAAAATGCTCCATTGGCTCTTTACCTAGAAGAAACGACTATTGATGAGTTAGGAAAAATATTGAGGGTTTTAGTTGCTTCTGTGTTTTCTGGTTTTATAAATAAAGATGTTCATGTTACATTTTTATATCATATTCATACAATGTTTTTAGAATTATCTAAAATTAGAAATGCAAGTGCCCATGGAAATCCATTAATTCCATTAATCTTAGACTTAACTTTTATGCCGAGTGAGTTGTACGATTTAAAATCTGTTTTTCCTGGGTTTAATTCAGGAAAAGATGTTTCAGATTGGGAATTGTTTGAACCTATTCGTTTTTATACAAGACAATTAACAAAATGTGGAATAGCACCAATGTATCATGGGGGTCTCCAACTTACAGGGCTTTATACTGCTAAATATATTCTTATTAACCCTGCTCGGAGATCATTTTTTGCATTTATTTTTATAATAAATTATTTGTTTGCTGAATTTTCAGATGAGTATACTTTATTATCAGATGAATTTTACTTAGACTTTATTAATTTGATTCCTTTGAAAGAGAATGAAAATCAGATGTCTACTAAAATTTTCATGCAGTATCCTTCTTCTAATCCGACTACCAATCAAATTGCTAGCTTTACTTATTTTTTACTGAATCCTCAATTTTTTTCCATATGTAATGCACTTATAAGATGATGTAATTAACATAATCATGGCTATCTCAAGTGAAAAAGCAGGTCTTATTTTTATATAAGATCTGCTTTTTCATTTAAAGTATTAGTGCAAAAAATTAAATATATTTTGTTAAAATTAATATATTGAAAAGAAAGAGGAAGAAATGAAAAAAATATATAAACTGTATAAATCGGGAAAAATACTAGTAACAGGTATGACAGCTTTTACCATTTTAAGTACGGCTACAATAGTTAACACATATTTTGATACACCAGAAACAATTCTAGCAGATACTAATAAAGAAAACAGTCAGGCTGATTGGCCTCAAACAAATGGAAATAGATTAGCTGGCAGTAATTATGGAAAAGCCCAAACATTTAATTTTTCAGAAAATAATAATTTAAGTAAAGATTATTCTGCAACACCAAAATTAAATAGTCAAAATGATTTAAAATTATTTATTCAAGGCACTGAAAAAGACATTAATTCATTATCTACTGATGGAACAGGAGGAAAACCAAAAACTATAAAAACTTCTGAAATGGGGTCGGATACCTATTTCTATGCATCAAATGTGATGTCTGTTTTGCAAGACAATAAATACATTGATGTCGATCTAAAGCTAACAATTTTATCTACTGATTTAGGGAACAATGATACAACAGTAGGCTTTGGTGTAAAAGGCACTAAAGAGTCTGGTAATAAATTTTTATCGACAGGATCTGGCAAACAAGTAGCTCAAAGAGGTAATTTTACAAATTTTAAATATCAGTTTTTTAACCATGATACTGGTAAGCCGATGTCTGTCAAGTTTCATATGGGATTTACTGATATAGATTTTGAAGAAGCAATTAAAGTACAAGAAAGTGCTATTAGTAAAATTTATGTCGATAATAATTCGAAGCTTCCATATGCTATAAAAGACGGTAATCTAGCTATTACTCGTGATTATAATGATAATGCCGATAAAAATGACTCGTCTGAAAAAGGTTATACTCATGTAGCATTGTTCGAAATAGATGCACCAGAAGATGGGTTTAATCTTTCAATAGCGACATCTGGCAACAATGATAAAGATCCGAATGCGATTTCGCAAGGAAGTAAAGTTGCACCAAGTATTTTGGATACAATGAAATATAACGGAAACATTGAAGTGAATTACGTTGATCAAGATAGTCAGAAACTTTCACCTTCTGAATATAGCACAGATACAATTGGTAATTCCTATACAACTAAGCCAAAAGAAATTGCGGGCTATAAGTTAGTTGAAACACCTGCTAATGCTAATGGTACTTATACAGATGGGACAACAACAGTTACCTACGTGTACCAAAAAGAGACGCCTGTTATTAAGCAAGGCGACTTAGTTGTGAACTATGTGGATCAAGATGGCAAAA
>NZ_SDGY01000002.1:42718-121736 GCF_008107645.1 Leuconostoc litchii | reverse complement strand
CGATCCCTGTAGCGTCCATTGGTCGCATGGTCTAGCTGGTTAGGACGCCTGCCTGTCACGCAGGAGATCGCGGGTTCGAGCCCCGCTGTGACCGCTATTAGTAATACTGACAAACATGTACAGCCAGTGTAATGTAAGGTGCGATTCCTTACCATGTTATTTCAGTCTATTGACTGATTTTAAGGTTATAGGGATATAGTTAAACGGTAGAATAGCGGTCTCCAAAACCGTTGATGGGGGTTCGATTCCCTCTATCCCTGCCATGGCGGTAGTGGTGAAGTGGTTAACACACTGGTTTGTGGATCCAGCATGCGAGGGTTCGATCCCCTTCTACCGCCCTATAAGCTTTAGGGCTTTTATATATGCCGCTGTGGCGGAATTGGCAGACGCGCTGGACTCAAAATCCAGTGGTGGCAACACCGTGTGGGTTCGACTCCCACCGGCGGCATAATTAATTAAGCAACTGTGGTTGCTTTTTTTTTGTTTTCCTGTATAATGGAGTATTGTAGTACTGTGAATAAAATTGGAATTTTGCGAAATATTGTCCGCAATCCCTGTATATTGAGGCAACGTTCGCTGCGGAAACAGCTGCGATTGCTTTTTTTGTGCCTATTGGCGAACGAAATTAGAATAATACCTAGTTTTGTAATGATATTGTAATATCAAAACACAGTAAAAAACAAATGAGGTGATAAATGTGGTAGGACATTTAGTAAAATACGGTAAACACCGCACTCGTCGTTCATATGCTAGCATCAAAGAAGTGCTTGATGTACCGAATTTGATTGAAATTCAAACGGCATCATACCAATGGTTTTTGAATGATGGTATTAAAGAAATGTTTGGCGACATTATGCCAATTGATGATTTCCAAGGTACATTATCTTTGGAATATGTTGATTATCAATTGATGGAACCCAAATATAATATTGATGAAGCACGTGAACATGATGCAAACTATTCTGCACCATTACATGTGACATTACGTTTGACGAACCACGAAACTGGTGAAATTAAATCACAGGATGTTTTCTTTGGTGATTTCCCATTGATGACAGAACAAGGCACATTTATTATCAACGGTGCCGAACGTGTTATTGTTTCTCAATTAGTACGTTCTCCAGGTATTTACTATAACCAAACAACTGATAAAAACGGACGTCCACATTTTGGTACGACTGTTATACCAAACCGTGGTGCATGGTTAGAGTATGAAACAGATGCAAAAGGTATCGCCAACGTTCGTATTGATCGTACACGTAAATTATTAATGACGGAATTAGTACGTTCTCTTGGTTTTGGTTCTGATTCAGATATTATTGATATTTTTTCTGATCAGTATGATGCTTTGAATATGACATTAGAAAAAGATGTTCATAAAGACATGTCTGATTCACGTGTTGAAGAAGCATTGAAAGATATTTATGAAAGATTGCGTCCGGGTGAACCCAAAACTGCTGATTCCTCGCGTGCATTGCTTGTTGCTCGTTTCTTTGATCCAAAGCGTTATGACTTAGCTTCTGTTGGACGTTATAAAATTAATAAAAAGCTATCACTTAAAACTCGCCTATTAAATCAAACATTGGCGGAAACATTGGCCGATCCAGATTCTGGCGAGATTATTGCTGAAAAAGGAACATTAGTTGATAAGGAAGTTATTTCAAAATTAGCACCATTCTTGGATCGTGAAGATTTCAAAACAACAACCTATACACCATCTGGTGATGCTGTTCTGGAAGAACCTGTAACACTCCAAAAGATTAAGATAGAATCTCCTGAAAACCCAGAAAAAACGCTACTATTAATTGGTAATGGTCATATTGAGGAAAACGATCGTACAGTTAGACCAGCTGATATTTTGGCAGGTATGAACTATTTCTTGAATTTGCAAGAAGGTGTTGGAAATGTTGATGATATTGACCATTTAGGAAATCGTCGTATTCGTTCTGTAGGGGAGTTGTTGCAAAATCAATTCCGTATTGGCTTGACTCGTATGGAACGTGTTGTTCGCGAACGTATGTCTATTCAAGACGCGAATACAGTTACACCACAACAACTGATTAACATTCGACCTGTTGTTGCTGCTGTTAAGGAGTTTTTTGGCTCATCACAGTTGTCACAGTTCATGGATCAGACAAACCCATTGGGTGAAATGAACCACAAACGTCGTTTGTCAGCTCTTGGACCTGGTGGTTTGACTCGTGATCGTGCTGGTGTTGAAGTTCGAGATGTTCATTATACACACTATGGTCGTATTGATCCTATTGAAACACCCGAAGGACCTAACATTGGTTTGATTAACTCATTGGCAACTTATGGTCGTATTAATAAGTATGGCTTCGTAGAAACACCTTATCGTCGAGTTGATTGGACAACTCATGAGGTTACAGATAAGATTGATTATTTGACAGCTGATGAAGAAGATAACTACATTGTTGCGCAAGCCAACTCACCACTAAATGAAGATGGTAGTTTTGTTAACAAAACTGTGATGGCTCGTTTTGGTGAGGAAAACATTGAAACACCAATTGATCGCATTGATTATATGGACGTTTCGCCTAAACAAGTAGTTTCTGTTGGAACAGCTGCCATCCCATTTTTGGAAAACGATGATTCTAACCGTGCTTTGATGGGTGCCAACATGCAACGTCAGGCAGTACCTTTGCTTGATCCACATTCACCATTAGTAGGAACAGGAATTGAGTATAAAGCAGCTCACGATTCTGGTGTTGCGATGATTGCACGCGCATCTGGTGAAGTTGAGTATGTGGATGGTCGCCAAATCCGTGTTCGTCGTGAAGATGGTCAATTAGATACTTATGAATTGATGAAATTCCGTCGTTCAAACGGTGGTAAAAACTATAACCAAAAGCCAATTGTACATGTCGGTGAGCATATTGAAGCCGACGAGGTTTTGGCAGATGGCCCTTCAATGGAACAAGGTGAATTAGCCTTGGGACAAAATCCTTTAATTGCTTTCATGACTTGGCAAGGATATAACTTCGAAGATGCTATTGTCTTAAATGAACGTTTGGTTCGTGAAGATGTTTATACTTCAATTCACATCGAAGAATACGATTCAGAAGCGCGAGACACAAAACTTGGACCGGAAGAAATGACTCGTGAAATTCCTAACACTGGTGAAGATCAGTTGAAGGATTTGGATGCGGACGGTATTATCCGTGTCGGTGCTGAAGTGCACGATGGTGATATCTTAGTTGGTAAAGTAACACCTAAGGGTGTCACTGAACTTTCTGCTGAAGAACGTTTATTGCATGCCATTTTTGGTGAAAAAGCTCGTGAAGTACGTGATACATCACTACGTGTTCCTCATGGTGGTGGCGGTGTCGTGCAAAACGTTCGTATATACACACCTGAAAATGGTGATGAATTAGCACCAGGCGTCAACATGATGGTTCGTGTTTATATAGCACAAAAACGTAAGATCCAAGTTGGGGATAAGATGGCTGGCCGTCATGGAAATAAGGGAACTGTTTCTGTTGTTGTTCCAGAAGAAGATATGCCATATATGCCTGATGGAACACCTATCGATATTCTCTTGTCACCCATGGGTGTGCCTTCACGTATGAACATTGGACAGGTTTTGGAATTGCACTTAGGATTCGCAGCAAAGAAACTTGGTATTCATATTGCATCACCTGTCTTTGATGGGGCAAGTGATGATGAAATTGAAATGGCTTTGCGTGAAGCTGGATTACCACAAGACGGTAAGTCGGTTGTCTATGATGGCCGTACTGGTGAAGCTTTTGATAAGCGTGTTGGTGTCGGTGTTATGCACTATATGAAACTGGCCCACATGGTTGATGATAAGATTCATGCCCGTTCAATTGGACCATATTCACTTGTTACACAACAGCCTTTGGGTGGTAAAGCACAATTCGGTGGACAGCGTTTCGGTGAAATGGAAGTTTGGGCTTTGGAAGCTTATGGTGCTGCCTATACCTTGCAAGAAATTTTGACGTACAAGTCAGATGATGTTGCTGGTCGTGTCAAAGTTTATGAGTCAATTATTAAGGGTGAACCTATTCCTCGTCCTGGTGTGCCAGAATCATTCCGTGTTTTGGTTAAAGAATTACAAGCACTTGGCTTGGATATGCAAGTGTTGGACGGTTCTGGGGATGAAGTTGAGTTACGTCAAATGGATGAAGATGATTCAATTTTGCCAGTTGATGCACTTGAAAAGCTAGCTCGTACAAATCCTGATTTGTTAAATAAAGACGATGAAGAAGTTGCCGCAGCCTTTTCTAAGGTTGAAGAACAAAATCAAACATTTGAAGAAAAATAATTTAGAAAGGTAACAGCAAATAGATGGCAATCGATGTTAATAAATTCGAAAGTATGCAAATCGCTTTGGCTTCTCCTGATAAGATTCGATCATGGTCTTATGGTGAAGTAAAGAAGCCAGAAACGATTAACTATCGAACACTTAAGCCGGAAAAAGATGGCTTGTTCGATGAACGTATTTTCGGACCTACAAAAGATTATGAATGCGCCTGTGGTAAATATAAGCGAATCCGATATAAGGGAATCGTTTGTGACCGCTGTGGTGTTGAAGTAACATCATCAAAAGTTCGCCGTGAACGTATGGGTCATATCGAATTAGCTGCACCTGTTACACATATTTGGTACTTTAAGGGTATTCCTTCACGTATGGGACTTGTCTTAGACATGTCACCACGTTCACTTGAAGAAATTATCTACTTTGCCTCTTATGTAGTTATCGAACCTGGTGACGCACCTGTTGAAAAGAAGCAAATGATGACGGAACGTGAGTACCGTCAACTGAAAAGAGAATATGGTGCTAGTTTCAAAGCCGGCATGGGTGCAGAAGCAATTAAGGAATTACTTGCAAATGTTGATTTAGCTACAGAAGCTGATGAACTAAAACGCGAGTTGCAAGAAGCAACAGGACAGAAGCGTGTACGTGCTGTACGTCGCTTGGACATTATTGAAGCCTTTCTCCAATCAGATAATAAGCCTGAATGGATGGTAATGGATGTTATTCCAATTATTCCTCCTGACTTGCGTCCGATGGTGCAACTAGAAGGTGGCCGTTTTGCAACTTCAGATTTGAATGATCTTTATCGTCGTGTGATTAACCGTAATAATCGTTTAAAGCGTTTGCTTGACTTGAATGCGCCAGGTATTATCGTTCAAAACGAAAAGCGTATGTTGCAAGAAGCTGTTGATGCTTTGATTGATAATGGTCGTCGCGGTCGTCCAGTTGCTGGTCCGGGAAACCGTCCATTAAAATCACTTTCACATATGTTGAAGGGTAAGCAAGGTCGTTTCCGTCAAAACCTACTTGGTAAGCGTGTCGATTATTCTGGTCGTTCAGTTATCGATGTTGGACCTTTCTTGAAGATGAACCAAATGGGATTGCCTGTGCCAATGGCTATTGAATTATTCCGTCCATTCATCATGAAAGAATTAACAACACGTAAACTGGCTGGTAATGTTAAATCTGCTAAACGTAAGATTGATAAAGCCGATGGCGATGTAATGGATGTCTTAGAAGATGTTATCAAGGAGCACCCGGTTCTTTTGAACCGCGCACCTACACTTCATCGTTTGGGAATTCAAGCCTTTGAGCCAGTCCTAGTTTCTGGTAAAGCTATGCGTTTGCATCCATTGGTTACAGAAGCGTATAACGCTGACTTTGACGGTGATCAGATGGCTATTCACGTGCCTTTGTCTGATGAAGCTCAAGCTGAAGCACGTTTGTTGATGCTTGCTGCTGGACATATTTTGGCACCAAAGGATGGAAAACCAATTGTTGCTCCATCTCAGGATATGGTTATTGGAAACTACTACTTGACGACTGAAGAAGCTGGTCGTGAAGGTGAAGGAATGATTTTCTCTAGTGTAGACGAAGCAAGAATTGCTTTTGCAAGTAAAGTTGTTCATTATCATACACGAGTAGGTATTCAAACATCATCTTTCCCATCTGAAAAACCATTTACAGATGAACAACGTGCAAAGATTATGATTACTTCTGTTGGTAAGTTATTCTTTAATGAAATCTTACCATCAGACTTCCCATACATTAATGAGCCGTCTGAAGATAACTTTAAGCGAGTTGATGATAATTTCTTCATTGAAGCTGGGGAAGATATTCATGATTATTTGGCAGACACACCAATTGTCAATCCTTTCAAAAAAGGATTCTTGTCAGATATTATTGCTGAAGTTTATAAGCGTTATAAGGTAACGGAAACATCATTGTTGCTGGATCGAATGAAAGATCTAGGATATGACAAATCTACTGAATCAGGTTTGACAGTATCTATGACAGATGTGCTGGAATTAGCAGAAAAACCTGCTATCTTGGAAAATGCGCATAATCAAGTTGCTACGGTAACAAAACAGTTCCGTCGTGGTTTGATAACAGATGCAGAACGCTACCAACGCGTAACAGAAATTTGGACAAAAGCCAAAGATATTATCCAAGACAAGTTGATTGAATCGTTCGAACCAACTAACCCAATCTTCATGATGCAGGATTCAGGTGCTCGAGGAAACATTTCGAACTTCGTTCAATTAGCTGGTATGCGTGGTTTGATGGCTGGCCCTGGTGGTAAAATTATTGAATTGCCTGTTACAGCTAACTTCCGTGAAGGATTGACAGTGATGGAAATGTTTATTTCTACTCACGGTGCTCGTAAGGGAATGTCAGATACAGCCTTAAAGACAGCTAACTCAGGTTACTTAACTCGTCGATTAGTTGATGTGGCGCAAGACGTTATTGTTCGTGAATTTGATAATGATTCTGATCGTGGTGTCGCTGTTCAAGCGATTATGGATGGTACATCTGTAGTCGAACCATTATATGATCGTATTTTGGGACGTTACGCAATGAAGTCAGTGTTTAACCCTGAAACGGGTGAAAAGATTGTTGCACGTAATGAGATGATTGATGAAGATATTGCTAAACAAATCATCAATGCTGGTATTGATGAAGTAACTATCCGATCAGTATTCACATCAACAACAGAGCACGGTGTTTCTGTGCTTGACTATGGTCGCAACTTAGCATCTGGTGAAGAAGTTGAAGTCGGTGAAGCTGTTGGAACCGTTGCTGCGCAATCTATTGGAGAACCAGGAACACAGTTGACAATGCGTAATTTCCATACGGGTGGTGTTGCCGGTGGTAACGATATTACTCAAGGTTTGCCTCGTGTGCAAGAAATTGTTGAAGCCCGTATTCCTAAGGGACGTGCAGAAATTTCTGAAGTTACAGGAATTGTTGTAGCGATTGAAGAAAACCCTGCTGAACGTACAAAGGCTGTTACAATCGAAGGTGAAACTGATACACGTACCTATACATTGCCTTTAACGGCCCGTATGCGTTTTGGCGAAGGTGATGAAATTCAGCGTGGTGATGCTATCAATGAAGGACCAATTGATCCAAAGGAATTGTTGGCTGTTACAGACACGTTGCGAACAGAATCATACATGTTGACAGAAATTCAAAAGGTTTACCGTTTGCAAGGTATTGAAGTTTCTGATAAACATATTGAAGTTATGATACGTCAGATGTTGCGTAAAGTACGTATCATGGATCCAGGACAAACTGATTTGTTGCCAGGAACATTAATGGACATTGCTGACTTTAAGCGAGCTAATGAACCAGCTTTGTTCGAAGGATTAGTGCCTGCAACTGCCCGCCCTGTTTTGTTAGGTATTACTAAGGCTGCCCTTGAAACGAATTCATTCTTATCTGCTGCATCATTCCAAGAGACAACACGTGTGTTGACGGATGCTGCTATTCGCGGTAAGAATGATCCACTTGTTGGCTTGAAAGAGAACGTCATCATTGGTAAGATTATTCCTGCCGGAACAGGTATGTCAGAATATCGTAAGATTAAGAGTAAAGTTGTTGGTAGTGTAGTAGCACAACCGGAAACTGAAACTGAAGAAGCTTCCGATATCCCAAAGTTAGATGATGTGGCAAAAACATTTGATAACTAAAAATTTTAAAACACTTACCAGAATTTGGTAGGTGTTTTTATTATGATTTAATTTCATGAATTATATTTTGTAAATTAGTTGCATTTTATGCCAAAAATCCTACCTTTTATGTCAAAAATATTCCTAAATACTGTATTAATAGATAAAATTAAATAGTTCTGCAGAATATTTAATTAAAATTGTACGCAAGTTGATAATATTTCGTATAATTGAATTATGACTAATTTAAATTACAAACAGATGAACGGATTATCGCTAGCTTATATCGGTGATGCAATCTATGAACTAGAAGTAAGACGGCATTTGCTGTCTTTAGGACTGACAAAGGTCAATGAACTCCAAAAACGAAGTAAACAATATGTATCTGCTAAGGCGCATGCTGCATTATTTGAGTTAATGTTATCTGAGCATCAGCTTAGTGAAGAAGAATTGGAATATTTTAAACGCGGGCGAAATGCCAAATCACATACAAAAGCTAAAAATACAGATGTTATCACATACCGTATTTCGACTGGGGTTGAAGCGTTATTTGGTTATTTGTATATGTCTGAGCAGCATGAGCGTGTTTCACAATTGATGTTGTGGATTTTTAAACAAGTAGAAACTGGGAGAACAGTCAAATGAAGCCATCTGAAACAGCAGAATTTATTTATGGACACCATGCTAGTGTTGAATCACTAAAAAGTGAACAAGAAATTAATAAGGTGTGGATACAGTCCGGATTGCAAGATAAAATCCGTAATGAAATTACACAATTAGCTAAAAAGAAACGATTAGTGATTCAACAAGCTCCTAAAGCAAAACTTGATGAGCTGACAGATGGTGGGAACCATCAAGGTATTGTATTGAGTGTTGCAGCTTTTGAATATGCCACGATTGATGATTTATTTGACAGTGCTGATAAAAAAGGCGAAGATCCATTTTTTGTTATTTTAGATGGTATTGAAGACCCACATAACTTAGGTTCTATTCTACGAACAGCAGATGCAGCAGGTGTACATGGTATAATTATTCCAAAGAGACGCGCTGTACAATTAACTGCTACTGTGGCTAAAACGTCAACAGGAGCTATCGAACATGTGCCAGTGGCACGTGTTACTAATTTAGCCAATCTAGTAGATGAATTAAAAAAACGTAATGTTTGGATATTTGGTACAGATATGGCGGGTGAAGATTATCGTCGATGGAATGCTAAGGGCGCTGTAGCCATTATTATCGGTAACGAGGGAAAAGGAATTTCACCATTGTTGAAGAAAAAAGTAGATGGTATGGTGACGATTCCAATGGTTGGGCACGTCCAGAGTTTGAATGCAAGTGTTGCTGCTAGTTTATTGATTTATCAAGGGTATAGTTCGCGTAATCCATTATAAGTAGTAAGTAGGTTTATTCCTACGACTATCATTATGAAGGATAGCGGGAGAATAATAATTGGGGACTGACAGATTAATTGGTACAGTTATCGCAGCGCAGCGAGGACATGAATTTGCGTATAATGTGTTAATTAAGCATTTACGAGCTGCTATATTTGATGTTCATTCACGAAAAATTAGCGGTCGAATGAAGCAAGATGAGTGGTATTCAGAGGGATTAGAAATTTTAATGAAATGCGTGAGTAAATATGATTGTAAGAATCCACGCGCTAAATTTTCAACTTATTTCATTGCAGCTTTGACAAATAGAGCAACTGACTTAGTACGTCATCATTATACTGAGAAATCTCAGTTTATTAGCAAAATGGTGGCAATAGATGATGAAGAAATAACGGTTGATATCGGGACAAATACATACAATCCAGAACATTTGTATGTTTTACGAGAATCTCTTTCGACTTTAAGCATGGTTGATTCGATTGCTTTTAAACAAGTGTTATTGCAAATCATCGGTACATTAAAATATGATATTGGCGAGAGTAAAAAGCGTCGATTCGAACAAATGCAGTATCGATTAAAAAAGATGATGAAAGAAATATCTTCAAAATAAGTGTAGTAGGCACATGTTTTCGCTGATTGAAAATTAACTTAATTATGAGCATGTAGTGCAAAATGAAACCCCTATCTATTTAGATAATTTATTTTATCTAGATTAGGTAGGGTTTTCACTAATTGTACTTTACTTTGGTTTTCTGAAATCATTGTTATCTGTTTGCGATAAAATATGTTCTTGTATTAATCTCATGACTTCTTTGTTTTCAGGAAGACTTGAATGTTGTGCATCATCACCAGATACGGTAATTTGAGTATATGATTTAACACGCTTTTGGAAAATATATTTGCCAGCTAGGACACTCTGGACAGGCACAATACCATCATCTGTATAGTCCTCTGTTCCAGCTATTGAATACATTATCAAGCTAGATGGTAAATTAGAGCTTTTTTCAATGTAATCTTTTAACATAACGGTACGACGTTGAGATGAGGATTCGGAAAAGTTAAATGGTGTGCCTAAAGTCATTAATGTTGTCATGTTTAAGTTATCAGCATCATAGTAGTTTTCTAAATATCTAGTCCAAATTAAGCCACCGTTTGAGTGACCAATACCTTGGAAATTTCGGAAATGGTAACGATCTTGTAAATCAGCCATCGCAATATCTAACCATTTAGATTGCTTTTTAATATTATTGTATCCATCTGCATTATTTTCAAAACCAATGATGATAAAGGGTTGATCGTCATTTGATCTGATTTTACCACTGTAAACTAATTGATTATTTTTTTTAACCTGCACTTTTAAGATGTCGTGATGTTGGTTATGTACATTTAATTTAGTTAATAAATTATCAAATCGATTGACAGATGCACTGGATCCCGGAATCAAAATGATTGGTGACATATGAGAAGTTTGTATTTTTGATTGTGTTGTACGTGTATTTGTGACCCAATTCTGTCCAAAGATACCGATGATGATCAGCAATATAAAACTAAATATAATAATTAGTTTATTTCTCATTTTCTACCTCGTGAGTATCTACCTCTATAAAAGGTTTATAAATTAGTAATGTGAGTATGAATACAACGCTTACGACAATCAACGAGGGAAAATAATCACTTCCCAAAAATGCAGCCAGTAGGTTAGGCACATTGTTCGGTATAATTAATGCTGCTGGTTTGATCAAATGTATTGCGATAGCAATGTAACCAACAGCGATACCGACTATGCTAGATAGAATCATCGGTACAAGCATTAGCGGTCTTAAAAATAATGGTAAACCAAAGTATAATAGTTGGTTATTATTAAATAAGCTAGGGATGATTGACAACATGCCTAGGTGTTGTTTTTGTTTTGAAGACATGAAAAGCAGTAAAAAACTAATAGCTAATGTGTTACCAATTCCGCCTAGAAGGGAAAATGAACTATAGACACTGTATAGATTTTCAGGGTAAGGTAGCGTAGCATGAAAATTTTTCAAAATGACATCCAGATTCTTGACAACAGCGTTGATTGTTGTTTGATTAGACGACAGTTCACTTGGTAAAGCAAGCCCTAACCAATAGAGAATTGGCGAGAAAAAGCCTACTATTAGTAGCCCCAAGAAGGTAGTAAAAAAATTGGAGGAAAGCATATTACTAATCAATAATTGAAGTGAAGTTTCTTGTACATATGGTTGAAGAAAAAAATACAGACTAAAAATAAATCCAGACCAAATTAAAAATTTAACAGCAAAGAGATTATTATTCTTTTTAAACAGTCGATGGTACTGGTAATAAGATTCACTGCTTATAATTGTTAATACTGTGACAACTAGATATTGTGAAACATTTCTTACAAATGATTGCGTATTAATAGTGAATAGGAAATAAGTAGCTAGAAAATTAGTCAATATGGGTAACGTGTTTTCACTAATGCCACGGTACTTTAAATATTTTTTGGTCAAGCTTGCTGCAAAAATCATTAATATACCAATGTCAAGTGCAGCAATAAGCATTTGGTACTTAAAAATGGGGCCATTGACATTGAAAATAACAGGGAATAAGGCATTAGGTGTCAAAAACAAATTAGAAAAGAGGCGCAAATACACATCAATAGCCAAAATTGGAAGTGCATCTTGCATGGCAGAAAATATTGATTGAAAAATCTTATTTTTTAAAACATAATTATCTAATTTAACAATGGATGAAAAATATTTTTTAATCATAGTTAACATAAGGAATCCGTTCTTTGATATATAAAATTAACATTCAGAAATATTTATGATATAATGTAAATCATTACATTATGGACGATACTTTATGTCAAGTAGTTGACTAAATAAAGGACAATTTATACGGGGGCATGGTAAATGTTAAAGCATTTTTTCCAACATCCAATTGTTAATTTTGTTGGGCGTACTGTTTTTTATTTCCTAATCATTCTAACACTTTTATATCTATACGGCTATTCAGGTGTTGGTGAAGGACATTTTCTTTACAATGAATTTTAAATAGTGGGGGAACATATGATTAATAATATGTTGAATCAAGTTGACTTCATCGCTAACACACAACCTAATAAGGTTGCTTATGATGAATTGGGACGCATACATACATATGGACAGCTTAAGCAAGCGTCAGATAGTTTAGCCAGTTTCTTAGATAGTATGGCATTGCCGGAAAAAGCACCGATTATGGTGTATGGGGGCCAACAATTTGAAATGATTGCTGGTTTTTTGGCTACGACAAAAGCCGGACATGCTTACATTCCAGTGGATGTTAATTCAGCTGAAGAACGTCTAACTGATATTATTGACATTGCTGAGCCGGCAGCAATATTGGCTATTGATGATTTACCAATAACCAACTTGTCCATTCCGATAATAGGGAAAATACAATTAAAAAAGATCTTTTCTGAAACTGTCTCGTATGAATTAACACATCCCGTAAAAAAGGATGAAAATTTTTATATTATATTTACTTCTGGGACAACTGGTAAACCCAAAGGTGTGCAAATCTCGCATAACAATTTGTTGAGCTTTGCAAATTGGATGGTTAGTGAAGCCTTTAATTGGCCAAGTGAGAGCAATGTATTGTCACAGCCACCCTATTCTTTTGATTTATCAGTTATGGATTGGGTTCCGACCCTTATAACTGGTGGGACACTCAAAGCGCTACCTAAAACGGCAGCTGATGATTTCAAGGTATTATTTAGCACCCTCCCAAAAATGGATTTAAACGTCTGGGTTTCAACGCCATCTTTTGCCGATGTAGCTCTCTTAGATCCAACATTTACCCAAGAAAATCATCCCAAACTAATACGCTTTTTATTTTGTGGAGAAGTACTTACACGTACTACGGCAGAAAAGCTATTAATAAGGTTCCCAGATGCTGAAATATATAACACCTATGGTCCAACAGAAGCAACAGTTGCTGTATCAAGTTTATTAATCACTAAAGAAATTATTGATAGTTACGATAAAATGCCAATTGGTTATGTCAAAGCCGATACAAAAATTACAATCCAGGATGGTGATGGACAAAACATTTCTTCAGGTCAAAAGGGTGAAATCATAATTTCCGGACCTTCAGTATCTAAGGGGTACTTGAATAATACGGAAAAGACAAAGTTGGCTTTTACAAAAGTAGACGGTGTTCAAGCCTATAAAACAGGTGATTTAGCAACGATAGACGAAAATGGATTGTTGCATTATCAAGGACGTAGCGATTTTCAAATTAAACTTCATGGGTTTCGAATCGAATTGGAAGAAGTAGCGCAACAATTGCAACAAAGTCAGTGGATTGAACAAGCAGTTGCTGTGCCACGTTACGATAATGATGGCAAAGTGAAGCAACTGTTAGCTATTATAGTAGCTAAAACTAATGATTTTGCCAAACCAATGTTGCTGACCAACGCTATTAAAGAAGAAGTGAAAGATGTCATGATGCCGTATATGATGCCTAGTCGCTTTATATATCGTGAAACCATGCCATTGACACCAAACGGCAAGATAGATCTCAAAGGTTTGATTGCTGAGGTGAATGGTAATGCTTAATCTACAACCTTATGCAGATCCGCAATACTTCATTATTTTATTATTGGCGTTAATTCCACTAGCTGTTGGTTTATATTTTGGAAAAAGGTTTGCCTGGTATGAAGTAGTAGTGTCACTTGTTTTTATCTTTTTAATGTTTGATGGTGAAAAATATCATGAAGGTATTGCATTAATTATTTATATGATTTGGCAATGGTTACTTGTATGGTCCTACACTTTATATCGTAAAAGAAATAATCAAACGTGGATATTCTATAGTGCAACGATTTTAGCTATTTTACCGTTAGTTTTGATTAAAGTTGCGCCAGTGGCAGATTGGGCCAAAGTTTCAAGCTTATTGGGATTTATGGGGATTTCATATTTGACATTTCGTTCTGTTGGTATGGTGATGGAAATACGAGATGGATCAATTCAAGCTTTCAATCCATGGAATTTCTTGAGATTTATGCTATTCATGCCAACAATTTCGTCAGGACCTATCGATCGCTATCGTCGCTTTGTTAAGGATATCGAAAGTGCCCCTGAACGTGATAAATACATTGAAATGCTCGGCAAAGCCGTGAAGTATTTTTTTCTAGGTTTTCTATATAAATTTATTATTTCGCATGTGTTGGGCACATTACTGATGCCAAATGTCGAAAAATTGGCTATTTTGTCAGCACATGTGCATGGTGGCTGGTCATGGTGGATTATAGCATATATGTATATTTATGGACTTAATCTATTCTTTGATTTTGCTGGTTATTCATTATTTGCCGTTGCTACTGGATATGTTATGGGCATTGAGGTACCTATGAACTTCAATATGCCATTTTTGTCCAAGAACTTAAAAGACTTCTGGAATCGTTGGCATATGACATTATCATTCTGGTTCCGCGATTTTGTGTTTATGCGTCTCGTGTTTCTGATGATGAAGAAAAAGTGGTTTAAGAGTCGTGTAACTACGTCAAATATTGCTTACATTATTAATATGTTGGTTATGGGATTCTGGCATGGCCTAAAATGGTATTATATTGCGTACGGCCTATTTCATGGTATTGGTCTAGTTGTTAATGATATGTGGTTACGCTATAAGAAAAAGCATAAGTTACCACACAATAAATTTACGAATGCATTAGCTATAATCATTACATTTAATGTTGTAATGGTTAGTTTCTTACTATTCAGTGGAATACTCGATAAAATATGGTTTCATTCCTTCCGTTGATAATTGTTTAAGAATATAATGATAGTTACAAGTATATAAAAATTGAGGATAAAAATAATGGACTTGAAAGAACAAGTAGTAGAAATTTTGAACACAATTACAGGTGAAGACATTTCTGACCAAATGGATGATGACTTCTTTGAAACAGGTTTGCTAGATTCCATGGCCACAGTAGAATTATTGCTTGATTTAGAAGGTAAGTTTAATATTCAAGCACCGGTTTCTGAGTTTAACCGTGATGAATGGAACACACCAAACAAGGTAATTGCTAAAGTTGAATCATTGATGGGATAAAAATATGCTAAAAAAACGGGGGTTATGGTGGATATTTGGTCCAGTTGTTTTGGCATTTGTTATGATTACTGCCCTATTTTTAGCACCATTTTCATTAAATTATTTATCAAATAAAGACATTCAAAAAGCATCAGTTTCATTTTCTAAAAATGTTTTTAAGGGTGAAAGTATGAAGATGGCAGCTTTTAGTGATTCAAAGACAAAATATGTCCCTTTTTTTGGGTCGAGTGAATTATTACGTTTAGATGCAATGCATCCGTCGGTGTTGGCTGCAAAGTATAAACGTAATTACCAACCATTTTTGCTTGGCCAAGCTGGTACAGAGTCTCTTTCCCATTATTTGGGGATGCAAGAAATGACGCCAGCTCTGCACAAAAAACAGGCAGTGTTCATTGTTTCGCAACAGTGGTTTACAAAACGCGATAGTAAGTGGGCTTTTTCTCAATTTTATTCACCTTTACAAACGGTTAACTGGTTGAGAAATATTAAAACAATTAGTGCAACTGATAGATTTATTGCGACACGATTACTGGAACAAAAGCAAATTAGTGACAATACCTTCTATGCTCGTCTTATTACTAAAATTAAGAATAATCAATCATTATCAGGCACTGATCAAAATTTACTTATATTACGAAATCGAATGCTAGTACGTGAGGATCAGCTTTTTTCCAACTTTGCATTCTCTAATAATTGGAATAAACAAGTGGAACCAGCTTTAAAGGGGCTACCTAAAAAGGACAATGTGTCACTATTAGAACAAGAGGCGATACGAGTAGCAAAAAAACAAACTGGTAATAATAAGTTTGGTATCAAAAATTCATTTTTCAAAACAAGGGTAAAACCAAGTTTTAAGAAACTAGAGAACTCTCAAAGTCATTTTGATTATAGACAATCTGATGAATATTCAGACTTTCAGGCTGTATTGCAAGAATTTGCTAAAGAACATACAGATGTTTTGTTCATCATTCAACCTGTTAATAAAAAGTGGTCAAAGTATACGGGTTTGAACACGAAAAAATATTATCAAAGTGTCAATAAAGTCAAAAAACAATTGAAATCTCAAGGATTTAATAATATTGCTGACTTTTCTCATGATGGTGGTCATAAATACTTTATGCAAGACACCATTCATATGGGATGGCGAGGATGGATTGCAGCTGATACTAAAATAAAGCCTTTCTTTGAACATGGATATCAGGAAACGAATTATAAAATTAATGATAACTATCTATCGAAAAAGTGGCAAAATTTGATGCCAACAGACACAAATTTAAAAAATTTCAAATAAGTAGGGGACAAAGAGGTTAAGTATGGACAAAAAGTTTTATCCATACTTAACCTTTTGTTACAATAGAAGCATGATTATAGGAATTGGAAATGATACAGAGTCAATCAGTCGTGTAGCGCAGATCATTGAACGACAAAAAAGTTTTATACCATTCATTTTGACGCCGGCAGAACGTGTTGCGGCTGCTGAAAGAAAGGGAAAACATCGTAATGAGTATATTGCTGGTCGTTTTTCTGCAAAAGAGGCTTTTTCTAAAGCGACTGGCTATGGTATTGGTGAAAAAGTACAGTGGCAAGACATAGAAATTTTAAACGAAAACACTGGGCGACCTGTGATGAAAATCAAAAATTTTCCTTACCACACCTATGTGGCTATTACGCATAGTGGTGATCAGGTGAATACGGTTGTAATTATTGAGCGTTTAACACTGTTGGAAAAAATCAGTGTGAAGATTTTCCCAAAACGAGGAGTACTCTCATGATTAATGATGATATATTGCGTTTACGTCCAACCTGGATAACAATTGATTTGCAAGCAATTCAGTTGAATGCACAAAAAATAATGCAACACGCAGGTGCAAAAAAAATTATTGCTGTTGTTAAGGCAGACGCCTATGGACATGGTGCAAAGCAAGTTGTGCAAGCACTTTTAGACATCGGCATCCAAGATTTTGCTGTGGCCACAATTGCTGAAGGGATAGCCTTAAGAGAAGTTTATCCACAAAAGAACGTTAATATTTTTTTACTTGGGGTCCAGGATGTTTCCCACACAAATGTTATGATTCAATATCGACTGGTGCCACCAGTTGGGACAATTGAATGGTTGCAATCAGCATTAGCACAGATTGAAGATGGTCAAAAATTAGCTGTACAATTAGCAGTGGATACAGGTATGGGGCGTATGGGTGCACATTCTCAAGAAAATGTGCAGGCAATTTATGATGCGATTCAAAATACTGATAAACTAGATTTTTTTGGTGTCTTTACTCACTTTGCAACTGCAGATGATAATAATCAATCTTATTATGATAAACAAGTAAAACGCTTTTATCAATGGGTTACAGCAGCAGGGATTCCCAAAAAATATTGGAATTTAGCAAACTCTGGCTCGGCAATATGGCATTTTAATGAAATTGATACGGAAACAATTCGTGTTGGTTCAGTTCTTTATGGTTATAATCCGGGCGCTCCTGAAAAGAAGTTACCAATTTCATTAAAGCCTGCCTTGTATCTCAAATCTAAGATAGGCTCTGTTCATCAACTACAAATAGGAGAATCAGTGAGCTATGGTGCGACTTATACAGCAGCAAAATCACAATGGATAGCCACGTTACCAATCGGCTATGCAGATGGTTATCTGCGTCGTATGAGTGGAATGAATGTTTTAGTGGATGGACACGTTGAACATGTAATTGGCCGTGTTACAATGGATCAAATTGTGATAACATTAAATCAAGAATATCCCGTAGGAACTATTGTTACTTTAGTTGGCTGTGATGGTCAAGAAAAAATAACAATTGAAGATATGGCTGAATATGGGCATACAATTCCTCACGAAATATTAACAAACTTTGGCAATCGATTACCTAAAATTTATTAAGAAGCGCCATGTGCGCGTACATAAAAGTGAGAGTACTAATGACAGAAGAACATCAAGCGGTTATGCGTGGTGACGTTTTTTACGCCGATTTAAAGCAAGGCATGGGGTCTGAGCAAGCTGGCGTACGGCCAGTTCTAATCATCCAAAACGATGTAGGAAATGCTAATTCTCCCACAACAATTATTGCTGCGATAACCTCTCAAATTTCAAAGCCTAAATTACCAACACATGTATTGCTTCCGGAACATATGAGCGGTATGAAAAGAGATTCAGTGATTTTAGCTGAACAGGTTCGTACAATTGATAAACGGCGGCTAAGAGATAAAATTGGGCACATTAGTGCTTCATCCAGTGAAATGTCTCTTGTTGCACAAGCAATAAAAATTAGTGTTGGTTTAAAATAGTAGTATAATTTGGTTTTAATTTAACTTATTTTTAACCTATACTTTGTACAATAAGTATAGTAAAAAACAGACAGGGATATAAAAATGTCAAAAGCAATTAAAATATTATTAATCGAAGATGATGTCAATTTAGCAGACAATGTTGTTGGCTTTTTGCAAGATTTTGCGGACGTTAATGCTGTTACTGACGGCCTTGATGGTGAATTTGAAGCGCAAGAAGCGCCTTATGACCTTATTATTTCTGATTTAATGCTCCCAGGAGAAAATGGCTTGGAAGTGATTAAAAATTTGCGTGATAATGATGTTGAAACACCTGTTTTGATTTTAACGGCAAAAACGTCATTGGATGATAAAATAGAAGGATTCAATGTTGGGGCTGATGATTATTTAACTAAACCATTTCATCGTGAGGAGTTATTAGTGCGTGTCAAAGCATTGTTACGTCGATCAGGCGTTTACTCTGAAGATAATACGTTGTCAGTAGGTGACGTGATGATTAACATGGAAAATCGCGGTGTTCAGGTCCACGGACAACCTGTCAAATTAGTCGGTAAAGAATTTGATATCTTGACATATCTTGCGCAAAATAAAAATATTATTGTAACACGTGATCAGATTTTTGATCGGGTGTGGGGAATTGATTCTGATACTACGATTAATGTGGTTAATATTTATTTGAATAATTTACGTCGTAAACTAGAAGCTGTTGGACAAGATAATTTGATTAAGACCTTAAGAAATATTGGTTTTATTTTAGAGGTAGAGGATGCCGAACGCAATTAATAAAAAACAGCAAGTACGAGGATTTATCTGGTTACTAGCCAGTTTTTTTGTTATATTTTCAATTTTAGCGAGTGTTATATTTGTATCTTATACACGAACGGTTTTTAATAGTGCTGACTCTGCTATTAATCAAACTCTTTCGATGTATGATAATAATGGCCTGTTATCAACGTCTGTGAAAGATGTTAAAAAACCACAACCGCTATTTAATAGTTCAAGTACGCGAACAGAAACGTGGTTATTCGATAAGAATGGTAAGCTGATTATTGACACAACAACAGAAGATGAGCGACAAGCGGCTTTACAAAAAGCATTACAGGCGGCTATTAAATTTGATAAAGCAACAATGACCGTTAAACCAAATACTTATAAGTTTTATGGTAATTATTATCGCATTATTGGTTTTCAGTTCAAAAAGAACGCTGCCAAAGGATATGATCAAATTGCAGTGCATGGTATGGTGACAGTTAATGTTACAGATACTATCAATAATTTAAATAATTTTAAAAAAGTATTATTTTGGTCCTTCGGGGTTTTTGGCATTCTATCTGTCATTGTTTCGTACATGATTTCTAGACGTAATATGAAACCAATATTAAAGTCTTGGCAACAACAACAAGATTTCGTCAATAACGCAGCTCATGAACTAAGAACGCCAATGGCTGTTATCCAAGGAAAATTGGAGACCATGCTAACAAAACCCGAATCGACGGTTCGTGATCAATCTAATGCTATTATATTGTCATTATCTGAAGTAAGGCGCTTAAACTCATTGACAAATAACATGTTAACGTTAGCAAAATCAGGTTCTAATATGACGACTATTGAAAAAGAATCAACAAACGTTGCACAGTTTTTAGAAGAAATAATTTCCCCATACAAGGAAATGGCTGAGTTTGAGGAAAAAAGTGTTACGCTGGAAGTTGATGTACAACAAGAAATATTTATAGATCAAAAGCGGATTCATCAATTGTTAGTTTTACTACTTGATAATGCATTAAAATACTCTGATGCTGGTGCCAAAGTATCTGTTAAAGCAAGTATTGAAAAGAAAAAATTTGTGCTTAGTGTAGCCGATACAGGTCGAGGAATTAGTGACGAAGGAAAAAAGCATGTCTTTGATCGGTTCTATCGGGAGGATAAGACTGGTAACCGTCAGACTGGTGGTACAGGTCTAGGGTTATCAATTGCAGAGTGGGTTGTTCATGCGCATGATGGAAAAATAACAGTGTCGGATAATCAACCACAAGGTGCAATATTTAAAATCATATTACCACTTTAATATTTAGTTTATTTTATATGTTTATTATAATAATAGTGAGAGTACTGTATTTTGTCATAAAATTAAGAGAAAAACATGTATGAAAGGTCGAGTTATGAAAAAATATTCTTTGATAATTGTTGCTATTGTTTCAGCGTTGGTAGCAAGTTTTGTTGTCTACTCAGGACTACAGCCTAATTCATGGTTTCAACAGCATTCAAATACGACAAAAACGTCCAATTTGGCAGGAACAACAACCGTAGCTAAAACAGCGTATACCAGCAGTGATACAGCAACTACAGCGTATAATAAAGTTAAAAATGCGGTGGTTACAGTACAAAATCTACAAAAGGCGTCATCGTCGAGTAGTCTTTGGGAATCGTATTTTCAGCAGAGCCAAGGCAGTAGTTCAAGTAGCTCAGAGTTAGAAACGGCATCAGAAGGATCAGGGGTTGTATATAAGATATCTGGTGGTTATGCCTACATCATTACAAATAATCACGTTGTAGCAGACGCTGATGAGTTACAGTTGATTACAGCCAGCGGGAAAAAAATTGAAGCAACTGTTGTGGGAACTGATTCTGACAAAGATTTAGCTTTGTTGAAAGCTAAAACAACTGATATCAAGGTTGTAGCTTCTTTTGGTGACGTAAAAAATTTGCAATCTGGGCAACAGGTACTAGCGATTGGGTCACCACTTGGATCTGATTATGCCACTTCTTTAACTAGTGGGATTGTTTCAGCACCACGACGTGCGTTATCCGCTGAAGAAACTGGTTCCAAAGCCGCAACTGCTATTCAAACTGATGCGGCAATTAATCCGGGTAATTCCGGTGGACCACTTATCAATTTAAAAGGTCAAGTCATTGGTATTAATTCATCAAAGATAGCTTCTTCAACTGATGGAACTAGTGTTGAGGGGATGGGGTTTGCTATTCCGGCAGATATTGTTCAGACATTTATTAAGAACACTGAAAAATAATGTATGCATAAAAAAGCGCCTAAACGCTTGAAGTGTTAAAACACTTTCAGACGTTCAGGCGTTTTTTATTTAAATAGAAATTACAATGTTGTTTGGTACCAGTTTAAAATTTCTTTTGGTGTAAGGCGCTCACCGTGGCCGATACGTGATATTTCTTGACCATTCTCAAATAAAACAAATGAGGGAATGCCACGCATATTATACTTTGTGGCAACTTCGATATTCATATCTCTATCTGCATCAAACCATGATGCAGTTTGTTCAACTTCGTTTTTAATGTCTTGAATAAATGGTTTAATGGCTTTGCAATCACCGCACCAATCTGCTGAAAGAAACATTACGTGACGTCCAGGTTTGTTGATATTTTCTTCAATAACTTGATTTGAATTATGCGTTGGTTCATACATAGCTTTTGTCCTCACTAAATTTTAAGTAAAATTGTACCATATCAGGTAAAAAAATGCTTTGATCAAGCATTTGAACGTTGAAAATTATATTATTAATTTAATGAGAAATATTAAAAACTATTGACATAAACAAAATTTAAAGTTATAGTAATAATCAATATAAACGTTGAAAAGATAAGTACATCTTTAAAGCTTAGTTAGAGAGCCCGTGTATGGTGTGAACGGGTAAGATAATTTAGATGGAAAATGGTCTTGGAGTTTTTTACGGATACGAGCAAGCGGGCACTCATGTGTGTCGCGCAGTAAGTTGAAATCGGGCGCCCCCGTTACTGGACAGCGTATAACCACAGGATTTCACAGATGTTCTCGACGAATTCTTGCTGGCGTACGTCTGGAGGTGTAAGTTGTTAAGGCTTACATAAACACTGGGTGGTAGCACGTCTCTTTAACGTCCCGTAGTATCTTTTGATACTACGGGATTTTTTATTATTTTAGAATTTGGAGGTGAAATATGAGTGTTATATTAAATAATGGCTTACTAAAACGTGAGAATTTTGTTGTTGGTCGTTTTAAAATATTAGAACCCACTTTAAATATTTTGTTGGTTAATTTAATGCCTAATCGGTTACAAACAGAAAAACAATTTATACGTCTGTTGGATCGTCTACCAGTCAATGTTCGAATTACGTTTGCTATTCCAAGTGAACATAAAATACGTCATGATAGTGAAGAAATTACTGCTAATTATGTCAAACTAAGTGATATTTGGCACAAAAAGTACGATGGTATGATAGTCACCGGTGCTCCTGTCGATCGCATGAATTTTGAACATATTGATTATTGGAATGAATTTCTGCATTTACTTTCGTGGCGAAAAACGCATGTGTCAGAAAGTTTGTTTGCTTGCTGGTCAGCCTACGGCGCAGGTTACGCTGAACGTAATTTTCCTGTTAAGTCCTTGTCGGAGAAAGTATCTGGTGTTTTTCAAGCTAATCAAATAGTTAAGCGACAAGCGTTAATAAAAGGTATCGATCAAATTATGATGCCACAATCTCGGTATTTTACGATTCCAAATCTTGGTGTCGCGAGACGTTTAAAAGTTGCTGGGCATGATATATTAGGTGCGTTTATTTTAAGAGATGAGCAACTACGTTCAACCTACATAACAGGGCATTTAGAATATGACACAGCGACACTAGCAAATGAGTATATACGTGATAAAGAGAGAGATTCAAACACAAAAAAACCACAAAATTACTTTTATCAAGGTAAACCAACTAATACTTGGCTAAATATTGCTGAAGTTTTTTATGCGAATTGGGGTAAATTATTAGTACAAAATACTGTTTTATCAACTGAAAAAGTTGAATTAATAGAAAAGTTAAATCAAGAGAGGAAAAGTTTGGCTTAAGGCCATGCGATGTAATTATTTATGAGTATTAGTATTGATACAATATTGGCACAAGGTGGAAATGGAACAGATGATATTAAAACAGGTGCAGTCGTCAGTCCGTTATATTTTTCCACAGCTTATCGGCATCCGGGTCTTGGTGAATCAACGGGATTTGATTACGCACGTTCAAAAACACCAACACGTCAAATATTAGAAGATCAGTTGGCAGAATTAGAGCAAGGAATACAAGCATTTGCAACAAGTTCAGGTATGGCAGCTATTGATCTTGTGTTTGCTTCATTACTTAAAACGGGTGATCACTTTATTGCGTCAGATGATTTGTATGGTGGTACATATCGTTATTTTGATGCCATTGTTGAGCAAAGTGGTGTCAGCTATGATGTCTGGCGTGATTCTGAAGATATTGTGAAACTTATCAAACCAACAACGCGATTAATTTGGTTGGAAACACCATCTAACCCTACGATGAAGGTGACTGATATTCAATCACTGTGTCAAAAAATAAAAGAGATTGATCCGAATATTTTAATTGCTGTTGATAACACATTCTTAACGCCAATTTTTCAACAACCTTTGACTTTAGGGGCTGATATTGTAGTTCATTCTGCAACAAAATATCTTGGCGGGCATAACGATATTTTAGCTGGTGTGGTGATTGTAAATAGTGCTAATTTGGCTGAAAAACTAGAAACATCACTAATGACACGCGGCCAGGTTTTAGATTCTTTTAGTTCGTGGTTGCTCTTGCGTAGCTTAAAAACCTTACATTTACGTATGCAAAGGCATAACGAAAACGGACAATATTTAGCACAACAATTACCACGTATTAATGGTATAGACAAGGTTTTATATGCTGGCATTGGCGGCATGATTAGTTTCTATTTATCAAAAAATTATGATGTGAATGCTTTTTTACGAGGGTTGAATATTGGATCGTTTGCTGAAAGTTTGGGTGGCCCTGAAACATTAATCACAATTCCCGCGGTCCAGACACACCGTGATTTAAGTCCAGAACAAAGAGAGCATCTTGGCATTACTGATCAATTGGTGCGTGTTAGCGCAGGGTTAGAAAATAAAGAAGATTTACTAGCTGATTTAAAGCAAGCAGTAGAAGGAGCTAAAATATGAGTGAGTGGACCAATATTATTAATGCATCAACAACAAATGATCCACTTTCTGGAGCAATTAATACACCTATTCAGCTAAGTTCAACATTTAACCAAAAAAGTTTTGAAGACTTTGGTCAATATGATTATGCTCGTTCCGGGAATCCGACTCGTGCTGCCGGGGAAAAAGCGATTGCACAGCTTGAACATGGACAATACGGGTATTTATTTAGTACAGGCATGGCAGCGATTAGCAGTGTGCTTTTCACTTTGTCTGCTGGTGATCATATTATTGTTAGCAAGCATGTCTATGGTGGTACCTTCCGAGTGTTAGAAGACATTTTATCACGATGGGGTATTAGGCATGATTTTGTTGACTTTAGTGATTTGGATGCAATTGAAGCAACGATTAGACCGGAAACGAAAGCTTTGTATATTGAAACACCTTCGAATCCAGTTTTGAATATTACTGACATTCGTGCTGTTGTTAATATTGCAAAAAAGAATCAGCTATTTACAATTGCCGATAATACATTTTTATCGCCGTTTTTACAAAATCCATTAGACTTAGGTGTGGATATTGTCATTCATTCTGCAACTAAATTTCTGGCCGGACATTCTGATATCTTGGCTGGCGCGGTAGTAGTTAACGATAAAAAACTAGCTGATAAAATTTATTTTATTCAAAATGCGGTGGGAGCCACACTAGGAATTTTAGATACATGGCTGTTATTAAGAGGCATTAAAACGCTAGGAGTCCGTATGTCGCACGCCAGTGCATCAGCCCAAAAAATAGCACAACATTTAAACGCTCATTCGAAAGTTCTCAATGTATTGTATCCTGGTTTACAGACACACAAAGGATATAGAATTCATGTTACACAGGCTAAAAATGGTGGCGCTGTACTGAGTTTTGATGTAGGCAGTAAGGAAAATGCAAAGAAATTAGTTGACGCCTTAAAAATTCCAGTTTTTTCAGTGAGTTTAGGTGCAGTCGAAAGTATTATTAGCTATCCACCCAAAATGAGTCATGCAGAGTTGAATACAGAAGAGTTAACGGCCTCTGGTATCACGCCAGGATTATTACGCTTTTCGGTTGGATTAGAGGATACAGATGATCTGATTGCTGATTTAGATGCTGCATTGGCATTAATTTAAGGGTATAGCGTACACAGACTATTTTGCTACAATCAAAGGAGAAAAAATGGCAAATACAAAGAAATTAACTTATCGTTTTGATCAAGTAGGATCATATTTGCGTCCAGAAAATCTTAAAAAAGCACGTGAAAAATTTGCAAATGGTGAAATTTCACACGAAGAATTAATGAAAGTGCAGCATGAAGAAATTAAAAAGTTAGTTGCTGAACAAGTAAAAGTTGGTTTGCAAGCAGTTACTGATGGCGAATTCAATCGTTCATGGTGGCACTTGGATTTTCTTGGTCAACTAGGCGGTTTCGAATTTTATGATCAAAATGATTCATATAAATTTCATGGTGAAAAAACACGTTCAACAAACATTCGATTAAACGGGAAAGTACATGCCAACCTCAATCATCCATTTTTCGATGATTTTAAATACCTAAAATCAGTGACACCGGCTGGTGTTGAACCTAAGCAAACGATTCCTTCACCTAGTTTGATTATTAATCGTGATCATCGTTCTGATTTGTGGTCAAAGTACTATGATACCTGGGAAGCATTTTTGGATGATTTGGCACAAGCTTATCATGATACTTTGCAAAAGTTCTATGATTTAGGTGCACGTTATGTGCAACTGGATGATACTACTTGGGCTTATTTAATTAATCAATTGAATGCAAATGTTGATAATCTTGATGAGCGGGTTAAGTTTGAAAAAACAGCAACTGATGATGTTTATGTGATTAACAAAGCATTATCAGGTTTGCCAGAAGATTTAAAATTATCGACACATATTTGTCGTGGTAATTTTAAATCTACTTATTTATTTGAAGGAGGCTATGAGCCGGTTGCTAAGTACTTGGGCCAATTAAATTATGATGCATTTTTCCTAGAATATGATAATGATCGTTCAGGTGGATTTGAACCATTAAGTGCTATATTTAATAATCGTGACAATATAGAAATTGTATTGGGATTATTCACCTCAAAATCAGCAGACTTAGAAAATACAGCTGAAATTATTGCAAGAATAAAAGAAGCAGAGCAGTATGTACCCAAAGCTAACTTAGCATTATCTACACAGTGTGGTTTTTCATCAACAGAAGAAGGTAATATTCTTACAATTCAGGATCAATGGAAAAAATTGGCACTGATTAAAGAAATTGCTGATGAGCAATTTGCTTAGAAGAAAAATGGCGTTTGTTATGAATATATTAACAATCAAGAACGTAGAAATGTTAATATTATAGTGACTACGGCATAAATGTAAAATTTACTATGTTGTTATCTTATCTTAAAAGGAGAAAAGAAATGTCAGAAACAGTTGTTGAAAGTTTTACGTTGGATCATACAAAGGTTAAGGCACCCTATGTACGCGTTATTGAAACACAAGCTGGTCCTAATGGCGGCAGCATTACAAACTACGATTTGCGTTTAACACAGCCCAATGAAACATCTATTGAAACAGGTGGGTTACACACATTAGAACATTTATTTGCTGGGCTTGTACGTGATGAAATCGATGGTATTATTGATATGTCACCATTTGGATGTCGTACAGGGTTTCATGTTATTTCATGGGTAAACTATGATTCGGAAACATTGGCTAAAGTTTTCAAAAAAGTATTGGAAAAAATTGTTAGTGATGAAGTGACTGAAGTACCAGCAGCAGAAATCGAAAGTTGTGGGAACTTTAAAGACCATAGTTTACATTCAGCTAAAGAGTGGGCAAAAATCATCTTAGCACAAGGTATTTCTAGTGATGCTTTTGAACGTAAAATTGTTTAAAAAATAATAATAAAACTATTGACAAATTATTATAAAATAGTATGATTATTTTAACGAAGAAAAGATAAGTAGTGTTTTAGCGTTAGCAAGAGAGTTTACATTTGGTGAAAGTAGACAACGTGAGCACATGAAAATGGTCTTGGAGTTACTGTTATTGCGAACGCACGCTGATTCATTTATTAAAACGACGCAAGTGATAACCGGGAGAGCCCGATATAGCGACATCAATTCTTGACACTGTGTACAGATGTTCTCGAAGCATTGTAGAGATGATTGATATTGAGGTGTGTAGGCTTTTTGCCAACACATAAACACCGGGTGGTAACACGACAAGTCGTCCCGCAGTCTAAAATATTTAGACTGTGGGACTTTTTTATTGTTTTGAAACCATCTAAATAAATAAGGAAATTATAGGGGAAAAATTATGGCAACACAAACATTAAAAGCATTGGGATTTCAACACGTTGGTTCATTTTTAAGACCAGCTAAGTTGAAGCAAGCACGCCAAGATTTCGAAAATGGTAAATTAACACAAGAAGAGCTCGAAGGGGTTGAAAATGTAGCAATTGGACATTTAGTTGATCAACAGGTTGCTGCTGGAATTACAGTGGTAACAGATGGTGAATTCCGTCGTTCATATTGGCACTTGGATAATTTCTGGGGATTTGGCGGTGTTGAACGATTGAGCTATGGTGAAGGTTACTTGTTTGCTCATGAGGAAACACGTGATGACTCGGCACGCTTAAATGGAAAACTAAGTTTTGATGCTAAAGTACATCCCTTTATTCAACATTTTAAGTTTTTAAAGGATTTAGCTGACGAAGCTGGTGTTGAAGCTAAGATTACGATTCCTGCTCCAGCACAATTCTATGCAGAGCTAGCACGTGGAACAAATGCTGATGTTGTGTCAAATTTCTATGATTCAAATGAAGAACTGTTTGCTGATGTTAAACGTGTATATCGTGAAGAAATTCTTGCTCTATACGAAGCCGGTGCAAGAACAGTTCAACTTGATGATTGTACGTGGGGCATGCTGGTAGATCCTGATTTCTGGGAAAAGATGGCAGGCGCCGGATTTGATATTCAGTCATTGAAAGACTTGTATCTTGATCTTAATAACGGTGCAATTGCTGATTTACCAGAAGATTTGACAATTAATACACATATTTGCCGTGGAAACTATCATTCGGATTGGGCTGCTGCGGGTGGCTATGACGCCGTTGCCGATGAATTATTTGGGAAAGAGAATGTCTCAAGCTATTTCCTAGAATATGATTCAGAACGTGCAGGTGGTTTTGAGCCTTTAGCTAAGGTATCGGGAGATAAAAAAGTTGTCCTTGGTTTAATCACGAGTAAGACCGGTGAGTTAGAAAACAAAGAAGACATTATTAAACGCATTCATGAAGCAGAAAAATATTTACCACTTGATCGTTTGTGGTTATCAACGCAATGTGGCTTTGCTTCAACTGAAGAAGGTAATATTTTGACAGAGGAACAGCAGTGGGCTAAATTAGCTCTTGTTAAAGAAATTTTAGACGAAGTTTGGGGTTAACTACCTTTCACAAATAACATTGTCAGGAGTAGAAAAATGCAAAATACAATGCCCAATAGATTTTTTGAGATGACACGTGCATTAAGTACACTTCTTGGTTGTGGATTAGTACAAAGTCGAATGTGTTAGAAAATTTAATGATTGATAAATGATTGAGTAAAAATAACATATAAAAGGACAAAATTATGACTAATCCAGAGAAGAAATATGCATTTGAAACACTACAGCTTCATGCCGGACAAGAAGAACCAGATTCAGCAACAGGCGCGCGGGCGGTACCAATTTACCAAACGACTTCTTTTGTATTTAAAGATGCTAAACAAGCAGCTGGACGGTTTGCCTTAACGGATGCTGGAAACATTTATGGTCGATTGACGAATCCAACCAATTCGGCTTTTGAAGCTAGAATTGCGGCTTTAGAAGGTGGTACGGCGGCTATTTCGTTAGCTTCTGGTGCAGCAGCTATTACAGCTGCAATTTTAAATGTTGCTGGAGCTGGAGATCATATCGTTGCTGCTTCAACTTTATACGGCGGAACGGTAGAACTATTTTCAGAAACATTGAAGAAATTATCTATTGAAACAACATTTGTTGATCCTGATGATCCTGAAAATTTTGAGAAAGCGATTAAATCGAATACAAAGGCAATCTTTTTTGAAAGTTTAGGTAATCCAAAGATTAATATTACTGATTTTGAAGCTGTTGCCGAAATTGCCCAAAAACACGGTATCATCTCTATTGTAGATTCAACTTTTGCAACACCGTTTTTAGTTCGACCACTAGAACATGGTATTGATGTTGTGGTACATTCAGCAACTAAATTTATTGGTGGGCACGGGACAACTCTGGGTGGCGTAGTAATTGAGAAAGGTGATTTTGACTATGAATCTTCTGGTCGTTACTCTGATTTTACAACACCAACACCCTCATATAACGGGATTGTTTGGGCTGATTTAAAAGGTAGTGCTTTTGTTACTAAAATTCGTGCAGAGCACTTACGTGATACAGGAGCAACGTTATCACCACAATCAGCATTTTATTTATTACAAGGATTAGAGACTTTGTCATTGCGTGTTGAGCGACATGTAGAAAATACTCGAAAAATCGTATCGTATTTAAATAATAATGATAAGGTAGCTTGGGTAAGTTATCCTGAATTAGATGATTCACCATATAAAGTGTTAGCTGATCGATATTTTAAGCATGGTGCTGGCTCAATTTTCACATTTGGTTTAAAAGCGGGTGAAGTTGGGGCAGAAACATTAATTAATAACCTTGATATATTCTCATTGTTAGCTAATGTTGGGGATGCAAAGTCTTTGATTATTCATCCGAAATCAACAACCCATGCACAATTAAGTGATGAACAACTGATTGCAGCAGGAATTACGCCAGACTTGATACGCATTTCAATTGGTATCGAAAATGTAGATGATTTAATTAAGGCACTAGATGAAGCTCTTGCACATGTTAAATAGGTAGTCTTTTCTACTATCATGAGAGAATTTTAACAGTGAATAATAGTTGTTATACTTCCATTAAAATGTGAGCATGTTAAAATAACACTATTAAGGCATTGAGAGCGAGAGAGAACATGAACAAAAAAATAGTCATTAGTGCGGCAGCTGTTATCATCGTTGCTGGAATTTATGCTACGACACGACCATCAAAATCGGCCGGAAGCCACACTTTGAAAGTTGCTGTACAGAATAATATCTCAACACTTGATCCAAATTTAGCAGATCAAGTTGGCGCAAATTGGGCAGAGGTGCAAACACTTGAAGGACTCTATACCACATCTGCGAAAGGTAAAATTGTTCCAGGAATTGCTAAAAAAATAGTGGAACCTTCTCAAGATGGTAAAGTTTATACAATTAAGCTTAAAAAGAATCAAAAATGGTCCGATGGGTCAACTGTAACAGCAGCTAATTTTGTTGACTCAGTTAAGCGTCAAGTTAATCCAGCAACAAAATCAACTCGTGCAAACCATTTTAAAGATATTGCGGGATATGATGCTGTTTATAATAATAAGGAAAATATCAATAAGTTAGGCATTAGTGCACCCGATAAATACACGGTGAAAATTGAATTGTCTCACCCAGTACCTTATTTTAATTTTATATTAGCCAACGAATTGTATCCGATTAATTCAGCTAAGCTGAAAGAATATGGTAATAAATATGGTCAAACGGCAAAAACAACAGTTTCTAATGGCGCTTATACTATTAAAAAATGGAATCAGTCTTCGACTACGTGGGAATTTGTAAAAAATAAGTATTATGCCGGAGCTGATAGTGTTCATTATGACACAATTAAGGCTACTCAAGTGACTGATGCAACATTGGCGTCTAAACAGTATTTGTCTAAGAAAGTTGATGAAGCAGAAATTTCTGGTGGGATATTAACTGACTTGAAGAAAACAAATGCTGCTGATATTAAATCAACGCAAAAAGGGCGTGTAGCTTTTATTGTTTGGAATGCTACTGATAAAACAGTTAGCAACACAAATTTGAAGCGTGCTTTAAGTTTGGCAATCAATCGGAAAGAACTTACTCAATCAACATTAGCTGATGGTTCAACACCTGCTAAGTCTATTGTTCCGAGCGGTGAGGTTACCGTAAATGGTAAGGATTTCAATGCTAATTTATCATTGCCTTATGATAAAGAATTAGCTCAAAAGTATTTGAAATCAGCACAATCAGAGTTAAATCAACAAAAGATTACAATTACACTGAATACTGCTGATACTGATGCGTATAAGGCATTGGGTGTATACCTAAAGCAAAGTATTGAAGCTACTTTACCTGACGTGACCATTAATTTAAAACAATTACCTCTAAATGCTGAAATTGCTGCTTTTAATAATAAAGATTTTCAGGCAGGAACGTTGACTTGGTCTACAGATTACAATGATCCAATTGATTTTCTGGATATTGCTTATTCTAAGGGTGCTATTAACTTTACAAATTGGACAAATTCAGATTATGAAAAGTTAATTAGTGATATTTCTAATCAACACGAAGCAAATAATGAACGTTATGAATTAGAGCAAAAAGCTGCTAAATTGAATAATGAACTAAATGGTGTGACACCATTGTATCAAGTGTCTAACGTTCACTTGTTACGCTCTTCGGTTAAAAATTTGGATTACCCGTTGATAGGTTACCAAAATTATAAATATGCAAAGTGAGTAAAATGATGAAAAAAGTAGGTATTTCAAGTAATAATCTTCTTCATCCAAATGCTCATTTTGGAACGAATTATGTTGACTATATCCAAAAGAATTATATAGATGGTATTATCGATGCATCAGCATTGCCGATGGTATTTCCCATAGGGAGTCCCAGCCTAGCGAAGGAATATATTAATTCTGTTGATGCTTTAATATTAGCAGGTGGACAAGATGTTTCACCAGAGTACTTTGGTGAAGATCCACATGTTAATTTACATGAGACGGATCAGGATCGTGATGCATTTGAAGTAGCCTTAGTACTAGAAGCCATTCAACAAGACAAACCAATTTTGGGTATTTGTCGTGGCTTGCAAATTATTAATGTAGCTTTGGGTGGTACACTATACCAGGATTTAAATAGTCAGTATCAAAACTTGGTTGTAAAACATAATCAATATCCAACTAAGTGGTATATACCTACCCATCGCTTAATATTAAAACGTGAAAGCTGGTTGAGTAATCTGTTTGATAAAGAAGCACTAGTAAATTCATTTCATCATCAAGCAGTAAAGAAATTAGCAAATGGGTTACAAATTGATGCTGTAAGTTCAGATAATGTTGTAGAGGCATTTTCTGATGAGATACGACATATTTATGCCGTACAATGGCATCCTGAAATGTTGCTTATGAAAAATCCAGATGCGCAAAAATTGTTTAATTTATTTGTTGAAAAGATTTAAAAAAATAATATGACTAACGATGAAAAGATGAGTAGTGTCTTGAGCATTTTAGAGAGCTTGTATTTGGTGAAAACAAGTATGTGAAAACATGAAGATGGTCTTGGAGTTATTATTATGATGAGCTCGTATTAATTGCTATGATGTGAATTGTAATCGGTTAATGTCCGATATAGCACGTTCATTTTTTTAATATTAAAAAATGACATAAGGTGCACTAAAATAGTGTATAAATACCGGGTGGTACCACGAATAATCGTCCCGCAATCTAATTTTATTTAGATTGCGGGATTTTATTTTGATTTTAAATTTTAAAAAATAGTTCAGATAGGAGAAGGCTGTGAAGGTAAATCATCAAAAAGTTTATTATTTGCATGCTGATAAAATTACAACAGCAGTTTATCTAAATGGTAGTGGGGCAGTAGATGCAATTATGTTTTCTCAGTTTGGTTTATATAACTGAAATTGAGAGGATAATTATGACTAAGATTGTAGAAATCTATAAAACAAAACCAGCTCCAGTACTATCATTTGAAGTATTTCCCCCAAAGAAAGAAGGCGGAATTGAATCACTGTATAAAACATTAGGTGAGCTTGATTTGAAACATGTCGGCGTTGATTATATTAGTGTCACATATGGTGCAGGAGGAAGTGATAATCATGAAAAAACACGAGAGATTGCTTCTTACATTCAAAAGAATTGTGATATCACAGCCTTACATAATTTAACGGGCGTTAACCAGACTCCAAAACTTTTGAAAGAAAATCTTGCTGAAATTAAGTTAGCAGGCATTGAAAATATATTTGCGTTGCGTGGCGATTTACCATCATCTGATTATGTGAATGAATACTATCCATATGCAAAGGACTTGATCCAAGAGATAAAACAAGATGGCCGTTTTAGTGTTGGTGCGGCCATTTATCCAGAAGGGCATGTTGATAATCCAATAACAGGAATTAGTGTAAATGGTGTCAAAGAAAAAGTGATTTATGGTACAGAATTTTTAATTTCACAACTATTTTTTGATAATAGTGTTTTTTATAATATGCAAGAAGCTCTGAAAGAAAACTACATCAAAGTACCAGTATCCGCTGGTATTTTGCCAATTATCAGTCGTGCACAAGTTGAACGTATTACATATATGATTGGTTCATCCTTACCGGCTCGACTCACGAAGATAGTACACAAATATGGTGATCATCCGGAAGCTTTACAAGAAGCTGGAATGGAATACGCTCTGCAACAAATATATGATTTACTAGATCATGGCGTTGATGGCATTCATTTATATGCCATGAATCAACCAAAAGTTTTGAAGACGATGCTACCGAAAATTAATGAGTATATTCAATCTAAAAAACTCACAAGGTAACAAAAATTAAGTGAAAGAAGAAATCTATGAAAATAGCCTGCCGAAAAGTTTATTATTTACATGCCGATAAAAATTTGACGGCCGTTTTTCTTACTGGTAGCGGTTCTGTCGATAGATTCAGGTGAATTTTTCTTTTAGTTGCCAGCACTTTTGAGAAAAATAGGAGAAAAATATGACTAGTGTAGTAAAATCATCAAATTTAGGCTATCCACGACTCGGTGAACATCGCGAATGGAAAAAATTACTTGAATCTTACTGGCAAGGTAAGATAAATGAAAAGCAATTTAGTGAAACATCTAAATCTTTGCGACTAGAGAATTTAAAAAAGCAAATTGAATTTGGAATAGATATTATCCCAGTTGCTGATAATTCGAATTATGATCATGTGCTAGATACAACAGCTGCATTTAATCTGATTCCAACAAGATTTGGTAATTATAAACGTCCGCTAACCCTAGACGAATATTATGCAGTGGCCCGTGGTGATAAAGATAATGTGGCTGCCGATATGACAAAATGGTTTAATATTAATTATCATTATACTGTTCCTGAATTTGATAACACAGAGCCACGTTTGTTAGAAAATCGTTGGCTAAAATATTGGCAGGAAGCTAAAAATGAATTAGGAATCGACGGTAAGCCAGTTATTGTTGGCCCTGTGACGTTGATCAAGCTAGGAAAATTGAATGGTGAATATGTTGAATCTGAGAAAGATATTAATCAATTATTAGACCAAATTTTGCCACTCTATGGACAAGTATTTGAGGAATTACAAAATGCTGGGGTTAAATGGGTTCAATTAGATGAACCAACGCTGGTAAAAACTGAAAAGGATGATGATATAAAGCCTTATTATCGCGCCACTAAATACTTACATGAAGTAGCACCAAAGTTAAATATTGAATTACAAACTTATTTTGATTCGATTGACCCTTATCAGAAAGTAGTAAAATTGCCTGTACAGGCAATTGGCTTAGATTTTGTTCATGGAAAGGGTGAAAACTTGAACAATATTCGTCAGTTTGGATTCCCAGATGATAAGATTTTGGTAGCTGGATTAATTGACGGTCATAATATTTGGGTAGCTAATTTGCAAGAAAAGGCTAGTCTAGCGGAAGAATTACATACATTTGCACCAAAGCTATGGTTACAACCTTCTAACAGCTTGCTACATGTACCTATCACCAAAAAATTTGAAACAAAGGCTAGTCCTGAGCTATTTGGTGGTCTAGCATTTGCCGATGAAAAGTTACAAGAGTTGGTAAGTTTAACTAAAAAATTAAATGGTAATGACGTATCAGCAGAATTTATTAAGAACGCAGACGATATAAAAGCATTGAATGATTCACAAGCTCGTAATAATAAAAATGTTCAAGAAGCCATTAAGCATCTGTCAAAGGAACATTTTGAACGTCATTCAAAATATTCTGAACGTTCGAAGAAGCAACAAGACAATTTGCACTTACCACTACTACCAACTACTACGATTGGGTCATTCCCACAATCATCAGAAGTTCGGGCTAAGCGAGCAGCGTGGCGTAAAGGTGATTTGTCTGATAAACAATATAATGACTTTATTGCGTCAGAAACAAAGCGTTGGATTCAGCTACAAGAAGATATTGATTTAGATGTTCTTGTCCACGGTGAATTTGAGCGTACTGACATGGTGGAGTACTTTGGGCAAAAATTAGCTGGTTTCTTTGCCACGCAAAATGGTTGGGTTCAATCCTATGGATCGCGTGGCGTTCGGCCACCAGTTATCTTTGGAGATGTTGCCTATACTGAACCAATTACTGTTAAAGAATCTGCTTTTGCACAAGCACAGACTAGTAAACCTGTGAAAGGAATGCTTACTGCACCATTGACGATTATCAATTGGTCGTTTGTGCGTGATGATATTTCTCGAGCTACAGTTCAAAATCAAATAGCTTTAGCTTTGCGCCAAGAAGTGATTAATTTAGAAAAAGCTGGTATTAAGATTATTCAAGTTGACGAACCTGCTTTGCGTGAAGGATTACCATTAAAACAACGCAATTGGCAAAATTATTTAGATGAAGCCATATACTCATTTAAAATTACAACTACAGGAGTGCGTGATGAAACACAGATTCATACGCATATGTGTTATTCAGATTTTGAAGATATTATCAGTACAATTTCCGGATTAGATGCTGATGTGATTTCTATTGAAACTTCACGTTCACATGGTGAAATCATTTCAGCATTTGAAGATGCACAGTATGATAAACAAATAGGTTTAGGGGTTTATGATATTCATTCGCCTCGTATCCCGTCTGTTAAAGAAATTACTGACAATATTCGTCGTGGTTTGAAGGTAATCGATCATAAACAATTCTGGGTTAATCCAGATTGTGGTTTAAAAACCCGTAATGAAGAACAAACACTCGAAGCACTAAAAAATTTGGAAGAAGCTCGTAATATCGTGCTTGCTGAATTATAAATAAAAAAGGCGATCAATAGTTTGATCGCCTTTTTTATTGATTAAATTTTTGTATTTGAAAAAAATCAAGTAAGAAAGTTAGTATTGGTAGACCAATGATTAGTCCCCAGACACTAAAGAAATGTTCCATAATAATTAAGTTTAATAAAATAATTAAAATTGGCATATGTGTTTTTTGTGACATTAAATGAGGATGCAAAAAATAAGATTCAAACAAATGAATTAATGCAACGGCGATAATAATAATGATGACGGTGTTCCAGTCTCCAATAATAAAGGCTGTAATAGTTAGTGGGATTAACGAGATAATGACACCGAACACTGGTATTAAGCCAAGAACAAAAATTAAAATGGTGAACCCTAATAGGTAAGGGAAATGAAGAAATGTTAGCACAAAGAACATTAGCGTTGTATTAATCATGCAAATAATTAATTGAATTTCAAATAATTTACCTAAAATAATAATAAAACGATGCACGATTATATAAAATTCACCAAAAAATTTTTTGAATGGACTATGAAGAAAGTTCATACTCCATAATCTTAATTTTGGATAGGTCATGCTGAATATAAAACTAAATAATAAGGCTAATACTAGTTGATATATAATATGACCAATATGATTTAATTGCGATAAACTTTCTGAAATTAAGTGATTACTGTTGAAGAAAGAAGTATATTGATTTACATTTTTATAAATATCCTGCAATAATGTATTATCTTGCCAATTCCAGCGCATGGCTAAAGTAACCATACTTTTGATTTGTTGAATTAATGTTGAGGCACCATGCTCAATTGCTAGGGCCACAACAGTAACAAAGACAATATAGACTAATGCAATAGATAAGGTTCGTGAAATTTTTAAAAATTTAGCTACGGGTTTAGCCACACTCATTGCTAAATAAGCAAAAATAATCGTTAATAATAATAAAGGCATAAATTGTTTCAAGCCAATAATTAATAAAATAATGACTAGTAAGACACCATATCTATACGGGATACGTTTCTGGATTGTTTCTAATAGATTCATGTTATTTCCCCCTAAATAATCGTATTATTTCATTATAAAGGAATTTTAGAAAAATAGTTTACGTCTATAGAAATGGTTTTAATTTTGTTAAATGTGTTTATGATTAATAAAATTAGACTATTGACATTTATGTTTTCCCGTGTCATAATAATTTTATTAACTAAAGGGAAAAGATTATTATGAAAAGTCTAAATTCAACTAACTTCACACAAGTCATTAAGATCAACGTCGTCATTATTATTTGACTTCTCGGTTGGTCTACTTTTTGATGCCAGCCTTGAAAAAAGGCTGGCGTGGAGTTGTTGAATTTTTTCGACATACTTTAGGAAGCGCTAGTATATCTAGTGCTTCCTTTTTTTCTTATAATTTTGTCACAATCGTTAAATAAATTATTGTTCATAATACAGGAGGATAGTACCATGGATGCACCATTGTCTGCAACACCGGCCAAAGAAGAGGCCAAAACAGTAAGTGATATGAAAGCACAGCCACGTAAGATGAGCGAAGTTGTTTTCGATGTTTCACAAGGAATTTCAAATGCCATTTTGGCGGTTCTTGGTATGGGACTTTTGATGTCATCAATTGGAAATATTTTTCATTACACGCCGTTAATCCAAGCCGGTTTAATGGGTCAAAAGATGTTGGCACCAGCTTTAGGCGTTGGTATTGCGATGATGATGCGAGCAAATATTTTGACAACAGGAGCGGCTTTGATTGCTGCAACGGTGGGATCAAATGCTGTTTATTTTACTTCAGCTGTTGCGCCAGCAACGCACACAGCTACCGGATGGGTTGCTGATCAGGCTGCTGGTTCATTGGTCATGACCTCTGGACAACCTGTATCAGCCGTATTAGCAGCCTTAGTTGCAGTATTAGTTGGTAATTGGTTAACTGGGAAAACACCGTTAGATATGATGTTAGTTCCGTTAGGAGCTGTACTAGTAGGGACATTCTTCGGTTTAGCTACTGCTTCTGTTACAACACCTTTCTTAAATTGGGTTTCTGAAGAACTTGCTTCTACAATGAAAATTAATCCGTTCCTAGGTGCCTTTGTTGTTGCTGTTGTTTGGTTTTTATTCTTGATGACGCCAGCATCATCTGCAGCTTTAGCAATTGCTGTTATGTTGGATCCATTGTCAGGTGGAGCAGCTTTGGTTGGTACAACTGCAGGATTTGTAATGTATACAGCTATGGGGTGGAAGCAAAATGATTTGGGTGCGAACTTGGCACAAGTAATTGTCACACCAAAAGTGCAATTCCCTAATTTATTGAAAAGCCCATTATTGCTTTTTGGTCCAGCTGTTATTGCTGGTATCTCAGCTGTATTGGCTGTTGGTTTCTTCGACTTTAAAGTGCCTTATGCCATTGCTGGTTTAGGACTAAATGGATTTATCGCACCAATTGCGTTGGCAACAACTGATCCACGTGGTTTTGCCTTAATGGTGATCTTCGGAGTAGTTGTGCCAACATTAGCTGGTCTTGTATTTTACTATGCTTTGAAGAAGCTTGGTAAAACAAAGAAAAACGATTTACATTTAGATGTTGTCTAAATAAATTTGTCATGAAGTCGTCATATAGACGGCTTTTTTTACTACACAAAATGGCGTAGAATATGTTGAGTAATAAATAATTGTATTGAGAGAAACGATATGTTTGAAAATATCAAACGAACTTTGATTGGAAAGCCATTAAAAACACTTGATGAGGGTGGACAATCGCTATCCAAAACAAAGGCTTTGGCACTACTGTCTTCTGATGCTTTATCTTCAGTTGCGTACGGTACTGAATCTATTACGACTGCTTTACTAGCCGCAGGAGCAGTTGCTTTGTGGCTACAGTTGCCAATAGCACTACTTGTATTGGTTCTATTAGCTGCCATTGTTATGAGCTATCGACAAATTATTCATGCTTATCCATCTGGTGGGGGTGCCTATGCGGTTGCCAGTGAAAATTGGGGCGCTAAAGCTGGTTTAATTGCTGGCGGTTCTCTACTTGTCGATTATATGTTGACAGTGGCTGTTTCGGCATCAGCTGCAGCTGATGCTATTACAGCTGCATTTCCTGCCATTTTACCATTTACAGTTCCGTTATCAGTTGTTATTGTCTTATTGCTGACTGGAATGAATTTACGTGGATTGCGTGAAAGTGCTAACTTCCTAATGGTACCTGTGTATTTCTTTATTATTGTACTAGCAGTAATGATTGCTTGGGGTGTTGTCCAGGCCATAACTGGACAGTTACCTTATCATGCTGCGGCAAAGGTTGGTACAAGTTTTGGCGGGTTATCGCTTGTTTTGTTTATGCGCGCATTTTCAAGTGGTTCATCATCATTAACAGGTGTTGAAGCCATTTCAAATGCCGTACCTAATTTTAAGGAACCAAAAGAAAAGCATGCAGCAGCAACACTTGCTACTATGGCGGCAATTTTGGCACTATTCTTTGGTGGTATTACCTTTTTAAGTTATTGGTTAGGGATCATGCCAAATAGTAAGTCGACAGTTCTATCACAAATTGCTGCGACAACTTTTGGTGGTTACAATATTGGTTTTTATATTGTTCAATTGGCTACAGCTATGATTTTAGCTGTGGCAGCTAACACTGGTTTTTCGGCTTTTCCAATGCTTGCCTTAAATTTGGCACGTGATAAATACTTACCACACCTTTACATGGATAAAGGTGATCGATTGGGCTATTCAAACGGTATTCTTTCACTGGCTTTTGGGGCTATAATCTTATTAATGATTTTCCACGGTTCAACAGATGCTTTGATTCCATTATATGCCGTAGGTGTTTTTGTACCATTTACCTTATCGCAATCAGGAATGATTATTCATTGGTGGCGTAAAAAGCCACAAAAATGGTTAGTTAAAGCGATTATTAATTTTGTTGGCGCCTTTATTTCTGCTGTTTTAGTGATTACGCTTTTTGCGACGCGCATTGAACATGTGTGGCCATATTTATTAATTATGCCAATCGTTTTATTTATGTTTTTGAAAATTAAGCATCATTATATGAGTATTGGAAAACAATTACGTTTACAATATCTCAAAAATGATAATGCTGAACGCCACCATTACGATGGCGCTACGGTCATTGTTTTAGTTTCAAATATTACTAAAGTAACTATGGAAGCGATAGATTATGCTCAGTCTATTGGTGACTATGTTGTGGCGATGCATGTTAGTTTTGATGTTAATCCTAAAAAAGAATTAAAAACTTCAAATCAATTCAAATTAGACTTTCCCGATGTACGTTATGTTGATATTCATTCATCTTATCGTTCAATTGTTAAGCCGTCATTAAGTTTTGTTGACGCTGTGGTAAAACAAGCAGAGAAGCGAAACCATTCAGTAACCGTTTTAATTCCACAATTTGTACCAAAGCAACCATGGCAAAATATTTTGCATAACCAAAACTCTTTGCGTTTACGAGCAGCATTTGCAGCCCGTACAGATATATCTGTATCAACATATTACTATCATTTATCAGAATAATTAGGAAGGGATGAAAGCATGGATTAATGAATAATCTGTGTTAGCTATAATCAGATGTCACAAGATACAAAATTAATTTTATTTTTTATTTGGGTAGTCATTGCCATGCTGATTTCAACTGTTGGCTTGGTCATGATCATACGTTGGTATCATAGGGAAGTGAATAAGGTAAAAAAGCAACAAGCTGACGAACATCAAAAATTAAATAATTAGTGTATGAGCACAAAAAACAACAGCTATTTGGAGTAACTGTTGTTTTTTTAATATTCACATTAGAAGGTTTACTAAATAAAGTATGTCATTTTTTATCTGTCCAAGCAGACAATGGTATACAAATTAGTGTTATTGTACCAGTTAGTAAGAATACTTTACCAAAGGCAGTTGATATTTCATTATTTTTAGTTTCTTTGATTTTATTTAAAGTACTGGTTAATTCATCTTTTTGAGCCAATAATTTAATTGAAGTCATCATCTGATGTTGCCCAACGACTAATGGTGTAACAGTAGTCGTTAATTGTGGTATGTTTGCGATTTTTTTGATACCGTCATTGATTTTAGTATTAGCGTCATAAAGTTTTCGGTAATCAGAATGAAGTTTAGGTAGTGGTAAGCCGTACGTTTCTTTGGCTGCTCTTGTTACTTGATATTTCATTGTTGTTTGTTTTCCAGAAATATTATTGCTATTTTTGGTATATTTAAAATTTTCTTTTATCTCATTATTGAATACATTTTTGACATTTTTAGATAAGTTTCGTGTTTTAATTTGACGATATGCTTCGGATTTGATATTTGATTTTGCGGTAGCAATGTTGTTGTTCAACGTGGTTACTAAAAGTGCCATGCCGATAGCTTGTCCAACATACCGCGATGCGTTTACGATACCAGAACCGATACCAGTTTTATTTACAGGCAGAAATTTGACAGATGCTGTAAAAGACATTGCTGTGAATCCTAATCCTAAACCGATAATGGTATTGCAACTAATGATTATACTAGAAGGGGTCTCATAATTTATTAAGCTGAGCATGAACAGGCCACCAGTAGTTACTATAAGACCTATAGTTATTAGTAGACGAGCAGAAATTTTATAATATATTTTTGTAGCTACAATCATGCCAACAGCGATTGATATAGACGCTGGAATAATTAGATAAGAAGCGTGGAGTGCTGAATATTGACGTACATTTTGTAAAAAATAATTTAATATTAATGAAGGTGCAATGATGGCAAATCCAAAAATTGCGTAAACAATACTGGAATCGGTAAATGTTTTTTCTTTAAAGAGATGTAGGTCAATTGTGGGGGCTTTTACTTTTAATTCGGTGATAATAAATAAAATTAAACTGATTACAGCAATTGTGAAAGAGGCAAGAATGGTTGTTGAAGACCACCCGTAGTCCCTACCCTCCAATAGTCCAAAACTCAATCCTCCCATGAAAATAATTAATAGAATTATTCCGAATAAATCGACATTTTTCGAAACAGAGTAATCATATGATTCTTTCGTACCAAATAAAATAGCAATAAAAGAAATTATGGCAATAGGAATGTTTATTCCAAAAATCCAATGATAACTAAAAGAATTGATAATAATTCCACCAATAGCAGGACCAGCGGCAGCAGCCAATGCTGAAAAGGCGCCAATGGCTGCTGCTACTTTACTGCTATTTTTTTTACCAAATAACTCAATACCCATTGGTAAGACAATTGGTGTCATGACCGCACCGCCAATACCTTGGAAAAACCGATAAATAATTAAGAGTGATAGAGAATTAGTTACCATACAGGCAAACGAAAAGCCTCCAAAAATAATAATACCGATGAGTAGAACGATTTTACGACCGTAAATGTCTGCTAACTTTGAAGCAGTAATTATGAATGAAGCCATGGCTAAAACATATATTGTTGCTACCCAACTGGCATTAGTAAGGTTTGCATTTAAATCTGTCATGATATTAGGAAGCGCAATATTGACTATCGTTGCATCCAGAGCACCCATGAAGACGGCTAAAATTAGACCAATAAATCCAATGATTTTTATTTTTTTTGTACTGTGCATACGTATTCTCCTTTTATATTTACAAATTAATTCTCATTATTGACACAAGTGTGTCAAACACTTTAATATAAAGATATCCCAAAAAGATTTAAAATGGAATATCCACTAGGAAGTTTTAACTACTGACACAAATCTAAATGTTTGTGTCAGTAGTGAGATGAGGGCAAATATGAATAATAGAATGTCAGTGCAAACAAGAGAATCAATATGTAGTGCATTTCTTGCGCTACTAGATGAAAAAGAAAATATCAAGTTGTTCACTATCCAAGATATTAGTGAGCGGGCTAGTGTATCTAGGAGAACATTTTATCGTTACTATAATTCAAAGGAAGAAATATTGTCAGAATATGTTCAAAATCTAATTAAAAAATATGGTGATGAAATTCGTTTACAACATTTAGAAAATTTCGAGTCATTTATTGCCTATTTTTTTCATTATTGGAATCATTTTGAAAAACAATTGTTTATTTTACAAAAAGCTGGTTTGTTCACTTATGTACTGAATGAATTTAATGAAGTTATTGCTGAACTTTATACATCAAATTCTGTACCATGGCACATTGATGAAGAGAAGGATAGTCGAGAGGTATTTTACACAACCCGTTATGGGGTGGGGGGACTTTGGAATGTGTATGGATCATGGCTTGCAATTGATCGTCAAAACATAACTATAGATGAAGTGGTGAAGATACTCATTCAATCATTTAGAATGATAAAAAATAAAAATAATATGGATAGTAGAGAAGGCTGATGAATCTTATTCATTGTATGTTCTTTTCTTTACTGTAAAAACCCCCTAAGCTAAAATTTTTTAACTTAGGGGGTTTCTATAATTTATTCATTGTTAAAACGTTTCTGTTTCGACAGCCTCTAACATACTGTGCCAATCAATAGTCGGGTACTTCTTATTTAAAATTGTTATCAAAACTCGTTTTGCTAAATTACCATTCCGTGTGAAAATAGGTCCATGAAAATATGAGCCGTAGACATTACGATAGATTACACCTTCGGTTTTATCCATACCGTTGTTGCCATTACCAGAGATAACTGTGCCTAAAGAACGCTCACTTTCACCTAAGAAAGTACGTCCTTGATGGTTCTCAAATCCATGATATGTTTCATCAGTTTCATTATTTTTAATGACGATGTTACCTGTTAATCGCTCACCTGTTAGTGTCGTTAATTTATCATCATACATATTGGTTGTATAATGATCCATCACACCAATACCATCAACCTTAGTACCATCTGCCATAATCATGTATTTACCTAATAATTGAAAACCTCCACAAATTGCTAATAAAGCCCCATCATTTTCGATATAGTCGTGCAATTGATTTGTTTTTGATTTCAAGTCATTGGCAACAATAGTTTCTTCATAATCTTGTCCACCACCAAATAATACGAAATCATATGCGATAGCATCAAATTCATCCCCGAGAGATACCAAATGGTAGTCAACAGATACACCAATTTGCTTAGCATAATAAGTTAAGGCAATAATGTTACCATAATCACCGTACGTGTTCATTAGATTGCCGTATAAATGAGCCACAGAAATATCATAATTCGCCATCAGAAACCTCCTTTTATGTAGCCCTTCGTACTTAATTGTTCGCGCAATTGTAACATTGCCGTATAAGTGGCAGCAATGTAAACTTTTTTGGTTGGTAGTGACTTGATAGCTGTCACGACTTTTGAAAGATCCTCATAAACGGCTTGTTCTGTAAAACCAGCCATCTTTAAACGCACCTGTAAATCTTTATACCGTTCGCCACCAGTAGCTACGGCTTGTATGTTTGTATCATGTAATTTCTCAAATTCGGCATCCCAGATCCAACTAGTATCAATGCCATCTGCGTAATTTGCATTTAACAGCGCCAAAAGAGAAAATTCATCTTTTTCGCTGAGCATCATGTCAATTACTGAATTTGTACCGACGGGGTTCTTAATCAATACGATGATCACATCTTTACCATCAACATTAATAGCTTCTTGACGGCCAAAAATTTGAGCATTTGATTCAAATGCTTTTTTGATTTGTTCAGGAGCGACACCAAATTCACGCCCTACGGAAAAGGCTGCTAAAGCATTGTATATATTATATAAACCACCAATCTCAATACGCAAGGGTGTGTTGTCAATGCTAAAAGTTGAATATCGTGGTGTTAAGTCATCAATGCTTGTTACTTGATAGTTAAGTTTAGGGCGAGAAAATTTATCTGTGGTACTAAAATACTGCCCTAGATTAGCATAGGTGATGAAATCATAGTGCAACACTGAATTATCAGTTGGCGATAAAATACCATCAGTGTTAATAGGAGCAACATCAGGTTGATAATTAGCTGGTGAAACATGATTAAAACCAAAGTACCGTCGTGGGTTGGTAAAATCACCACGCATAAAGATAGGTGAGTCACCATTAGCTAAGACGAGTGACTCAGGTGCATTTTTAATTCCGGTAACAATTTTATCGTAAGTTGTGTAAATTTCACCATAACGATCCATTTGGTCACGAAAAATATTGGTTAAAACAAACATTTTTGGCTGAATTGCTGCTGTAATTTTTTCCACATTAGCTTCATCAACTTCAAGTACGGCTAATGGCTTTTTGCCATTCGGTGATGTTTTAACTTTAGTAGTTACCAATGTGCCAGTAATGCCTTGAATCATGTTTGATCCAGAGGGATTTGTAATGACTTGGTAACCACCGGATTCTAAAACACGAGTGATGAGAGCTGTTGTGAGTGTTTTACCATTCGTCCCTGTAACAATAATTAAATCAAAATCTTGTTGAATGGTTTTTAAAATATCAGGATCGATTGAAACAGCTAGTTTACCTGGCAAGCTGGTTCCACCACGATGCAAAATGTTTCTTAAAAACCAATATGTCGTTTTTGCCGTGGCGCGTGCGATTGAACTTTTAAGTGTCATAATATCCCCACTTTCATGTTTATAATTTTACCATGAACCAGTAAGTGGTGGGGAATTTCAATATGTATTCGATGTCATTTTATGGTTATCTTGTTGATGCTATATAAATTACATCGCTAGCAACTGTAAAACGCGTGGTAAAATAGGAGCTATATTGCAAAGGAGACAAACAATGGGGACTATTCATTTACCAAATATGCGCTTTTACACTTATAATGGGGTATTTTCTGCTGAAAAACAGCTAGGACAACCACTTTCTATTGATGCAACAGTGACTTATCCAATTGAGGTCGCTGTTCACGATGATGATTTGAATACGACCATCTCTTATGTTGATATCTATCAAGCAGTTGAAAAACGAGTAAACAATACGCAAGTTAATTTGATAGAATCACTTGCAAATGACATATTATTTGATTTATTAGCGCAATTTAAACAAGCTGAAAAAGTATTAGTAGCTGTTAAAAAGCATGCCATTCCTTTACCTGGAATTTATGATCCATTTGTTATTACGGTAAGTGGTACACAGGCTGATTTAGTAAAAAGAGGACAGATATGACAATTGTATATTTGAGTTTGGGATCAAATTTGGGAAATCGTGCAGATAATTTGAAGCAAGCCATAACATTATTGCAGGAGAAATCTAACATTACTGTTGAAGCTGTGTCCCCTATCTATGAAACACAGCCAGTCGGCGGTGTTGTTCAAGATGATTTTTATAATGTTGTGGCTCGTGTAGACACTTCTTTAAATGCTTCTGCTTTATTAGTTGTATTGCAAGACATTGAAAAGACATTAAAAAGGGTCCGTATCCAGCACTGGGGACCGCGAACTATTGATTTGGATATTTTACTTTTTGGAAATGAAACTTGGTCAACAGATAACTTGACAATTCCACATCGTGAAATGGCTAACCGGCTTTTTGTTTTAACACCATTATTAGATGTGGTTTTACCTGAACGAAAGCACGAAGTTCAACAACTGATATCAGCAACAACAGATAAAAATTGGATACGTCAAGTAAGTAATCAATAAGTTAGGAGTTTTTATGAAGATATTTGATATTAAAACAAGTCAACGTTTGGAAAAAGATGTTGAACATGTATTAGCAGCTATTGGGGATGACGTTACACGGGATGGTTTAGTAGAAACACCGGCACGTGTAACTAAGGCTTATGCTGAAATATTTGCTCATACTAACGAAAAAAATTTTCAAGATTACAAAGTTTTTCCTACCGACAATGATGCGGATATCGTTGTTGTTGAAAATATCCCATTTTATTCAATGTGTGAGCACCATCTATTGCCTTTTTTTGGAACGGCTGATATTGCTTATGTGCCAGACAGTCAAATTATTGGATTAAGTAAATTACCACGTTTAGTCGATTGGGCTGCTCGTCGTCCAAGTGTTCAGGAAAATTTAACAACATTAATAGCTGATGAAATTGCGCGAATTTTGTCACCCAAAGGTATTGCTGTTAATATTACGGCACGTCATATGTGTATGGAAATGCGTGGCATAAACCGCCCTGGAACGCAAACAACTAGTAGCGTGTTTAGAGACATATTAAAAACAGATATGATGTTACGCCAACAGTTCATAAATCGCGTTAACCAGTAGTTTATTATTAACAAGGCTATATTATTAAAGGGGATCATTATGCAAAGATTGGTAATTGCATCTAATAACTCAGCAAAAACACGTGAAATTAAGCAAGTGTTCGCCGAATTTGGTGTTGAGGTATTGAACTACCGTTCGTTGATTGATGAGCAGATATTTCCACCTGAAACAACTGATAATCAATACGAAAATGCGTTAGCCAAGGCTCGTTTCGTGCAAAATTTTTTGCCAAATGAATGGATATTAGCTGATGATACTGGTGCTTATTTTGAGGCATTTCCTGAACGTTTTGGACTAACGATTGCTAGAGAATTTAAACAACTAGGCTTGAAATCTATTAGCGAAGAAGATGAATATTTGTTGCACTTATATACACCTGAAATGAAGCGCAGTGCGTACTTAGAAGCTTTATTTATCTTGTTAACACCAGATAATCAGGTTCATCAAGCAATTGGACGAGGAGGCGTTATATTAGCTACTAAAGAGCGAGGTAATTTCTCTGTAGGATTTGATACGTTATTTGAAGCAGAAAATGGTAAAACATTTGCAGAAATGCCGATGAAAGAGCGGGTAAATTATTCACATCGTGGCCGTGCTGCGAAAAAATTATTAGGGGAACTAGGAGAATGCTATGGCAAAAATTGAAATTTTATTACCTAATCACGCTGTTTTGTCTAAAGCACAATCTAGAGGAAAAGGAGCTTTAATTAGTATTGATCAATTAAATGATTCAATGAAAAAGTTCCTATTTGAGGTTCAAGCTGTTTCAAGTGATTCAGGTTATTGGTTGAGTCGTGGTGCAATTAAAGCATTGAATGAACGAATAGACAGTCCAGAATTAGTAGATTGGCTGAATCAAAATAATTATTTGTGGCAAGTTAATGATCATAAGTTGTACGATGAAAGTGGCATTGTTTATGGCGTTTTGAATGTTAGCCCCGAGTCATTTTATAATGGTGAGGATGTTGCTGATTTAGAAACTATGTTGCTACGTGTTGAACAAATGATTCAGCAAGGTGCAAATGTTATTGAAATAGGTGGTCAAACAACTAAGCCGGGATATGTTGAAGCAGGTTTGGAGTTAAATGCGCAAGCTGAGATTGAGCGAATTGCGCCTTATATTACTGAAATCAAAAAAAGGTTTCCAAGTTCGGTGTTAGCAATTGATACCTACAAATATGAGGTTATGGTTGAAGCTGTTAATTTGGGGATTGATATAATTAATGATGTCAATGGTTTTACAGATGATAGTCGTAAATTACCATTTCTAGCTAGCAAATCAGTTGGTTTGCTAACGATGTGGAATCCGCGTGCAGATAGTGTGAAAAGTGTTGTTTCTGAAATGGGTGAATGGTTTGAGGAAAATTTAAAGGCAATGCATCTAGCGGGAATCGATGTGTCACGAATTGCTTTGGATCCAGGTATTGGCTACACGAAAAACTCAGATATGCATCAAGATTTAGCGATGATGAATAGTATTGACAATTTGCAACGTTTTAAACGTCCAGTCATGACTGCCGTATCTAATAAAGGTTGGGCTAAGTTTTTGTTGAATCTACCAAAACATGAAAGAGCTGATGTTTCATTGGTGGCAGCTACAGAAATGTTTAATCGTGGTGCACGTATTTTAAGAGTGCACGATGTGCAGTCTGCCAAACAAATGACAACGGTTGTACAGGCAATAGCTGGTAGTTTTTGGTCAAAATATTGACATTAATGGATACTTAGTCGCCTTGCCTGTTTTTTATTTTTTAAATCCCTAGTGTCAAAAATAAAGGCATTGATTCACGATAATAACTATGCTAATTTCAGTCGGTTTTACTAATTTAAGTATAGTTTAATCTTGTTATAAGGTAGGTTTGTTATGATGAGGAAGGAGCGTAACATGATGAAGGAATTTAAGATAAATGAAATTAAAAAGAAGAGCATCAAGATATAAGGTCAGAAAGCGCAAGAATCACATGCACTCGTTAGTCATTGTGATACCAGCCGTTGCGTTTTTTATGGGGCTATTGATTGTTAACAATGTTATTAGCTTACCAAAAAATATCAAAGAAATTCCAACTCAGGTATTGCGCACAACCTTACTAAAAACAGTCTCCTTGAAGGATAAATCACAAAATTTTACAACCGTGTCTGGTGAAAAAGTTACAATGAAGACAACCACTTTTGGGAAAACTTACTTAATTTCAGATGAGACCAAAAAAAAATTAACGGGGTTGCAAACTATTGGTAAAAAAGAATACTATTTTTCGCCTACGAATGGTGAAATGGTTTATGGTCTAAAAAAAATTGATGGTTATTTTTATTACTTTGATGAAGATGGTGCGAATAATTCAGTTACTGCCTATCAAAAAGTTGCCGATTCGGTTAAGAGTGACAATACAACCATTGAAAAAGTTATTTCAGGTGGTATGGCATTGGTAGGGAAGAGTGCATACTCCTACGGCGGTGGTCGTACGAGTAGTTCCATAGCAAAAAATGAGTTTGACTGTTCATCGTTCATTGCATGGTTTTATCGAAAAGCAGGATTACCATTAGTGGTGCAATCTGCTGCATCGACAACTTTATTAGCGCAGACAGGTACAGCAGTTAACTGGTCAGACATGAAACGAGGGGATGTATTAGTCACCCCAAATACTTACACTGAAGATCGTTTACATACAGCAATTTATCTTGGTAACGGATTCATTCTTCATGATGCTGCTCCAACTGATGGAGTAGCAATTAGTCGTTTGAATGAATTAGTAAATTATAAATCTTCTAAAACGCTAACATGGGCTGACTTATTGAAACCCGGAACCGTCCGACGTGAGGTAACAGAATAGCAATCTTTTCTTAAGCCGCATATATAGTGGCTTTTTTGTTATCGTAAATATTGCTATAATGTTATTAGTAGTGTCTATATTTTAGTATAGATACATAGGTTACATATAATAGTGTGATGATAACATGGCTTCATTGCAAATTGGAGAAAAGGAGAATACGTGTTTACAGCACATAGTTAGACACAGTAAAAGTATGGCACAATTATTTTTTGAATATGGCGCAATGAGTTCCGGAAAATCGATTGAAATCCTTAAAGTAGCACATAATTATGAGTCTCAAGGGCGTAAAGTTTTATTAATGACACCAATTACAGATACAAGAGCTGGTGTTGGTATTGTTGCAAGTCGAATTGGATTATCTCGAGAGGCTGTAAAGGTGCAACCGGAACAAGATTTATATCAATTTATTAAAAGTATGAATAATGATAATTTAGCAGTAGTATTAATTGATGAGGCACAGTTTTTAGCTGCTGAACAAGTTGATCAATTAGCTTACGTTGTTGATGATTTAAATATTCCGGTCATGACTTTTGGCTTAAAACAAGATGCTTTTAATCATTTGTTTGAAGGGTCAAAACGTTTGATAGAATTGGCTGATAAATTAGAAGAAATGAAAACAATCTGCTCATTCTGTGGAAAAAAAGCAACGACGCAATTACGTATTGTTGACGGTAAGCCACAACGTGAGGGTGCACAAGTGTTTATTGGTGGTGATGAAGCTTATATTCCTACATGCCGTTATCATTGGTTTCATCCTGACCAAGATAAAGTTACTGAGATGTTCCCTCAAACGCAAGAATGAAAATAATACGAGGTTAGGGTACCCTTGTACATAAAAGAATTTGTGCTATTAATGTTGCGCAATACAGTTACTGGAGAATAAAATGGATCCAATATTTCAATCCTTACAAACAGTTGTTGACCACTATGATGAGCTTAATGAACAGCTTGCTGATCCTGAAGTTATGAATAATGGTCAAAATTATATGAAGCTTTCTAAAGAAGCTGGTGAAATACGTCAAACGGTTGAAACCTATACAAGGTATAAGCAGGTTATTCAAGATATTGAGGATGCTGAAGAACTCTTAGGCGACAATGAGATGGCACCTTTAGCAAAAGAGGATCTTAGTTCTTTAAGACCTGAAAAAGAACAACTTGAGGAGCAACTTAAAATATTAATGCTTCCTAAGGATCCTAACGATGATAAGAATATTATCATGGAAATTCGTGGTGCAGCAGGTGGCGATGAATCATCATTATTTGCAGCTGATTTACTAGATATGTATCGACGTTATGCTGAAGGTCAAAATTGGTCTATAGGCATTATCGATGAGACAACGACTGAAGTTGGTGGTTATAAAGAAGTTGCTGTTATGATTACTGGCGATAATGTTTATTCTAAATTGAAGTTTGAGTCTGGTGCGCATCGTGTCCAACGTGTACCCGCTACTGAAACACAAGGACGTGTACATACGTCAACTGCCACAGTTGGTGTCATGCCTGAGTTCGAGGAAATTGATTTTGAACTCAATGAATCAGATTTAGAAGAAGAATTCTTCCGTTCAGGTGGTGCTGGTGGTCAGAATGTCAATAAGGTTTCGACAGCGGTTCGTCTGATCCATAAGCCAACTGGTATTATGGTCAAAATGCAAGAAGAACGAACACAAATTAAGAATCGTGATAAGGCACGAAAATTATTGGCTAGTCGTGTTTACGATTTTTATGCACAACAAAATGAATCAGAATATGCTGCACAGCGTAAATCAGCAGTTGGAACTGGTGACCGCTCAGAACGAATCAGAACTTATAATTATCCACAAAACCGTGTGACAGATCACAGAATTGGTCTGACGCTTAATAAATTGGACCGTATTATGAACGGTGATCTTGGTGAAGTTATTGATGCCCTTGTTATCGCAGATCAGACAGCAAAGTTGGCGGAATTAAACAAATGACGGGAAAACGCTTTGAAACACCGGATCAATTTAACAAAAATAATGATAAGCGGGAAGTGACCCCTAGCAAGTTGAACGCACCAAGGTGGTTTGAGTGGGATGATGTTAAAAAGCCGATTAATCCTGCTACGGTAAAAATATCAATGTTAGAGGCCAGAAAATGGGCTATTTTGGAATTAACAAGTGCTGGTATACCAGATGATGAAGCCAAAAATAATATTGATTTTATGCTTAGTGGAGCACTGAATGTTAATTATGGTATGCTGCGAGCTAATATGTCTCGACAAATGCCGTCTGTTTTAGCAGCACTTTGGCCGGGATGGGTATCAGAATTAATTCATCATACACCACCGCAATACATTTTGGGACATGCACCGTTTTATGGACGTGAGTTCATAGTAGATCAACGTGTGCTGATTCCTAGACCAGAAACAGAGCAGCTTGTTGAGTGGATTTTAAAAGATGCAGGGCATTCTGAGCATCCTGTTTCTGTTTTAGATATTGGTACGGGTAGTGGTGCTATTATTGAGACACTTATGCTCGAAAATAGCAGAGTAAAAGGTTTTGCAGCAGATATTTCTTCAGAAGCTTTAAAAGTAGCTGAAATGAACGCTCAACGTTTTAACTTATTAAATTTACATTTTGTTGAAAGTGATGTTTATAGTGCGTTAGGTGATTTGAAGTTTGATCTCATTGTCAGTAATCCGCCATATATCGCTAATGACGATCAAGCAGAAATAGATGAGAGTGTTATGTTGTTTGAACCACACATGGCATTGTTTGCGGACAATAATGGGCTGGCAATTTATGAAAAAATTGCTTGCGGGTTAAATGAACATCTAGCTGATCATGGTAGAGCTTACTTTGAAATTGGTTATAAGCAAGGCACTGCAGTACAAGAGCTATTCCAGACGGTACTGCCCAATGCTAAAATTACATTGCGTCAAGATTTTGCTGGACTTGATCGCATGATTCGAGTAGAAAAATGAATACAAAAATTTTTAAAACAACTAAGAATGATATTGAAGAGGCAAGTAGGTTAATTAGTCAGGGTGAGGTTGTGGCTTTTCCAACCGAGACAGTTTATGGTCTTGGTGCTGATGCAACCAATGAAGTAGCAATCAAAAAAGTTTTTATCGCCAAAGGACGTCCAGCTGATAATCCCTTGATTATGACGGTTGCAGACGTGTCCCAATTAGATAAATTCGTAACAGTTTCTGAACAAGCCAAAAAATTGATGGATAAGTTTTGGCCGGGATCATTGACGATTATATTACCTATTAAAGTGAATCAAGTATCCATGATGGTTACTGGCGGGCTGCAAACCGTAGCTTTTCGGTTACCAGATAATGATGCCACACGAGAACTAATTCGTAATGCAGGTAGACCAATTGTCGGACCGAGTGCTAATACGTCAGGTAAGCCATCCCCAACAACTGCACAGCATGTATGGCACGATATGAAAAATAAAATTGCCGGTATTGTTGATGATGGTCCGACACAGGTTGGCGTTGAATCTACGGTTGTGGATATGTCAGTAGTAACACCTATTATTTTGCGTCCAGGTGCTGTGACACAACAGCAGTTAGAAGAAGTGCTTCAGGTAAAAGTTGTCGATGCTACAAGTACAGAATCAGTTGCGAGTGATGTTACGCCTAAAGCACCAGGGATGAAATATCGTCATTATGCTCCAGACAAAAATGTGGTAATGTTTGATGAACTAGATGCATTAGATTTAAAACACATTCTGGACTTAAAGGATGTAGTAATAGCACAAGATCATGTCATTGATAGCATGTCACTGAAGAATAACCAAGCTTGGTCATTGGGAGAAACCTTAGAAACGGCTACGGAGCAGTTGTTTGCAGGATTGCGTTTTTATGATGACGAACCGCAAATAGCAACAATTTATGTTCAAAAAATGCCACCAATTGGTATTGGTAAAGCGTTTAATAACCGTTTGGGTAAGGCAGCTGGAAATCAAGAATTTCAATTTTAAATTTAGCTACAACACTAGGGTGTTGTAGCTTTTTTATTAATTATTTACAAAAATAGTTAACAAATACAAAACATTATTCTAAATTAAATGATAAAATAATGATTAATTGAAAAAAATATGAGGAGTTTTATATGACAACACAGAAAGATTTATTCAACTCGGTTAAAGAACAGACCCTTCTTTCTCAAATTTCGGCCCTCTCAGGTTGGGATGCTCTAACTGGAATGCCTAAAGATTCAGGGCATTTTCGGGCAGAAATAGATGGTTATTTAGCTGAAAAATTATTTCAAGTTTCAACTGGAGACAATCGAAAAAATATATTAACAGATCTAGAAAAAGATAGCGCATCACTAGATGAACTAGGACAATTAGTCCTTCGAAAAGCTCGTAAGGATTTTGATATGACTGGCAATATTCCAGAGCAAGATTTTGTTGATTTTCAAAAAACACTATCTGAAGCACAAGATTTTTGGGCACAAGCACGAGAAGCTAATGCTTACAAAATTTATCAACCTTATTTAGAAAAAATTATCGGCTATTTACAGCGATTCATCCCACTGTGGCGAAAAGATGAGAAAACACCTTATGATGTTTTATTGAACCAGTACGAGCCAGGGTTAACAGTAGCAAAGTTGGATACAATATTTGACCAAGTTAAGTCAGGAATAACCACATTACGTAAAAAAATTGCTGAGAATGAATCAATAGTTGACAGTTCATTTTTATCTCGAAGAGTAACAAAAGAACAACAGCGTACATATGCTATGGATGCTGCGCAAAGGCTTGGATATAATCTTGATAAAGGCCGTCTAGATGATACAATTCATCCGTTTATGGAGGCTTTAAATCGTGATGATGCTCGTATTACTACGCGATGGGACGAGAATAATTTTCAAATGGCTGTTTTGGGTATTCTTCATGAAGCGGGACACGGTTTATTTGAACAAAATGTTGATTCAAAATATGATGACTTACGTTCTGTATTGCCAATTAGTATGAGTATTCATGAGTCACAATCGCTTTTTAATGAAGTTATGATTGGGCGTTCAAAAGAATTTTGGGTAGTCGAGTATCCAAAGCTACAGTCAATAGTAGCACCAACGTTGAATGATATTAGTTTTGATCAGTTTTACCAAGGTTGGTTAAAAACAGAAGCAACGTTTATTCGAACTGAAGCAGATCCATTGACATATCCGCTACACATTATTATTCGTTATGAAATTGAAAAAGCTATTTTTAATGATCATATTGACGTAGCAGATTTGCCGGCCTTATGGAATAAAAAATACAAGGAATACCTTGATTTAGATGTTCCTGATGATTTGACTGGTATTTTACAAGACATTCATTGGGCAGGTGGCTCATTTGGTTACTTCCCAAGTTACGCTTTAGGACATCTGTATGCAGCTCAATTTAGAGCAACAATGACGAAAACCTTAGATTTCAAAAATATATTTGAATCGGGGGATTACTCACCAATTTTTGAATGGCGCAAATCTCATATTTGGCAATATGGTGGTGCTGTTGATCCAAACGAAATTTTAGAACAAGCAACAGGCGAGGCTTTGAATCCGCAATATTGGTTGGATTTCGTAACTAGGTTGTATAGCTATTATAATTAATCTTAGAAAAGTATTGTCTGTTCGGGCAATACTTTTTTATGCACCATGAGTTGTTTCAAATATTATCAATATTTTTTTCAGAAAAGCAAACGTCAAGTAAATGTAACCGGTTTCAATGAAAAGGCCGATAAATAGGCATTTTGTGCGTTATTGCCTGATATAACAATGATTTGTGCAATATTCTACTTGATATTTTGTAAGCGCTTTGATAAACTATATTCAGAAGCTGATTAACAGCACAAAGGAGAAATTTAAACATGGCACAATCAAAAGACTTTCATATCATAGCAGAAACAGGTATTCACGCACGTCCAGCTACTTTGTTGGTACAAGCAGCTTCGAAGTTTGCATCAGATGTTACATTATCATATCAAGGTAAAGATGTTAATTTGAAGTCAATCATGGGTGTGATGTCATTAGGTGTAGGTCAAGGAGCAGATGTTACAATCAAAGCAGAAGGTTCTGATGAAGAAGCAGCTATGACAACAATTGCTGAAGCAATGGCAACAGAAGGACTAGCAGAGTAAAATGACGAAAAACTTCAAAGGAATCGCGGCAAGTAATGGCGTAGCAATTGCTAAAGCTTATTTGTTAGTTGATCCAGATTTGTCTTTTGAAAAGACAACAATAACGAATGTGGCGGCTGAACAAGCACGTGTCGACGATGCTTTGAAGGCTTCTAGTAATGATGTTCAATTGATTAAGGCGAAAGCTACTGAAAACTTAGGCGCTGCAGAAGCTGAAGTGTTCGAAGCACATCTCATGGTGTTGGCTGATCCTGAAATGTCTGGTGCAATTAAACAAAAAATTGAAGATGATAAAATTAATGCGGAGCAAGCTGTTAAAGAAGTGACAGACATGTATATTAGCATGTTTGATGCAATGACAGACAACGAATATATGCAAGAACGTGCGGCCGATATTCGTGATGTTACTAAGCGTATTTTGTCACATTTGTTACAGGTTTCACTTCCTAATCCAGCATTAATTAATGAAGAAGTTGTTTTAGTTTCAAAAGATTTAACACCTTCTGATACTGCACAACTAGACCGCCAATTTGTGAAAGGTATTTTGACAGATCTTGGCGGACGTACAGCACATGCTTCAATTATGGCGCGTACGTTAGAAATTCCTGCTGTTGTGGGTTCTGATCAAGCTACATCTGAAGTTTCCAATGGCGACATCGTCATTGTAGATGGTTTAACTGGGGATGTTGTCGTTAATCCAGATGCAGATACGTTGGCCACTTATCAAAAGAAATCAGCTGATTTCTTGGCACAACGTGCTGAGTGGGCTAAGTTGAAAGACGAAAAATCTGTTTCTGCTGATGGGAAAGAGTTTATTGTTGGTGCGAACATTGGTGCACCAAAAGATATGCAGGCTGTTTTGGACAATGGTTCTGAAGGGGTCGGTTTGTATCGAACAGAATTCCTATATATGGAATCTGATCACTTACCAACAGAAGATGAGCAGTTTGACGCCTACAAAGCTGTTGTGGAAAAAATGGGTGAAAAACCTGTTACAGTTCGTACAATGGACATTGGTGGAGACAAGCATCTTGATTATTGGAAATTACCTGAAGAAGAGAACCCATTCTTGGGCTATCGAGCAATCCGTATTTCCTTAGATCAAACTGATATTTTCCGTACGCAATTACGTGCTTTAATACGTGCGTCAGCGTTTGGTAATTTATGGATTATGTTCCCAATGATTGCAACATTGGCGGAATTCCGTGCTGCTAAAAAGATCTACCTTGAGGAACGTGCTAAACTTGAAAAAGCTGGCACAACTATAGGTGAAATCAAGTTAGGTATTATGATTGAAATACCAGCTGCAGCTGTTCTGGCTGATAAGTTTGCCAAGGAAGTTGATTTCTTCTCGATTGGAACCAATGACCTTATTGGTTATACAATGGCTGCTGATCGCGGAAATGACCGTGTTGCTTATTTGTATCAACCCTATAACCCATCTATCTTGCGATTAATTAACACAGTTATTGCGGCTGCCCATAAAGAAGGCAAATTTGTAGCAATGTGTGGTGAAATGGCTGGAGATCCCGTAGCTGTGCCATTATTGGTTGGCATGGGATTAGATGAGTTTTCAATGAGTGCGCCATCTGTTTTGCAGACACGTTCGCTCATGAAAAAGCTTGATACAGCTGAGATGAAGGTTTTGGCAGAAAAAGCTTTAGATGCCGAGACTAATGATGAAGTAATTCAGTTAGTAGTCGATGCTACAAAATAATATATTTAGGGAAGGCGCTGTGAAGCGTCTTTTTTTGTCATTTGTAGTTAGCACAAAAGTTATTAATTCATATAACAATTAGCATTTAATTGTTATTATTTGTGATAAAATTAAACTTATGAAGATTTTAGCATTTGATACAAGTAACCAACCACTAACAGTGAGTTTGGCGGAAAATAATAAAGTAAAAAACGTGTTTACCACGAACGTTGCTCGCAATCATTCAATTCAACTGTTACCAGCCGTGAGAGATATTGTGGCAGCAGAAGGCTGGTTATTACAAGATATTGATCGTATTATTGTTGCCCAAGGTCCAGGATCATTTACCGGATTGAGAATTGGTGTCACAGTGGCAAAGGTACTGGCTGATACACTGAATGCTGAATTATGTGGTGTTTCTAGTCTAGCCATCTTAGCCGAACAAGTGACAACAGATGGTTTGGTGGTGCCGTTGTTTAATGCACGGAATAAAAATGTATTTGCCGGTGTTTATCAACATGGAGCAATCATTTTTGCTGAGTCTCATCAGCCAATTATCAATTTATTTGACTTTCTAAAAGGACGTAACGAATCGATTACTTTTATGGGAGATACAACAGAATTTGTGACAGAGATACAATCACTTTTTGGTGAGCGTGCCACAATATTGTTACCAGAAGAAAGCCTTCCCAATGGACTGGGGATTGTAACACTAGGACTGCAGGAACAACCCGTACAGGATATTGAACATTTTAATCCAAATTATCTCCGCAAAACACAAGCGGAGTTGAACTGGATTGCTGCACATCCTGGTGAGGATAAACCAGAGAATTATGTTTTCGAAGTTTAAAAAATCAAAGTATTTATTAGATAGTTTGCCAAAATATAATAAGAGAACAGTTGATATTGAAGGGTCAACTTTCGTCCTTAGGCGTGCTACAATGTCAGACATTGATATGCTGATAAAAATAGAGGAAGCTGTTTATAATGGTTCAGCACCATGGCTATTACGCGATTTTGTTAGCGAACTATCTCGTCCACATATACGCCTTTATTTAGTTATCGAACGTCGTGACCAAATTATTGGTTTTGCTGGTGCAGCATTACGTAATGATATTCATGATATACATGTTACTAATATTGCTATTGTTCCAGTATGGCAAGGTAATGGCTTAGGTACAACGTTATTAAAAGAATTATATCAGCTCACGAGAAAACTAAATGTAGTGACGATGTCATTAGAAGCACGTATATCCAATGTGAAGGCAATCACTTTATATGAACGTTTAGGGTATCGGCAAACAGGTGTTAAGAAGGGATATTATCTCGATAATCGCGAAGATGCAGTATCGATGGTGTTAAATTTTGATGATTCGACAAGCGACAACTAAGGATATTGATTTAATTTGGGATATTGCTAATGAGGCTTTTGGTAGCTCTCCATGGCCTAAAAGTGTTTTTGAACACGATTTAACTAGTCCCAGAACAGTTTATTATGTTGGTAATGGTGGCTTTGTCGGGGTCACTACAATTTTAGATGAGGCAGAGATTGTTAGTGTCGCAGTACATCCAAGGCATCAGCATCAAGGTGTTGCACAAGAACTGTTAAATTACATTTTTGACATGAAACAGATAAAACGTTTTTTGTTGGAAGTATCAGAGCAAAATATTGCGGCGCAAACTTTATATCAAAAAGTAGGTTTTACAGCGTATCATCGTCGTGAAAAGTATTATCGCAACGGTGATAATGCGATAATGATGGAGAAAAAAATTGACTAAAATAATTTCATTTGAATCAAGTGCAGACGAAACCAGTGTCGCCATAGTTGAAGATGGTCACGTTGTGTTAAGTAACAGTGTGGCAACACAAATTAATTCGCATCAACGTTTTGGTGGTATTGTACCAGAAGTGGCTAGTCGACATCATATTGAATGGATTACACGTGTGTTAAATGACGCTTTAAAAACAGCTGATGTTAAGCCAAATGAACTGGATGCAGTTGCGGTGACATATGGTCCTGGTTTAGTAGGGTCCCTTTTGGTTGGATTAATGGGTGCTAAGACGTTCGCCTTAGCACATAATTTGCCAGTTATTCCGGTGAATCACTTAGCTGGTCATATTGCGGCTGCTAATTTTAATCAAAGTGTACAATACCCAGCTTTGGCATTAATGGTTTCTGGCGGACATACAGAACTAGTATTAATGCGTAAAGAAAATCAATTTGAAGTGATTGGTGAGACGCGTGATGATGCTGCTGGGGAAAGTTTCGACAAGGTTGGGCGACTATTAAATTTGCCATATCCTGCTGGAAAAACAATTGATGAAATGGCTCATCGTGGACAAGCAACGATTAAGTTTCCGACAGCGATGGCTCATGAAGATAATTATGATTTTAGCTTCTCAGGTCTAAAAAGTGCAGTTATTAACTATGTACATCACGCTGACCAAAAAGGTGAGCAAATTAATCAAAATGATCTAGCAACTAGCTTTCAAAATGCTGTTGTTGACGCATTGATCGGTCGAACAAAGCGTGCATTAGAAAATTTTTCTGTCAAAAGTTTTATATTAGCAGGTGGCGTTGCAGCTAATTCCCAACTACGTGAAGAATTGACTATATTGCTCAATGATTTTTCAGAGACCATATTTATTCCGGTGCCCATTCGATATACTGGTGATAATGCAGCAATGATTGGTGCAGCAGGATATTGGAATTATAAGCAAAAGATTTTTGCTGATTTAGATTTAAATACAGATCCAGGATTGGATTTTGATTTATTACAATTATGACACCATTGTGAAAAAATCACTATCTTTTGGTAAAAGCTTTGTATATATGGTATACTAGTTATGCAAAAGTTCACAAGTACAGATAATGGAGATAACTATGACGCAACAACCTAAAATACCGCGGGCAACTGCCAAGCGGTTACCTATATATTTTCGATATTTAACATTTTTACACGATGCTGGTAAAGAGCGTATTTCTTCTTCAGAATTGAGTGAGGCTATTAAATTTGATGCAGCAACTATTCGTCGAGATTTTTCCTATTTTGGCGCACTAGGCAAACGTGGATATGGTTACGATGTGAAGGCATTACTCGACTTTTTTGCGAATGTTTTGGATCAAGATAGTTTGATTAATGTGGCATTGATTGGTGCTGGTAATCTTGGGCAAGCATTATTGAATTTTAATTTTCATCAATCTTCAAATATGCGTATCGCTGCAGCATTTGATGCTGATGAAAAGCGTACGGGTACAATCTTATCTGGTGTGCCAATCTACTCAATGGATGAGCTACAGGAACAAATTTCAGCACAACGCATTAACATTGCGATTCTAACTGTTCCGCAAGGCGTTGCACAGGAGATAACGGATCAATTAGTTGAAACTGGTGTAAAAGGAATTTTGAATTTCACACCTGTACGTGTTACTGTTCCTACAGGTGTTCGAGTACAAAATGTTGATTTGACGAACGAATTACAGACGTTAGTTTATTTTATTGAAAACTACGGCTCAATTACGACAGGACTATAATTTCATATGACGATATTAAATTTAGATGATTCACAAAAAGTAACGGCTTATCAAAAATTTGTGCGTGAAAATCCTCGCGGGCAAGTCACACAAGACCCTCTATGGGGAGAGTTGAAATCTAATTGGGGACATGTTTATGTTTACCATGAAACCGATGGACAAATTGATGCAGTGATGTCTGTCTTAACTGTTGAAGCAGTTCCAGGAAAACTACTAGCCTACGTTGGACGTGGCCCAGTAGTTGATGTTGAAAACATTGATTTAATTAAGTCTTTAATTGCAGAAGCTTTGGAAGCTTTACCAGATAACGTATTCTTAGTACGTATGGACCCAGAAGTAGCATATTCTGATGAATTAAACCAAAAATATATTGATGCTGGTTTTAAAACTAGAAATAAGCAAGTGCAGCATATGCATGGGAACATTCAGCCACGTAAGAATGTTGTTCTGTATTATGATGGCCGTGGTGAAGGTGCCCAACCCATTACGAACGAAGATGAGTTGATGTTACACTTTAAGCCAAAAGTTCGAAATGATATTCGCCGTGCTTTCCGTGATGGTGTTACTATAACTCATGGTGATAGTGAAGCAGATGTGCGTGCCTTATTTGATACTTATGTTTCAATGGCTAAAAATCATGGTATTACGCATCGTCCAATTGATTACTTCTTACGCATGCAAAAGCTATGGGATGGAACAGGATTGTTCCGCGTTTATCTAGCACATTTTGAAGGTCAGGTCATTGCAAGTGGATTAGGTTTCTCTTATGGTGATGAAATTTGGTACATGTATGCTGGATCATATCGTGAATTCGGTAAGCATAATGCACCGGCTGCTATTCAATATGAAATGCTCAAATGGGGACTTGAACTAGGAAAAGTCGAATACGACTTTGGTGGTATTGGGGAATTTGATAATTCAGATGGATTGTATAAGTTTAAACATGAATTTGCTTATCATGATCCGCATGCGGAATATATTGGCGAACTAGATTGGGTGGTTGACGAATCTGGTTATCAAGAATATCTTAAACAATTTGAATGAAATTAGCGCTTAGCAGCGCTTTTTTGGTACAATTGAAAGATATTACTTACGAGTAGGAGACAAATAATGTCAATTAAATTAATTGCGTCAGACATGGATGGTACGTTTTTAACCGCAAATGATGAGTATAGTCAAGCAAGATTTGAACGTGTTTTATCAGTGATGAAAGAACGTGAGATGCGTTTTGTAGCAGCTTCAGGACGTCAAGTTAAAAATTTACAACAGTTGTTTGCACCAACAATTAATAATGGGTTCACACTAGACTACGTTGGTTCTAACGGTGCAGTTGTTTCTACATTTGAAGAACAATTATATTCTGTTCACTTATCTGCTGAACAATTATCAAAAGTAATTGAATGGAATGCTAAAAATCCAGAATCTGCCGAGAACATTATTATTATGACCGGAGACAAAGGAACATATGTTTCTAATCATGCTACTGGGCAAGTTGCAGAGATGGTATTCCAATTTTATCCCAATGTTAAACAAGTTGAAAAACTGATGCAGGTTGATGATCGTATTTTAGGTATCACTTTTGTGTGGCCTAATAACGAAGTGCAACAACACGTAGCAGCACTTAGAAATATTTTTGGTGATGAATTACATGCTACTGGGTCAGGGTTCGGATCAGTTGATGTTCTTGGAAAAGGTGTTGATAAGGCTGCTGGATTACAGGTTTTACAAGACTATTATAATGTTTTAGATAGTGAAGTGATGGTGTTTGGTGATAACGGTAATGACTTGGAAATGCTGACTAAATATGAACATGGTTTTGTGATGCCTAATGCAGAGGCGTTTATGCAAGAACGAGTTCATAAAAAAGCTGTGGATGTAAATACTAATGATGGTGTTTTAAAAACTATTGAGCAGTATTTAGGCATTTAAAAAAAAAGCGACTTAAGTCGCTTTTTTTGGTGACCAAAATCTATTAATGATGATAGCTGTTACAACACCGATAAAAGTATCAATAATGCGGTCAATAACGTAGATGATAGTTGCTCCTGCTGGAATATTAAGAGAAATCATCAGTAAGGCCGCCATAGCACCAATAACACCGCTATTATAATTAAATCCGTCTAATAGCACAATCACAATAATAACAAGCAAAGGAAGAAGAATCATTGAAACCCAAGCCGCTTGGTGTGTTGCTTGATGAACAAGAAAGTAAAACAATGAAAATATACCACCAACGGTATTAGAAATTAAACGAACTTTAGCGAAGTTTAATGTTTTATCCCAGCTCTCTCGCAAAGCAAAAACAGCTGCTAAACAAGCGACAAATGGCGGTCGATGAAAAAAATAAAAAGATGTGATAATTAACATAACAGCTAATGCTGTTTTTAATGTACGTAATCCTAATCGGAATCTCCCGAGTTGCATAATTTTCTCCAATGAATATTTTATTATTTTATCATAATTTTATGGTACTATCTAGATATGAACAATAATTATCTTCATGAAGGGGTTCTCTTATGTCGAATCAAACTTTAGATATTCTCAATCAGCATATGTCCATCCGTGCTTTCACTAACGAAACTGTTTCAGATCAACAAGTTTCAGAAATTATTCATGCGGCCACTGCCGGACCAAATATGAATAATTATCAACCTGTCACGTTTATAGAAATTACCTCACAGAAAATCAAGGCAGATATTTCTGATAAAGTGGGGATGAAATATATTGAAACAGCAGCTAGGTACTTCGTTGTTACTGTTGATTATAATAAAGATTTAATTGGTTTAGACAGTGAACAACAGAAACTTGCAGAAAAGAATATACAGAGTTATGCTTTACTTGAGGGTGGTATAATCAGTGCTGGCATTGCTCTTGGACGTGCTCAAGTTGCAGCTGAGTCCTTAGGACTTGGTAGCGTTACAATGGCAGGTGCGTTAGGTGCTTTTGAAATCTATGAAGAATACCTTAATTTACCACGTTATGTTAAGGCTGTGATGGGATTTTCAATTGGGTATCCAGCGGATAATCCAGGGATTAAGCCTAAATTAGGTGAAAAAGGATGCTTGATGACTGATAACTACAATCAATCACAGTTAGAAGAAGCTGTTGCAGATTATAATCAAGTTATGGTTGGGTATTATGCTAATCGTGGTATTCGGCGTTCTTGGACGGAAAATAATGCTAGAATGCTGACTGCACAACGAAAAAATTCTTCGTTACTAACTAAATATGCTAAAGATAAGGGCTTTAACTTAGAGTAAATTTTTTTAAATATAAATGAAAGCGATTACATTATGACTATATTACATTTAAAAGCAGAGTTACATGATAAAATGTGGGGCGGCAGCGCTTTAAAACAATATAATTATCCAATTAAAAATAACCATACCGGAGAAGCTTGGGCGATTGCGGCTCATAAAAATGGTCGTTCAATCATAACCAATGGTCAATTTGAAGGTCAAGGGTTAGACGACATTTGGAAAAAACAACCAGAATTATTTGGTGGACATGAAAATAATGAATCTTTTCCGTTATTGGTGAAAATTTTGGATGCACATGAAAATTTGTCCATTCAAGTCCATCCAAATGATAAACAATCACACGAAAAGTTTGGTAAAACAGAAAGCTGGTATATTTTAGATGCAAAATCAGATTCAAAAATATATTATGGGCATCATGCAAAGACAAGACAAGAACTTGAAAAGATGGTAGAACAAAAAGATTGGCAACAACTGCTACGTACAATTCCTGTGCAGTCTGGTGATTTCTTTTATGTGCCATCTGGTACATTTCATGCACTAGGAGCAGGTATTGTTGCTCTTGAGATTCAACAAAGTTCTGATACAACCTATCGCTTTTATGATTTTGATCGTGTTGATGTTCATACAGGTGAAAAACGCCCATTACAAATTAAAGAGGCATTGGCGGTTACCACGGTTCCACATACAGACCCTATTTTAGTTCAAAATACGACTATTAATGATCAAACAGTAATTGAGCAGCTAGTAGTGTCAAGACAATTCACTATTGATAAACTACTTGTTAGAGGGCTTTCAGTATTTAAAAAGATAAATCATTACGAATTATTTACCGTTATTGCTGGGAAAGGGGAAATTAATGATGATAAAATTAAAAAAGGTGATAGCTTTATCTTACTAGACGATGTCAAAAAATATCAATTAAATGGTGATATGACTATCATGCGTAGCTTTGTGACTTCGAAAAATTTAAATCAGAATTTGTTGGTTCGGTAAAGCCTAGTTGGTTCGATACTGTGATTTTTTACATCAAATTGCCAACTAAGAAATGTCGTTTTATGAAAAGAAACAATATTTTATGTAAGAAAGAGTGAAAACTTGTTTTTTTAACGAAACTAGGATTATAATTATATATGTAAACGGTAACAAAAATGTTATCTGAAAGCGTTTACAAAATATTCGTGTTCCGTTATAATCATATAGTAAGTATTTTATTGAGAAGGAGATAACCGGATGGTTAATCTAATTATTGCCAGTCACGGAGACTTTGCAAAAGGGATACTGATGTCAGGTTCGATGATTTTCGGTGAACAAGAAAATGTTGAAGTTGTTACATTTTTACCTAATGAAGGTCCAGATGATTTAGATAAACATTATCAAGAAGCACTAGCCAAATTTGACAATGATGATCAAGTTTTGTTTTTAGTAGACTTATGGGGTGGTTCACCTTTTAATCGCGCTAGCTTGATTCAAAAGCAAAACCCAGAAAAAATGGCGATTGTTGCTGGATTGAATTTACCAATGTTAATTGAAGCCTACGCCGGACGTCTTAGTCAGGATACTGCGGCAGGATTAGCAACATATTTGGTACCCGTTTCCAAGGATGGCGTCAAATCTGTACCTGAAGCTAAAGAAGAGGCGACAGTTAAAGCCACTCAAACGAGTGCTGGATTGAAAGAGGGGCATGTCAATATCAAGTTGGCACGTTTGGATACACGCTTGCTTCATGGTCAAGTAGCTACTGCATGGACACCGGACTCAAAGGCTAACCGTATTATTGTGGTTTCAGATGCTGTAGCTAAGGATGAATTGCGTAAAAGTTTAATTCAGCAAGCTGCTCCAAATAATGTCAAAGCAAACATCGTGCCGATCAGTAAAATGATTGAAGTTGCAAAAGACAATCGCTTTGGCGGTGTAGATGCATTCTTATTATTTGAAACAGTTGAAGATGTTTTGAGAGCTGTTGAAGGTGGTGTGCCAATTAAAACTTTGAATGTTGGTTCAATGGCGCACTCTGAAGGGAAAACAATGGTGAACAAAGTTTTGTCAATGGATAAAACTGATGTTGCAGCTTTTGAAAAATTGCGTGATTTAGGTGTTGAATTTGATGTTCGAAAAGTTCCTAATGATAGTAAGGCTAACTTGTTTGAGTTAATTAAGAAAGCAAATGTTAAATAATTTTACATGCGAAATGTTTAATTAAGAAAGGTGTCTAATATGTCTGTTATTGCGATAGTTTTAGTCGTAATTATTGCCTTCTTTGCAGGTATGGAAGGTATTCTGGATGAATTTCAAATTCATCAACCACTAGTATCAGCTACGCTGATTGGTTTAGTAACTGGTCATCTTACAGCAGGAATCATTTTAGGTGGTACGCTACAAATGGTTGCCTTAGGTTGGGCTAATATTGGTGCGGCTGTTGCTCCTGATGTGGCCTTGGCTTCAGTAGCTTCTTCCATTATCATGGTTAAGGGTGGTGATTTCTCTGGTACAGGTATAGCAGTGGCTTACGCATCTGCTATACCATTAGCTGTTGCTGGTCTCTTTTTAACTATGTTGGTTCGTACCATTGCCGTTGGACTAACACATGGTGCCGATGCAGCTGCTAAGGAAGGTAAAATTAGTACGATAGAACGATTACACTTATTTGCTTTATTGTTGCAAGGACTGCGTATAGCTATTCCGGCTGCATTGTTGATAGCAGTACCAGCTTCAGCAGTAAGGTCTGCTTTGACTGCTATGCCAGAATGGTTAACTGGTGGTATGGCCATTGGTGGTGGTATGGTTGTTGCAGTTGGTTATGCTTTGGTTATTAATATGATGGCTACTCGAGAAGTATGGCCATTCTTCGCTATTGGATTTGCTCTTGCTGCTGTCAGTCAGTTGACATTGATTGCATTAGGTGCAATTGGTCTTGCACTTGCTTTGATTTATATCAACTTGTCAAAAATGGGTGGTAACAATAATGGCGGCGGTTCAAATGGTGGCGGCGATCCTGTCGGCGACATTTTGAACAAGTATTAGAAAGGGGCAAGATGATGGCTGAAACAAAACTTGAACTAACACGTAAAGATCGTATGTCAGTTGCTTGGCGTTCGCAATTCTTGCAAGGATCATGGAACTACGAACGTATGCAAAACGTTGGATGGGCGTATGCCATGATTCCAGCGATAAAAAAGTTATACAAATCAAAAGAAGATCGTTCAGCAGCGTTGCAAAGGCACTTGGAATTCTTTAATACGCATCCCTATGTTGCTTCACCAATTCTGGGTGTTACTTTGGCCTTAGAAGAAGAACGTGCCAATGGTGCAGCTATTGATGATACCGCTATTCAAGGAGTTAAAATTGGAATGATGGGGCCGTTGGCTGGAATTGGTGATCCGGTCTTCTGGTTCACTGTTCGTCCAATCCTTGGGGCACTTGGTGCGTCGTTAGCAATGAGTGGTAATATTCTTGGACCTATTTTGTTCTTCGTTCTTTGGAACATTATTCGTATGGCGTTTATATGGTATACACAAGAATTCGGATACAAGGCAGGTAGTGCAATTACGCAAGATTTGTCGGGTGGATTGCTAAAAGATATCACCAAAGGCGCTTCAATTCTTGGTATGTTTATCTTGGCTGTTTTGGTTGAACGCTGGGTATCTATTAAGTTTATTCTTGGATTGCCCGCTAAAAAGTTGTCTGAGGGTGCTTATATTAAGTTCCCAAATGGTAATGTTAGTGGTACAGAGTTACAAAGAATTTTAAGTGAACAAGCCTCTGGATTGTCATTAACAAAGTTAGCACCAAATACACTACAAAGTAATTTGGATAGCTTGATTCCAGGATTGATGGGACTCTTGTTAACATTCTTGGCAATGTGGCTTTTGAAAAAGAAGGTTTCACCTATCACTATGATTATCGGTATCTTTATCTTTGGTATCGTAATGCATGCATTGAAGATAATGTAACAAATTTTATGATAAAAGTGCTTGTCGATAAGGGCAAGCATTTTTGTTAATACATAAGAAGTCAGGGGAAAATTATGGTTCAATCTTTGAACACGAAAGCCGAACTTGCAACACAGGGTATTTCTTATCTTGGCATGGGGGCGAAGTACGGAAAAATTTTGGTTGGAGATAAAGCTTTTGAATTCTTCAATGATAATAATATTGAAGACTACATTCAAATTCCTTGGACCAATGTTATAGCTGTTTACACACATATATCTGGGGATAAAGTTAGCCGCCGTTTTAAAATTAAAACAGATAAGATTGATTTAAATTTTTCTTCGAAATCATCTGGTAAATTACTAAAAATCATGCGTGAACATTTGGGCAATGACAAAATATTACGAAGCTCTTCTTTGTGGGATAAAATACGTTCACGTTTCAAATATAAATAATGAGGAGACTGAATGAAATTACTTAAGAATTATCAAGCACTTCGATATATCATTATTGTCATGGCACTTGAAATCGTGGCAATAAGTATCAATTTTTTTTACGCACCCGCGAAAGTTGCAGCAGGCGGGGCAACGGGTATAGCGATTTTAATGAACGAATTGATCGGCTTTGATCGTGCTGTAACCGTTTTAATTGTTAATCTGATTATGATTATCTTAGCAAGTATCTTTTTAGACAGGGGAACAACGGCTCGAATTGCATTCGGTAGTATAGTTTTACCGATTTTATTGAAAATGACACCGAGTTTTCAAGTGTTACACGATAGAACGTTTTCAGTTTTAGTTGGTGGCAGTATTTTTGCAGTTGGTGTTGCATTATTATATCGAATTGACGCTTCTAGTGGTGGTACAGCAGTGCCACCGATGATTTTAAAAAAATATTTTCGTATTTCCCCGGCGATATCTTTGTTGGCAATTGATACTGTAGTTTCACTAGGAAACTTAGCTACTGAAGGACTAGAAGCATTAATTTTAGCATTGTTTTCGTTAGTGATTACTGCAGTTGTCATGAACTACATTGAGACTGGTTTAGATCGTCGAAAAATGGTTTATATTACTACTAATGACCGTATTGATGATTTGAAGCAGTATTTAAGTGAAGGCGATAAAGGATTTACAATTATGGATGTTCGTGGTGGTTATATGGGGGATGGCCGTGAAATGCTAATGGTAGTTCTTGACAATCATGAATATAATCATTTTTTGCGTGGTATACATCAAGTAGACCCTGAAGCTTTTACAATTGCGTATGACATTTCGGAAGCCCATGGGGGCACCTTTTTTTAAAGATATGATAGCAAATATCATGTCTTTTTTATTGACATTTTATGCGATAGTGTTATACTTATAGTTGTAATTAGCACTCATGTTTAAAGAGTGCTAAAAAGAAAATCTCGGAGGTATGAATCCATGTTGAAGCCATTGGGTGATCGTGTGATTATTGAAGTAACGGAAGCTGCAGAAGAAACTGTCGGTGGGATTGTTTTGGCAAGTAATGCCAAAGACAAGCCTGTTACTGGTAAAGTTGTAGCTGCGGGAACGGGTTATGTCTTGAATGATGGCGCAATCCGTGATTTGACAGTTAAAGTCGGTGATGAAGTCTTGTTTGATAAGTATGCAGGACAAGAAGTGTCATTTGAAGGGCAAGATTACTTAGCATTGCACGAAAAAGACATAGTTGCAGTTGTCGAATAATTATCAAATCAAAGGAGATATTTAAATCATGGCTAAAGAATTAAAGTTTTCAGAAGACGCACGCGCAAAAATGAAGGCTGGCGTTGATAAGTTAGCTGATACAGTTAAAACGACTATTGGGCCCAAAGGTCGTAATGTTGTTTTGGAACAATCATACGGTGCACCAACCATTACAAATGATGGTGTAACAATTGCTAAAGCAATTGAATTAGAAGATCATTTTGAAAATATGGGTGCTAAGCTTGTAGCTGAAGTTGCTTCAAAGACAAATGATATCGCGGGTGATGGCACAACCACTGCTACTGTTTTGACTCAAGCTATTGTTGGTGAAGGCTTGAAAAACGTGACAGCTGGTGCTAATCCTGTTGGCATCCGAACAGGTATTGAAAAAGCAACTGCAGCAGCTGTTGCAAAGTTGCATGAAATGTCACACACAGTTAATACTAAAGATGAAATTGCTCAAATTGCATCAATTTCAGCTGCCAATGAAGAAGTAGGTGAATTGATTGCTGAAGCAATGGATAAAGTTGGTAATGACGGTGTGATCACCATTGAAGAATCAAAGGGTATTGAAACAACACTTGATGTTGTTGAAGGTATGCAATTCGATCGTGGTTACATGTCACAATATATGGTGACTGACAATGACAAAATGGAAGCTAACCTAGATAATCCATATATTTTGATTACCGATAAGAAGATTGGTAATATTCAAGATATTTTGCCAGTATTGCAAAGTGTTGTTGAACAAGGACGTGCTTTGTTGATCATTGCTGATGATATTACCGGTGAAGCCTTGCCAACATTAGTTTTGAACAAGATGCGTGGTACATTCAATGTTGTTGCGGTTAAGGCACCAGGATTTGGTGATCGTCGTAAGGCACAATTGGAAGATATCGCTATTTTAACTGGTGGTACAGTAATTACTGAAGATCTTGGCTTGAACTTGAAGGATGTTACGATTGAACAACTAGGTCAGGCTTCAAAGGTTAATATCACTAAGGACAATACGACTATTGTTGAGGGCTCTGGTGACAAAGCTGCTGTTGCAACACGTGTTGACACAATCAAGCAACAAATTGCCGAAACAACCTCTGATTTTGATCGTGAAAAGTTGCAAGAACGTCTTGCAAAGTTGGCTGGTGGTGTCGCTGTTATTAACGTTGGCGCAGCCACAGAAACTGAATTGAAGGAACGTAAGTACCGCATTGAAGATGCTTTGAATGCAACGCGTGCTGCTGTCGAAGAAGGTTTCGTTGCTGGTGGTGGTACAGCCTTGGTTAATGTTATTGCTGCTGTTTCAGCTTTGTCAGAAGAAGGTGATGTTCAAACTGGTATCAATACTGTTATTAAGGCATTGGAAGCACCGGTTCGTCAAATTGTTGAAAATGCTGGCTTAGAAGGATCAGTGATTGTTAACAAGTTGAAAGAACAAAAAGAAGGATTTGGTTATAACGCTGCTACTGATGAGTGGGTAGACATGATTGCCGCTGGTATTGTGGATCCTACTAAGGTAACACGTTCAGCATTGCAAAATGCCGCCTCTGTTTCAGCATTGTTGTTGACAACAGAAGCTGTCGTTGCTGAAGAACCAAAAGATGATGCACCAGCTGCTATGCCACAAGGTGGTATGCCAGGTATGATGTAAGATCATGGGAAAAACAAGCTAATGTTAGCTTGTTTTTTTGTGGTGAAAATATTAAGCATAAATTTAAAATCTAGTTTTGTTATTGTTTGCTTGATAAAGGACAAAATAAGGTAATAAAGTACTTATCAAAAATAACAGTCGATATTTAAATCATAAAATCTTATAAACAACAGATTAATTAGTTTAATCTGTTGTTTATTATAGTATCAAGGGGGAAAATGCGTTTTTGAGATATGGTATGATGATTAACGAGGTGATTATTGAATGAATTTTTATTCTATTGACTACTTAGTCAAACAAACCAATATTAATGACACAATTGGTAAGTATTTGATGGTTATTGTTTTCGTACTGATGGCTATTGGAGCTGTTGCTTCAGTAAGAAATCGTTTACAAACACGTTATCGTGAGTTGAGTATTATAGCGTTGTTACTATTTTTGTTTCTAGCTGGTGCAAGATATACGGATTATAAGCAAGCTAAGTCACAAGATGATCAAAAAACTCAAATGGCAGCTTTTGCGACAAAATTTGCTAAAAACCAAGGGGTAACAAAAGATAAAATATACTTTAACTCGACAACGGTAAGTGATGGTATGTTAGTGAAAATCGAGCAAAAATATTATAAGCTTACAATTAGTACTGACCAGCAATCATATAGCTTGACACGTGCATATCTTATTAATTCGGAAGTGAAGGTGGTTAAATGAGTATCTATCTACCCATATTAACTAAGCTTGCTATTGGCTTAGTGGCTTTAATTATTCAAATCAACATTATGGGGAAAGGAAATTTAGCACCAACTAATGCATTAGATCAAGTACAAAACTATGTGCTTGGTGGTATTATTGGCGCTGTGATTTATTCTGATACCATTACAGTATTTCAATTTACGATTGTTTTAATTATTTGGACCATGTTAGTGATGACCTTTAAATTCTTGAAAGAACATAATCGTTACGTCAAAGCGCTTATTGATGGGCAACCCAAAGTAGTCATTGAACGAGGAAAGGTTGATATTCAAAATACTTTATCGGCTGGTTTATCAGCCAATGATTTGATGTTTAAATTACGTTCGCAAGGTGTTTATAATTTAGCAGAAGTCAAAAGAGCAGTTCTTGAGCAAAATGGACAGTTAACTGTTATTTTAAATGGCGAAGAAAATATGAAATATCCTATTATTTTTGATGGTCAAATTAATATGGATGTGCTTGATGTTATTGATCATGACGAATTTTGGTTAACGAACATTGTAAAAAAACAGGGATTTGAGGGTGTAAATGATATATTTGTTGGTGAATACATTGACGGTAAAGTGCGTTTAACTCCCTATGAAAGTAAATAATAAATTATTAGACTGATACTTAGACGTGTCAGTCTAATTTTTTGATACAATAAATGACAGAGGATTTATAGATGATGACATTCAAGCAGTTTTTAGATTTAGTAGAAATTCGTGTTGTAGTACCAAGTGTTGCACCATTATTAGTAGCATTAGCATATAGTCAATGGCAATATAATCGAATCAATTGGATTAATGCTTTACTGCTTATTATTGCTACAGTAGCGATTCATTTAGCAGTGAATACATTTAATCGTTATGAAGATGACAAACGACAAAAAGAAAATAAGTTTTTGCGAGATTATTCTGATAACGAAATAATTACTGATAAGCAAGTTCTCCATGTTGCCGAAGTATTAGCAGTTATTGCAATCATCGCTGGTATTTCAGTAGCTATACGTACAAGTTATATAACATGGATTATTGGTATTGTTAGTTTTTTAATTGGTTATTTTTATTCAGCCGGTCCAAAGCCAATTACGAACACTCCTTTTGGTGAAATTGTGTCAGGCATAACAATGGGATATTTTATTTTTGTTGCTCAAGTTTATGTGAATACTTCTTTATTACCAAATACTAATGTATTATTTCAATGGTTTATTGTTAGTTTACCGCTAACTTTTTTTATAGCAGAAATAATGTTAGCCAATAATATCGCTGATTATGATGAAGATCAAGAAAACAAGCGACATACCTTGGTACATTACACTGGTTTAGAAAATGCAAAAAAAATATACATACTTGCTATCATTTTGAGTTTTGTGGAAATTATTATTGTTACTTTAGTAGGATGGCTACCGCTAACCTCTTTTGCGCTAATTATTTTGTTACCAATCGTACTTTCAAATGCGCATAAATTTGTTAATTATCCCGACAAAAAAACGACATTTATTCTAGCAATTAAAAATTTATTAATTGTTTTTTTGGGGATGATGATTACGATTTTTGTAGGAATATTTTTGTAAAAATATTTAAGAATAGGTTATGTTCAAAAAATATGAATGCTTTCCAGATTGCTCAACGATTGGCATTCTAGCAATATAAAATTTTTTCTAAATCCGTGTGATATATAGGGTTAAGAGCGTGCGTTAGCTCGTGAAATAGGGTACAATGGTAGGTGAAATAAAATTTTGGAGGATCTTATGAAGATTTTTGCTTACGGCATTCGTGATGATGAAAAGCCATCACTAGAAGAGTGGAAAGCGGCGAACCCAGAGATTGAAGTAGATTATACACAAGAGTTGTTAACACCTGATACAGCTAAATTAGCTGAAGGTTCAGATTCAGCTGTTGTTTATCAACAATTAGATTACACTCGCGAAACATTGACAGCATTAGCTAATGTTGGTGTAACTAACTTGTCTTTACGTAATGTTGGTACAGATAATATTGATTTTGACGCAGCGCGTGAATTTAACTTCAATATTTCAAATGTTCCTGTTTATTCACCAAATGCCATTGCAGAGCACTCAATGATTCAACTATCACGTTTGCTCCGTCGTACTAAGGCATTGGATGCTAAGATTGCTAAACATGACTTGCGTTGGGCACCGACAATTGGTCGCGAAATGCGTATGCAAACAGTTGGTGTTATTGGTACAGGACATATTGGACGTGTAGCAATTAATATCTTAAAAGGATTTGGCGCAAAAGTCATCGCTTATGACAAATACCCAAATGCTGAATTACAAGCTGAAGGTTTGTATGTCGACACATTAGATGAATTATACGCACAAGCTGATGCTATTTCATTGTATGTTCCAGGTGTTCCTGAAAACCATCATTTAATCAATGCAGAAGCTATTGCTAAAATGAAGGACGGCGTGGTTATTATGAACGCTGCTCGTGGAAACTTGATGGATATTGATGCTATTATTGATGGCTTAAATTCTGGTAAGATTTCTGATTTTGGTATGGATGTATATGAAAATGAAGTTGGTTTGTTCAACGAAGATTGGTCTGGTAAAGAATTCCCAGATGCTAAGATTGCCGATTTGATTTCACGTGAAAATGTACTGGTTACACCTCATACAGCTTTCTATACAACAAAAGCCGTGTTGGAAATGGTTCATCAATCATTTGATGCCGCAGTTGCTTTTGCTAAAGGTGAGAAGCCAGCGATTGCTGTTGAATATTAATTTTATGGAATTCCCAGATTACTTATTTGGGAATTTTTTATCCGGAGTATTTGTGAAGTAACAAGCAAATAGTATCTGGGAGGGTGTCATACAATGAGGGGTGTTTGTGTGACAAATAAGAATTGAAAAGAGGAGACAATAGTATGTCTATCAAAGCAGAAGGCGAAAAGTGGTCTGCCCGAGAGTCGCAAGAATTGCGTAATGAAGAGTACGCACGTAAGGCTAAAGAAAATGCCCCCGTTGTTTTCAGTGGTCAAACTGATTTACATTTGAAGGACTTTTTCTTCAAAGTTTTATCAGGTTCAGCACAAGGAATTTTAATTGGTGTTCTACCATCAGCTGTGATGAAATACATTATTCAGTACTCAGGCTTGGGTACAACAGCTTTTGGTACTAATTTGAGTGCCATTTTAACGTTATTTACATCATTAATCCCATTTTTGATTGGTATGGCTGTCGCTTTGCAGTTCAAAATGAAGAGCCTAGATGTTGGTGTTGTTGCTATAGCAACAGCTGCTGCTTCAGGATCAATTAAGTGGGCAGTAGCGCCTAAAGGTTGGTTGAATCCAGTAACAGGTATTCACTCTGTTGCGCCTGCTAATGTGTATATCGCTTCTGGTGCGGGTGATGTGATTAATGCAATGATTGTATCAGCTGTTGCTGTTTTGGTTACATGGTTAGTAGCTCGTTATCTTAAAGGATTTGGTTCAGTTGCTATTATTTTGAGCCCAATACTTGTTGGTGGCGGTGTTGGTTTGTTTGGTAAAACAATTGCGCCATATGTTGGCGATGTTACGACTTGGATTGGTCAATTGGTTGAGACATTTACCAAGTTAGCACCTATTCCTATGGCAATGTTAATTGCGATGGCTTTTGCCATTATTATTATTACGCCGGTGTCAACTGTTGGTATTGCATTGGCCATTAGTTTATCAGGTATAGGTTCAGGTGCTGCAGCCATGGGTGTGGTTGCAACAACTGTCGTATTATTGATTAATTCATGGAAGGTAAATAAGCCTGGTGTTACTGTCGCCATAGCCTTGGGGGCTATGAAAGGTATGATGCCGTCTGTATTTGCAAAGCCAGCAACTATGTTATCATTCTTGTTAGCATCCGCTATTTCTGGTATTCCCGTTGCCTTGTTTAATATTCAAGGAACACCAACAACTGCGGGGTTTGGTTACATTGGTCTAGTTTCACCAATCCAATCAATGGTAAAAGATCCAACAGTACCTACAACTGTTATGAATCACTTTATTAATCCAGCTATTGCTATCCTTGCTTGGCTGATTATTCCTGTTATTGCTGGGTTTATTGCGCAATTTGTATTTAGTAAATTATTGAAACTATATACACCAATGGATTTTCAACAAGACTTATAGTATATAAATCAAACACATGATACACATTAGTTGATATCATGTGTTTTTTTTTTGTCATTTTCTATAAATGGATTATCTGTGTGGGTAATCTTTAAAAAATTATCAAAGCTTTGTAATGTACTATTTTGATGTAAATATGTAGGGATACTATATGCATGACGAATTTTATTATGATTTTTTTCGTATACACCAGTCCAAAATAATAACCATGTTTGAAACCAAAAGTCTTCGCTATTAAAGTGATATTCTGCAATTTTGTTTAATAAGTATTTTGTAAAACTGTATTTTTTTTGTATAATGCTTGTTTCTAAAGTATTAATCAATATTCTGTTTACAATTTCAGTAGAAGCTTTAGGCATAGATTCAGTGGCGTACTGTTTGAGAATATCTGATAAATAGGGTCTCATTTTCTCGACATGGAGCATGTTGACAACATGCTCCATTAAACATAAATCATAAAATTGCCAATAATTAACATTAAAAAAATAATCGATTAATTCATTTTGTTGTTCAGGTGTTGCTAGAAAAAAATCTAAGTGGTACAAGGTGGATAGTGTCATAAAAAAATAGTGACGCGTGAACGGATAATTGGGATTTTGCGAGATATCTTTTTCGATTGATATTTTAAGATGTTTTAATTTTTTTCGGTTACGATCCACATAGTATTGATGAAGTGTCTCCGTCAGTATCTGTAGATTATTTTTTTTTTCCCAAAAACAGTATTGAAGTATTCTTCAAATGAGATGTTTAATGTGTTACATAGCAGTAAAACAGTATGGTCTGTAGGCTCAGTTTTATTGTTTTCTATACGAGAGACCGTTGATTGAGAACCGATGAGCGTACCCAATGTTTGTTGAGATACGCCTCTGGTTTTGCGAATTTCTTTTATAGCAGTTCCTTTTTTATTGTTCATGTCGTTAATAACCTGTAATTATTTGAATTTATATTTTTTATGAAAGTAATTATTTATTATATATTAATACATAATAAACTTTTTCTAATTATTCAATTCTGCATATTTTATTTTAAATATTTGTTTCATTATATATTAAAATAGTTAGTCTTATTGATTAACGTTATAAAACTGGTTAGTGACAATGTTGTGTAGTCATAGTCGTTTTATGAGGTTACCAGTATAAATAATATTTTATGTAGAGAGAACGAACATTTATTTATGCTAAAGCGGGAAGAAATGAAGGGAAGTAGAGTATGAGATTCAGAAGTGAAAAAAGCATTTTTCGAAAAAAAATGTATAAGTCGGGGAAAATGTTAGTCATAGCTGGAAGTCTTTCGATTATCGGTACGACAAGCTTTTTGCAACAAGCACATGCTGATGTAACATCTGGTGATCAAGCTGTTATTGTGGCAGCAGCAACTGCGGACAAA
>NZ_SDGY01000002.1:34968-42623 GCF_008107645.1 Leuconostoc litchii | reverse complement strand
CAGCAGCAACTGCGGACAAAAACACAACAGATACAACAGCAGCAACTGCGGACAAAAACACAACAGATACAACAGCAGCAACTGCGGACAAAAACACAACAGATACAACAGCAGCAACTGCGGACAAAAACACAACAGATACAACAGCAGCAACTGTAGACAAGAATACATCAGCTACAAATAGTACTGATCAAAGTGACGTTGTTTCAGTGGCACAAAAAAGTCAAACGATTGATAATAAAGAGAATCAATCTACAACAGCAACCTTAGCAACAATACAAGCCAGTTCTAACAATGTAAAAATTATTGATGGAAAAACGTATTATATTGATGATGATGGTCAAATAAAAAAGAATTTTGCTACAGTTATTGACGGTAAGGTGCTTTATTTTGATAAAGATACTGGCGCAATGGCGGATACAAATGACTATCAGTTTTTAGAAGGATTGACGAGTGAAAATAATAGTTATACGGAACACAATGCTTCTGTAGGTACGTCATCTGACAACTATACAAATATTGATGGGTATCTTACTGCTGATAGTTGGTATCGTCCTAAAGATATCTTAGTAAATGGTGAAAGTTGGAAAGCATCTTCTGACAATGATCTTCGTCCATTGTTAATGACTTGGTGGCCAGACAAAGCAACACAAGTAAATTATTTAAATGCAATGAAGTATTTAGATACTGATGATACTGATACGGTTTATACGACAGATAATAGTCAAGAGTCGTTAAATTCAGCTGCACAAGATATACAAGTTAAAATTGAGCAAAAAATCAGTCAAGAAGGACAGACGCAATGGTTGAAAGACGATATTTCTCAGTTTGTGGACAGTCAACCAAACTGGAATATCGCCAGTGAATCAAAGGGCACTGATCATTTGCAAGGAGGTGCATTATTGTATGTTAATAATGATAAAACACCAAATGCTAACTCTGATTATCGCTTGCTAAACCGTACGCCTACTAATCAAACTGGTAAGCCATCATATACAATTGATCCCACACAAGGTGGTTATGATTTCCTATTAGCAAATGACGTAGATAATTCCAATCCTGTTGTACAAGCTGAACAGTTAAATTGGATGTACTATCTATTAAACTTTGGATCAATTACTAACAACGATGCGGACGCTAATTTCGATAGCATCCGAGTTGATGCGGTTGATAATGTTGATGCTGATTTGTTACAAATTGCAGCTGATTATTTCAAAGCAGCTTACGGCGTTGATAAAAGTGATGCTATTTCAAATCAACATGTATCAATTCTGGAAGATTGGAGTGATAATGATGCTGTGTATGTTTCAGATCATGGTGATAACCAACTTTCAATGGATAATAAGTTACGATTATCATTAAAATATTCACTTACTATGCCACCAGTTGATCAGTACGGCAATAAGCGAAGTGGATTGGAACCATTCTTGACAAATAGTTTGGTTAATCGTAGTAATGATGCGACAGAAAATACAGCGCAGCCAAATTATTCCTTTGTTCGTGCGCATGATAGTGAAGTACAAACTGTCATTGCAGAAATTATTAAGCAACGAATTGATCCTGATGCTGATGGTTTGTCACCAACAATGGAACAATTAACAGAAGCGTTTAAAATTTATAATGCCGATCAGTTGAAAACAACTAAAGAATTTACACAATACAATATTCCAAGTACTTACGCTACAATATTAACTAATAAAGATACTGTGCCACGTGTTTATTATGGTGATATGTATACTGATGATGGTCAATATATGTCAACTAAATCATTGTATTATGATGCAATTGACACTTTATTGAAGTCACGAATAAAGTATGTTTCAGGTGGACAAACAATGTCTATGTCCTACATGCAAGGTGACAGCGATATGCCGGCTGATAGCTATAGAGGTGTATTGACATCTGTTCGTTATGGTAAAGGTGCCATGACGGCTACAGATAAAGGAACAAAAGAAACACGCAAACAAGGTATTGCTGTTATTGAAAGTAATAATCCAGACTTGAAGTTAAGTGATACAGACCAAGTTGTTGTTGATATGGGTATTGCACATAAGAATCAAGCTTATCGCCCAGCGTTATTGACAACTAAGGATGGTATTGCGACATATGTATCAGATAGTGATGTGCCCAAAAGTTTGATCCGACACACAAATAGCAAGGGACAATTAATCTTTAATAAATCTGACATTGTTGGTACAGCAAACCCACAAGTTTCAGGGTACTTGGCAGTTTGGGTACCATTTGGTGCAAAAGACACACAAGATGCACGTACGGAGAGTAGCACAGAAACAACCACTGATGGTAAAACTTTACATTCGAACGCTGCACTAGATTCTCAAGTGATTTATGAAAGTTTTTCTAATTTTCAATATACACCAACGACAGAAGATGAGTATGCGAATGTCAAAATTGCTAATAATACTGATTTATATAAGAGCTGGGGAATCACTAATTTCGAGTTTCCACCGCAATATCGTTCAAGTACAGATAACAGCTTCTTAGATTCGATCATTCAAAACGGTTATGCCTTTACTGACCGCTACGATCTTGGATTCAACACACCAACAAAGTATGGTACTGTTGATCAATTACGTACAGCAATTAAAGCTTTGCATGCTACAAATATTAGTGCAATGGCTGATTGGGTACCAGATCAAATTTATAATTTGACAGGAAAAGAAGTAGTTGCTGTACAACGAGTTAATAATTCGGGTATTTATAATCAAGATTCTGTGATTAACAATACGTTGTATGCTTCACAAACTGTTGGTGGTGGTGATTATCAATCATTATATGGTGGTGCCTTCCTTGATGAGATTAAGAAGTTGTATCCTTCATTATTTGAAGTAAATCAAATTTCAACAGGTGTGCCAATGAATCCTAGTGAGAAAATAAAAGAGTGGTCTGCAAAGTACTTTAATGGTACTAATATTCAAGGTCGAGGTGCTTATTATGTTCTTAAAGATTGGGCTACCAATGAATACTTCAAGGTAAGCACAGTAAGTGATAGTGGTGTATTCTTGCCAAAGCAATTAACCAATGAAGAATCAAATACAGGCTTTATTTCGACTGCTGATGGTATGACTTACTATTCTACTAGTGGTTATCAGGCTAAGGATACTTTTATTCAAGATGACAAGTCTAATTGGTACTACTTTGATCAAAATGGGCACATGACTTATGGTTTCCAACAAATTAACGGTAATAGTTATTACTTCTTACCAAACGGTATTGAATTACAAGATGCATTATTAGAAGATAGCAAAGGAAATACGTACTACTTTAACCAGACTGGTAAGCAATCAATTGACGGATATTACATGCTTTCAAACAAGACATGGCGTTATTTTGATAAGAATGGTGTAATGGCTAATAGTGGTTTGACAACAGTTACGCTGGATGATCAGCAGCATATTCAGTATTTTGATAAGAATGGTATCCAAGTTAAGGGCGTTTCTGTCAAATGCTCAGATGGAAAACTACGTTACTTTGATACTGATTCAGGTGATATGGTGACGAATAGATTTGGAAAAAACGAAGATGGTACATGGGCTTACTTTGGTTCTGACGGCGTTGCTATTACTGGCACACGTGTAATCAATGGTCAATCGTTATTCTTTGCTGAAGATGGTCGTCAAGCAAAGGGAACGGAAGCTGTTGATGAAAATGGACAAGTGCATTATTATGATGCCGATTCAGGAGCATTACAAAAGAATCGATTTGCCAACCTATCAAATAATACATGGGCATTCTTTGATCAAAACGGTAACATTGTTACAGGGGCACAAGTGATTAATGGTCAGAAACTATTCTTTGAGAATAATGGCAATCAAGTTAAGGGCCGTGAGTATACTGATACTGATGGCAAAATGCGTTATTATGATGCCGATTCAGGTGAAATGATTACAAATCGTTTCGAAAGATTATCAGATAACGATTGGGCCTACTTTGATACTGACGGTGTGGCAGTTACAGGAGAACAGATAATTAATGGTCAACATCTGTACTTTAAAAGCAATGGACACCAAGTTAAAGGGGAATCAATTGTACAGAAAGACGGTAGTAAAAAATATTATGATGTTAACTCAGGTGAATTGATTACAGTTTAAATAGAGTGAACATTCAAAAATAAAAAAGTGTCATCAATTAATTGATGACACTTTTTCTTGTATCAAGATTTTTTCAACTAGATGAACGATTTGTCCTAAACCAAAAGTTTCAATAAATTGAAAACGACGTTCCCAACGTGAGTGTGTTTGATTTTCAGAAAAATAAAAATCTGCCAAAATTTGAATAGCGTGCAAATTGGCTTCTTTTTCATCTGATAATTTTGATAATGGTGAAAAAGTGTATGTCGTATTGCTTGTAGTATAAATTAAATGCGATATCTCGTGTGCAATTCGAAAATAAATGCTAAATTTTGTTTGGTAATTTTTATTGACAATGATGGCTTTTTTTTGAACATTAGCTACATCAGGGTCGAATGTTGTCCCATCGATATAAAGTAACGTTAAATGGTTAATTGTTATTATTTTTTCAAGATAAGCTGAAATTTTTTCGTCTATATACACTGATATTTTATTCCTTGATATTTTATTCAGTCGCATCGGGTAGTGTTCGAAGAATTGATAAAATTGCTTCTCGATATTCAGGAGAAAGTGGTTTTCCTTCAAATGATAGTAGCAAATTGTTATCAGTAAATTGTTGTCCAAGATCGACGTTCGTTTGATGAGCTGGCATATGAGAAGTTATGCCTGCAAGATGTAATATTTCATCTTTAGAAATTCTAAGTCCTTTGGCAATACGGTAAAGTGTGTCAACTTTTGGAATGTTTTTGTTACCGTTTTCAATTTGCGATAAGTAGGCTGATGAAAAATTGCCTTGTAAGGCAGTTTGACGAACGGTAAAGTGTTTTTTTTCTCTAATGTGTTTTATTTTTGAACCGAATTGTTCTCTTGTTACCATGATTTAAAACACTCCTAATATTGTTTACTTTTATTATATACAAATGTAAAACAAACATAAACAGAACATATTCCAAAACAAAATATAAAACGTTTGACAATGTGATACAACGACTATATAATGACATTATGTTAAAAAAGGGGGAAGTATAATGACATTAACACTACAATTTCGTGATGCAATATCTGTTAGAAAAGAAATTGCAATACGTGGGGAAAGTATCGCAATATTTTGCAAAAGAATCGGGATCAATTATTCTTTAATGACAGAATACTTAAATAATAAAAAATATCCTTCACCACCGACAGCTAAAAAAATTGCTAAAGGTTTAGATAAAGAAATTACAGATATATTTTTTGTTTAAGTGTTTACAAAAGTGATACTATTATTGATTAACGTTTATCAAATTGGTATAATAAACACTTATCATAATTACTTAGGGGGAAGGTATGAATAATAAGTCGATACATCATAAATTATATGAATCGAGGAAATTGTGGATTGCAGCCTCTGCATTTATACTCAGTTGCAATGCAACTACGATGATAATAAATGCTGATGACGTTGGTTACACACAATTAAATGATACAACAGCTCAAACGGTAAGTGACTACTCGCCAGATGCAGATAAAGTTGATCAACAGATAGGTGTTGATGACAGTCAATTGCAAAATGCTGTGTCAACTGCAGAAAAGGCAGGTGTTGTAATTGTCGAAGAACCGACACAAACTATATCAATTGATGCCAATAATGCAGAGTCAATTAGGCAAGCCAAAATAGAAAGCGAGGGGGACTATCTACAACAGATCAGTAATATACAAAATGCTCAGCAGAAACAACTTGAAAAAGAGAAACAGTATACAGAGCAATTTGACGAGTACAATTTGGCTTTACACAAAGGAAAAAAGCAAAATGCTGATGGAAAAACACAATTTGTTACGTCAGCTGCAAAGCAGGCTTTGAAATTTGATAATTCCAAACCGGCCGATGAAAGTGATCCAATATCTGATATAAATCCAAGTAACATTTTTACCGGGATTGGTTCACACGCTAATTTAAATGATAGTACCAAAGTATGGGAGTATGAAGGAAATGATTTGCTACATGCAAATATTGAGAAAACATGGGCCAAAGCCGGTAGTATTGAAGATGAGTATGGACACAAGCAATATGTAGATTTTCACGAAACATTTCATGATTTTCAATTGCAAAATGGTAATTGGAATGAATCAACCAACAGCTTTGAAGACAATGGTAGTCCTCATGTTGCTATTAGTAGTAATGCCATTGACAATATTTGGACAACTAATTTAAATTGGCAAACTACTTTTTGGTTTACCTATAGCGATACGTGTGAAATGGTGCCTATCTCTAATCAAATTGCTTCTGATAGTGTACCGAAGGTATACTTTCTATCCGGATCGTTAAGCTCTACTAACTATTCAATGGACAAAGTTACAGGTAATCGAAGAGAGTATGTTCAAACTAATGATGCTAAAACGGCCATTATTAATGAAAATTCTGCAATTACCTTAGATAATATTGATTGCGAAGGTGTAGTTAACAATGCTCCGGACGGACTTGCGTATACAAACACTAGTCCTGATTTTCAATCAGTAGAGGGAGATGAAGATACTAATCCACAGCATTATGCCATTGAAGAAGGTGTTTCGTTTACTGATTTTACAACGGATAAACCAACCTTATATTTTGGTGCGGTGCCGATGAACAGAAAGGCTTGGTGGTGGCGTCAAAATCATAATATGAATTCAGATGAATTAGCCTTTTTGAAAAAACCTGAAAAAATAGATCCTGAGACGGTAAGTTATCATTTAAACAGGATAATGTATCAACAAAATAATAAACTGGATCCTGCACTAACGTACTCTAGTGACCTAAGTGATGGTCAGAATAAAGCACCTAAAAATTTTACAAAGATATCTGCAACTGAACCAACAGCAGATGCTGTGCTTTCAAAAAAAGCTGAGATAACTGTTCATTACGTACTAAAAAAAATTCATGGGGTCGAGTTGAAACCAACGCAGACGATTGCTGGTATTGATGGGCAGATGTATTATGATGAATCCGGAAATTTCATTAGTTATGATGATAATGGAGAATTAAAAACATATGAAATTCCAGAAACAATTGATCAAGAAGTAGCTGGAATTGAAGATTCAACTGACAAATTATTGCATTATACATATACAGCTGACGGAAATGGTGGGCTATTTAATAAAACAAATAAGAATAATAACTCAAAACAAAATGTTTGGATTATTTATACGTATACTGTTGATGGTAAAAATGGAATAAACGGTCTTGACGGAAAAGATGGTGCTGACGGGAAACCGGGTCGAGATGGTATAGATGGTCATGACGGAAAGAACGGAACGGACGGAAAACCAGGCCAGGATGGTCGTAATGGGTTAGACGGTGTTGATGGAAAAAACGGATCCGATGGGAAACCAGGTCAAGATGGCCGTAACGGGTTAGATGGTATTGATGGAAAGAATGGTTCCGACGGGAAACCAGGTCGAGATGGAGTAAATGGTCAAGACGGCCGTGACGGAAAAAATGGAATCGATGGTAAAGCTGGTCGAGATGGAGTAAATGGTCAAGACGGCCATGACGGAAAAAATGGAATCGATGGTAAAGCTGGTCGAGATGGAGTAAATGGTCAAGACGGC
>NZ_SDGY01000002.1:0-34908 GCF_008107645.1 Leuconostoc litchii | reverse complement strand
GTAAAGCTGGTCGAGATGGAGCAAATGGTGAAGATGGCCTTGCTGGAAAGAACGGAACGGATGGGAAGCCAGGTCAAGATGGCCGTAACGGGTTAGATGGTATTGCTGGAAAGAACGGCTCCGACGGGAAACCAGGTCGAGATGGAGTAAATGGTCAAGACGGCCATGACGGAAAAAATGGAATCGATGGTAAAGCCGGTCGAGATGGAGCAAATGGTGAAGATGGCCTTGCTGGAAAGAACGGAGCGGATGGGAAGCCAGGTCAAGATGGCCGTAACGGGCTAGATGGTATTGCTGGAAAGAACGGCTCCGACGGGAAACCAGGTCGAGATGGAGTAAATGGTCAAGACGGCCATGACGGAAAAAATGGAATCGATGGTAAAGCTGGTCGAGATGGAGTAAATGGCGAAGATGGTCTTGCCGGAAAGAACAAAGTTGACGACAATGAGAACTATTACAATAATCAGGTAAGCTTCATGGATGAAAATAATTATGCTGATTGCTCAATCGTTGATAACCATAGTTTTGAATATGTTCAAGAATATCCTTTGGCGGCAACGACTAATAATATCACAGAAAATAAGAGTGTTGTCTTATCGAAATACGATGAGATAAAAACAGATGATCCACTTAAATTAAACAATCTTGCAGCAGATTCTGATGAGAATATTTCAAAGCAAGAACAAGTTGATAAGACCAATATTTTTCCAAATAATTATTTATCATACCAACCTGCGTTGAATGAAAATGGCCTTCAAAACATGGACCAACCTGACATATTATTTGATAAAAATAAGTTCAGTAAAAATAGTGAGCAAATGAACACTACATTAACTATGCTACCCAAAACAGGCAGAAGTGCATTTTCTTTGATAGAAAATATGTTAAATTTTCTAATTCTAGTAATTTTGTTTGCATTGTTTAATCTATTCAAAAATAAATTAAAAAACATTAAAATTTAATTAGTTTGTGATTCATATTTCGATATTATGAACTTAAGTAATTAGCGTTGTTAATTATCATTTGATAAATTAATGACGCATTTTTTATAATAAAATTAATATTATGAATATTAATTTTATCGCTAGAATAGTTGGTTTTACAATGTTTTTTTAAAATATTTCTAATATATGTGGAATTTTTTACTGTTTTTACAAATGAATTAAGTTATAATTTTTCAGTGTAATAGGAAGCGAATATTATAAGGGAGAGAATTTATGACGTTCAAAGAAGAAGTATTGCGTAAAAAGCTGTATAAAGTGGGGAAAAACTGGGTTGTAGGTGCTACTTGTGCATTAGCAGTAGGGTTAACATTTGCTTTATCTGCACAGAGTGTTTCTGGTGATAGTAATATCGTATCAACAACTGACATTCAAAAGTCCGACACGACAATCACGACTGATGATAATCAGAAAGAAAAATTAGCTTCACCAACAACTGATAATAGTGCAACTGCTGAGAATGGAACAAATGGGTCTGCGGAAAAGCTGGATGGAAAGGAACCTAATAGCAAACAAGTTGTTGGTCAAACTGTTGATGCTACTCAAAATGAATCGGTGACAACTAATACAGCTGACAATAGTACTGATAAAAAAGAAACTGACAGTACTAACAAAGATGTGACTGAAAGTACTGATAAAAAAGAAACTGACAGCACTAACAAGGATGTAACTGAGAGTACTGATAAAAAAGAAACTGACAGCACTAACAAGGATGTAACTGAGATTACTGACAAAAAAGAAGCTGATGTTCAGAAGCCGAAAATTACAGAGCAGAGTGGTGGAAAATATGTCGAAAAAGATGGTCAGTGGTATTACTATCTAAATGATGGCCAAAATGCTAAAGGTTTATCAAAAATAGATAATAATACGCAATATTTTGACAATTCAGGTGTACAAGTCAAAGGACAATTTGTCACTATTGATAATTATAATTATTATTTTGACAAAACCTCTGGTAACGAATTAACTGGTTTACAAAATATTGACGGAAAAACTATTGTATTTAATAGTGAAGGACAACAATTATTTAATCAGTACTATCAAACTGACAATGGTGCTACTTACTATGTTGATGCAACAGGACAAGCGGTGACAGGCATCAAAAATATTGACGGCAAAAATTATTATTTTGATGATCTTGGTCAATTGAAAAAAGGTTTTTCTGGCGTGTTTGACGGACAAATAATGACCTTTGACCAAAAAACTGGTCAAGAAGTATCAAGTACGACATCAGAAATCAAAGAAGGACTGACAACACAAAATACTGATTATAGTGAACATAATGCTGTAAATGGGACGGATGCTTCTAATTTTGAAAATATTGATGGTTATTTAACTGCTAGTTCATGGTATCGACCTAAGGATATATTACGGAACGGGACTGATTGGGCGGCCTCTACGCAAACTGATTTCAGACCAATATTGTCTGTCTGGTGGCCTGATAAGCAAACACAAGTCAACTATCTTAACTATATGGCTAACCTAGGCTTTATTAGTAATTCGGATAACTTTGCTTCGACGGACAATCAATCACTATTAAATGAAGCAAGTGATTATGTTCAAAAGTCAATTGAAATGAAAATCAGTGCGCAGCAGAGTACAAATTGGCTAAAAGATGCAATGGCAGCTTTTATTGTGACACAACCACAGTGGAACGAAACAAGTGAAGATATAAAAAATGATCACTTGCAAAATGGTGCATTAACTTTTGTTAATAGTCCGCTTACGCCGGATGCTAATTCAAACTTTAGATTATTGAATCGTACACCAACGAACCAAACTGGGAAACAAGCTTATAATTTAGATAATTCAAAGGGTGGCTTTGAGCTGTTGCTGGCAAACGACGTTGATAATTCAAATCCAGTTGTGCAAGCAGAGCAATTGAACTGGCTTTACTACTTAATGAACTTTGGAAGCATCACGGCAAATGATGCGGATGCTAATTTTGATGGTATTCGTGTAGATGCCGTAGATAACGTTGATGCTGATTTATTACAAATTGCTTCAGATTATTTCAAATTAGCATATGGTGTTAATAAAAATGACGAAACAGCAAATAAGCATCTTTCGATATTAGAAGACTGGAGTCATAACGATCCACTTTATGTAACGGATAAAGGAAATGACCAGCTGACCATGGACGACTATATGCATACACAACTCATTTGGTCGCTAACGAAGTCATCTGACATTCGTGGTACAATGGCACGCTTTATGAATTATTATATGGTGGATCGTTCAAATGATAGTACAGAAAACAAAGCTATTCCTAATTATAGTTTTGTTCGTGCGCATGATAGTGAAGTACAAACAGTTATTGCTCAAATTGTGTCGGATCTTTACCCTGATGTTAAGAATAGTCTAGCACCTACGGCAGAACAATTAGCGGCTGCTTTTAAGGTCTATAATGAAGACGAAAAATTAGCCGATAAGAAGTATACGCAATACAATATGGCGAGTGCTTATGCTATGTTGCTAACCAACAAAGATACCGTACCACGTGTATACTATGGCGATCTATATACAGATGACGGGCAATACATGGCCACAAAGTCACCTTACTTTGATGCCATCAACACACTTTTAAAAGCTAGAATCCAATATGTTTCTGGCGGACAATCAATGGCCGTTGATAATCATGATGTGTTAACTAGTGTACGTTATGGTAAAGGGGCTATGACATCTTCAGATGAAGGGACAGAAGAAACTAGAAACCAAGGTGTTGGTGTGATTGTTAGTAACAATGCCTCATTAAAACTAAATGATGATACGGTGACGCTTCACATGGGAGCAGCTCACAAAAACCAAGCCTATCGTTCATTATTAGCAACAACAGCGGATGGATTAGCTTATTATGATACCGATGACAATGCACCGGTTGTGTATACAAATGACAATGGTGATTTGATTTTTACAAGTCAATCAATTTATGGTGTACAGAATCCACAAGTGTCTGGTTATTTAGCAGTTTGGGTGCCCGTAGGTGCTCAAGCAGGACAAGATGCACGGACGAGTTCGGATTCGTCAACATCTACAGATGGAAAAGTATTCCATTCAAATGCGGCACTTGACTCTCAAGTGATATATGAAGGATTTTCTAACTTTCAAGCATTTGCCACAGAAGATAGCGACTATACTAACGCTGTGATTGCCCAAAATGCAGATCAATTCAAGAATTGGGGTGTTACAAGCTTCCAATTGGCGCCACAGTATCGTTCTAGTACAGACACAAGCTTCTTGGATTCAATCATTCAAAATGGATACGCTTTTACTGATCGTTATGATTTAGGTTACAAGACACCAACAAAATATGGTACAGTTGACCAATTGAGAGCAGCAATTAAAGCCTTGCATGCTAATGGCATTCAAGCCATTGCAGATTGGGTTCCAGACCAGATTTATAATTTGCCAGGTCAAGAATTAGCTACAGTGACCAGAACAAATTCATTTGGTGAGGATGATACATCATCTGACATTGATAATGCGCTTTACGTTGTTCAAAGTCGTGGTGGTGGTGCATATCAATCAACATATGGTGGTGCGTTCTTGGATAAATTGAAAGCATTGTATCCAACTTTGTTTGAAACACCACAAATTTCTACTGGATTGCCAATTGATGGTAGTGTAAAAATTACGGAGTGGGCTGCAAAATATTTCAATGGTTCAAATATTCAAGGTAAAGGTGCTGGATATGTATTGAAAGATGTAGGCTCAAATAAGTATTTCAAGGTTGTTTCAAATACAAAAGATGACGATTACTTACCTAAACAATTAACTAATGACTTATCCGAAACAGGTTTCACACATGATGATAAAGGCATTATTTATTACACATTAAGTGGTTATCGCGCTCAAAATGCGTTCATTCAAGATGATAATAATAACTATTATTACTTTGATCAAACAGGACATCTAGTTACTGGTTTACAAAAAATAAATAATCACACATATTTCTTTTTGCCAAATGGGATTGAATTAGTTCAGAGTTTCTTGCAAAATGCGGACGGTACCACGGTTTATTTCGATAAAAAGGGGCAGCAAATATTTGGACAGTATGCTACAGATCAGAATGGTGTTGCTTATTATTTTGACAATACTGGTGCAATGGTTCGCTCAGGATTTGCAACAATAGATGGTCATCAGCAATATTTTGATAAAAATGGTGTTCAAGTTAAGAATCAGTTGGTCACGGCAACTGATGGATATAAGTACTACTTTGAACCTGGGAATGGTAATATGGCTGTTCTAAAGTTTGTCAAAAATAGCGATGGTCAATGGTACTATTTTGATGATAACGGACACGCAGTTACTGGCTTACAGACTATTAATGGCAAGAGTCAATACTTTTATAGTGATGGTCGTCAAAGTAAAGGGCAGTTTATCAATATCAATGGGGACACTTTCTATACAGATGATGCGAATGGTTATCTAGTAACTGGTGTGCAAAAAATAAATGATACGACTTATATTTTTGATCAAAGTGGTAATTTAATCAAAAATCAATATTATCAACTATCCAATGGCAAGTATGTTTTGTTGGATAATGACGGCCATGTTACCACAGGATTCGTGAAGCAAAATAATGAATTAAGATATTTTGATGTAAATGGTGAACAAGTTAAAGATTCTGTCATTGTTGATCCAAACACTAAATTGAGTTATTATTTCAATGCTACTGATGGTTTGGCAGTTAAAAATGATTATTTTGAATATCAAGGTCAGTGGTATTTAACAGATAGTAATTACCAACTAATCAAAGGATTTAAAGCAGTTGATGGTAACTTACAACATTTTGATGAGGTGACAGGTGTACAGACTAAGGATAGTTCACTAGTTAGTGCACAAGGTAAATCTTATCAATTTGATAACAATGGTAACGCTGTATTATAAAAGTAAAAATTTGTGTTTCTTAGCTCAAAAAGCAAAAGTCATCAAGACTTTTGCTTTTTTCATTGCTGAATAGATTGAATTTCCTTGATAATATCTGACAGTTTGATTTTGTTCATTTCTTTTTCAGCAGATTCCTGTACTTGTTGGTAATATTTGTCTAATGTTGTTTGAATATGGCGACCGATATTGCAGTTGGGATTCGTTTTAGTATCGATTTTTAAGAAGTCGGTTTCTTCTTCGACCGCGCGATAAATATCTAACAAACTGATTGTATCAGCTGGCCTAGCTAATTGGGGGTTAGCGCGTCCATTACTGGAAATCAGGCAACCTTCATTTTTTAATTGTGCCATGATTCGTCGTATAACAACAGGGTTTGAATTAACACTTTTAGCAATTTGCGTGCTTGATAAATCAGTACCTTGATTAATGACAATGTAAGTCAAAATATGAATGGCATCGCTGAGTTTAGTAGAGTTTTTCATGGTTTTCTTCACTTTCTAGAATTAATTGAATAATTTTTCTTGACATTTTTTCGTGTAAAGTAGTATGATTTACCTGTAACAATATATGTTACAGTTTATAAGAAAATTATACTACAAATTGAAAGAGGTGTCACACATGGCTAACCAAGACTATATTACAACAATCAAACAGAGGCGCTCAATTTACGCGTTGGGTAAAAATGTTACGGATACAAAGGAAGAGGTTACTGAGCTAATTCAATCCGCAATTAAAGAAACACCAAGTTCTTTTAACAATCAAACTGTTCGTGCGGCTATTTTATTTGGCAAATCATCTGATAGTTTTTGGGAAATTGTTGCTGAAAAGTTGAAAGCAGAAGTACCCGATGAAGAAAGCTACAAGGCAACACGTCAAAAAATTGATAGCTTCAAAGCCGGAGTTGGCACAATATTATACTTTACAGATAATGATATTGTGAAGCAATATCAAGAACAATTTGCGTTATATGCTGAAAATTTTCCAGCTTGGGCTGAACAAGCTAATGGAATGGCTCAAATCAATGTTTGGCAAGCTCTGGCAACAAAACAGATTGGTGCTAGCGTGCAACATTATAACCCTCTAGTGGATGAAGCTGTGCGTGCTACATTTAATATTCCAGAATCATGGCACTTACGTGCTCAAATGCCATTTGGTTCGATTGAAGCAGCAGCTGGTGAAAAAGAATATATAGCTGATGGAAATCGTTTTAAGATATTTGAATAATTAATCGAGTGAAGGAGACAAAGATGGTGACTAAAATAGGTATTATAGGCGCAACAGGTATGGCTGGTTCAGCTGTGTATCAAGAAGCACAAGCACAAGGGTTCGATGTTACGGCAATCGTAAGATCTCACGAAAAAGCACAAAATGTGCTCGGACAAGAAGTCAAAGTACTGGAAAAAGATGCATTTAGTTTAACAAAAGAAGACTTGTTACAATTTGATGTTATTGTCAATGGATTTGGGACTAACCCAAAATTAGCATACCAACATACGGATTTAGCTGCACATTTGATTAAGTTATTAAGAGAAACTAATACACCGCGAATTATTTTTATTTTAGGGGCTGGTAGTTTGATGCTTGGTTCAGACAATCATTTGTTATTAGAAGATCTTAAGAAGTTACCGGATGCAGCATCTTGGGTTGCTATACCAGATAATCAAAAGAGAGAACTAGATTTCTTGCGTAATGTTGACAATGTCAACTGGACTGGTGTATCACCGGGCATTACTTTCCAACCTGGTGAAGCCAAAGATGTTAAGTTAGGTCAAGATTATCTTCTTTTCGATGATCAGAAGGAATCAATCACAAACAGTGGCACGATGGCCAAAGCAATAGTATCAGAAATTAGTGAACCAACATTTGAAAAAACAAGATTTACTGTAATTAACGCTTCATAAAAAATAGGTACTTGAAAGCAACATTGATTGATTTGTTGCTTTTTTGTTGTATCATATAATTTATTTGATAATTTTTTGTAATATTTAGACATATTTTATAATGTAAAGGAGAGAGTTATGTTGCATTTTTTAACAGCTGTTGTATTTATCGGTTTAATAGCAGGAATGATATCAGGTATGGTTAAGATAGGTTGGGAAGCGATTTTACCGCCTAGAACCAAAGAAAGAGATGAAACTAATCCCCCTCAAAGGTTACTGCAGCAGATGGGTATGCCACGTAAATGGACGCACGCCTATGTTCATTATTCATCTGATCAAAAGGTTTATTTTGTGGCGCTAATCTTGCATTTTTCTTTTTCTGTTGCATTTGCTATTCTTTTTGTTTTTTTGAACCAACTATTTCCTATAGTTAGTTTGTGGCAAGGTAGTATATATGGTATTGTTATTTGGATTATTTTTCATATTATTATTATGCCTGCTACAAAAACAGTTCCTACGGCACTGAATCAGCCATTTGCTGAGCACTTTTCAGAGTTTTTTGGGCACATTGTATGGTCTTGGTCAATATATATAACGATGGTAGCATTAATTGTATTGACGAATTGGCTACCAAATTATTAATTAAACAATTATATAAATAATGTATATTAAGTATTTTTAGACAGCGTTTTTATTAATTAATGTAATATTTTTGTAACAATGCAACGGCACAATGTAATACATGATGAAGAGAATAATAATAGTAAGCGCAATATTAACTGGAATATCTTTGGCTATTTTTGGGACACAATTAGAAACAGAAAGTCAGCCATCTGAAGCTGCCACTATGAACCAAGCAGTCCGTGTTAAGACAATTAAGTCTACTATAACATCTGTTAAAAACGTTAAGATTTTTAAAGCAGAGAATGTTAAGAAACCGATAGCTTCTAGTGAAAATCAAAAAGTTGCAAACAGTTCAAATGTTGCACAAACAAATCAACCAAAACAAGAGTCATCTGTAACAAATAATACAGTTTCTGAAACAAGTGATAAAGCACAACCCGTGAGCTTAACTAATGAAGATCAACCAACACAAGTAGTTGAAGAGCAGCCGGCTGTTACTAATCAAGCAGTACAGGCCGCCTCGACTCTACCAGTTGTTTCATCTGATATTCAATGGTTAATTCAGCATGAGAGTGGCGGCAATGCCAATGCACAAAATGGTGCTTATTATGGTATTGGTCAACTTAGTGAAAGTTATTATGCACAATATGTACCGGGACAAGACTACCATGGTAACTATGCAGTTCAATTAGAAGCAATGCAAAAATACATTGCAGCAAGATATGGTACAGTTTCTAATGCTATTGCCCACTGGCAAGCTAATAATTGGTATTAATCAAACACGTAACACGTAGTACGTGTTTTTTTGTTATAATAGAAAAGAATAAATGAGACGGATGATAGATATAATGCGCTTAGAACACTTTACACCAACATATATGGTTGAACGAATTTACGATATCACAGTCGAAGACTTGAAAGCGCGCGGTATTAAAACAGTACTTGCAGATTTAGATAACACCTTACTAGCATGGAACAATCCAAACGGCACACCAGAACTGAAACGTTGGTTAGAAGATCTTCGTGAAGGTGGCATAGAGCTAATTGTAGTTTCTAATAATACTACTAAACGCGTCGCAAAGGCTGTCAGACCATTAGATGTCAAATTTGTATCTTGGTCATTAAAGCCATTACCTCGTGGTATTTTGCATGTACTTCGTACACACCATTTGAAGCGTCAAGAAGTAATTATGGTTGGCGATCAAATGTTAACAGATATTTGGGCGGCACACGGAGCTGGTGTACGCAGTGTGCTTGTGCAACGCTTAATTGAATCAGACATGTGGCAAACTTGGCTAAACCGAAAAATTGAAAGATATGTTAAAAAAATTGTGTTCCAAGCACATCCACATTTGAAATGGGAGAAAACATTACGTGACAACTGAAATTACTGATGAATATGTTCAAGAACAATTAAATGAAGGTCTACGGTGTATTGGCTGTGGGGCTTTGATGCAGGTTGATAACAGGGATAAAGTTGGTTATTTACCAATGAGCGCATTAAAAAAATCAATTAGTAGTGATGAATTATTTTGCCAGCGTTGTTTTCGCTTGCGACATTATAATGAAATTCAACCTGTAGAGCTTACAGATGATGATTTTGCTAACTTACTGCACCAAATTTCTGATACAAAAGCATTGATTGTCTATGTTGTGGACGTATTTGATATCACTGGGTCCGCTATTTCTGGGCTGCCTCGTTTCGTTGGTTCAGATAATCCAATTTTAGTGGTTGCTAACAAGGTAGATTTACTTCCTAAGTTACTTAACAAGAATCGCTTAAAAAATTGGTTACGCTCGGAACTAAAATCTCAAGGAATTCAACCAGTCGATATTTTTCTAACATCAGCAACACATCCAAAAAACTTGGATAATTTGTTGGATGCTGTCGATGATTTGCGTAAGGGACGTGATGTTTTTGTTGTTGGGGTTACAAATGTTGGGAAATCAACATTAATTAATCAAATTATTAAGTCTCGTACGGGCGTTCAAGATTTAATTACCACATCACGTTTTCCAGGTACAACCCTTGATCGTATTGAAATTCCGCTAGCAGATGGTAAACAGTTAATTGATACACCTGGTATCATTAAACGAGATCAAATGGCTCACGTCTTAACAGATAAAGACTTAAAGTTTGCCCTACCAAAAAATGAAATCAAACCACGGACTTATCAGTTAAATCCTGAACAGACAATTTTTGTTGGTGGGCTCGCGCGTTTCGATTTTATTAATGGCGAGCGAAGCGCTGTAACAGCGTATTTTGAAAATAATTTGAATTTACACCGTACAAAACTTATTGGTGCAGATACTTTTTATGATCAGCATGCAGGTGGTTTATTAACGCCAGCACCAAAACAACCAGAAATGAAGAACTTAGTGAAACATGAATTTAGTATTACTGAAGATAGCGATATTGTTTTTTCAGGATTAGGCTGGATCAATGTTCCTGCTGGGATTAAAGTAGCTGGTTGGGCACCTAAGGGCGTTAGCGTCCTCATTCGAAAGGCAATGATTTAATGATGCAATTAACAGGAAAACAAAAACGTTATTTACGTTCACAAGCGAATACATTATCACCGATATTTTCAGTTGGTAAAAATGGGCTAACACAAAATTGGGTAGACGAAATAGTTTTAGCACTAGCTAAACGAGAATTGGTTAAAATTAGTTTACAACAAAGTGCTGAAGAAACAACGAAAGAAGTAGCTAATTTTATTGAATCACACTCTGATATTACTGTTGCTCAGACGATTGGACGTACGGTGATTTTGTATCTACCAGCTCAAGAAGACAAATACAAGAAGATTTCATTGGATGTAGCAAAGATCTGAGGAGATGGTTATGATTGGCACATCGACAATTGTACTACAAGATCAACTAGAACTAGAGTCAAGTAAAACAAAGCACCGGGTCGGGATTTTTGGTGGTACGTTTAATCCGCCACATATAGGACAGTTAGTTTTAGCAGAAAGTGTTGGGAAGCAACTTGGTCTTGAAAAAGTTTACTGGATGCCCAACGCACAACCAGTTGATGCAACACATGCCAGTGCAATCGAACCATCGTATCGCATGCAGTTGGTACATATGGCTATTCTAGATAATCCATTCTTTGAGTTGGAGTTAATTGAAATTCGTAATGGTGGTGAATCTCACACTTACCAGACTATGAAAGAATTAGTTGATCTGCATCCCGAAAATGAATACTATTTTATTATGGGCGCTCATACTGTTGGTAAATTACCAACTTGGGATCATATTGATGAACTAAGCCGAATTGTTACACTTGCAGCTGGCTTTCATGATGGACAAGATACGATATCTGATTATCCAGTTTTGTGGTTTGATGTGCCCAATATTAATATTAGTGCTTCGGAGGTACGTACACGTATTCGTATGAATCAAAGCATTAATTATTTAGTACCAGAACGTGAAGCACTGTTTATTAGAGAATACGATCTGTATAGAGGCTTATATGACTAAATATTTTAATGGTACAATTGCTGAACTAGAGAAAAAAGTAGCTGCACGTTTATCTGATTATCGCTATCATCATGTATTGCGGGTTCGCGACTATGCAGTGAAATTATCGGAAGCTAATCATGTAGATCTAGACAAAGCGGAGATAGCAGCACTAGTACATGATTATGCTAAAGAGCGTTCAGATGATGATTTTTTGAGAGTGATCGAAGAACAACATATGGATCCAGATTTAGTTCATTGGGGTAATTATGTATGGCATGGCATTGTGGGTGCTGAAATAATTCGTACAGAGTTGGGTATTACTGATGAAGAAATATTGACAGCTGTCCGTCAACACACCACTGGTTCTGGTTCAGATATGAGTCGACTGTCTCAAGTGTTATTTATGGCTGATTATCTAGAAACAGGTCGTACATTTGAAGGCGTAGTTGAAGCACGCACGATTACAGACCAAAGCTTATCAATGGGTGTCAAATATCAAATTGTCCATACATTAGCTCAGCTCGTTCAAAAAGAAACACCGATTTATCCTAAATCACTGGAAACATACAATTATTGGGTTAAGAAAGAAAATTAAAATATGACAACAACAGCATTAAATGTAGAAGAAACACTAAATATTGCCGTACAAGCAGTTGATAATAAAAAAGCTAATAACATCGTTGCACTTGATATGAGAAAAGTTAGTTTAATGGCAGACTATTTTGTCATTGCTGATGCAAGCTCGACGCGTCAAGTTCAGGCTATTGCCACTGAGGTTAAGGATAAAATAGAGGCGGCAGGTGGGAATGTGCGCTTTACAGAAGGTTTTCAATCTGGTGAGTGGATTTTGATGGATCTAGGTGATGTGATTGTACACATTTTCTCTACGGAGAGCCGTGATTTTTATAATTTAGAGCGCCTATGGAATGACGCACCTTATGTTAGTCTTGAAGACATACTAAAAGAAGACTAGAAAATCGAGACTTTTGCCTCGATTTTTTTGATTGATGTAGCTCAGAATATGGCGGTTCAAACCTGTACCATGTTAAAATTAAAATTATGAATAATGAAATAAATAACAATTACTCAACTTTTGCAGAAAAATATGACCAGCTCTTTGATTCAGAATTGTATCAAGAATGGGTTAATTTTGTGACTAATATAACTCAAGCCACATCGGTTTTAGACGTGGGGGGGGGAGCTGGTCGGCTAGCTGTTTTACTAGCACAGCGTGGTTATAACGTTGATGTGTTAGATTTGTCACCAGAAATGTTAGCTTTAGCACAAAAGCATGCGAATCAGTCGAAGGTAGATTTGAATTTATTGCAAGCAGATATGCGTGATTTTTCAGATTGGACAGTTAGGTATCCTTTGATAGTTAGTTTTGCTGACTCGTTGAACTATTTACCAAATCTAAATGATTTCAAGTCAGCTGTAGCACAAGTTTACGAACATTTAGAGAATGGTGGAAAGTTTTTATTTGACGTAATCACACCTCATCAAGTTAATGTATTGTATGATAACTATCACTACAATAATGATGATGATGATGAAAATATTTTTATGTGGACTAGTTATCCTGGGGAAGAAGTGAATAGTGTTGACCATGACTTGAAATTTTTTGTCTATGACAGCCACGTTGATGCTTTTAAAGTGATGCGAGAAATTCATCACGAGCAAACGTATGATTTAAAAACATACCAACAAGTACTAGAACAAGCTGGATTCCATGATATTGAAGTGTCTGCTAATTTTGGTCATGATAGTATTGATGAAACAAGCGAACGATGGTTTTTTAAGGCGGTGAAATAATGAAAGCAGTTGGATTAATAACTGAGTATAATCCTTTTCATAATGGTCATATTTATCATATTCAACAAGCTAAAAAGTTGACTGGTGCTGACGTTGTTGTGGCTGTTATGTCAGGTAATTTTGTACAACGAGGGGAACCAGCGTTATTTGATAAATGGCAAAGGACACAAATGGCCTTAAAAAATGGGGTTGATTTAATTATTGAATTACCAACTTTTTTTGCAGTTCAACCAAGCCATATTTTTGCAGATGGCGCAGTACAATTGCTATCAGCGTTAGGTGTTGAAAATATCGTATTTGGTAGTGAACATCCGGACGTTGATTTTTTATCATTAGCCAAAAAAGCACCAAGTATCTCAGAAGGGCAGGAATTTAAAAATCGTACCCAAACTTTTGCTAGTGCGTATGCACAACAATTGGAAGTTGAGACAAATTTTAAATTAGAAGAACCCAATGATATTTTAGCTCTGGGATATGCTAATGCCGTTGTAAAACAGCAGGTGAATATCGGTTTAATACCGATTAAACGTGCTGAAGCAAACTACCATGATACTGATTTTACAGAAAGTCAAGCAATTGCCTCGGCATCTTCTATAAGATTAGCTCTGCATAAGGGGAAAATCGAAAAAATCGAAAAGGTTATACCTGAGGCTACTAAAAAAGCTTTGGTAACAGCACCAAATACCATTAATTTCGAAAGTGAATTTTGGTCATTATTGAAGTATCGGTTAATGACTGATACAGTAGGTCAAGTAGGCCAAATTTATCAGATGGCTGAAGGCTTAGAGCATCGATTTGTTAGCGCTGCTTTAAATGAATCCGGCCCGCAGAGCTATCAAGGATTTATTAAATCGACCAAGTCTAAACGTTATACGTTTACTCGAATACAAAGGACGTTATTGTACACACTACTAAATATCAAGGTGGATCAAATGCAAACAGCTATGCAAAATCCATATTTACGTATTTTAGGCTTTACATCAATAGGACAACAATATTTAAATGAGATCAAAAAACAAGTTACCCTACCATTGATTAGTAAAGTTGATTCAAGCTTAAGTAAGACTCATTTACGCTTAGATTATAAGGCTGGAAAAATCTGGCAATTGCTAGCAAATAATCATACTCAAGCACAAGATATTGCAAGATCACCAATATACTGGGAGAAATAATTATGAAGTACGCAAAAAATCAGTTATTAAAATACCGCCAAAAGCCGTTAACATTTAATGAAAGCTTAGACTTAGAGACGGAAGCTAAAAATCGTTTTCCACAGTCTGTTCTAGCATTGTCGACTCTTCAAGTTCACGGGAGTGTTAGTTACTTAGATAATGATGATGTCACGTTACATGCTCATATCACAGGAGAAATTACGGTACCGTCATCACGTTCGCTTGATCCAGTTGTTGTGCCTGTTGATTTGACCTTTGATGAATTATATATTGATGACGAACAACGACTAAAAGATTTTGAAGAGACAGAAGCAGTTTTTGTACTTGAAAATGATACTTTGAATGTTGATGAAGCAATATTGGACAATATTGTCGCTAGCTTACCATTGCAAATTTTAACACCCGAAGAGATAACAGAAGATATTTTGCCTTCTGGCAAGGATTGGCATGTTATCAGTCAAGAAACATATGAAAATGAGAAAATGATAGAAAATGAAGCTGAAATTGACACACGTTTAGCAAAATTAGATGATTTTTTCAAAGAATGAGAAAACACTTGCAAGAGTTAAACAAATGCTCTAAAATAAAGGGAAGTAAAACAAATATACTCGGCTTCTGCCGATTTAAAATGTTGAGGACAAAAAATGAGTAAAGTATTGATTGTTGAAGATGAAGAAAACTTGGCAAAGTTTGTTGGTCTTGAACTAAAACATGAAGGATATGAAGCTGAAACTGTACATGATGGTCGTTCAGGATTAGATTTAGCCTTGGAAAATGATTATGATGTTATTTTGCTCGATTTGATGTTACCAGAGCTAAATGGTTTAGAAGTAGCACGGCGTTTACGCGAAGTGAAGAAAACGCCAATTATCATGATGACAGCTCGTGACTCCGTTATTGATCGTGTTTCAGGATTAGATTACGGTGCTGATGATTACTTAGTAAAGCCATTTGCAATTGAAGAATTATTAGCTCGCGTTCGTTCACTTTTGCGTCGAATTGCAATTGAGACTGAAACAAATGATAAGCATCGTTCAATTATCAACTTCAAAGATCTTCGTATTGAAAAAGAAAACCGTATTGCACGTCGTGATGATCAAATTATTAACTTGACAAAACGTGAGTATGATCTACTACTTACTTTGGTTGAGAATATCAATGTTGTTCAATCACGTGAACAATTACTAAAAGAAGTTTGGGGATTTGATTCTGAGGTAGAAACAAACGTTGTTGATGTTTATATTCGCTATTTGCGTAATAAAATTGATGATCCTGAGAGCAAAGCTTCATACATTCAAACGGTACGTGGTACTGGCTATGTTATGCGTAGCTGATTTTGAGCATGCATATGAATAAAACTGGTAAAGAAACAACTGAAAAAGCTGTACGCCGTTTCTCACTGCGCTGGCAGTTAGCATTAGGAATGGCGTCTGGCTTTTTTGTTATATTTGTAGCACTTGCATTGATATTAGTTGGTGTAGTTAAGCATTATTATGGTGCACTACCTAGTGCTGTTGTTTTTTGGTTATGGATTATCATTGCTTTTGGCGGTCTCGTTATTTTTGTGTTTGCATTGATATTGATGAAAGTTATTTTAAGGCCAGTGAAGTTAATAGAAACAACTATTGAGGCTTTTGAAGACGACCCCATGACCGAAGTTCGAGCTAGTGAGGTGGGTGCAAATGATGAATTTTCTGACTTAACACGTATTTTAAATCGTACAATTGATCGGCTACAAGCATTAATTAGTGCACAGCAACGCTTTGTGTCGGATGTTTCTCATGAATTACGTACACCTGTGACGATTGTTAGGGGTCATATGGCATTATTAAATCGTTGGGGTAAAGATGACCCTGAAGTTTTAGAAGATTCAATTAAGTCATCCCTGTTGGAAGTGCAACGCATGGAAACCTTAATTAATGAGATGCTTAACTTGACACGGGCAGAGCAAATTCCGATCGATAATGTGAAAGAAGTTACCGACGTTGGTGGTACAATGCACCGCGTTTATGATAACTTTAAAATGATTCATCCAGATTTTGTTTTTACACTAGATGATGATTTGGCAGCTGAGGCTAAAGTTAAAATTCGTCAAGACCACATGGAACAGATTTTGATTATCTTAGCTGATAATGCTGTGAAATATTCGCTAGAACGCTATGAAATTCATTTTGCTCTATCAAAAACGGCGAATCGTGTTGAAATCGGCGTTCAAGATTTTGGTGAAGGATTAAAACCGGAAGACGCGAAACATGTTTTTGATCGATTTTATCGCGTTGATAAAGCAAGATCTCGTGCAAAAGGTGGAACAGGTCTTGGCTTGAGTATTGCACAACGTCTTGTAGAGGCTTATGGTGGTGAAATTGCGCTAGAAAGTGCAGAAGGTTCTGGTTCAATTTTTACAGTCTACTTACCTTTATACATTGAGGGAAAAAATGAAGTCAATTGAAATTAGTGTCTACGGTATGGTTCAAGGTGTTGGTTTTAGATGGTTTACACAAAGTACTGCACAACAGCACGATATTGTTGGCTGGGTAAGTAACCAACCAGACGGATCAGTTAAAATACAAGCACAGGGTGAAGAAAGTGATTTATCTATTTTTTTAACCATACTGAAACAAGGATCTGGTTTTTATAGTCGTGTAGATAAAATTACAACAACACCAATTTCTGAATTTGTAGCAAGTAACTTTGCTATTCGTAGGTAATTCTTGGTATAATAATACCTTGTAATTGTGCGCAACTTTTTTAACATGATTTTCAAGGAGAGACCCTGATTATGAAACAATTAAAACGCGTTCTGACGTTTGCGTTTGTTATTTTTGATATTATTCTGATTACAGGTGGTTATAACCAGCATAGTAGAATGTACCGTTGGATAGGACATCCATTGGCTGACATCATGACTAATATTGCTAATTTCATTGGCGGTGTTAATGGTATTGGCTGGGCAATTATTATTATCACAGCAATTTTTAGATTGATTTTGTTACCTTTTTTCTTAAACCAACAGGTTAATACTACAATTAATCAAATTAAAATGCAGAAGTTGAAGCCTGAGATTGATAAACTACAAACTTTATCTCGCAAAGCAGCAACAACGCAAGAACAGCAAAAAGCTAGCATGGCAATGATGTCTTTGTATAGAGAAAATGATGTTAGTGTGATTGGTGGCATTTCATTTTTGACGATGGCTATGCAATTACCTGTCTTTTCAGGGTTATACTCTGCTATTTTACATGCACCAGCTCTTCAGGGTGCTTCATTTTTAGGTTTTGATCTTGGTAAACCTCAGTTAGTTTTTGCGATTATTGCCGGTATTATTTATTTAATTCAAGCGTGGTTAATGATGCAGCATATGCCTGAGGAGCAACGTAAAACATCTGCGGCAATGATGTTTGTTAGTCCTGTAATGATTTTTGTTTTTGCGATGATTGCTAGTGGAGCAATTGGATTGTATTTTGTCATTGGTGGTATTTTTGCTTTAATTCAATCATTAATTCAACACTTCCAAAGACCAGGGTTAGAAAAGCGAGTTGACTCTCAATTTGAGATCAAAAAAACTGCTGACGATTTGATGGCTGATGACCAACCATTACCTAATATGAGTTCTGCTACACAAAAGACTGATTCAAAAAATTCAACAGTTACAAATAATTACGACAAAAAGAATCGTAATGCTGGAAAACAACAACGATTAAAGTAAGTACGTCATTTTTTGGCGTACTTTTGTTAGTTCTGAAAAAGAACGGAAAGAAACAATTATGGAAAGAATTATTTCAAACCAAAATGCACGTGTCAAAGCATGGGCTAAACTGTCAACAAAAAAAGGGCGTCAAGAAAATCATACCTATTTACTGGATGGTCTACATTTAGTTGAAGAGGCTATTAAAGCTGGTGCCAAGTTCCACGCAATTATGGTTACAGAAAAGCAAATGGCTGATTACCTACCTAACGTTCCACACGGTGTACCTGCATTTGAAATTAGTGAAGAGGTTGCAAAGCATATTGCTGGAACAACAACACCACAAGGAATTTTTGCAGAAATTAGTCTACCCGAAAAAACTTTTGACCCAAGTTATGTTCATGATGGTGCATGGTTATTGCTTGATAAAATTCAAGATCCTGGTAATGTTGGTACACTAGTTAGAACTGCAGATGCAGCGGGATTTAAAGGTGTTGTTTTAGGATCTGGTACGGCAGATGCTTTTGCACCTAAAGTTGTGCGGGCTATGCAAGGATCACAATTTCATCTAGAAGTGCTAAATGGTGATTTAGATGAGTGGGTTGATGCCTTAACGGCAAATAATTTACCTGTTTATGGGTCACAGTTAAACGAGGAAGCAAAATCTTATCGTGATGTTGAACCAAGCACGCAGTTTGGTCTGATTGTTGGTAACGAGGGGCAAGGAATGTCTAATGAATTAGCAGCAAAAACTACGGCTAACTTGTATATTCCTATTCAAGGTCAGGCTGAAAGTTTAAATGTTGCTATTGCTGGTGGTATTTTAATGTTTAGTTTGACTTTGGGAAACTAAATTATTTGTCCAAAATTGGCGATTTAACGTGAACTTTGCTATAATAAGTGTTAACGATTTAATAGAGGATATAACTGTGGAAAAACTACTTACTATTGCTCTAATTGTTGTAGGCTTTTTGCTTATTATGACAGTTATGATGCAACCAAGTAAACAACAAGATGCATTATCAGCATTATCAGGTGGCGCAGGAGATTTATTCGCGGAGCGTAAGTCGCGTGGATTTGAAGCTGTTATGCGTCGTACAACAGCCGTGTTGGGTGTATTATGGTTTGTGATTGGATTCGCACTAATGTACATTTCAGCACATTAAAAGAATCAGTTTACGCTTTTTTCGTAAACTGATTCTTTTTTATCTTAATTTATGCTGGCCTCCTCAGTAGTTAATTTTTGAAAATAAATAAGGAAAACATATGGAATTAGAACAACTAAAGTCACAACTTACTGGTTTCTTGAAATCAAACCGTGAGCAAATATTTACTGCACAGAACTTGGCAGATGGTTTGCGAATGAATGATGGTACAGGATACCAACAAGTTGTTAACGCATTAAGTTCGAGTGTACGTGATGGTGATATCATTGATATACAAAATGGCTATCAGTACAACAAGAATGCAGGATACACCATTGGTGAATATCGTTCAAACGATAAAGGATTTGGTTTTGTCAAATATGATGATGAATTACCTGATTTTTTCATAAATCCTGAAAATACTTTGCAGGCTATGCAAGGAGATACTGTTCGTGTTTCAACGTTAAAGCCCTCCCCTTCACCAGACCGTGGTGCAGAAGGTAAGGTAGAAGAAATTATTGAGCATGCTTATGAACGAGTTGTAGGAACTTTTTCACTGGGTACTGAAGCTCGAGATATGATTGGTGAATTACGTTTAAGTGATAAAAAAACGATGAATTTTAAAGTCTTAGTTAGTGGCAACGGTCTAACACCAAATGATGGACAAGTTGTTGTTGCTGAAGTAATACGATTCCCTGATAAAATTCATCCGCGAGAATTAGTAGCTGAAGTAACTGAGACACTTGGCTATAAAGATGAACCTGGGATGGATATCTTACAAATCGTTTACAGTAAAAAGGTCCCACACGATTTTCCACAAGAAGTTTTAGATGAAGCGTTCGAGATCCCTACTGAAGTTGCAAAATCAGATTGGAATGGTCGAGAAGACATTACTGAACAAACTTTAGTAACTATCGATGGTGCTGACACTAAAGATATTGATGATGCAGTCGTTGCTTGGAAATTAGATAATGGTAATTATCATTTAGGTGTACACATTGCTGATGTTTCACACTATGTAACTGAGGGATCAAGTATTGATACTGAAGCTTATAATCGAGGTACGTCAGTATATTTAACTGACCGTGTAATTCCTATGCTCCCAAGAAATATTTCTAATGGAATAGCATCACTAAACCCTAATGTTGTTCGATTGGCTATGTCAGCAGAAATGGAAATTAATCCACAAGGTAAAGTGGTAAAGCATAGATTACATACTTCGGTTATCAAATCCCATGCACGAATGACGTATGACGCAGTGAATAAAATTTTGGAAGGCGATATTTTTGTCCAAGATGAATATGCTGAGTTAGTACCAATGTTTAAAGTCATGGGTGAACTACACGAAATTTTGTACAATATGCGAAAAAGGCGTGGTGCAATTGAATTTGACGCACCAGAAGCCCAAATTATTGTGGATGAATCAGGTAAAGCGACCGATATCCAGCTACGCGAACGTGGTACAGCTGAAAGAATGATCGAATCATTTATGTTAGCAGCAAATGAAACCGTTGCTGAACATTTTGACAAGTTGAAAGTCCCATTTTTGTACCGTATTCACGAAACACCCGATGCTGATCGCGCAAAATCATTTTTTGAATTTGCAAAAGCTTTAGGGCATCCTGTGGTTGGTGATCCAAGTAAGGTAACACCGATTATGCTGCAGAAATTGATGGCAGATGTTGCTGGCGATCCTGCGGAGCAAATGATTTCAACAATGATGTTACGGGCAATGAAGCAAGCTAAGTATTCGCCAGATCCTGTTGGCCACTTTGGTTTAGGTGCGGAATATTATACGCACTTTACGTCACCTATCAGAAGGTATCCAGATTTGACAGTGCATCGTTTAATTAAATGGTATGAAAAACATGGTTATGGTGTACAAGCACAAGAAAAATATGCTAGTCATCTAGGCAAAATTGGTGAGGATACAAGTACAAGAGAACGTCGAGCAATTGACACAGAACGTGATGTGGACGCTTTGAAAAAGGCCGAGTATATGGTGGATAAAGTTAATCTTGAGTTTGATGGGGTAGTGAACTCAGCATTGAAGTTTGGCTTATTTATCAGCTTAGAAAACACTGTTGAAGGATTAGTCCACATCTCTAATTTAACAGATGATCATTATGAATATGATGAATCTCATGCGGCACTTATTGGCCGCTCTAAGCATCGTATTTTCCAAATTGGACAAAAAGTACGTGTCAAGGTATTGCGTGTAAACAAGGAAGAACGAGTGGTTGACTTTGTGTTAGTTAACCCTGAGGAAGCGCCTACAACTGATATTCGTGTGGCTTCGAAGTCTCATGGTAAATTTGGTCGTGGCCGTAATCGTGAGGAAAGACGCAAAAATGAACGTCGAGGTAAATCTGAAGGTGCGCGCCCTAAGCGTGGACCTTTAGATAGTAAGCAAGGACATAAAAAAGACAGCAAACGTAACTTTTAAGAGGTGGGTTTGTCATGGTAAAAAATAAGAAACAAAACGAGAATTATTTGGCACAAAATCGTAAGGCGCGTTTTAATTATGCAATATCTGAGACTTTTGAGGCAGGAATATCATTAACAGGTACAGAAATTAAATCAATTCGAGCTGGACAAATAACTATCGGAGATGGATTTGTTACTATACACGACGGTAACGCATTATTGACGAATGTCCATATAGCTGCTTATGCTCAAGGAAATCAATTCAATGTTGATCCATTACGTACAAGACAACTATTATTGCATAAGCGTGAGATACGTACGCTGGAAAAATCAGCACAAGAACAAGGTGTTACAATTGTACCATTGAAGGTATATTTGAAACACGGATTTGCAAAAGTTCTAATTGGGATTGGTCGTGGAAAGAAAAAATATGATAAGCGTGAAGATATCAAAAAACGTGATCAAGAACGAGAATTAAGTCGTAGATTTAAAAATTAAGCGTTAAATCGCTTTTTTTTATTTTTAGTAAAATAGAGATTTGAGAGCTAGAATGTTCTATTGACCCGCCATGAATTAACATATATACTTAATATATGTGAAATCTAATATTCACAAGCTGAAAGGATATATTAACATGATAGTTACAATCATTTCAGCGTTTTTCGCAATTGTGATTGGTTTTGGTGTTGGATACTATATGCGTAAGACACAAGATACGCATAAAGTTATTTCTGCCGAACAAATGGCAACAAACATTCTTGAACATGCAAATAATGAAGCTAAAAGTTTGAAACGTGCAGCAGAAGTAGATGCTAAAGATTTGGCACAAACTTATCGTAATCAAGTTAATGATTCGTATAATGACCGTCAAAAGCACCTGCAGCAACAAGAACAAAGGCTAGAAGATCGCATCAATAACCTCGATAAAAAAGATGCGGCCTTGAATCAACGTGATGCATCGTTAATTCAAAAAGAAAATCAAGTTCAAACTCGCCTTGATGAAGCTGACAAAAAAGAAATGTTGGCGCAAAAGTTGTTGTCTACGCAACAAGAGAAATTAGAAGAAATTGCTCAACTTTCTCCTAATGATGCTAAAGAACAAATTTTAAGTGAAACTAAGTTAAACTTGGTTCGCCAACGAGCAGCTTTGATTAAAGAAACTGAAGAAGATGCAACAAGTGAAGCCGAAAAACGTGCACGAAATATTATTGTGCAAGCTATTCAACGTTCATCAGCGGATTCTGTCGCTGATGTAACTGTTTCTGTTGTTAATTTACCAAGTGAAGATATGAAAGGCCGAATTATTGGTCGTGAAGGCCGAAATATTCGTACACTGGAATCTTTAACTGGTATTGATTTGATTATTGATGATACACCAGAATCAGTTGTTTTGAGTGGCTTTGATCCCGTTCGACGTGAAATTGCAAAAATGGCATTAGATGCCTTAGTTGCAGACGGACGGATTAATCCATCACGTATTGAAGAAATGGTAGAAAAATCACGACGCCAAATGGATGAAACTATTCGTGAAAAGGGTGAACAAGCTGTCTTTGAATTAGGTTTAAGAGGTATGCATCCTGACTTAATTAAAATGATAGGACGTATGAATTACAGAACTTCATATGGACAAAATGTGTTGCAACATTCAATCGAGGTCGCAAAACTTGCGGGAATGATGGCAGCAGAGTTGAAAATGGATGTCGCGCTTGCGAAACGCGCTGGATTAATACACGATATTGGAAAAGCAGTTGATGCTGAAGTCGAAGGTTCCCACGTGGAACTAGGCGTTAGATTAGCTGAAAAGTTTAATGAGAAGCCAATTGTAGTCAATGCAATTGCATCTCATCATGGGGATGTTCCAGCAATCTCGCCGATTGCTGAGTTGGTGGCATCAGCAGATGCAATCAGCGCTGCTCGCCCTGGTGCTCGAAGTGAGTCGCTAGAAAATTATGTGCAGCGATTGAAAGAACTTGAAACGATTGCTAATGACTACCAAGAAGTTCACACAGCATATGCTATTCAAGCGGGTAGAGAAGTACGTGTTATTGTTGAACCGACAAAAGTTACAGATTTACAAGCAAAAGTCCTAGCACATGATATTAAGTCAGATGTTGAGGAAAAGCTTGAGTATCCTGGTCATATTAAGGTTACGGTTATCCGTGAAACACGTGCAGTGGATTATGCTCATTAATTAGTTAATCGCACTGTATAAAAAGTCGTTCGAAAGACGGCTTTTTTTGTTATAATAAAGGCAGGTGAGAATATTTTAAATTTTTCATAAAAAATTAACAAAATATAATCATTACTATAATATTTGCGGAGGATCTTATGGAACCAGGACAACTAGCATTAATTATATTTGCTGTGGCATTTTTACTTTTGGTAATCTTCATCGGTATATTTTTGTTGCGTTTGACACGGTCGCTGACTGTGATCACAATGGATGTTGATACAATAGCTCGTTCGAGTAATGAAATTTTAGGTAATGCGAATTTACTCTTGAATGATATAAATGGTAAAGTGAAAACTTTGGATACAACGGTACAAGCAGTGTCTGACTTGTCTGTGACTATTTCAAAATTGAACAATTCAGCACAAAATGTTAGCCATAGATTCTCTGGAGCTAAAGCAGGAGCCACTGGTGTTGCTGCAGCAGTAACTAAAAACGCAACCAAAGCAGCAATGAAAAGATTTAGAAATAAGAAAAAAACGGAGGGTAAGTGATGTCAAAAGTAAAAGGAATAGTTGCAGGAATATTAGTAACGGTAGCTGCATATGCTGCTTATAAAGCGCTTCCTAAAAAGAGGCAAGAAGAATTATCAGAAAAAGCACAACAAACAGGTTCTTTGATACGCGACAAAGCTTATGATGTGGCCTATGAAGCGGCTGATATAGCAGCTGATGTCACTGAAAAAGCCAAAGAAAAGACTGCTGAATTAAAGGCAAATAGTCAAGAAAAATATGGAGAACATATTGATATAGCAGCGGAAAAAATTAAAGATTTTACTGATCAAGCAACACCTTATGTGGATAAAGCAAAAGGTTTTGTTACGCCCTATATTGAAAAAACACAAGATGCTATTACAGACTTGCGTGATAAACTAGTTAGTGAAGATATCGAACTAACTCAAGATGATGTGGATTTGGAAGATGCTTTAGCAGATTTAGCAGACGATGAAAACATCAAGAAAAACGATACAGTATCTTCATCAGAAAAAAGTAATAGTGACGATGTAACAAAAACTAAAGACTAAATAAAAAAGCTGAACGTTATAACAAACGTTCAGCTTTTTTAGTATTTGCAAAATGGACTTTGGCATAGTGATTTAGATTTAATCCGCGTCGTAACAATTCAGCAGCGACATTATCTACCTCACGACCGGCCCCTATAGGTAGTCTCATGCCTGCTTCCGATTCTAATTTTGAAATAGATTTCAACTCAACAACACGAGCCAGAATAGAAGCTGCCGCGACACTCAAATGATATTGTTCTCCTTTAGTTGTAAAGTATACATTTTTATCAATGATGTCTTTTTGTTTAGCAGCTTTTAAATATTTATAGTAAGTAGCTGGTTGTGCAAATTGATCGATTAAAATACCTTGAGGTATAACGGGATCAATTTTATTGAGTACTTTGCTTAATGCGAAGTTATGCGAAATAGCTTTCATCTGGTTGACATTGTGAATGGGCTGCAATTCATTATATTTTTCAGGCATTAAATTCACAACATGGTGAGGAAGATGTTCGATAATTTTCGGTGCAATCTGTTTCATTTTTTCGTCGGTTAATGTTTTAGAATCAGCAATACCCAACTCACGCACCCAATGTAAGTTTTCTTTTGATATAAAGACAGCAGCAGTTGTTAACGGACCAAAATAAGAGCCTGCGCCCACTTCATCAGAACCCAAAACAGACCAACTAGCAAATTCAACTGGTAGTCTTTCAGATTTTGTATATGTTTTTTGTTGTGTTATCGTTTCTATTTGCCACTTCGAACATTCGACCATGAAATTTTTTCCTTGAAACATCACTTTGCCAGAATAGTATCCTGTTATGGACACAGTATCGGTTTTAACAGCAAACATTGCGCCTCTTGGTAATGATTTTTTTGGAAGCTTACTATAATAAGTGGACATTTTTTTTAGTTGATCTGGATTGACCTGAATGACTTTTTGCATATGAATAGTATAGCATTTTTATATTAACATTTAACATGATTGATATATTAGCAATGCTTAAGTGTGAAAATATGCTCAAAAATATTGAGATATGTTAATATTAGATGATTAAAAGATAGAATTTATGATCTGCTGACATTGAATTAAAGAGGGGAATCAAAACATGGTTAATACTAAATCCTTGTTAACAACTATCATAGTAATAATAATTCTGGGTATCATAACAACGTTGATGTGTTATTTTACTGTAAGAGCAGATTATAGTGTATTGAATAAAAATGAGGAAAAAAAATTCTACAAAATTCTGAACAATACTGATGTAGTAGGTAAAATACTTCAGTTTAAAGTAAACGAAAAAATGATAAAGGGAGATTTGATACTATTAAAACTACCTCAAGAGGATGAAAATGAAGTAGATATTTTAATTGATAATAATCATACAGATAGAATATTTAAAGTGGATGATACAATTACTGTTAAACTAATTCGTAGTATCAAATTTAGTGACAAGGTTTATGTTTTGAACGGTGACATCAGATAAAATGTTGTAGTAAATGTTTGATGATTAATAAAATCAGTATATTTTCCGCGCACTTCTGGTAATTATTGTATAATTAAATCATGATAAAACAACAAAAAAAACAATATAAGGCAGTGATTGCTGGAAAAACATATATTATATCTGGGGAAGCTAGTCTTCCTCATTTTAAATCAACAGAAGAATTATTGAATAAGCAGTTTAAACAAATTGCGGTGATTGCACCAAAATTATCAAAGTTTGATCAGGCAATACTATTAACGTTTAATTCAATATCTGACCAATTATATAAACAGGCAGAAATTGATGAATTAAATGAAAAAATAGCTCAAATGCAGGCTGAAATTAAAATGCTACAGTCGCAGAAAGAAAGATTAAAGCCTAAAAAAAGCGCTGTATCAAGTATTATTGCTACTGCTAGGCAGGAAAGCCGGACACGGTCTTCAAACAAAATATTTAAGGAAACTAACAAATGATTTTATTAGGATTGACAGTAATTTTAATTTTATTCACGATTGTAAAAGGATATCACATGGGGTTAGTAAATGCGGTATTGCGCTTTATATTGTGTGTAATCGTTTGGTATATTGCCATTAAATTTTCAAAACCAGTTGGGCAATTGCTAACGAATATTGTTTCTGGTCAGTTTGTGCGTACTACTGTGCCACAAACCGTTGTTGGAGAAGGATCACAATTTCTGGCTTCAGGTATTGTTTTTACTTTGATATTAATATTGGGTGGTATTGTTAGCCATTGGATATTGAAATCTTTCAGTGTAGTGCGGCATATTCCATTGTTGGGTTGGTTAGACTCAGTTTTGGGTGGACTATTATACGGTATAGTTGGTGCTGTCATCGCTTTTTTTGCCTTACAATTACTTTCAGTAATGCCTAATGACTGGGTGCAAGATCAATTTTTAAAAACACCCCTATTAAACGAAATATTAGATAACATGCCATTTTTTGCTAGTCAAATATACAATTGGTGGTTATAAATACTTAGAAAGAACATATCTGGTGTCAACTATTATCTAGATAGTAGGACGATAGCTAAATATTTTGGAAGATAAAATGAATCAAAAAGTATTACAAACATTAGAATATGAAAAAATAAAAGCACAGCTTTTTAATTTTTTATCCACGCCTGCTGGTCGACAAGAAGCCAATGAATTGCAACCTATTACAGATGTAGTAACAATTAATTATTGGCTACAAGAAACAGCTGATGCGGTAATGATTGATCGTCTAAAGGGTGGCATTCCACTCGCTAAACTTACGGACATTACTAGTCACTTAAAACGACTAGATATTCAGGCAAGTTTAAGTGCTACTGAGCTTTCCGAAATTGGCATAGTTTTACGTAATACAAATGCAATTTCAAATTTTTTTGTACAGATGAAAGATGAAGCAATTGGTGAATCTTTGAACGTTTTGGTAGACCAGGCTGAACAGCTAGAAACATTGACTGATGTCACAAAAATGATTCAAATTGCAATTGATTCAACTGGTCGAATTAATAATGAAGCCTCGTATGATTTAAAGTCAATTCGAGGCAAAATAGTTGGTCATGAAAATGCTATTAAGAATAAAATGCAAGATTTCACAAAGGGAAAATCAGCACAATATTTGAGTGATCCCATTGTTACGATAAGAGGAGATCGTTATGTTTTACCTGTGAAAGCTGAATATCGCAATCAATTTGGTGGGGTAGTTCATGACCAAAGTCAAACAGGTTTAACGCTTTATATTGAGCCACAGGCTGTGGTTGAACTAAACAATAAGTTGAGTGAATTACGTGTTAAAGAAACTGTGGAAGAACAGCGCGTGTTACAAGAATTATCCACAGCACTTCAACCACATACATTGGCTATTCAGCAAAATGTGCAAATATTAGGACATTTTGATTTTATTAATGCTAAAGCACGATTAGCCGCAAAACTAGATGCTATGCAACCAATGGTTAGTATAGAAAATCATGTTAATTTACAACAAGCTTGGCATCCCTTGCTTGATAAAAATATTGCCATTGCTAACGATATTTTGCTTGGTGAAAACTATAAAACAATCATCATTACTGGACCCAATACTGGTGGAAAAACAATCACAATCAAAACTTTGGGTCTATTACAATTAATGGCACAGTCAGGATTGTTTATCACAACAAAACGTCCTTCAACAGTTGGTATTTTTAATGAAATATTTGCCGATATTGGTGATGAACAATCAATTGAACAAAATTTATCAACCTTTAGTTCACATATGGCCAATATTGTTTCCATGTTGGATAAAATAGATAATAAGTCATTAGTAATTTTCGATGAATTGGGCGCTGGAACAGATCCAACAGAAGGGGCAGCCTTGGCGATTGCAATTTTGGATAAAGTTGCGAGCCTTGGAGCATATACAATTGCTACTACTCATTACCCTGAATTAAAATTATATGGTTATAATCGTCCGGAAACGGAAAATGCTTCAATGGTTTTTGATGTTGAGACATTACAACCAACTTATCAATTTTTGATGGGTGTTCCAGGTCAGTCTAATGCCTTAGCAATTGCTAAAAGACTAGGGTTTGGAGAAGATGTTATTGGTTCAGCACGATCATTAACAGATAAGTCCGATCAAGATTTAAATAACATGATTGCAGACTTGGTTAAAAAACGTGACGAAGTCAAAAAAAATAATGAAGCATTGAAATTGCAATTAGAATCTACTGAAAAGCAATCGGAGAAATTAACGGAAGAACGATATCAGTTAGATAAAGACCGTGCAAAGTTAATTTTGGAAGCTAAAAATGAAGCCAATCATATTGTGGCATCCACTAAGAAGCAAGCAGAACAATTAATCAGTGAGATCAGAAAAGAACGCTTAAATATTGGGCAAAAAGGGCGGTTGACAGAACAAGAGCTACAAGCTCAAAAGGGGCAACTTGATCAGTTGCGTCAAAATATTAGTTTAGAAAAAAATAAGGTACTACAGAAAGCAAAAAAGATTAAAGAACTTGCTCCTGGGGATGAAATTACCGTGCAATCTTATGGGCAGCAAGGGACTTTGGTTAAGAAGCATAAAAACGGACAATGGGAAGTTGAGATGGGTATTTTGAAAATGCTTGTTGATGAAGATGATATTGTCAAGACTGAAGCTACTGTCAAAGCACAAAAAGGTAAAGCTAAAAAGAAACAACAAAAAATTATTCGCAAGACTACAACTAGTGGTTCAGCACGTGCTTCGGTCAAATCAACACTAGATTTGCGTGGTGTGCGTTATGAAGCAGCGCTTACAGAATTAGATCGTTATTTGGATACAACAGTATTGGCTAATATCAGCCCAGTTGAAATCATTCATGGGAAGGGAACTGGCGCACTACGTCAAGGAGTGACTGAATTTTTAAGATCTGATCGTCGTGTGAAATCTTATCATTTTGCAAGTGCAAACGCTGGTGGTGACGGTGCTACCATAGTAGAGTTAAAATAGGCTGTATATCTAATTTAAAGAAGAAAGTTTTCAATTGAGAGAACTTTCTTCTTTAATATATTTTAGAAGTGTTATTCTATATTATTATACGGATCACTAGCTTTTTTATAGTATACTTAAATTGAAACTACTTTAAGGAAAACACATGGCAAAAGAAAAATTTAATTCTCAAGAATTTTTATCATCATTATTTCATTATGCACACGGATTTAATTTTAACCATATTATTTTTGATGCAAATCGGTATAGAGTTTCGGTAAGTTTGGTGCGTCGGTCGGCAACTTACGGTAATGCAGAGATGTTTTATGTATCTGCAGATCCAAAAGAATTTGCACCAGTGATGTCAACGGTTAATAGTGCTATAGAAATTGCTGAGTTAGAAGGAAGGCAACAGGCAACAGTTGCGACAGTTAATTTAGAACGTCGAGAGCAAGTATTCCAGTTCAAGTTACGTGAATTTGGGAATGGGAAATATAATTTAGATTTAAGTCTTTAAAAGGAGGTGGTATTTGGTGTTTATTTAATAACAGCACTGAATACTCTAATTAATATGAAACAAGGTAAATCCGCACAAATAAAAAAGATGCGTCATCAAAAATCTAAGCAAAAATTCACTTCAAAAAGTACATTACCAGCGTTTAATTACAATGATTTTGCTGGTTTTTTGAGGGCACGCTATTATCTTATGTACCATAATAAATATGCGCCAGAAACTTTTGAAGTGGCATCATTTTTCTTGGATGATGTGATCGCGACAATTGTGCAACAACATTTTACGCAGTTTACCAGTAATGAACGTGCAACAGTTAATTTAAATGAAGTTATGCAAGCAGCATTAGTTAACAGTGATGATAAAGATTGGCGTTATTTTGTGCTATTGGTACCAGTATTATATGATATGCAACAATTTATAGTCAAAGAAAGTACAGTTAATAAAAGATTTATTGCAAATGCACCCAAATTTGATATCAATTTTTGGCGTATGATTGTTCGTACTGTTATTGCTATCAATTTCTTTAAATGGCAAGGCCGCGATGTTGCAGAAATGATGAAAACATCAAATGCAATTGATGAATTACAGTTCAAATTTTTATCAGAAAATGAAGATGATGATGATTTTAATCTTGAAGTGATTAATGAAACATTCCGAGGCTTGTCACCAAAAATGAAAAGTTTAAAGAATACTGATAATGTACACAAATTACAACCTGAGTTAACGGCTTTGGATATACAAGCAGAACTTGATTTTGCTAAGAAATCTTTAAAACAATTTCAAGATGATTCTGTGAAAGATGTTGTTAGCGACAACGTGACTGATTTACTGTATGCGTTCCATGAAGGCATGGCGCAAGAATTTAATGCAACACATGATTTATGGCAACCTGATATGTTAAATGTGTTTGCTGAAAAATATTTGATAGATTATTGGACGCCTCGATGGTTAGATTTAGATGGTATAGGTGGTGAAATTAAATCTTATCTAACTTTTTTGAGTAAGAAAAAATCCCTGACAGGTTTGGGGAAACTGGTGGCAGGAACGGTGGATATTGATCGTTATATTGATGTGGTTGCAATTAATTTTCTATTGTCGAAATTAAGCATAGATACAGTAGAAAAATTAAGTTAAAGGACACTTCAAAGTGCCTTTTTTATTATGATTTTAAGTCTGATTAAACATAATATGCCGTATTGAGGCAGGTGATATGGACATTAATTGATGTGTTCCAGATGATGAAATGAAAAGTTGTCCAGTACTATTTTGATAAAGGTGCCCTGATAGTTGCGTAACTTTTTCACTGAGCAATGATTCATTAAGCTGGATCGTTATTGAACGTGTTGTGTTTAGAGCTAATTCTAAGCGTACAATAATTTCATCAGCATTCAACTGTCGATGTAAAAAAATAGATGGCTTACTGCGAAAGTACTTACTAAGTTTTTGAAGTATATGATGTAGTGGTGCTTGAAATTGATGTTGAACAATATAATTTTGCATACCAGTCTTCTCCACTTGTAATTGATTAATTTAATTATACGAACAAATGTTCAAATAAGCAAATCAAAAAGATAATTCTTAAAAGTTCCTTGAATATTTTAGACTTAGATAATGTTTATAAACAGACATTTATTGTGAATAAATCCTAGAATTGTCCATACGAACAAACATTCACAAAAATATCAATTTATATGTTATCATTGATATTGCTACTTTAAATTGCTATAATGTTCTTATTAGTTTATAAAGAGGAATATTATGACTCAGCGTGGTTTATTAATCGTACTTTCAGGACCTTCAGGTGTTGGGAAAGGCACTGTGCGTAAGGCAATTTTTGAAGAAGAAGGCATTGATTTTCAATATTCAATTTCTGCTACTACACGACAACCGCGATCTGGAGAAGTAGATGGTGAAGATTACTTCTTTGTAACGCGTGAACAGTTTGAAGAAAAAATTAATAACGGTGACATGCTAGAATATGCAAAGTATGTTAACAATTACTATGGTACACCTAAGAGTTTTATTGATAAGACTTTAGCAAGTGGTCGCGATGTTTTCCTGGAAATTGATGTTCAAGGTGCATTACAAGTCAAATCTAAGATGCCAGAAGGTATATATATCTTTTTGACACTACCTGATTTAGCGAACTTACGTGATCGATTAGTTGGCCGAGGCACAGATGCGCCTGATGTAATTGAAAAACGAGTTGCTGCTGCACGAGATGAGCTAAAAATGATGATTAATTATGATTATGCTGTTGAAAATGATGTTGTTGCTAAAGCAGTTGAAAGAATCAAATCAATTATCACGGCCGAACGTTTGCGCGTAACACGTGTGTTCGATAAGATATAATAAGGAGAAAAACATGCTACTATATCCATCTGTTGATAAATTGTTAGAAAAAGTTGATTCGCGTTATAAGTTAATTGCTTTAGGAGCAAAACGAGCACGTGAGTTAGACGCTGGTATGCCTGCTACACAAGAAGTATTTGAATCAAATAAGTCTGTTGGACAAGCTTTGGAAGAAATAGAAAATGGCGCTGTCATTATTGATCCTAAGTTTGAAGACGAAGTCTAAACGCCAATAGGCGTTTTTTATAATTTTAGGAGAAAACTATGACAACAACATATCCGCAACTAGACGCCGCTAATTATGAAGGGCCTGTCGCAACATTTAAAACAAATAAAGGGGATATCAAGATTAAATTATTCCCTGATATTGCACCTAAAACTGTCGAAAATTTCATTGAACATGCCAAAAGTTCTTACTATAATCATGGTATTTTTCATCGCGTAATTAGTGACTTTATGATTCAAGGTGGAGACCCCGAAGGAACCGGCATGGGTGGTGAAAGTATTTGGGGTGGTAGCTTTGAAGATGAATTTAGTGATCGTTTATTTAACACATACGGCGCTTTATCAATGGCTAATGCTGGGCCCAATACAAATGGTTCTCAATTTTTCATTGTTCAAGCATCGAGTTTCCCATCACAAATGGCATCAGCGTTACGCGGATTACCGGTAGAAATAGCTGATTTTTATCGACAAAAGGGTGGAACGCCTTGGCTTGATGGCAAGCACACAGTATTTGGACAAGTAATTGATGGATTGAATATTGTTGATGATATTGCTAAAGTCAAAGTTGATGTGATGGATAAACCTAAAGAAGATGTGATTATCAATACTATAGAGATTACAGGTGAATAACCTGTTTTTTTTATAGATTGATTAGCTGATAGAACTAATAGGGCATGATATAATACTATAAAGAGGCAAAAAAATGAACTATTCTGTAGGTCAAAAAATTAAAGGTCGAATAACTGGTATTCAACCTTATGGAGCGTTTGTTGCACTAGATAATCAAACGCAAGGATTAATTCACATTTCTGAATGCAAGTCTGGCATTGTACGCGACCTAAAAGGCGAATTAATTGTCGGAAAAGAAGTTAATGTGATTGTCATGGATATTGAACAATATACTGGGAAAATAAGTTTGTCATTGCGTCAGGATGAAATTATGGCGCTTAATCGGCATGTGTTGCCTAAAAATCATAACTTAAAAAAACGCTTTTGGACGAATTATCATTTGGATTTTGGTTTTGAATCGATAGAGCGTAAACAAGCAGACTGGATTAAAGAAGCATTAGAACGAATCGGAAAGTGAGTGGCTATGTCATTAATAGCAGTTACCGCAATAGCGGTGAAAGATAATTTACCCTATTTTTTAGTTGAAGAGAATGAAGGACATTATCAATTTTTTACAACAAAAATGCATAAACATAATAATGATACCTCTTTGGGAGCGGCACTGCGAGGACTTAAGGAACTTGGCGCAGTCGATTTTAATGATTGGCGTCTTGGAGAATTAACCAGTGTGGCTTTTCAGGGAGATTTATTGTCAATTTATTCATTTGAAGTTAAAGATACCGATAAAATTGAGAGAGAGTTAAACTATAATCTTAAATTTATGCCTGCTAATCAAATTCATGAGCTCTTAGAAACTTTACAAACAACACTATTTGTAAGCTTTGAAGAAAATTAAGAGAAAATGTTGACTTTTTTGAAAAAGCGAGTATAGTTAGCAGAGTTGTTTCACACGAGACAGCGAGCGCGAGAGAAAAGAT
>NZ_SDGY01000013.1 GCF_008107645.1 Leuconostoc litchii | reverse complement strand
CGATCCCTGTAGCGTCCATTGACTTCAAAGTCAAAATTGCCACGTCGGGATAAGCGATGCCGACTTAGCTCAGTTGGTAGAGCACCGCTCTTGTAAAGCGGGGGTCGAAGGTTCGAGTCCTTTAGTCGGCATAATTATGCGGAAGTAGTTCAGTGGTAGAACATCACCTTGCCATGGTGGGGGTCGCGGGTTCGAATCCCGTCTTCCGCTTGTATGCCGGCGTGGCGGAATAGGCAGACGCACAGGACTTAAAATCCTGCGATAGAAATATCGTACCGGTTCGATCCCGGTCGCCGGCATATATGCACCTATAGCGCAATTGGATAGAGCGTCTGACTACGAATCAGGAGGTTGCAGGTTCGACTCCTGCTAGGTGCATAGAGATTGAAGGAATTCAAACTCTTTTTTAAGTTTAAATGGAGCGATAAGCTCTCGATAGACTAATTCGGGATGTAGCTCAGCTTGGTAGAGCACCTGGTTTGGGACCAGGGGGTCGCAGGTTCGAATCCTGTCATCCCGATTGATTAGGGAACTAGTCAAGACAGATCGCGGTGTAGCTCAGCTGGCTAGAGCGTTCGGTTCATACCCGAGAGGTCGAGGGTTCGATCCCCCCTGCCGCGATAGGCTCGATTTAGGACCATTAGCTCAGTTGGTTAGAGCAGACGGCTCATAACCGTCCGGTCGTTGGTTCGAGTCCAACATGGTCCATGCAGGACAAGCAGAACAGATAATGGAGAATTACCCAAGTCTGGCTGAAGGGAACGGTCTTGAAAACCGTCAGGTCGGGAAACCGGCGCGTGGGTTCGAATCCCACATTCTCCTTAGACACAAAGATGTCAAATATTATCGCGGGATGGAGCAGTCTGGTAGCTCGTCGGGCCCATAACCCGAAGGTCGTAGGTTCAAATCCTGCTCCCGCAATTGGTCGCATGGTCTAGCTGGTTAGGACGCCTGCCTGTCACGCAGGAGATCGCGGGTTCGAGCCCCGCTGTGACCGTTCATTGGGAACAATGAGATGGCTCTGTAGCTCAGTTGGTAGAGCAATGCATTGAAGCTGCATGTGTCGGCGGTTCGATTCCGTCCAGCGCCATAGGGAGAGATTCCTAAAGAAAAACTTGCGAATGTAGTTCAATGGTAGAATTCCAGCCTTCCAAGCTGGCTATGCGGGTTCGATTCCCGTCATTCGCTTTGGTCTACGAAGTAGGCGAAAAAAGAAGGGCCATTAGCTCAGTTGGTTAGAGCGCTGTGTTGATAACGCAGAGGTCCCAGGTTCGAGTCCTGGATGGCCCATGAATAAAGCAGCAGGTAGGTGTGGGAAACCACTCCTTTTTTGTTG
>NZ_SDGY01000012.1 GCF_008107645.1 Leuconostoc litchii | reverse complement strand
TAATATTGATCAAGCTGCTAAAATAACCGAACTACCTCATACTAATGTAGATAAGCAACTTTCACAAAGTAAAATTAATGCAATAATAATCGCATTAATCATTGGATTAATTTCACTGGTGAAAATCAAAAAAAATAAATATTAATCCTTCGTATATTATTAAAAAAACATAAGGTGCTTTTAGCATCTTATGTTTTTTTCATTTCATATCCTATATACTTTTAGTCCTATTTATAATTTGTTCATCATTGTAACTATCAATATATATCATTCTAATAAACTTATAGAATTATTCAATTTTGAATAATAATTAAAATACTGTGTGATTAAAATTTTTTGGTACGTACGTAAATAATAATTATTTCATGTAATAAAATTTTATTTTTACTTATACTGTCTTTATATTATTTATATACATGGTTCTTTATACTTTTTTGCTATTTATATAATAACCTTAAAAAACTAACCTTAGTACAGTTAGAAAATCAGAAACTAAATTCTAAAAATGATTAGTTGTAGATACTATTCTACAAGATTTTCAGGTGTTTTCAATAAGTTAAATACCAAATTCGATGCACTTTATGGAAAAGTTTAGGGAAAATAAAAATAAGTTTCAGGAACAATTACCAATGGTTCCTCTTTAGAAATGGAAGGTAACCCAATGCAAGTTATTCAAGATGTAAAAGAAAAATTAGTCGATTAAATAAAATTATATATTTTATTTAACCTTCAAAATAATGCAACCTATTTATAAAAGTTACTAATTCATTTGTAACAGTTTATTTATGCTGTTGTGATATTAGACGAATCTTTCTGATGGCGTTTGAAATGACAGCTAATGATATAAGCAAAAAATAATTGTCGATGAGCCATTGGTCGCCATGCAAATTGTTTATCATACTATATAAAGCAGGGGATACAATAAGAACAGAAAAATTTTACCGATAATTTTATTTGACTACAAATGTAGTATCATGATATACTACATTTGTAGTAATTATAAAAGGAGAATAATCATGAGCGTAACGACTGTAAGATTACAAGATGACACAATGGCTTGGGCTAAGGAGTATGCCGATTTTAAAGGCATGAGTGTTACCGGTTTAATAGCTGATCTGATTGAAGAGGCACGTCAAGATGATGAAGACTATGCTGACGCAATGAAAGTGATTAATTCTGAAAATCGTGAATATGTTTCAGCAGAAGAAATTAAGGCAAAACTAGGTCTATGAAGTATAGCTGGAAATTTGATAGTAAAGCAGCTAAACAATTTAGTAAGTTAGATAAACCAGTACAACGACGTATATATAATTGGTTAGAATTGAATATTAGTGGTATAGAAAATCCCAGAATGTTTGGTAAAGCCTTAGAAGGTGAGCTAAAGACATTATGGCGGTATCGAGTAGGCAAATACCGAATTATCGCTGATATTGTAGATACCGAATTTGTTGTCATTGTCTTAAAAACTAGTAAACGTGACGATGTTTACCGAAATAAATAATCTTAAGTAATTTTTGATGATAAAAAGGGATAAATTAATCTATTCCTTTTTTGTTTGTCAAAAAAATATGTAAGCGCAAGAAAATAAAGTACATATTAATAAGATTTTGTCAGAAAATGATTTATCTTAAGTTGTTTGGGTAGTTCTTTTTATTATAATAATGATGACTACGATAACCTTAATTGATATATGTTGCATCTATTTTCAACTTGTTTCATAGAAAAATCCATTCATTAGTGAATGGATTTTTGTTATTTTTTCAATATTAAATTTGAATTTATTGTTAAATAAATAGCTGATTAAATTAAATTTTTAAGTTTTATTATTTAAGTATTGGACCCGCATTATTGTTAACATCATTTTTAGATGTTGCTAGGTCTTGTAGTGAAGCTTTGTAATTCGGAGAAAATGTGACGGGGTTCAATTTGTTTAGTTTTGATATACCCTCCACTTGTTTTCCGTTTAGTAGATTACCATTGTCGGTAAAATTCGTCCCACCAAATACTTTTGCTATATCATTAATAGAGGCTGTACGAACATCGAAGGTATTATTTTGAGCATAAATTTGTGATTGTTTACCAATACCAAAAGCATACATAAATTTGTAAATAGATGAGTTACTAGAAGAATAATAATTATTGTAAATATGAACTTTCCCAAAACGAACACGTGGTTGCCGTTGAATGAGATTGTCAAAACGATTATGATGCATCGTTACTTGTAATTTACCCAAATCACTAGTTTTGGAGTCACTGTTACCTATGTTCATTGATTTGTCGTGATTTTGTAACTGGTTATAAGATAAAGTTACGTTATTAGCACCATTCACAATATCTACTAATCCATCATGGTGTTGGTACTCACGACCGTAATAAGAACCATTTTTATTATCAGTTTGGCTACCGTCAGAGAATTGGTTGTGATCTAACCAGACGTTTGAACCACCAGTAACTGTTAAGTTATCGTATTGAGAGTTCCAGTTACCACTATTTCCATCTGTCGGATCCCATTGTGGAAAGTAATCATAGGCATTTTCAAAATTAATATTTCGTACAATAACATTGCTACCGTTAATAATCATATTTCCGCCAGTAATTTTAGCATTATTTGTACCAATTATTGTCGTGTTGGAAGGAACTTTATATTGGATTTGTTTAGCTTGGTTTTTTTGTGCCTTGTCACGCGCTATTTCTTGAGTTCCAGCAGGAATCTTTTTACCGTATTTAGCTGGATTATAGGTATTTAAATATGTAGTAAAGTTATACCCCGTACCATTTGCATAATCTGTAGCAGTTAAAGTTTTCCCGTTAATTCCTATGTTCATATCTATTGTTCCAGAAATGTAAATAATCTTAGCTGTTTGATTATTCTGATCCCCTAATGCGTTCATTAAATCAGCACGATTAGATACAGTATAAATATGTGTGTTATCCGCTTTTGTTCCTCCACTAGTACCACTCGCAAATCCCTGTGACGAGTTTGCTACTTCACGCGCTGTCTTTTGCAAACTTGGTGAAATAGTTGCTGCATGGATAGTTCTTGAGATATTTATCACATTCAACCCCAAAATAATGGCTACAGTGTATCTAAAACGACTGTACTCTACATCTTTAAATTTCATAAAATCCCCCTAAAATAGCATTTTTTTTAACATCAGATAAAATTATATAATTAATTTTACATAAAGTAAAGTTATTCACAATGTGTAAGTATGATTTTATAAAAGAATGAACTAAGACTATGAATATAGAACAATTGTAAATAACATTTCATAAAGAGATGTTATTTATTTTATATCTTGGAAGCATAATTACTAAAAGAAGAACAATACTAAACTCACTCTATTTAAATTTTTAAACAGCATTAATCAATAACAAATTAATGAAGAAATTAAATTAACTATGGAGTTTATTTTGATGATTACCAGTTAAATATATGCGTCAAAATAATCTGGTGCAAAACAAACAGCGCAAAATACTTATAAGTATTTTGCGCTGTTTTAGTTTCTTGCTATAATAGGCTTTATACTATGCAATTTAATTATGCAATTTAATGAGGTGGAAAATGACAGTTTATGGCTATGCCCGAGTTTCAACAGCAGGACAATCGTTAA
>NZ_SDGY01000011.1 GCF_008107645.1 Leuconostoc litchii | reverse complement strand
CAACTATATTATCTTACCACATTGTTAGTGTAAAAAAAAGAAAGAAATATTTAATTATTTTATACTTTTTTTCTTATTTTTTCCAGTGCTAATTTCATAACTTAATGGCGTATTCAAATTACCTAAAATAAAGACACAATTAGAGATACAAAAAGGAAGCCTCACACTAAAAAGACTTCCCACGTAAAGTTAGTTAAGACGGCTATTTTTAATCTTAACTATAATAAAATTATAGAAAATAAACATAATAATATATTAACCAAGAATTTCAACTTTAGCATAGTACCAGTAAGATACTTCTTTAAAAATCAGATTTTGTTTTTAGAAAAACAATGAAAACTTGTTGACATAACAAGGTACAAATGCTTGATTGAGAGTGAGGGAGTTTTGAACTGAAGTTAGTTTTCCCCTTGTTTTGGGAAGAAGAAAACTTTAATTTATACAAACACTTGACCGATCGTTCAGTCGTCCGTCACATTATCCATACAAGCTTTGGTTTTACCCACCTGTTTTAATTAATTACTTTATTCATTAAACCAATAAAAAAACGCCCTTATTGGCGCTGTATCACTATATTTATTATCTTTTTTCGCGATACAGCTTAAATACAAGCCCTGTGTCCGTAGACACCGTTTTACCTGCCGAGCCGTTTGTGGTCGCTCTCACCCTACTACACGCCCAGTATGGATTGTTTGTGTAGCACCCAAATATTTTTGTACAGTAGTGTCTGGGAAAATGGCACTTGTCTATTTTTTCGTATACCATATACAGCGATTTGGCTCTTCCGAGTTACTCTAAGTAACTTCCCCCTACACGTCATATATGCCACACCCCTTAAAGTGTTTGGCTTCACTGTCGTCGAAATCACCCACATTTACAACATAAAGGTTATGTTATATAATATAGTTACACATTCTCATACAGATAAGAATCATGTAGCTATCAAGGACGGCAATCCTTGGTGGCTTTTCTTTTTGTAATAAATTAATTATTTTAATTTATGTTTATGCACATAATATAACGCATTGACTACTACTATGTCAATTTTTTATAAAAAATTCATGAAATTAAATTAATTATAAATTCATAAAGTTATACTTTTATACTTTTATATTTTGCTAAATTTATATTTTTATGATAATATAAATTTATAAATCAAAAAAAATGCTTATACATCAGTTAATAACGCGTGCTAAGTATAAAAGTATAAATTCATAAAGTTATACTTTTATACTTTTATAAAGTTATAAAACCATAATTTTATATTTTTATAAAGGAGTTAAGAATGACTAAAGTTATCACAACTGGAAATTTCAAAGGTGGCGTAGGTAAGACGACAAATTCTGTAATGCTTTCTTATACATTGTCTAAAATAGACAAAAAAGTATTATTAATCGATTTAGATCCTCAAGCTAATGCCACGGATTTATTGCTAACAACAATGACTAATATTTATAAAAAGAAACCTGAATTTAAAGAAACATTGTTTGAAGCCATCAAAAATAATAATCCAAAAGAAGCGTTAATAAATGTAAAAGATAATCTAGATTTGTTACCATCCTACTCCGATTTACAAAACTATGAACGTTATCTTTATGATAACTTTTCTGATGATTACTCACAGGATCATCATTTAACCAACTTTATCAGTGAAATTAAAAATGAATACGACTTTGTATTTTTAGATATTCCACCACAACTAAACAAATTTACAGACAATGCACTGGTAGCCAGTGATTTTGTCATCGTTATACTACAAACACAGGAACGAGCCTTAAAAGGTGCTGAAAAGTACATAGAGCACTTATTAGAGTTGCAAGATGACTATGGTCTGAACATAGATCTTTTAGGCATACTTCCTGTGCTACAACAAAATGGATCAGAAATTGATCTTGATATCCTACAAGATGCGACAGAAAGCTTTGGTAATAACAATATTTTCAAAACTCATATTAAACAGATGAACAGATTAAAAAGGTTTGATAGAACTGGAATCACCGATAATACTAAAGATATTCATGACAAACGTATACATACACTATACGGCGATCTCATCAAAGAAACACTTGAACGCATAACTATATTTGAACAAAATTAAGGAGCATTGATAATGGCTGATAATATTGGATTAAATTCATTCCGAAAAAAGAAAACAGAACGCCCTGAGAACATTACACCAGAATTATCAGAAGATACTAACCGTACCATGCCAGAGGACTTACTAAAGCTACCACATAGTAGACTTACAGGTAAGGACTTACCAAAATCGATTAGACTTCCACTGAACACACACACAGCTATAAGCACCATGGCCACATTACAAAGTAAAAAAATTTACGAAGTAATTAATGACATTGTAGAAGAATATATCAGTAATTTACCGGTAAGTGAAAAAAAAATCATTCGATCAAGTATTGAAACCGTAAACAATAATCATTAATAAAATTTGTATATATTGTGCAAACGAAAAATAAGTGTTGAAAACATTTAAAAGCCATTCAAATCATTACAGAAATAGATTCTTAATTATTTTTAGTATTTATAATAGGCGAACTTTTTATTTCGAGAGAACCGCACTAAATTTATTTAAAAACAACTTACTATTAAGACTATTTCTATATCAATTGTTATTGTTTCGATTTTACTAATTCTATCAATGAACTAATCAATAGAAAAACATTCAATTGAGTTTCTAAAACCCTCATAAAAAATTATGATCATTTCAGTTAAACATTATAAAAACTAAAACAGCGCAAAATA
>NZ_SDGY01000010.1:602-59628 GCF_008107645.1 Leuconostoc litchii | reverse complement strand
GGTGCCGTACATATGAAAAAAGTACCTCTGGTTTAGAGGTGCTTTTTTTTGTACCATTTAATACTGCATATACTTTGATAGTTAATTACGGTATAATGTAATTACTAGTATTTTTGGAGGTCAACAGTTTATGGTTACATTATTTTTATCACCAAGTTGTACCTCTTGCAGAAAAGCAAAACAATGGTTAGAGGAGCATAATATTTCTTATTTAGAAAGAAATATGAGTAAGGAACCTTTACGTGCAGAAGAAATCAATAGAATGTTACGTTTGACAGAAGACGGAACTGATGAATTAATATCAAAACGCTCAAAGGTATTTACTAATTTGAATGTTACATTGGAAGACATTACGATAAATAATTTGATTGCGTTAATTGTAAAACACCCTTCCTTACTAAAAAGGCCAATCATCATTGATGAAAAGCGTATGCAAGTGGGTTACAATGAAGATGAAATTAGAAGATTTTTGCCTCGTACTGTGCGGCAAAGAGAACTTATCCGAGCAACCTATAAGGCAGATTATGAAGAAAAAGCAAAAAATTTAATTGTTGAGGAAATATAAACATGTCTTTTGCTTATTTTATCTAAATTTTGGAAAGGACTATGATTATGGAAAAGGAAAGAATTAACGAAAATACAATTCGCGTTATGATTGATAATTCTGATTTAAAGGACCGTGGCCTAACTATAATGGAATTATTAGGTGATCATGAAAAAATTGAGTCTTTTTTTTATAATATTTTGTCTGAAGTTGATACAGACCATGACTTTGAAGATGATGATCAAGTTTCATTTCAAATATTGCCTAACCGTAATGGGTTAGAACTATTTATTTCACGCTTAGATGAGGACAATAAGATTTCTGATGTTTTAGAAAATATTACAAACTTGACTAGTAAACACTCAAAAAATATTGATAATGTATCTGAAAAAAGACGGCAAGAGCTACGTCAGTCTGATAAAGGCGAAATTGTGAAACCTAATTTGTCATCGGATAATGACATTAATCATACCAAATTAAATAATGAAAAGGCACAGACCATACTAGTGCTGTATGAGTTTGAGAACGTTATTGATATTGCGAATATTATTGAAACAAATGATTTTATTTCTGATTTGTATTTTTATGAAGGGAAATATTATTTGAATTTAGTATCTTCTATACAAAAAGAAGAAGTACTAAAAAATAATATAGCAATAGCTTTAGAGTTCTCTCATGTCACAGATGTTACTTATGATGTCTTATCTGAACATGGGCAATTATTGCTAAAACATGAGGCTCTTAAAAGGATTAAAACTTTCTTTTCATAAACGCTACAAAGCGTTTTTTTTTTGGTACAATTGAATAAGATTATTTAAGAGAGCGAAAAGGAAAAATGAATAATATATTATTGTTAATTGTGTCAGTAGTGAGTATTTGGGTTCTATTTTCAGTTGGTGGATGGCTTTGGGTATTTATTTCAGCAAAACAAAATGCTTTGCTACTGAAACCAGAAGAATTTACGAATAAAATTAACACGGATAGTGGACAGATAATTGATGTTCGAGAAAGTACGACATACAAGAGATCTCATATAATGGGTGCACGCAATATTGCGGCTATGAATTTTTTGCAAGGTAAATCTGGGTTACGTAGAGATCGTGAAATTTTTTTATACGGTGATAATTTACGTGATGCAGCACGTGCTGCAAAATCACTAAAAAAACAAGGCTTTAAGAAAAATATGATTTTTATATTGCGAGGTGGTTTTTCTCGTTATGAAGGTAAAAAGACAAATTAAAAGAACCGCAATATTGTGGTTCTTTTTCTTAGTAACGTGATTGATGTGCAGCGACACTTCTGCGAATTGCTGCTTTTGAAACTTCGTTATATTCTTCTTCTGCTTGCTCTATGGGCTTTAAAACTTTATGCTGGTATATGAGTGCACTACCGGCAACAATAGCTGCAGACCCAAGTGTTCCAACGATTACACCTAATTTAAATGATTTCATATGCTTTCCACTTTCTTAAGTTTCTCTAAATACCATTATCAACTATTTTAATGTATTTGTAAATAACAATGATTGGATAAAATATGACAGATATTATTGCACATCGTGGCTATCGTCTTGTTGCACCAGAAAATACAATTCCAGCTTTTGAAGCGGCTTTAGCTTATGACATCGACATGTTAGAGACTGATGTTCATCGGACGAAAGATGGACAGCTAGTAATAATTCATGATGAACAAGTGGATCGTACGACAAATGGTATGGGATTAGTTTCTGAACTTACTTTAGATCAGATTAAGTCCCTTGAGGCTGGGCAGTATAAGCAGCCAAAAATGAATAATATTACTATTCCAACTTTGGAAGAATTGTTAGTCTTTTTATTGGCAAAAAAATTTAATAAGACATTACTTTTAGAAATTAAAACTGATCACATACCTTATCCAGGTATTGAGAAAGAAATATTGGATTTAGTAAATCAATTCAATGTAAATTTTGAAATTATCTACCAAAGCTTTAATATGAATTCATTGCGTATTGTTAGAAAACTAGAGCCTTCTGCCAAAATAGCTGCGCTTGTTTTTTGGCCATCTCCAAAGGTGATTTGGTTAAAAGTTATTGGTGTAGTTGATTTTGTTCATCCTGATATTAGGATGCTCAAAAAGAAACCTCAATTATTTTGGCATATGGGCTTCCCTATTAGGCCGTGGACAGCTGATAAGGAAAATGATATTCGTGCGGTATTTAAATCTAACCTATCCGGTGTTATTACGAATCAAGTTGCCTTGGCTAGTCAAATTCGAAAAGAGGTACAAAACAATGAATAAAATTGTGATTATAGCTGGACCAACTGCTTCAGGGAAAAGTAATTTAGCTATTCAAATGGCCCAAAATTTTAATGGTGAAATTATATCTGCTGATTCAATGCAAATTTATCGAAGCCTTGACATCGGAACAGCCAAACCGACCAAGGAGGAGCAAAATATTGTAACACACCATTTAATTGATATTATTGATTTTACGGCAAGTTATTCTGTTGCTGATTTTGTTGTAGAAGCTGATAAAATTATTGCTGATATTATCTCCCGTGGGAAGTTACCGATTGTGGTGGGTGGAACGGGTCTATATGTTAAAGCATTATTGGGGCTCCAAAAATTAGAATACGCAGCTAGTGACGCAAACGAAGTATCAGTATTAAAGTCATACGAATTGAGTGAACTGGTTACTGAATTAAAGATGATTGACGCTAAACAGGCATTAAATGTGGATTTGAAAAACAAGCAACGAATTATACGTGCAATTCAAATTGCACGTCATGGAAAGAAAAAAATACAAAAGTCTCGTCCAACATATGAGTCTCTAACTATTGCGCTGGACTGGCCAAGAAATGTCCTGTATGAACGTATTAATACTCGAGCCTCCTATATGGTTCAGCAAGGTATATTGAACGAAGCTACAGCTATTCTAGAAGCTGGGGGTGAAAATTTACAGGCAGGAAAAGCCATAGGGTATAAAGAATTTTTCCCATATTTGCAAGGTCAGATTGATTTAGATATGGCTATTGAACAATTAAAACAAGATTCTCGTCGGTATGCAAAACGTCAATTGACGTATTTGCGTCATCAAATACCAGGTTTGATTTGGTTAGACGGGATGCAGGCTGAAACACAGCTAACCAATAAGTTACAACGGTGGATTTAAAATTAAAAGTTATTAAAAAAGAACACATTGTGTTCTTTTTTTAACGATATAAGAGAAGCATAGCTATTGCTTGCAACAAAACATACCCCATATTTTGCCAATTCCCCAATTTAGCTTTTACAAATTGTAAAGTAAAAGCTAATATACTACATAAAATAATAAATATTGTGTTTATACCTACCTGATGGCTAAACAATATAACCCAAAATAATCCAAGTGTTAAAATACTAAGTTTACGTCCATCTGGATTAGGCATGATGATAGGTGTGAAAAAGAATATGAAACCAAAAAGCATAGGTAACAATTGCACAATAAATCGCTGAGTGACGTAGTTGTTTTGTACGTAAAAAATTGCAATAGGAACAGTATATGTTGCTAGAATAGACATCAGAAGTAATCCTAATACATTTTGTAAACCTAACCAAAGTTGTTGTATCATGATTAAAAATAAACACAAAATTAATAGTAATACAAATATTTCATGGCGAGACTGAATTAATGAGCTAAACGTGAAAAGAATGCTTATCGCAAAGAAAACATAGCTAGTTAGACTGCGAAAGTTTTGTATCATCATTAGAGCCATACCCAAAGCTGTTGATATTGTATAACAAAGTAAGGGTGTGATTTGCCAAGTTATTGCGCCTTGTAGCATTTTTGTATGTAACAAAGGTAAGCGCCACCAGACAACGTTAAGAGAAAGCAAAATAACGGCTAACGGTAACCAAAACCGTCGATCTCGAAAATGAATGGGATAAAAGTTTTCAAAACTTCTCTTATCGCGTGCATCATTACTCAACCTTCGAGGCATTAAGCGCCCATCTGGTAACTGACGAGTAATATTTGATTGTTGAAAATATTCTTGTTCCATAGTCAATATTGTACCGTAAATTTGAACAAGTAAGTTATCGTTTTTATAACGACATAGTTACAGATAAAATAAATTAGTGCAATTTGCTTTTTAATCAATCATCTGATATGATTGATTATACAATTTAAAACAGCTATCAAGAGCAGGTGAGTGATACAGCACTATGACCCTGCACCAACCGGCAAAAATTGAAATGCACACGATTTCATAATGTGCTTTTACTTTTCGTCACGGTGGTCCATCTGTACAGATAGTCGTCACGTTAGCGCGTTCGACTATGCTTAGTCGAATGCGCTTTTTATTGCGACTTTTTAGCTTTTTATTTTGATTTAAAGGTGACGACCAAACGTAGGAGAATATTCATGACAAAGTATTTCACATCGGAATCTGTTTCGGCTGGGCATCCAGATAAAATAGCTGATCAAATAGCTGATGCTATTTTAGATGCAGTTCTCGAGCAAGATCCGAATGCACGTTCAGCAGTTGAAGTAACTACTTCAACCGGTGATGTTTCAATATTTGGTGAACTGTCTACAAATGCTTATGTTAATATTCGTCAAATTGCCACGGATACGATTCGTGAAATTGGCTATAATCATGCAGAATTAGGTTTTACTGCAAATTCTGTTAATGTTTCTAATAAAATTGTTGAGCAGTCTGGTGATATAGCGCAGGCCGTCGATAATGCTGAAGACGATCCTGACCAGCTTGGTGCTGGTGATCAAGGAATGGTATTTGGCTATGCTACTAATGAAACAGAAAGTTATTTACCATTAACTTTGGCGTTGTCTCATCGTCTAATGCGGAAGATTCGTGATGTGCGTGAAAATGGTGTTTTGCCATACTTACGACCAGATGCTAAAGGTGAAGTAACGGTTGAATTAGACGATAATGACAAAGTAACACGCATTGCGGCAGTTGTTATCTCAACACAGCATGATGAAGAAGTTACATTGGATCAATTACGCGCTGATATTCGCAAAAATGTTATTGATGAAGTGTTACCGCAAGAATTAGTTGATGAGAATACTACTTACTACATTAATCCTTCTGGAAGATTTGTTTTGGGTGGGCCACAAGCTGATTCAGGCTTGACTGGTCGTAAAATCATTGTTGATACGTATGGTGGGGCTGCTCATCATGGTGGCGGTGCTTTTTCTGGTAAAGATGCAACCAAAGTTGACAGATCAGCTGCGTACTATGCGCGTTATGTTGCTAAAAATATGGTTGCAGCTGGTGTAGCTGACAAGCTTGAATTACAAGTATCTTATGCTATCGGTGTTGCTAAACCAGTATCTTTGAATGTAGATACATTTGGCACAGCTAAAATTGATGAAGATAAAATTAATGAGATTATTGCTAATTTGTTTGATTTTAGACCTTTATCCATCATTAACAATTTGAATTTACGTCGTCCAATTTATAAACAAACAGCTGCATTTGGGCACTTTGGACGTACTGATATCGATCTTCCATGGGAATCACTAGATAAAGTGAAAGAAATAAAAAAATTGCTATAATTCATGATAAAATGAACTATGGTTAAAAAAGGGTCGACAATTCAATTTCTGCTGAAAGGAATGGCTGTTGGTGAAAGTATTGCCTATTTGTCTGTTAGTGAACAGGAAAAGATATTGCGGGCTGAGTCCCAGCATGAACTGAGATGGGGTTCACAAACAAGTCTGGCATTAGCAACAACAGCGAGTTTATCCAGAGGTTATCAATTAGCTGATGTGATGATTCATTTGCAAAACTGGTATAAAAAGCGTCAATATGCTCCGATGGGTACCATTCAAGACATCGATGATGTTACCAAACAAGCTCTAGATAATTATACAAAGAACAGAGATATTCTTGCTTCTGGCATTAGTACCGATAATGCAGATAGTGAGAATATTTTATCTAGAATGTTGCCTGTATCGCTATACTTGTATCATCAGGTTGGCGTTTCCTTCATAAATGATGAGTCAGCTATGCTTATGTTACATCGCATAGCAGGACTAACGCACAATGATGAGGGAGCATTGGTAAGTGTTGGCATGTTAAGTCTGATTGTAAGTCAAATTTTGGATGGGCGTGCAATGTCTGATGCTGTCGAAAATGGCTTAGCCTTTGGATTTGAGTACTATTCACGCCATCAAGTCTTTGTAGACGAATTGAAAGCTTTTTACGAACTAAATTTACCTGATTTTTCAAACATCCCAGCGGATAAAATTCAATTAGATGGTAGAGCTTCAACAACCTTAGAGGCAGTAATTTGGAGTCTATTAAACAGTGAAAGTTACACTCAAGCACTAAAAAAGTCTTTAATACATGGTCATTCTAATAGTATTGTACCGACGCTTGTTAGTGCGATTGGCGCTATATATTATAAAGATGATTTAGTGTTAGAGTTAGGACAGAATTTAATTGTTAAACGTGTTTTTACAACTGTTATTGGGCAAGCTGAGCGATCTTCTAGATTCAACTTACTAAATAAACCGGCTAATTTAAGTTAGCCGGTTTGTTTTTGTTTAAACCCAGAACGGATAAGATTGTTGTCTTACGGAAAAAGAAAAACTACCATTACCAAGGTCTGTGCCATCAAGATGTCCAGGTTGGATATCGTGAACATGAATAGTATCTCCTTTTGAGAGCGGAACACGATGAACAATATTTGATTTTGGGTTATTATGTTTAAATAGCATGTTGATGAAAAATTCGACAATACTTATTTTCCTGACGACGATCATCTCAAGTGTCGCTTTTTCTATTAAATTGTTTGAGGAAGAAATATCGTCTAAATTAAATTTATTGGTTAACGTCAATAAAAAAGAATCTGGAAAATGTCGATATTCAGAGCAAAAATTTACTGTAACAGGGAATTTTTTTTGATTGCAAAAAGCTGTTGCTATAGCAAAATAATTTTTAATCGAGTGAAAGACAGATTTCTTTTGGTGTATTATTTTATTATTTTGATGTGTCGTTAAGGCGACATCAAAACCAATACCAAGACTATTAACAAAATATTTAGTTTGTCGTTTAGGAATATCCCCAGTGATCTTGCTAATCGCTAAAAACGTAGGATGAGTAATATATTGTAAATGATGCAATGCACTTTGTGTAGTTTTAATATTTAATTTATTAGAAAAATTAGTATCAGCGTTTATAGGAATATAAGCAATTGGCAACTCATATTTACGTTTGACAGCGAGTAAACCATTTAATGTTTCATTTAGTACAGTATCATCGCCAATCACCAGAACAACATTATTTGATGATAGATCTGGTAATTTCTTAGCAATTTTTTTTGCTAAATAGATAGCTTCTTCGGTAAAAGTTGCATCTTGCCAAGAAATATAACTAATTGTGGATTTAATTTGAGAGATAAATCTTTGATGATTTAAATTATTATTTTTTTCATCATTGATAACGTGAAAAGTTGGCATATTTGGTTCCCCCAATTTGAAACAAATTAGTACTATTGTATCAAAAAAGTATTACTAAGGCGAACGAAAGTCAATAAAAAAAGCCTAAGTTAGGCTTTCATCCAAGGAAGTGTCGTAGCTGTGCTGTACGGTTAATTAACGCTGTAACAGCAATTGGAGCACCATCTTTGATTTGAACTACTTGAAGTGCAATTTCAGCGTGTTGCTGCTCTTCGCGAGTTTGCGGTCCAATCTCAAACTTAAAGATACGTTGCATAATTAAAATGTCTTCCTCCACCTCGGCCCAAGCATCGTTTTGGGTCTTTAAAATTTGAAGTGCATCCATATTGATATAGCGAGCTAATTCATTAAAATCTTTACTCATGCTAGGATATGAACGAACGAAAACACTTAAGTGATCTGCGTCTAGATGCTTAAGCGCACGGCCAAATCCAATAAATTCTGGTGGCACACCAATTGAGTAGAACGAACCAGTGAAGTTAATAGCACGAGGTAGTTCTATACCATCAACAGATCGTGAGTAACCAAGTACACCAACGTGCTGACGGCGGTCACGACGCTTTGGAAAAGCCTTGAATATTGGTTGCATACTAGGCACTAAGTTATCTAAAGTTTGTGAATAAAACTTTGCTGACTCTTCAGCAATTTCAGTTAAAATCTTTTGATCATCTAATGAAATCTTTAGTGGTTTAGCAACAGGCAACTTTTCTTTTAATTCAGCAATTCCTTTTTGAACCTCTTCAATTGGAAAGTCATAACGGAAAGCAGATTGAACAGTTGCTGTACGCACACCGGGGAATTCTGTCACATAACGGTCAATACGATGAGGGGACAAACCACCACGGAAAATTGCTGAACCAGTTCCTGAAATTGGGAAAATTTCAATATTTTCTTCTTCAGCAAACTCATGAAGTCTAGCAATTGCCAGCTTGTTACCAGTAATGGAACTCATGAAACCAGCCGTCAAAGCAGAGTCGGATCCAGCCAAGAATACACGCATGTACTTTGGACGGAAGCCAAAATGTTCTTCGTGAAGTTTCAAATATTCTTTTAAAATTTCAGGGGCGTGTAGTTGTGTTTCGAAATCCTCAAATAGAGGAATCATTTCAATGTATGGTGTGTTTTTATCTGAACGAGTAAATTCGGCAGACTTGAAATTTGCTAATTTTTCAAACAAAATTTGCATTTTCAAAATTTGATCTGCGCGTTGTGCCATTGGTAAAATTGCTTCAAATAGGGGACGGGAAAAGTCTAAATCGTGTGCAAAATCTTCTGAACTTAGGAAAGCAGTCATAGCTTGCATCAAGTTATAACCTTTTTCTTCCCAAATGTTTGGGAAACGGAAGGTTAAGAATTTGTCACGGCCAATTTGGTGTTCTTTAAAATAATCATATTCTGTGCTAAACAAACGGTCAATGACAGCCGCATCAGCGTGCTTACCTTCCCAATCCCACATATACTCATCGACATTTAGTTCATTAAAGTTTTCAAATGCTTCACTAGTTTCGCGATAAGCACTAATAAATGGTTGTTGAGAACTTTCCCAGAATGGCGCGTTAGCATTATCTGGGTGTTGTGTTCCCATAATTGAAGGGATTTTACGTGATGTCATGATAGCTCCTTAATTTGTACTGATGATATTGTAACATACTGACAAGCGACAAACTTTGGCAATGTCAGCTTTTTTACGAATAATTAAGCTAATTAGAATTCAAAGTTCGGATATTACTGATTTTGATATTTTATGAGATGAGTATGTTGACCTAAAAAATCAATATTGAGTAGAAAATTACAAAATATTTATTTTTTGTTTTATACCATCACTGAATTTATATGAAGTAGGTTGTAAAACCCAGAAGTTATTTTTAGTTTAACTTCTGGGTTTTGTGTCTAAAATTAGCAAGTTTGATATTAGTTTTTTAAATAAAAGTGTTTATTTCTGATTTTTTTTCCTAATGCCGATACGTTAGGGACTTGTCCTGACTCAACCAAGTCTAGAAACACTTTATCGGCAGACAAACGTTGATTATTAAGAAATGAGTACCACTCAATTCCTGTGAATAAATCTTTAACGGTAAATTCTGTTCCTGGCTCGACACTATTAACTCTTTTAACAGCTTCTTGCGATATATTCATGTTTACTCCTCCTTAACAAAACGTACAAAATAATTGACTACCTAATTCGATACTACATCTATAAAAATCTATTGTCAATTGAACAAGTTTATTATTCAAAATTTGCATCAAATATATTTAGAATAATCACTAAAAAACCGTCATTCGACATGTTCGGTCGAATGACGGTTCTGTTTTAAATAATAATAAGCATAGGCATAATCATTGGTTTACGAGCGGTTTCTTTATACAAAAAACGAGATAAGTCATCAATGACAGCTTGGCGAATATCGGACTCACTATTATTTGAGTTGTTCATCACACGTCGCATTGTACCGAAAATAACACGGCGACCTTCGTTAATCAAATCACCAGATTCACGCATATAAACAAAACCACGAGATAGAATATCTGGCCCAGATAAGATTTCTTTCTTTTTCAAGTCAATAGTTGCGGTAACAACCACCAATCCATCTTGTGATAGTTTCTGGCGATCATGTAGGACGACTGAACCAATGTCCCCAATTCCAGAACCATCAATGTAAGTATCATCACCTGGAAAATGTCCAGCAACTCGTGCATTTTCGCCATCGAGAGCCAACACATCACCATTTTCTAAAATGAAAGTATGATCTTCAGGCACGTCTAGTTCGTGTGCCAATGAGGCATGAACTTTTAACATACGATATTCACCGTGGACAGGCATGAAAAATTTGGGTTTCATTAATGCAATCATTAACTTTTCTTCTTCTTGACCACCATGACCAGAAGTATGAATGTTATTGACCTTACCGTAAATAACGTTCGCACCGCCTTCTTGTAGCTTATTAATAACGGCGTTCACAGAGGCCGTATTACCTGGAATAGGTGAAGAAGAGAAGATAACGTTATCTTTTGGTTTTAAACGGATTTGCTTGTGCGTTCCTTCGGCAATTCGTGCTAAGGCTGCCATTGGCTCACCTTGAGAACCAGTCGATAGAATAAGTAATTCATCATCAGGAATGTGCTTGATTTCTGATTGCTCAACTAGCATGTCATCTGGAATGTTTAAATACCCTAAGGCACGACCGTTTGTAACAGCAGATTCCATTGATCGTCCGAAAACAGCAATTTTACGTCCATGCGCAATAGCAGCGTCTGTTGCCATACGAACACGATTCATATTAGAAGCGAATGTGGCAAAAATAATGCGACCATGCTGTATTTTATCAAAGATATGGTTAACTGATTTTGCAACCCATGCTTCTGATTTTGTCCATTCGGGACGTTCAGCGTTTGTTGAGTCACTCATCATGAGCAAAACACCATTTTCACCAATACGAGCCATTGACCAAAGATTGGGTGGCTGCTTAGTAGTTGGCGTCAAGTCAAACTTAAAGTCACCAGTTTCAACAATAGTGCCGGCAGGTGTATGAATTGCTACACCAAACACATCAGGAATAGAGTGAGTAGTACGGAAAAACTCAACACTCAGTTTATCGAACTCAATTACTGAGCCATCAGTAATTTCATGAAGTTCGACACGATTAAGCATTTGCTTTTCTTCGAGTTTATTTTTAATTAATGCCATTGCCAATGGGCCAGCGTAAACCGGGACATTAACAGCTTGCAAAAAGTAGGCGATTGCACCGATATGGTCTTCGTGTCCGTGGGTAATGACCAGTGCCTTAACGCGATCGATATTATCAACTAAATAAGTATAGTCAGGAATAACGTAATCAATACCGAGTAATTCGTCTTCTGGGAACTTAATGCCCGCGTCGACGACAATGATTTCATTTTGGTACTCGATACCGTACGTGTTCTTACCAATCTCGCCTAAACCGCCTAGCGCATAAACTGCGACTTCGTTAGGTTTGATATCTACAGAATATGTCATTAGAATGTTGTAACTTCGAAGCTAGGATTGGCCTTTTCATAAGTCACAGCCTTGTCAGATAACTCTTCGATAAACTCCACATTATATTCTGTGTTTTCTTCAATAATTTCACGCGCTTGTGGCAAACTTTCAGCCTCAATGTACATTGAAATAGTTGTTTCACGCTTTGGATTGCGTTCAGGGTGTTCTTGGTAGTAAACTTTATAAATCATAAATGCCTCCATTAAAATAGTTATAGTAATTTGTCACGAACAAAACCTTATTTTCTAGTTTACCACATAAACTAAGTTTTCAGCTACTTGCTTGATTAATAAAGCAATAATTGATAAATTAATACTTAAGGATAATTATATGAAAATATCATCAGTTGGCGTTTTTATGGGATCACAATCGGGAGACAATCCGCGATATGTAGAGGCTGCAGAAGCGCTTGGAAAAAGAATTGCACAAAATGAATTACGGTTAGTTTATGGTGCAGGTAAAGATGGTTTAATGGGTGCTACAGCGTATAGTGCAATGGCAGCAGGTGGTAAGGTTTTAGGTATATCACCGCGAAACCTTGCTGAAGAAGCTGTTCATTCATCTGAAATAACACAACTCATTGAGGTAGATACAATGACAGAGCGTAAGCAACTTCTCATGGATAATTCCGATGTGTTCATTGTATTACCTGGTGGGTTTGGTACGTTAGAAGAAATAGCACAAGTCATTAGCTGGTCAAAAATACATATACACAATAAACCGTTGGCTTTATTTAATATCAATGGATTTTATGATAAGCTTTGGTCGTGGATTCATGAAGTCTATAAGAGTAACTTTGTTAGCGAACATGATATGAAGTATATTCAAATGTTTAATAATATGGATGATATGTTTGATTATTTAGAAAATTTTGAAGGTTGACACATGGAAAATTATGAGTTATTAAATGACTTTATTGATGTATATATGTCAGCTTTAAAAAATCTCGAAAAATTAATCTCTCAACCTACAAGTGAATATGGCGCCTCGTTTGAGCAGTGGTTGATTATGGCTGCAATAGCAAATAGTAATCAACCACTTACCATGACAGAAATTGCTCGTGATCGTGGTGTGACGAAAGGCGCAGTTGCAAGACAATTAAAGCCATTATTTGATTGTGGTTACTTAAAACATTTGTCAGATCACAAGGACCATAGACGAGTATTACTTATGTTAACCGATGAAGGTTTAATAATTGAAAAACAGATGACAAGTAAAGTACAACATCGGTTCAATAAATGGCTTGACATTTTTGGTTTGGAAGCGGGGCAAGATTTTTTAGTAACATTAAAAAGATTCCAAGAACTAATCGTGTTACCAGAACTTCATGATAAAAAAAAGATTGATTCAGACTGATAGTTATGATAAAATATTAATTTGTTTGAAGTCTGCATAAATTAAGGATTTCTGTTATAATAAACTATATTATCGAATAAAGAGGATACTAATCATGGCAATCGGCATGAATGATTTAAAGACAGGTTTGACTATTGAATACTCAAACGGTATTTGGCGTGTTTTGGATTTCCAGCACGTTAAGCCAGGTAAAGGTGGCGCGTTTGTTCGTTCAAAGTTGAAGAACTTGCGTACTGGTGCAGTTAACGAAGTTACTTTCCGTCCAGGAGATAAGTTTGAACAGGCTGATATCACGACAAGACCAATGTCTTACTTATATGCTGAAAATGATGGTCGTGTATTCATGGATGTCGAAAGCTATGAACAAATTAACATTCCAGATGAATATTTAACAAATGCTTTGAAGTTTATGCTTGAAGGTATGGAAGTTAAAATTACTATGTTTGGTAATGAAGTTCTTGGCGCTGAATTACCATCAACAGTTCAACTAAAAGTGACAGAAACACAACCTGGTATTAAGGGTGCAACCGCAACAGGTTCTGGTAAGCCAGCTACTGTTGAAACAGGAGCAACAATTACAGTTCCAGATTTTGTCAATGAAGGTGAAACTATTATTGTTAACTCTGAAGACGGTTCTTATAAGGGCCGTGCTTAATGAGCTTGCATAAGCATCGCTAGTAAAAGGCAACATTTGAGCGGTAGTGAACGTGTTTATGATAAAAAGTTCCCTCCGCGGAACTTTTTATTTTTTTAAGACAGTATTTCGAGGAACGAATATGGCCAAAGAAATTAAATACAATAAAGCAACTACTAAGAATTTATTATTGATTACTGAGAGTGATGTACCTGGCACAACACAAGTGACACCAGACGTCATTGAAGTAATTGCACAAATTGCAGCGCAAGAAGTCAAAGGTGTTTATTCAATGCGCGGTAAATTATCAGATCGTTTTGCTAGTGTGTTTGGTTCAACTGCTCGTGGAAAGGGTGTTGAACTTCAGCAAACAATCGACGGGTTGGTGATTGAAGCATATGTCTTTTTGCAGTATGGTGTTGCGGTGCCTAAAATAGCTTTACATATTCAAAATGCAATTAAGTCACAAGTTTCATCTATGACTGATTTAGACGTAGCGCGTGTTAATGTACACGTTAGCGGGATTATACCAGAAAAGCCCGATCATAGTATTGATCCGGACAATCTATTTGGTGAAAATGAGGTAGCTAATTAATGGCAAACTTAACGCGACATGAGTCACGACAAGCCGCATTTCAGGTTCTTTTTGCGTTAGAAAAGGACCCACAAAGTAACAAAATTGATGATTTATACGAAATTGTATTGAATGGTAAAGAATTTGATGATTATTTACCACATCTAGTTAATGGTGTGTTAGGTTCGAAAGTAGAATTAGATGAGAAAATTTCATCTCATTTAGCTGAAGGTTGGGCAATTAATCGTATTAATAAAGCAGATTTGGTAATTTTGCGACTAGCAATTTATGAATTAACTGCTATTGAGGCCACGCCTTATAAAGTTGCGATTGACGAAGCTATTGAGTTGGCAAAAACTTTTGCGGATGAAGATGACCGTAAATTTGTTAACGGCGTTCTAAAGCACTTTGCACGTGATGAAAAAACCGCTTAAATAGCGGTTTTTTCATTTTAAATAGGCATATTATTAGTAATGTGCCAATCATGATATACTAAACAGAGAATAATTTAATATCGGAGATTGAAATGGCAATATATGATCCAACTAAAAAACCAACTGATAGTTATGATACGCACACACATTTGAATGATGATCAATTATTTCACGACGTACCAGCCTATATTGGTCGAGCAAATGAATTTCGTGTGATGGAAATGAATGTGGTGGGTTACGATGCACAAAGTAATCTCCGTGCCTTAGAAATTGCTGGGAATTATAAGAATATTTATGCTATTTTGGGTTTTCAACCAGAAGATACGAAAGATTTTGATGAGCAAGCGTTAGCCACGTTAGAAGAGCAATTACAACAGCCAAAGGTTGTAGGCATTGGCGAAACGGGTTTGGATTATTATTGGGATACCACGACTCACGATGTGCAACTTTATGCGTTCAAAAAGCATATATCATTAGCTAAAAAATATGATTTGCCTGTCATTATTCACAATCGTGATGCATTTGATGATGTTTATCAAGTTTTGAAGGATGCTGGTATTAACAAGGGTGTGATGCATAGTTTTTCAGGTACACCTGATCAAGCTAAAGCGTTTGTTGATTTGGGGATGCACATTTCTTTTAGTGGTGTCGTTAGTTTTAAAAAAGCTGAGGAAGTTCGGGAAGCCGCTAAAATTGTGCCATTGAATAGGATTTTAGTAGAAACAGATGCACCTTATTTGGCTCCTACACCCTATCGTGGTAAAACAAATGAGCCCGCGTTAGTTAAGTTTGTGATTGATAGTTTAGCAGAAACGCTAGAGATGTCATCTAAAGAGTTGTCAGACCTAACCCGCATAAATGCACATCGTTTGTTTTTAAATCATGAATAAATTACCTAAAATTAAAGAAATGATTGTTGTTGAAGGACGATCAGATACGCAGAATTTATCACGTGCTGTGATAGCAGATACGATTGAAACGGGTGGAAGTGCCGTTAATGATGATGCTATTGAACGAGCAAAGTTAGCCGCTGATACGAGAGGAATTATCATTTTAACTGATCCTGATTTTAATGGGCAACGAATTCGACACATTGTTTCTGAAGCGGTTCCTACGGCTAAGCAAGCGTACCTTACAGTAAATGAAGCACGTGCTGCAAAAGATAATCCACATAAATCTTTGGGTGTTGAACATGCTACACCTCAGGCATTACAAACTGCATTGGCAAATGTTATTACGCCAATGGATGATACATACAATCAATCAGATATTGATCGTTTATTCTTGATACAATTAGGTTTACTTAGTGGACCGGAAGCACGCTTGAAACGTGAATTAGTTGGTGAAAAACTTCATATTGGTTATACAAACGGTAAGCAGTTACTTAAACGATTACAGGCATTTGGCATTAGGCGGGCACAAGTTAAAAGTGTGCTTGAAGGAGAATTTTAATATGGCACAGACAATTGATATAGCTAATCCAGTGCGGACACAAGCTATTTTAAATGAATATGGATTACATGCTAAGAAAAAATTTGGACAAAATTTTTTAACAGACCTTAACATCTTACACAATATTGTGAAAGTAGCTGAAATTACAGCAGATGATTATGTTATTGAAATTGGGCCGGGAATAGGGGCATTAACTGAACAATTGGCTAAAGTTGCTAAAAAAGTATTAGCGTTTGAAATAGATTCACAAATGGTTGATGTACTATCAGATACATTGCAACCATATGATAATGTTAAGGTTATTGAAAGTGATGTCCTAAAAGTAGACTTAGCAAAAGTAATTAGAGAAGAATTTGGTGAGGAGGCACATATCAAAATTGTGGCAAATCTACCATATTACATTACGACACCGATTTTAATGCAACTTCTTCGGGCTAATCTGAACTGGGACAATATTGTTGTGATGATGCAACGAGAAGTCGCTGATCGTTTGAATTCTCAAGTTGGAACAAAAACATATGGTGCGCTAACATTAACAGTCCAATATTTTGCGAAAGCTACTTTGGCTATAAAAGTACCAGCTAGTGCTTTTAATCCATCACCAAATGTTGACAGTGCAGTAGTTAAATTAACACCCCTTGAACCGGAAGTTATTGTTGATAATATTGGTAAATTCTTTAGTGTAATCAAAGCTAGTTTTGCACATAGACGAAAAAGTTTATGGAACAACATGATTCAAACATATGGAAAAGACCAAGTTGTTAAAGACAAAATTAAAATGGCCTTGCAAACTGCCGAAATAGATCCATCGATTCGGGCTGAACGATTAGATTTAAAGCAATTTACACAATTATATTTGGCGTTGCGTGAACAGCATTTGAACTGATTAAACGAATAATTATTCTACAATATGTTTTAATATTCGTACAAATTGCAATGATTGCTTATTTATGGTACAATTGTACTAGCTTTTACACGAAAGGTGGTATAAAAATGCCAAGTAGTTTGCAAGATATTAAAACAAAAATTGATTCCCATTTGGGTCAAGAAGTCACAATTATTGCTCAAGCTGGACGTAAGAAAATTACAGAGCGTTCGGGAATTCTACGTTCAACGTTCCCGTCGCTCTTTGTAGTGGAGCTGGATGAAGAAGCGAACTTTGAACATGCTTCCTATAGTTATACGGATATTCTAACAAAGAATATTGATATTACATTTGCTGATTAGTTGCCCACTGAAGGGCTTTTTTTATAGCTAAAACAACTTAACGATTAAAAAATTAATGTTATGAACAAACAAGCCGTCTATGCAATTTTAACCATCATGTTAATCCCTATTGGGATTCTTTTAGTGTTCTCCAAAATGGTTGGTGACACTACTGAAACCACGAATACAGCTGTGAGAATCACTACTGACAATGTTGCTTATCAGCAGATTGCTAAGATCCTTGTTGGTAATAAAGGTCACGTTACCCTGTTATCTGTTATACAACAAACAAAGCAACAAAAAAAACAATTAAAAAAAACAGAGCTAGTTTTAACGGATAGTCATAAAAGTTCATTGCTAACAGAAATTCAAAGACAGCATATAAGTCCTAAAATGGTTATTGCTAGTGATTATATACAAGCCAGTTCAACAATAAAAAATTATTATTTAAGTCCCGAAACGACTATTGTAATGGCACAACAAATTGTTAATCATTTAAGTGATATGGACCCTAAAAATCGTGATTTTTATGTTGAAAGTAATAAAAAGTTTATGAATAGAATCAATGACTTAACAACAATTTATAATAATTTAAAGAAAAAGCAAAACATTAATTATCTGTCGACAGACAGTACTCAAAATTTGTTAATGTCCCAACTAGGGTACAAGCAGGAAGCCAACAATATTGATAAAATGACTGACAAGCAATTATCCGATGTTGAAAATAAACTAGCTGATAAACATATAAAATTTGTTCTTACGAACATACATGATAATACAGAGAATACCAAAAGTTTATTGAGTGCTGCAAAAGAAGCTGATATCCCAGTTGTTACATTTACAACATTTACGCCTAACAATACTAAAATTTGGAATTGGCAACTATTACAACTTAAAAAAATTCAAAAGGCACTGGATAAGTAAACATGATTATTAAAACAAAAAACTTCAGGGTTAGCTATGGAGACAAAACTATTTTGTCACATATTAATATTGAAGTCCCAGCTGGACAATTTTTAGCTGTTTTAGGAGAAAACGGTGCTGGTAAAACTAGCTTTATTAAAGCCTTAACGGGAGAGAATAATCAAACGCAAGGTCTATTGACAGTTAATGCTAAGCAGATCGGTTACGTACCACAATTTAGGGATATTTCCCGCGATTATCCATTGAGTATTACAGAATTTGTTGGTTTGAATTTTAATCAGGGAAGCCGTCTATGGTTTACTAAAACAGAAAAAAGCGCTGTAGAACAAGCCTTGAAACGTATGGATTTAACAACTTTAGGGAATCAACGTTTAGGATTGGTATCTGGTGGTCAAAAACAACGTGCGTTTGTTGCACAAGCTTTGGTAAAAAATCCTGATTTGTTAATTCTAGATGAATCCACAGCTAGTTTGGATCATGAACATAAAGTTCAACTATTAGAAAATGTGCGTCATTTACAAAGAGAAAAAAATATGACTGTATTGTTTATCACGCATGAAATTAAATTGGTAGCTGATTTTGCCGATGGATACTTACTTTTTGAAAATGGTCAAGTCAAACAAGGTAGTTCTGATGAATTGCAAACTTTAACGACAGATTTGACAACCAGGCATTCAGAAGATGAGGTGCGTAATGTTTAGTTATGATTTTATGCAAAATGCATTTATAGCTGGTACGATTGTGAGTATTGTTGCTGGTGTGATTGGTACCTTTGTTGTTGCACGAAACTATGCATTTTTAACTCATTCATTGAGTGAAATTGGGTTTGCTGGTGCAGCATTTGGTTTATGGATCGGATGGCCAGCATTGTTGGGGATGATGATTGCAACTTCAACAGCATCATTAGCAATTGGTGCATTGGAATCAACATATACTAAGCACGATAATGTCACAAGTGCTGTATCGGCGCTGGCTATTGGCATGGGCATTCTATTTTTAGCTCTAGGGCACACATCATCAAGTGCAGCAACTGGTATTCTATTTGGCTCAGTGCTGGGTATTAGCCACCGTGATTTATACTTACTTATTACATTAGCCGCCATTGTTTTAATCACTTTGTTGTTTAATTATCGGGCACTACGACAATTGTCATTTGATGAGGCTGGAATATTTTTACAAACTTGGAAACAAAAATCTGTTCGGTATATTTTCTTGATAATGATAGCCTTGTCAATTAGCATTTCTTCACAATTAGTAGGCTCTTTATTAATATTTGTCTTAGTTACTTTGCCAGCAGCAAGTGCGAAGTATTATGCAAAAACAACTGTACAATTGATTGGCATGGCCATTACTTTTGCGCTTTTTGGGACATGGGTAGGATTAACAATTGCGTATTTAACTGATTTACCCACAAGTTTTTTTATTGCAGTGATTGAAGTTTTGATTTACTTAATCTCAGTATTACAATTTAAGAAAAACGCCTAGTTTCCGAACAATTAGAATTTATAAATGGTATAATTAGTCGTAAATATTAATAAAATTTTAGGAGGAAACGGACTGCTATCATTAGCAGTCCGCCATAAATCATGAAAACACGTCGTTCGGATCGATTAGTCGATATGGCGCGCTATATGCTTGAGCGCCCACGAAAATTGATATCACTATCATATTTTGCAAAAAGATATGAATCAGCAAAGTCATCGATTTCTGAGGATTTATCAATACTTAAGCGTACATTTCAAGAACGCGGAACGGGGTTGTTAGAGACAGTACCGGGTGCAGCTGGTGGGGCAAGATTTATTCCGTACATGGCAGAAGCAGAAGCAGAAGAGTTCATTAATGATATTTGTCGATTAGTAAATGATGAAACACGTGTACTACCTGGTGGTTATGTATACTTGTCGGATTTGTTAGGAAGACCTGATATTTTACGTCAAGCTGGAAGATTAATCGCAACACAATATATTCGTGATGATATTGATGCTGTTATGACTGCAGCGACTAAGGGTGTACCTTTGGCTCAAGCAGTTGCTGATCAGTTAAATGTACCTTTTGTTATTGTTCGTGACGATGCAAAAGTTACAGAGGGTCCAACAGTTTCTGTTAACTATTTGACAGGGTCATCTAAACGTGTTGAAAAAATGGAATTATCACGACGTTCATTGCGCACTGGATCACGTGTATTGGTTGTGGATGATTTCATGAAGGCCGGAGGCACTATTCAAGGAATGCAAACTTTAGTTGGCGAATTTGACGGTACAGTTGTAGGAACTGCTGTTTTTGCTGAAGGGCGTTCAGCTACGAGATTGCTAGATCATTTCACATCATTGTTACATGTTGATACAAACCTGAAAAATGGGGATCCTATATTAGTTACCCCAGGTAATTATTTGAACGAAATTTTTAAACGTGAGGCTTAATAAACGATGAGCGATATAAATATATTAATATTGGCAGCTGGTCACGGTTCACGTATGAAATCCGCAACACCTAAAGTTTTGCATAATGTTGCTGGACAAACCATGATCGACTGGGTTTTAGACGCTGTTGAGCCACTTAAAGCCGATAAATTAATTACTATTATCGGCGTCGGGGCTGAAAGCGTTCAAGAACATGTGGGTGATCGTAGTTCCTTTATACTGCAATCACAGCAATTGGGAACTGGGCACGCGGTTCGCCAAGCTGAGTCGGAACTTAAGGGTAGAGATGGTGTGACATTGATTATGTCAGGCGATACACCGATGTTTCGATCGGAAACATTGATGGGTTTTATTGCAGAGCATGAGCGTGCTAATAATGCAGTTACTGTATTAACAGCAATTGCTGAAGATCCAACAGGCTATGGCCGCATTGTTCGTGGTGAAGATGAAACAGTTCAAAAGATTATTGAACAAAAAGATGCAAGTATTACTGAACGTCGTATTAAAGAGATTAATACAGGTGTGTATGTGTTCAATAATCGTTTGTTATTTGATGCTTTGGCGCAGGTAAAAAATAATAATGCTCAAGGTGAATATTATCTACCTGATACATTAAACATTTTGCGTCGTTCCGGAGAGCAGATTGGCGCACATACTTTGCAAGATTTTACTGAATCGTTGGGTGTTAATGATCGCGTTGCGTTAGCAACAGCTAATCGTGTTATGCATCAACGAATTAATCATCAATTAATGGTTAGTGGTGTTGAGTTGCTTGACCCTGAAAATATCTATATTGATTCAACGGTTCATATTGGACAAGATACGGTAATTGAGGGTGGTGTAACCATACTTGGTGATACTAGTATTGGTACTAATAACACAATTACACAAGGTTCTCGAATTTCTGACAGTATGATTGGTAATGACAACGTCATTACATCATCGCATATTGAAGAATCTACTTTAAAAAATGGCATTACAGTTGGACCATATGCTCATCTACGACCAGATGCCCAACTTGATGATGATGTTCATATTGGTAATTTTGTTGAAGTTAAAAATGCTCAGCTTGGTAAGAACACGAAATCGGGTCATTTAACCTATATCGGCAACGCTACAATTGGACAAGACGTGAATATTGGTGCAGGGTCAATTTTTGTAAATTATGATGGTGTAAATAAGTTCAATTCAACTGTAGGAGATCGTGTATTTATTGGATCGAATACAAAAATTGTTGCACCTGTTAATATTGCACAAGAGTCAATTACTGCTGCTGGTTCAACAATTACGGATGATATACCGAAGCATGCAATGGGTATTGCTCGTACTCGTCAAACGAATAAAGAGAATTTTTGGCAACATATGCCACATAAATTTTAAAATAAAAAAGAGTTCTTAGAACTCTTTTTTATTTTTGATAATTGTGTTTATAATAGAGATAAAACATGTAAAGGAAAGTCTTGATGCAAATTACTGGTAAGTGTGCATTGGCAAACATTGTCGATGAAAAATTTTATACAAAATCTATAGACGCAATGGATGAAGACGAAATTCAACTTGATGAACTTTTTTCAGAAATTGATATACATATATTAGATAAAAACTTTTTACATATTGAATTGAAAATTAATGGTGGCATAGAGAATGAGGGGACAACATTAAGTGTTGAAACTAATGTTATTAATCTACCACTACGTTACCAAAATCAACTTCGCAAGTTAGTCTGGCAAGAGGAAGATGAATTAGAAGTTAATTTCTATATGATTGCTGAAAATGAATTCGCAAGTAAGTCTCATTTAAAAATTGCTTTAGCAAGTTCGGTGTCTGCATATGAAGATGATTCGGAAAGTGTTAAGGCTAAAATTTCAGCATGGTTTAATGAACAACTCGCGCATATTGTTGAAATGCAAGAAAAGGTTGCCGTAGAAAAGAAAATTACTGATGAAGAAGAGTAATTATACAGCCATTGTAATATGAGCAGTTATATGTAATCGTTTACTCATAGCGATACATGTAAAATCCAAAACATGCTTAGCTGTTGCCGTTTTGATACCATCTAATTGACCCAAATTGTAAGTGTCGATGATGTATTGTGCTAGTTCCTGTTTAGCGGTTAAATCGGAGATAGGTATGAGTAAATTTTCTAATGCAACTTTTGTTGGATTAGCCAAACGCCCAATTTCGTGTTTTTCAATCTTAGTTATTTTTATCATGTATTCAATTATAACGACTTTTTTTAATTGTGTAAATTGAAGATGATTTTGTCATTGCGTTTAAAATATTGATTCACTAGTTGCTTAATTTCACGATTATTGATATAATTAGGCTATGCGATGAGTCGAAGCGTTTGAAAAATTAACGCTGATTGCGGCCTACTGTGTTGATTCACAAGTCTCGTATAGACGTAGGTGTTAAGTGTTGTTGTGGAACTCACTTATCTCACCTGACTAACAGTGTTTACACTGTGGTGACGCGACTTTGCTATTAATGTGACAGTTGATAGTCGCCCGTCAGAGCGAATCTGACATGCCAAACTAAACAGCTAACTTAGGTTAGTTGTTTTTTTATGCAAATTTTATTGTATAATTGTAATAGATTTTATAAGTAACTAAAGTAGGTTGGTCTAAAAGGATGGAAAAAGAAAATAATCAATATTTAACTATCGGTGCATTGACAGCCTATTTAAAAAGAAAATTTGATGTAGATCCGTATTTGGCAAAGGTTTATGTCACGGGAGAAATTTCCAATGTTGGTCGTCGACGTGGACCGCATTTATATTTTTCGATTAAGGATAGTGAAAATAATGCTGTAATTAATGCTTCGATGTTTGGATATGCACGTCGAATTAAATTCCAACCAGAAGAAGGAATGAAAATTAATGCAGTTGGTCGTGTAGAAATATATGAACCAAGGGGATCCTATGCTATTGTTCTAGAATCAATGTCGCCTGACGGCATTGGCGAATTATTCTTGGCATATGAACAGCTAAAACATAAATTACAGGCTGAAGGATTGTTTGACATACCCAAAAAAAAATTACCATTATTTCCTAAAAAAATAGCTGTCGTCACTTCAGCCACTGGAGCTGTCATAGAAGACATTGCGCGAACAGTGCAACGTCGATTTCCAAGTGCGCAGGTTATTTTATTTCCAGCAGTTGTTCAGGGAGATAAAGCGGCACCAAACATTATTCGACAACTAAAGCGCATTGATGAAATGAATTTTGACACATTAATTGTTGGTCGTGGTGGTGGTTCTATTGAAGATTTGTGGGCTTTTAACAATGAGGAATTAGTGCGAACAATTGCAAAATTGCATACACCAGTCATTAGTTCAGTAGGGCATGAAACGGATAACACCCTAGCCGATTTAGTAGCTGATTGGCGTGCTGCAACACCCACTGCCGCAGCCGAATTGTCAACACCTGTAACATTACAGCAACTTACTGAACGATTACAGGAGTTGCAAATCAGACAAATAAGTCTATTGAAACGGATGATTGATGTCAGAAAGCAACGATTAGATCGAGTAGCTAATCATGTGATTTTAAAACAACCCGATCGTTTATATACGGGATATAGTCAACGAATCGATCAGCTTAATCATTCTTTGCTCCAGCTAACCAAGCAACAGATGGTTAAGCAAGAACATCAATTGGTCACACTACTACAAAGACAACAACAACTACAAGAAAATATTTTAAAACCTGCTAAAGAAAGATTACATTTATTAGGAGCAAAATTAGATTTAGTCAGCCCTCTAAAAATTCTTTCCAGCGGTTATTCTATCGTAACGAATGATGATAAAGTAGTACGTGGCATCAAAGATATTTCCGTTGATGATGGTGTTGATATACGCCTTTCTGATGGTAAAGCTACAGCAACAATAACAGGAGTAAAATATGAGTGAGCAACCAACCTTTGAAGATAAATTACAACAACTAGAAAATATTGTCAGTCAATTAGAAAAAGGCGATCGGCCATTAGAATCAGCCCTAGAAGATTTCCAAACGGGCGTTGGTTTGGTCAAAGATTTACAAAAGACACTTAAAGATGCAGAAGATACATTGGCTAAAGTAATGGATAATGATGGAGAGTTATCAGATTTGGAACTAACAAATGACTAATTTGAAGAAATTTCAAACAGAATGGCTACCTAAAATTAACCAACAGTTAGAGGCTGATTTATCGGATGTGTCCACTGATGATGATTTAGTAGCTATGATGAAATACGCTGTATTAAATGGGGGTAAGAGGTTACGTCCACTGATGACGTTAGCTGTTGTAGATAGCTTTGGCAAACAGATTACACCAAGTATTTTAAAAGTCGCAACGGCTATTGAATGGATTCATTCTTATTCACTTGTACATGACGATTTACCAGCTATGGATAATGATATGTTCCGTCGAGGGAAACCTAGTGTGCATGCGTTATATGGTGAATCAAATGCTATTTTGGTTGGAGATGCTTTACTAACAGGTGCCTTCAATGTTATTGCGACAGCAAATGATAATCTTGAAACAAACGATATATCTGATAAAAAATTATTATCCATTGTTCAAAATCTCTCACGTGAATCTGGTGGATCAGGGATGGTATTAGGGCAAATTTATGATATGGATAATCATAATAATGAACAAAATATTGATGATAAATGGTTAATTAATAATGTTTATACTATGAAAACATCTGCTTTATTAAGGTTTTCTGCCTTAACAGGAGCAATATTATCAGACCAACATACGTCGGATACTGAACGAAGCATAAAAGAAATGATGTATAACTTTGGAGAAAATTTTGGATTAGCGTTTCAAATTCAAGATGATTTAGATGATTATGCACAAGATCAGTTAGAAGATATTAACTCGTTACCTCATTTATTAGGCGTAACAGGGGCTAAATCTGTTCTTGAAAAACATCTTTCTCTAGCACAAAAAAGTTTAGATGATACTGTCAAACAAAATAAACAATTTAATCGAAACTTACTTGATGACTTTATCAACTTAATTGGAGACAAGAAATGAGTATTGAAAAAGAACGTGTTGATGTTTTGTTAGTCCAACAAGGACTGTTTCAGTCACGTGAACAGGCAAAACGTGCTGTCATGGCTGGACAAATCCTTGGTCATAATGAGGAACGTTTAGATAAAGCTGGTGAAAAAATACCAGTAACAACGGAATTGCATTTCAAAGGTGAACAATTAAAATATGTTTCGCGTGGTGGCCTAAAATTAGAGAAAGCATTGAATGATTTTGATATAACAGTAAAAAATAAAACAGTTTTAGATATTGGTTCATCTACGGGTGGATTTACTGACGTCTCATTACAAAGTGGTGCTAATCTTGTTTATGCATTAGATGTTGGTACCAATCAATTAGCTTGGAAATTACGTAATGATGATCGCGTAAAAGTAATGGAAAACACTAATTTCCGTTATTCTAAGTTAGCTGACTTTAAATTTGGACAGCCAGAGTTTGCAACAATTGATGTATCCTTTATTTCACTTGGATTAATTTTGCCTGCCTTGGCCAACATTATAACAATGGGTGGAAATGTTGTGGCATTAATTAAACCCCAGTTTGAAGCTGGCCGTGAAAATGTTGGAAAAAATGGTATTATTAAAGACTCTGCTGTTCATAAACAAGTGTTGCAGAAAGTAACGCAAATGATGATAAATGATGGTTTTTCAATCAAGCATCTAACATATTCACCGATTAAAGGTGGACAAGGCAACATTGAATTTTTGGCCATACTAGAAAGAGCACAAGAAGCTAAGTTATTTGACGACTTTAATATTGATAATTTACTTACAACTACTTATGGACAGTTAAACCATAAGGAGGGGATAAATGAATAAAAAAGATCGTCAAAAGGCCTTAATATCATTAATTAAAGATAATCCCATTGGTAGACAAGAAGACATTGTAGCGCACTTTCAGCGATTAGGTGAAAAAGTCACTCAAGCTACAATATCAAGGGATATTAATGAGTTGGGTTTAGTCAAGGTGCCCAATTCTCATGATGGCTTTTTATATCATTTACCAAAATCAGATGACCGTCCTTATTTACACAGGTTGCGCCGAGCGTTGCAACAATCATTTCTGAGTTTACGTGCTCAAAATGGTATGCTTATGGTTAAGGTACAGCCTGGAAATGGACAACTTGTTGCTAATCTAATTGAACAAGTACAGTTACCGGAAATATTTGCTACAATAAGCGATGACGGTTCAGTGCTCGTACTATTAAAAGATGGGGTGCCCGCTACGAAAGTGATTAATATTATTCAAAAATTGCTTGAAAAATGAAGGCAGTATTAAGTGAATTTGATTCATGGAGTAACATATGCTAGAAAATCTTATTATAGAAAATTTTGCTATTATTGAAAAAGTTGACCTCCAATTTGATGAGGGCATGAGTGTTCTAACGGGTGAAACGGGTGCAGGTAAATCTATTATAATTGATGCACTTTTTATGTTAACTGGAGGACGTGCTAATTCAGGAATGGTACGTCATGGTAGTAAAAAAGCTATACTTCAGGCTGTTTTTAGTGTACCTAATAATCCCAAGTTAAAAGCATTAATTATTCAACATGGGATTGAGAGTGGTGATAACGAGCTAATTATATACCGAGAACTCAATCAAAATGGGCGTAGTATTATTAGAATAAATGGTGTTTTAGTCAACTTGAAAACATTGGCAACTATTGGTCGATACTTAGTAGATATTCAAGGGCAAAATGATACGCAACAATTACTTAATCCAGATGAACATTTGCCGTTACTGGACGCTTTTGGTGGTGAAAAGATAAATGAGTTTAAGACAAATTATCAAAAATTGTTTACTAAATTTCGCGATGTAACTACGCGAATAAAAAAAATTCAAACCTCTCAGCAAGAAATCACGCAACGTCTTGATTTATTAAAATTTCAACAAGAAGAGCTAAATGATGCAAATTTACATCCTAATGAAGAAGAAGATTTATTAGATGCGCGAGACAAATTACGTAATTTTAAAAAGATATCCGACCGTTTACATCTGACACAACTTGCTTTAAATAATGAACAGAGTGGTGCAATTGATTTACTTGCCAGTGCAGTTCATCAGCTACAAGATATCGCAGAATATGACGATAGTTACGCTGAGTTGGCAAAAACAATTTCTGAAGCATACTATACTGCGCAAGATGTTGGACGTAATATCGATGAACAACTTGCTGAACTAACTTACGATGAAGAAGAATTAGTTCGTATTGACGACCGTTTGCAGATTATTCATTCATTAGAAAGAAAATATGGTTCAACAGTTGCAGATGTTTTGAATTTTCAGGCTAAAATTGAAAAAGAGTTGTCCTTGATGACAGATGACGAATATAATGTTGAACAGCTTCAAGTAATGCAAAATGATTTACGTCAAATGCTACGTAAGAAAGCAACTAAGCTTCGTGAAATACGTCAAAAAGTAGCTAGAGATTTAGAAAAAAATGTTAATCAACAACTAAGTGAATTATTGATGAGTGGTGCTGAGTTTTCTGTTCGATTTAGTGCAATTGAAGGTTATGTTTCATCAGGAATTGATAGAGTCGAATTTTATGTTCAAACTAATGTAGGGGAGGGCATGGCACCACTTGTTAAAATTGCTTCAGGTGGTGAAACCGCTCGCTTGATGCTGGCATTAAAAACAACGTTTGCTGAGCAACAACATATTATTTCAATCGTTTTTGATGAAGCCGACACAGGTGTTTCCGGGCGTGTGGCTCAAGCAATTGCTAAGAAAATGTTAATGATTTCAACAAATTCTCAGGTATTAGCGATTACTCATTTACCACAAGTTGCAGCTGCTGCGACACATCACTATTTAATTTCTAAATCAACTCAAAATGATAGAACACAAACACAAGTCATGCCATTAGATGAGGATGGTCGTGTTCATGCGATTGCCTTGATGCTTTCTGGAGATAATATTACTGAAACTGCACTTGCAAATGCACAAGATTTGAGAAACGAATTTATATCATAAAAAATGANNTCATTTTTTATGATATAAATTTAATTTTGATATTAATGCGCAATGATCATCAAGAATGCAACGAACATAATTGCCAATACATACATTAATGGATGCACTTTTTTCATACGTCCAGTTGCAATCATTGTAATTGGATATAAGATAAATCCAAGTGCTATACCGTCAGATATTGAGTAAGTTAATGGCATTCCGATGACAATCAAAAAGGCAGGTGCTGCAATTGCTAAATCTTCCCAGTCAATTAAGCGCAAGTTTTTGGCCATTAACACGCCAACTACAACAAGTGCTGGTGCGGTTACTTGTGAAGTAACAACTGATAGTAATGGAGAAAATAGCAGGGCAAATAAGAAGAACATACCAGTAAACACTGAAGTTAAACCAGAACGGCCGCCGACAGCGATTCCTGAGGATGACTCTACGTAAGCAGAAGTCGGTGACGTACCTATAACCGCACCAACTGTCATGCCAACAGCATCTGCCATCAAAGCTTTTCCAGCACGAGGCATTTCGTTATTTTTCATAAATCCGGCTTGCGTGGCTAGTCCAATCATCGTTCCTGCCGTATCAAAAAAAGTAACGATTAAGAAGGTGATAACGACCATAACCAATTGTAGAGAATTAATATCACCAATATGAAGTACACCAGCCCCAAAAGTTGGTGCTAGAGAAGGTGCCGGTGAAATAATAGCAGATGGTAATTTAATTAATCCTGTTAAAATACCGGCAATTGATGTTAAAATCATGCCAATAAAAATAGCAGCAGGCGTTTTTCGACTCATTAATACGAAAGTCACAATAATTCCAAAAATAGATAATAAGGATGTTGGTGCTGTCAAATGTCCTAAAGATACCATCGTGTCTTTATTGGCAACGATTAATCCAGCATCATGTAAGCCGATAAAGGCAATGAACAAGCCAATACCAGAGGCTATTGCAAGCTTTAGGTTTTGCGGAATGATGTTGATAATTTTTTCGCGAATTTTGAAGAATGTTAGTACTAAGAAAATCAATGCAGCGACAAAAACGCCAGCCATAGCTGTCTGCCATTTGACACCCATGCCAATGACAACAGAATAAGCAAAGAAAGCATTAACACCAAGCCCCGGCGCAATGGCAATAGGATATAATGCTACAACGCCCATGAAAATGGTTGCTACTGCTGCTGCTACTGCCGTGGCAGTAAATACAGCACCTTTATCCATACCTGCAGCACCCAAAACAGAAGGGTTGACGAAAAGTATGTAGGCCATTGATGTAAAAGTCGTTAAGCCGGCAATAAACTCAGTACGGACGTTCGTGTTAAGTTCGTCGAGTTTGAAATAATGTGCAATCGTAGACATGATTGCCTCCCAAATATATTAGTTACGAATAACGTACAAGTACAATTTTATCAGTAATTTACTAATAATTAAAATAAAAATGAGAGAATATAGCTTGACAATATGAACAATGTTTGAAAAAAAATAGTGAAAGCGCTTAATATTCGAATGAACAACAATCATTGTTCGGAATTTATTGAAAGATGCTTTTCTTTAAGCATTTGAATAACTTTGAGGTAAGCAGGGATCATGACTAAGACTGATCCCGTCCAGGCTAACATATTTGCTAGACTCGCACCAAAAAATCCAAATGGACCAACAAGAGTAAGCGCTGCTACAGTACGCATAATAAGTTCAGCAATACCGGCGAATGTAGGTGTTTTGGAGTCGTTAAGACCTTGTAAAACATATCGAATGATAAATAATGCTGATAATATATAATAAAAGGCACCATTAGCCCAGAAATATTGTTGCGAAAGCGCTAATACTTGGTGTTGATCAGCACCAACAAATAATGAAACGGCAATATGACCAAAGATAATTTCTAAAATACCCATGAAAAGGCCAAAGCCCATACTCATCATTAAAGCGTGTTTAACACCTACTAAAATACGACTGTATTGCTTTGCGCCAAAGTTTTGTGCTGCAAAGGTTGCCATGGTAATACCAAATGACATCATTGGTAATGTAGCTACTTGGTCTATTCTTTGTGCTGCAGTGGTTGCCGCTACAGCATCGGTTCCTAATGTATTGAGTGCTCCTTGCAATACTAATGCACCAATGGCAATAATTGAACTTTGAAAACCCATAGGTAAACCGGCATTTAGATGAATTCTGATATCTTTGGTATCCCATTTTAAATCGTCACGGTGAACTTGGAGTTGAGGTACAAATTTGTAAATATGCCAAAAACTTAAAATTGTAGAGAGCAATTGTGCTAAAACAGTTGCAATTGCAGCTCCAGCAACACCAAAATGAAGACCTAAAATCAACCATAATTCCAATGCAATATTGACGAACATGCCAATAACTAAATAAATTAAAGGGGAACGAGAATCACCAACCGCACGAAGTGCGTTAGCTGTGACATTATAACCCATTGTTGCAAAAATACCAGCTAATATAATGCTAATAAATGTAAAAGCCTGATTTAAAATATCGACTGGTGTTTGCATTATTTTTAATAATGGATAAATCAAAAGGAAACTCACAATAGTGACAACAATAGTAACAATGGTTGATACTATAATCGTTGTAGCCATGCTCTTACGTACACCAGCTATATCGCGCGCACCATAACGCTGCGCGGTAATAATGGATAGTCCAGCAGTAAATCCCTGTACGAAACCAATAACTAAAAACATAATAGAACCAGTTGCACCGACAGCTGCTAATGACTTTACACCAAGTGTTTGTCCAACAATCAACGTATCAGAAAAATTGTATAGTTGTTGAAAAAGGTTACCAATAACTAGTGGGATCGTAAAAAATAAAATTTGTTTTGCGGGCGTTCCCTGAGTTAAATCACGCATATTCTCTCCAATAATATTTAAAAATGTCCTGAATATATATTTTAAACGAATACTTGTTAATTGACTATACTTTTGTTTGATAAATTATTTTTAAGGAAAACATGTGCAACAGAAGAACAGATAACCACTGACGGTTTGTAATATTCCATCGAAAAGCATAACTAATTGTTTATCAAATAAATGATATAATCAAGTGATATTATGTTTCAAAATAATCGGTAGGGAATGGCTTAAACGCTAATTACGTAGCTTTAAAAGGGCTGAAACGATATAATAGAAAGAGCATAAAAAGGAGTTAGATATATGGCTGCTAAACTTGTTTTAGTTCGCCACGGAGAGTCAACAGCAAACCGTGACAATGAATTTACTGGTTGGACGGATGTTCCACTCACGTCAAGAGGTATTAAACAAGCACACTGTGTTGGAGAAATTTTAAGATGGCATCACATGCAATTTGATGTATCATTTACTTCCTTTTTAAAGCGCGCGATAATCACTGACAATATTATATTAGAAGAGTTAGGACAGTTGTGGGTACCATTATATAAAGCCTGGCAACTCAATGAAAGACATTATGGTGCGTTACGTGGTTTAAATAAAGATTATGCGCGTGAATACTACGGTGTTGATAAAGTGGCCTTATGGCGTCGAAGTTATATCGCTGTTCCGCCACTTTTGAGTCATCTTGAATCAGATAATCGTTACCCTGAAGGATTAGAACCACGAGGGGAAAGTTTGAAAATGGCAAGTGAACGACTTATTCCTTACTGGTCTTCAGAAATATTACCGAAACTAAAGCAAGGAAAGAATGTTTTAGTGGTAGCGCATGGTAGTTCATTAAGAGCGCTAGTTAAGCATTTGGAAAGTATTAGTGATGAAGATATTGATGGCTTAGAAATTGATAATGGGGAACCAATTTTATATGAATACAATCAAAAATTCAGTGAAAGGATTTATTTAAAATGAATGATAAAACATGGGCGCGAATAAAGAAGTATACAGAATTACAGGGTACTTCTGGGCAAGAACATAATGTTCGTCAATCTTTCCGTTCGGATTTAGAACCATTGGTTGATACGATATATCAAGAAGGTCTTGGTGGTCTTTTCGGTTTAAAAGAAGGTCATGGACCAAGAATTATGTTTGCTGCGCATATGGATGAAGTCGGTTTTATTGTCAAGAACATTCAAGCTAGTGGCGCACTTCAAGTAGCTGCATTAGGGGGATGGAATCCTGCCGTGATTAGTTCACAACGGTTTACCTTATTTACGAGTCAGGACCAATATCCAATTATATCTAGCTCTGTTTCACCACATTTATTGAGAGGTGGTAACAAAGAACCACAACTGCCCATTATCGATGATATTTTATTTGATGCTGGTTTTGTTGATAAGAAGGAGGCGCTGTCTTTTGGTGTGCGTCCTGGGGACTTTATTGTGCCACAAGTTGAAACGGTCATGACTGTTAATCAAAAACGCGTCATTTCTAAAGCTTGGGATAATCGTTTTGGTCTGGTTACTTTGTTAGACGTATTAGAGGAATTAAAAAATATTCAGACGCCAAATACTTTAATAATGGGTGCAAATGTCCAAGAAGAAGTTGGGCTACGTGGTGCACATGGAGCTGTAAACCTTATGAAACCAGATATTTTTTTTGCTGTGGATTCTAGTGCAGCAGATGATACTGCAGGAGGTTCAGATCATCAAGGGAATTTGGATCAAGGAACGCTTCTTAGAGTCTTTGATCCTACAGTTGTTATGCCTCTGCGTTTAAAAGAATTCTTATTGTCTGTAGCAGAAGATAATCATATACCTTATCAGTACTTTGTATCAAAGGGCGGAACTGACGCTGCAGCAGCCCAAACTGAGTTATATGGTGTACCGTCTGTGGCGTTGGGAGTTGCTTCACGGTATATCCATACGCATCAGACAATGTGGTCTATTAAAGACTTTGAGGCGACTAAAGCCTTTATTGTAGCTATCACAAAAAGTTTAGATGATACCAATTTTAAAACAATTATGGGCGATTAATGTTTAAGAAAATTAGAAAATTAGATTATTGGATTGCAGTACCATTTGCCATACTCAGCGCGTTAGGGGTGGTCATGGTTTTTTCGGCAAGTTTAACTAGTTCAGCAATGTTAAATTTTTATAAGCAATTACTATTTGTGTTCATTGGTTGGTTAGGTGCGTTTGCGCTTTTTCATTTTAACATCAGCAATTGGCGAAATGAAAAATGGATAAAAATAATGATGTTTGGTATTATTACGCTATTAGTTATTGCTCGAATAATGCCAGCTGTTAATGGCGCTCATGGGTGGATTCCGTTGGGAATTATTACTTTACAACCAGCTGAATTTTTGAAACTAGTACTAATATTTTATTTCGCTGATTTTTTTGCTGAGCACCCTTGGCAACCAGGGATTAAAATATCTCGGCAATCAATTAGTCAAGTTAGTGCATGGTTCTTACCTATGACATCGTTATTTTTGCTGTTTATTATGCCTGATAATGGGAATATGATTATTGCTGCTATCATTGTTTTTACAATTATTTTAGCGGCTGGTGTTTCCAAGAAAGTGACAGTAATATGGTTTTCAATAGCGGGTATAGGTTTTGGCCTTCTTCAGCCCATTATTAATTTAGTTGACCAATTATTTCATTTAACTGGCAGTAAGCACTATGGTATATTACGATTAATTAACTTTGTTAACCCATGGGCAGATCCAGATCAAAGTCGGCAACTACTTTATGGTTATTATGCTATTGCTCACGGTGGGTTATTTGGTGTTGGATTAGGTAATTCTTTAATTAAGCCATATTTACCAGAGTCAAATACTGATTTTATTATGGCCGTGATGACAGAAGAGTTGGGTGCTATTGTTACGATGATTGTTTTGGTGTTGTTATTAGTTATTATCACTCGTTTGATTATTTTGGGTATTCGTCAAAAGAGTCAATACCAGCGTTTAATTATGTATGGTGTAGCGACATTATTGTTCACACAAGCTTTTGTTAATCTTGGTGGTGTCATTGGTGTTTTACCCATTACAGGAGTCGTTTTTCCATTTATTTCAGGCGGTGGGTCATCTTACATAGCTTTTAGTGCTGCAATTGGATTAACATTAAATATTGCCGCCAAACAAAAGAAATCTCCTGTAATTCACCCTAATGACACTGTAGCTAGAAAGGATTATAAATGACATTTCAGATACAGCCAAGGCGAGCATTATATGTGTATATTAATCATATGAAACATACACAACAACTCAAAAAGTTTGGACAAATTACTTATGTTTCTCGCAAGATGATGTTTGTCACCTTATACATCAATGATGAAAATGCGCCACAATTAATTGATAAATTAAAGCAATATAAATTTGTTAAAAAAGTTGTCATGTCTCCACGTCCGGAAATTAATCCTGACTTAGATAACTTACATGATGATGTTTTCTTTGAAAATTATGATGAAGGAGGAAATACAAACTAATTGTTTGTATATTCATGGTTAAATTATGCGGGTAATATCAGGAAGATTTCGTGGAACACGCCTTGAAGCTGTCAACGGTGATAAAACGAGGCCAACAACCGATAAAGTTAAAGAAGCAATGTTTAGTATGCTGATGCCGTACTTGAATGGTGGACGTGTACTTGATTTATATGCCGGAACAGGCGGTTTAAGTATAGAAGCTGTTTCAAGAGGAATGGATCATGCTACTTTGGTTGATCGTCAGTTTCAGGCTATTAAAATCATTCAAGAAAATATTGATAAAACACATCATGCTGATGAATTTACTATTTTAAAATCACCAGCACAACAAGCTTTAACGCACTTGAAAGTTGCTAATCAACACTTTGATTTAGTATTTTTAGATCCACCATATGCTAAAGAAACAATTGCTGTAGATATGGCCTTTATGGTAGATAATGGTTTGTTGAACAAAGGAGCTATTATTTTAGCTGAAAGCAATGATGAAGCTAATTTGCCAAGTGAAAGTGATAACTTTTCGATGATTCAACAGAAACATTATGGAATTACAGTTGTTACGATATATCAATATGAGGGTTAAATTATGAGTATTGCAGTATTTCCAGGTAGTTTTGATCCATTGACCAATGGACATTTAGATATTATTAAACGAGCTAGCGAGATATTTGAAAAAGTTATTGTGGGAGTTGGTAATAATACTAGCAAAGCAGCCTTATTCACACCACAAGAAAAAATTGAATTGATCAATATTGCTGTAAAAAATTTGCCTAACGTAGAAGTAGCTATTATGAAAGGCCTAACTGTTCAGTTCATGGCTGATATAGGGGCTAAATATATTGTTCGTGGCCTTAGAAATGGTAAGGATTTTGAATACGAACGTGATATAGCAGGCATGAATAGTGCACTAGCGGACGTTGAAACTGTCTTACTGCTCGCAAAACCAGAGAATCAGAATATTTCTAGCTCTATGGTTAAAGAAATTGGCAGTATGGGTGCTGAGAATATGGCACGGTTTGTTCCTGCAATTGTTGTCGAAGCATTAAAGGAGAGGCTGAATGCGCAAAAAAAATAAAATAATTATTGCTACAGTTTCCCTACTAGTACTGATTGGTATTGTTGGTGGTGTGTGGCCGTTGAACGGTTATATTGAAGCACCTGGTGAAGCCGATGATTTGGCGTCATTTGTCAAAATTGACGGTAAAAAAGATACGTCCAAAGGACAATATCGAATAACATCAGTTTATTTATCACAGGCTAATGGCTTTAAGTATTTACAAACCAAGATTAATCCCCATTTATCCTATGCAACGGCGGATGAAGTTACAGGAGGACAAAGTTCAGCAACATTTAGCAAAGTACAAGATTTTTATATGCAAAGTGCTATTGCCAATGCTGAGCAAGTTGCTTTTAAAAAAGCGAACAAAGGGATTACCACAAAATATCGTGGTATTTACGTATTAAGCGTTTCTGCTAAATCTCATTTTAAAAAGAGTATCAAAGTTGGCGATACAATTACAGCAATTGATGGTCATCATTATGAAAATTCAGATAATTTCATTAAATATTTGGCAAATAAAACAAAAGGAACAAAAGTTACTGTTAACTACACTCGTGATGGGAAGGCAGGTCAGGCAATAGGAGATACGATTAAACTTGCTGGTACCAAGACAGCTGAATATCCTAATGGCCGTGCAGGAATAGGTATTGTATTGACAGATAATGTTGCAGTGACGACAACACCAAAAGTTACTGTTGATCCTGGTCAAATTGGTGGGCCTTCGGGTGGATTAATGTTTACAATACAAATTTACGACCAATTGACGGGAGATAAGTTATCTCAAGGTCGCAATATTGCTGGTACCGGAACAATGAGTGCAGACGGCTATGTAGGTGAGATTGGTGGTATAGACAAAAAGATCATGGCGGCTAAAGCGTCAGGATCAACCGTGTTTTTTGCTCCATATGTAAAACCTAGTAAGGAATTGCTTAAGTATGAAGAGCAACATAAGACAAATTATATGTTAGCTCGCGATACAGCGAAAAAATATGCACCTAACATGAAGGTTATACCTGTGCAGACATTTGATGACGCAGTCAATTATTTACAAACAGGAAAAATTATTAAAACAACTGACAGTACGAAATAAAGCTCACCAATAATGGTAAGCTTTTTTCTTTTGGTTTTCGTAAAATAACACTAGAGGGAAAACATGTTAGCTATATTTGAAAAAGCAAAAGAAAAAATTTATGATTATAAAGTTTGGTTATTAATGGGGCTTGTTATCTTAGGGATTTTTGTTTGTTATTTAACTTCACATTCTACGAAGGAGACAGTGCCTTCTTCGATATCTTCGGTTTCATTGGGGAGTAGTAGTGCTAGTTCACACTATGTGGCGTCCACTTCATCGATGGTTATTATAGTAGATGTTAAAGGGGCCGTCAAAAATCCAGGTGTATATAATGTTACCGATAAGGCTCGAGTACAGACTGCTATCACGCAAGCAGGCGGTGTGTTAGATAATGCAGATATGAATCAAGTTAATTTAGCACAAAAATTAACTGATGGACAAGTTATCTATATACCATTAAAAGGTGAGCAAAGTGCGCCTATTTCATCGAATAACAATGCATCATCCATTGCTAAGACGAGTGATGTAATGGTGAATTTAAACACAGCTAGCTTAACTGAATTGCAGACATTAGATGGTATTGGTGCAAAAAAAGCAGAACAAATTATTGATTATCGTGAGGAACGTGGTGGTTTTAAGTCCATTGAAGAAATCAAAGAAGTATCAGGTATTGGTGAAAAAAGATTTGAAAAGTTGAAAGATAAAGTAACAATTTAATATGGCACGTTTTTTAATGTTTGCAAGTTTATTGGCTGGTAGCATCACAGGAATTGTTTATAACCCATGCTTTATCACGTGGTTTATTTTTTTAAGCATAATCTCATTATGTTTATGGCAAAAAGACATTATTTTTTTGTTGAAATTGTGCGTTTTAACATTACCATTTATCATTTATTTTAATTGTCATGCATATCATTTACACAAGCAAGTTGCTCAACCAGAAGATAATCACCAAAAAATAGCCGGCATAATTTTTCCAGATGACATTCAAATAGATGGTGACAGTTTGAAAGCTGTTGCACAATTAGATGATCACCAAAAAGTTAAACTTTACTGGACGATACCTGATAAATATACGAAAAATGAGTGGGAAAACAATAATAAAGTCATTCACTTTCAAGCGAATGCTCAGTTAATTCACATACAAAAGGCGACGAATTTTAATCAATTTGACGCGCAAAAATTTTATTTAACAAAATCTATCACTCATCAAGCTAACATTAATGAGTGGCAAACGACAATTGTTAATTCATCGGCTCCACTTCAAAAAATGAGATATCAATTGCATGAGTGGCACAGTGTTGGTATACAGAGTGCCGAACGGTTACCATCTCCACTTAATGAATATGCACAAGCATTGATTTTGGGAACGACACCACAGTCTTTATATGAAGATAATCCAGGAGTACAGACATTAGGATTAATTCATTTATTTAGTGTATCTGGTTTTCACGTAACATTTTTAATGTCTATGTTGATGGCATTGGCCAGAAAATTGTGGTTTCCGAAAGAGTATACAATTGTAGTATTGGGTATAACGTTGATTGTATATTTTATATTTGCAGGAGAGCCAGATGTGTTAATTCGTTCTGTTATAGCAGGCGAATTACTTTTGATACAAGATCTTACTAACAAAAAAATGAAATCACAAAGTATTTGGGCTTTGAGTTTGTTAGCTAGTTTGCTTTTTACACCACAAATTTTACTGACTTTAGGAGGGCAATTGTCGTTTGCTTTGACATTTTGTTTGTGTTTCGCCAAGCAGTTAACGTTTTGGCAAAGTAATTTATTGATGAGTTTGGTTAGTTTTCCGCTAATTATTCAGCAACAATATACTTGGCATATTTTACAAACATTTGTTAACTTTGCAGCAATTCCTGTCTTTGGGATAGTAATTGTACCCTTAGTCATGATAGGATATTTTGGTCAGTCTTTTTCATTTTTATCTGAAATAACCAACAATATTATTCATAGTTTTGCTAGTTTTGTGGATCTATGTGCAACATTGCCAGGGAATATTGTTATTGGTAAAGTACCTTGTCTACTATCTGTCGTACTTTTTGTTTTAGCTATAGGGATTTTTGTGCGTGAAAAAAAAATTAAATATTATTCAAAATTATTGTGGTGGGCTTTTTTGGTGATTGCCATGATTTGGACGCATTTTCCTTTCCAAGGGGAATATGCAACATTTGATATTGGGCAAGGAGATGCAGCGTTAGTTCGAGAACGATTTAACAAAACCATTACATTAATTGATACGGGTGGTCAAGTTGAGTTTGGTCAGCAACAGACGTGGAAAAAATCGAGATTTAATCGCACGCGTGGAGAGACTATCATTGTACATTATTTACATAGTCGAGGTGTTTATCGTATTGATAATTTAGTATTAACGCACCGCGATCAAGATCATGTTGGGGATGCAAAAATTATTTTGAATAGAATGAAGGTTAAACAGCTTATTATTCCTGCGGGTATGGTGAACGAATCTGTGTTTAAAAAAGAGATTAAGCCATATATTAGGAAAACAAAAATTATTGAAGTAACTAATCAGGTAAAAGTAAAAAATTTTCCATTTCAAATTGTTCATCCTTTTAAAAGCGGGCAAGCTAAAAATGAGGATTCAATCGCCCTTTTTGGTCGTTTAGGAGGCAAAAATATTTTTACAGCTGGTGATTTAGATCAAACAGGTGAGCAGTCAATTGCGAATGCTTATCCGGATATACATGTGGATATTTTAAAATTTGGACATCATGGCTCAAAAAGCTCAACAAATCCTGAAGTAATCGACAAATGGCAACCTAAATTTGGTATAGTATCGGCTGGGAGAAATAATCGTTATAATCATCCCAATAAAGAAACATTGGTCATTGCGCAAAATAATCAAATGACCGTTTTTAATACGCAAATCCATGGTATGATTAGCTATGAATACTCGAAGTTTAACGGTCAATTTAAGGTGAAAAATTCTAATGAATCTAAAGCAGCTGCAACAACAAATTGAAAATAATGCTATGGCAAATATTTATGTTGTAGCAGGGGAAGAAGAAACACTTTTACATCAAGCAAAAGTAATGTTTCAAGAGTTAATTGATCAAGCTGATAGAGAAATGAATTATTCTCAAATTGATTTAGAAAATCAAAATATAGATGTGATGATTGACGATGCCATGTCAGTACCTTTTTTTGGTGATAGACGAGTCGTCGTTATAACTAATCCACTGTTTTTAACGGCCACTGGAAAAATAAATGATCACGAGCAAGAGCTTGTATTAAAGATACTTGAGCAACCATTACTAAAAAACATAGTTGTTTTTTTTGTGAATGATTTAAAATTAGATAAAAGGAAGAAAGTCACTAAAGAACTACTCAAAGTAGCTGAACATGTTTCTTTACCAGCACTGAATGAACGCCAAGCACAACAGGCTATTATGCAGCAATTAATGCAACGAAACTATTTGATTGAGCCATCAGCACTAAACGAATTAACACAGCGCACTAATGCTCAGTATACCGATATGAAGAATGAGCTCATTAAATTAATCACTTATGCTGCAGAGAGTAAAAAAATAACGTTTGATGCTGTTGTTGATCTTGTACCAAAAACATTAGCAGCCAATGCATTTGATCTTGTGGATACAGTTATCAAAAAAAAGACACAAGTAGCTCTGACTCTGTATCACGAACTATTACAAAATGGGGAAGTGCCTTTGAGATTAAATGCTGTTTTAACCAATCAATTTAGATTGCTTTTACAGGTAGCAGGCTTAAACGGCAATGATCAAGACATAGGAAAGCAACTTAATGTGCATCCGTATCGCGTCAAACTCGCAAAACAAGCATTGCGAAATTATCCTCCGCAATTCGTACGAACAGGCTATTTGGGGATGATAGATATTGAAAGACGATTGAAATCCACTTCTCAAGATCCTGAGTTATTATTTGAACGCTTTATTGTAGAAAATTTTCAATAATTAACAAGAACAAATGTTCTTGTGATAGAATCAGATTATGGCAGAATTCCTTATCACGTCTGACAACCGAAAAATACTTCATATAGATTTAGATGCTTTTTATGCGCAAATCGAAATACGTGATAATCCGAAATTACGTCATGTGCCATTAATTATTTCGAGAGATCCTTCAGAATCAAATGGGCGTGGTGTAGTTGCAACAGCAAATTATGCTGCGAGACAGTTGGGTGTACATTCAGCTATGAGTGCAGCAGAAGCTAAACAACTGGCACCAAATGGTGTGTTTATGAAACCTAATTTCCAAAAGTACCAAATGATTTCAAATCAAATTCACCAAATTTTTCACCAATATACTAATAAAATTGAACCAGTTGCGTTTGATGAAGCTTATCTTGATTTGACTGAAAGTGTATTGTCTGGCGCAACATTAGCAGCTAAGTTGCGCCATCAAATTTTAAAAGAAATCCACCTAACTAGTTCCGTTGGGATTTCTTATAATAAGTTGTTAGCTAAGTTAGCCTCCGAATTTAATAAACCAAATGGTGTTACTGTAATTACAGAAGATAATGTTTTAGAGTTTTTGTCCATATTGCCAATTGCTTCATTTCGAGGAGTTGGGAAAAAAACACAAGAAAAATTCAAAGTGTTGGGTATTACAAATGGTGAGCAATTAAGAAGGATGTCACAAGAAGCGTTAAGAGCTCAGTTTGGTAAAATGGGTGAGCATTTATATTGGCAAGCCAGAGGTGTTCATTTTGGTGAAGTGAAATGGCAACGACAAAGGCAATCGGTGGGTAAAGAAGAAACTTTTGATCGATTTTTACAAACAACACAAGAGATAAATTTAGAGTTTGAAAAATTAGTTACCAAAGTTATCTTGGCTATGAGTAAACGTAGTTTTGTTGGACGTACGCTTAATATTAAAATTAGAGATAGTGAATTTAATACAATAACACGTTCTGTTACGCAAAATGAACCATTTAAATTGGATAAACACATACTGATTTCAATCGCTCAATCGATATTTGATGAAAATATTGACGCGCCATTTTCAATTCGTTTGCTTGGATTATCGTTTAGTAATTTACAATCTAGTGGTTTTGAAGAAATAACCCTCTTTTAATGATACAATAATATAAAATGATAATTAGAAAGTATAAACATGGCAACAATTGAAGAACAAATATTAGAACAAATCAAACGATATGATACAATTATTATTCATCGACATCAGCGTCCTGATCCCGACGCATTTGGTTCACAGCTTGGTTTAAAAGAAATTTTAAAGTCAAGTTTTCCAGAGAAAAAAATTTATGCTGTTGGTAAAGAAGTTGCTGGGTTGTCTTGGATAAATGAATACGAAACATTTATGGACACGGTACCTGACGCTGTTTATAACAAGGCGCTTGTTATTGTTACTGACACTGCTAATGCGCCCCGTATTGATGATCAGCGTTGGCCAGATGGATTAGAGGTTGTCAAAATAGATCATCATCCAAATGATGAGCCATATGGCGATTGGCAATGGGTGAAAGATAGCCATTCTGCTACAAGCACTATGATTTTTGAGTTTTATGAAAAGCTGAAAGATCAGGGGCTAGTTATGACAAAGGAGGCAGCCAGATTACTATATATCGGTATCATAGGAGATACTGGGCGTTTTATGTATAGTGATGATTCTGAAACCTTTCGCGTTGTGTCAGAATTGTTTAAGTATGATTTTGATTATCAGAAAATTCACCACGAAATGTCGACTATTTCGGAAAGTGCTGCAAAGCTATCGGGATATGTTTTGCAAAACGTAAAAATTTTAGCATCGGGATTTGCTTATGTCATTTTGACAAAGGAATTGTTGCAAGAATTTGACTTGAAAGATGATGGTACAGCTTTCGTTGTTCCACTGCCATCAAAAATTGATCGCGTCAAAGCATGGGCTATTTTTGAAGAACAAGACGAAGGAAACTACCGCGTGAGATTACGTTCTCGAACAATTCCAATTAATAAGATTGCGAATCAATTTGAGGGCGGTGGACATCCGATGGCTTCAGGAGCTTGGGCACAAGATGAAAATGATATTAATCAACTCATCTCTGTGATTGATAACCAATTAATCGCAAAGCAAGATACAGAAAAGGAAGATTGATGGCTGAAAAAGCAAACCAATTTGGACAATTTAATTTAAAAAAAGAAATAGTTACTGCTTTGAGTGCTATTGGTTTTTATGAACCAACACCGGTGCAATTGAAATTAATTCCGGATGTACTACAAGGGCGTGATGTAGTTGGACAGTCACAAACTGGCTCAGGTAAAACGCATACATTTTTAATTCCAATTTTAAATCAATTGGAACTAAATAAAAAATATGTGCAAGCAGTTATTACAACACCATCACGTGAATTAGCTTCGCAAATTACCAAAGCGACAAAAGAATTAGCTGTTCAATTACATACAGATATTTCTATTTCTGAATTTGTTGGTGGAACAGATAAGCAACGTCAAATTAAGCAATTAGAAAAACAACAACCTCAAATAGTTATAGGAACGCCAGGTAGAATTAAAGATTTGGTTGAGTCTGGTGCTTTGAAGTTAAATGCTGTTCATACGCTAGTTGTTGATGAAGCCGATATGACATTAGATATGGGCTTCTTGAGTGAAGTCGACTTTATTGCGGGTGCAATGCCAGAAGAACTACAAACACTAATATTTAGTGCAACAATGCCTGAAAAATTGAAGCCATTTTTAAAAAAATATTTAGACCATCCGCATTTTGAAGCGATTCCAGTATCAACCGTTATTGCAGATACCATTGATAATTGGTTATTAGCTACTAAATCTAAGGAAAAAAATGATATCATTTACCAAGTTTTAACAATTGGGAATCCTTATTTGGCATTGGTATTTGCCAACACTAAAGACCGAGCAAAAGAAATTTCAAGTTCTTTACGTGGTCGCGGGCTGAAAGTTGCTGAAATACATGGAGATATTGAACCCCGTGAACGCCGACGTGTCATGAAAGCGATTCAAAACTTAGAGTATCAATACGTAGTTGCCACAGACCTTGCTGCTCGTGGTATTGATATTGAAGGAGTTTCACATGTAATCAACGATGATATACCTGACGAATTAGAATTTTTTGTTCATCGTGTGGGACGTACCGGACGTAATGGGCTACCAGGATTAGCCATTACCTTGTACGGACCTGATGAAGAAAATGAGGTTGCCGAGTTAGAGTCGCTAGGCATTAAATTTAATGCTAAACAAATTAAGGGTGATGAAATTGTCGATGTGAAGGATCGTCGCGCTCGAATTCAACGTGTAGCCACTACCAAAAAGTTAGATACCGAAATGGTTGGCATGGTTAAAAAGAAAAAGAAAAATGTTAAACCAGGATACAAACGTCGAATTAAAAACGCAATTCAGCGTAAAAACCAAATGGATCGCCGTATCTCTCAACGACAAGAAATGAGAGCAACACGTAAGGCCAACAAACAACGTGGAGAACATTAAAAAAAGGACTTGGAAACATTTTCCAAGTCCTTTTAATATTCAAGGAAGTAGGTTAATTACTTAACGTACTTGGCTAAACGTGACTTTTCACGTGAAGCTTTGTTCTTCTTGATTAAACCTTTTGAGTAGGCATGATCAATAGCTGAAGAAGCAGCCTTGTATAATTCTGCTAAATTGTCTGTACCAGCAGCTGCAGCTTTTTCAAACTTTTTTACGGCTGTACGGTAAGCACTGATTTGTGGTTCGTTACGGTCGTGTTGCTTCTTAGCAAGACGAACACGTTGAATTGCTGATTCAATAACAGGCATATATCTTTTCTCCTTAAATTTGATACGAGGTTTTCAAGTAATCCTAAGATTAACGACGCAAACCTAAGCGTTGGATCAATTCACGATAACGTTGAATATCAGTATTACGTAGGTAACGTAACAAGTTACGACGGCTACCAATTTTCTTCATTAAACCACGTTGTGAGTGGAAATCATGCTTGTGAGCTGCCATGTGTGTGTTCAACTCGTTAATATCAGCAGTCAAAACTGCGATTTGTACTTCAGCTGAACCTGTATCGCCTTCGTGGCGGGCGTATGCCTTGATGATTTCGTTCTTACGTTCTTGTGTAAGGGCCATATTTATATCCACCTTTCTAAAATGTCGCTAGAAACTGTGTGAAGCGATGGTGAGCCGCTAAACAAAGTAACCGGTCTGTGTTGTTTGTACAACGTACTTAATTATACAGGAAAACCATTGAAATGCAAGGCGAGAGATTAGTTAATATGTGATAAAATGGATAAGTATATAACATGAAAGGAAGTGTGCAAACGAAAAGGTTTGCACCTGCGGATATTTATGGCCGAAACAACAATTACACGTGATGAAGTGGCTCACGTTGCAGGATTAGCCAAGTTAGCTTTTAATGACGTTGAACTTGATCAATTCACAACACAACTGGGTGATATCTTAAATATTTTTGATACACTAAGTGAAGTAGAGACAAGTGATGTAGAACCTACATATTCAGTGACAGAAAATGTCAACCATTTGCGAGAAGATGTTGCAAATAACTGGAATCAAAAGCAGGATTTGCTCAACAATGCGCCACTCGAAGCTGCCGATTTGATTAAAGTTCCTGCAATTTTAAATGGTGAGGGGGAATAACATGACAATTAATTATTTTGAGCATGATCTAACTTCTTTACACGAACAATTGGTTAATAAAGAAGTGAGTGCGATTGATTTGACTCGCGCAACGCTTGATAATATATCAAAGACTGATGATCAGTTAAAAGCATTCATCAGTACAAATGCTGATGATGCTTTGGCACAAGCCCAAAAAATTGATGAAAAGGCTGATTTTTCTAATGTTGTGACAGGTATTCCTTTGGCCTTAAAGGATAACATGGCCACAAAAGGTATCCAGACAACAGGTGCTTCACATATTTTGGAAGGATTTAAGCCAATATATAATGCAACAGTAGTGGAAAAACTACAAAATGCTGGTGCTATTTCTGTTGGTAAGGCAAACATGGATGAGTTTGCTATGGGTGGTTCAACAGAAACATCATATTATAAACAAACTACAAACGCTTGGGACCATAGTAAGGTACCTGGTGGTTCATCGGGTGGCTCAGCTGCAGCTGTTGCTGGTGGTCAGGTACCATTTGCGTTAGGGTCAGATACTGGCGGTTCGATTCGCCAACCTGCTGCATTTAACGGTATTGTTGGCCTAAAGCCTACATATGGTCGTGTATCACGGTGGGGATTGTTTGCCATGGCTTCATCTCTTGATCAAATTGGGCCGTTTACTAGAACAGTGAAAGATAATGCTGTTGTTTTAAATGCAATTAGCGGTTTTGATCAAAAAGATTCTACTTCGTCACAACGTGAAGTGCCTGATTTCACTGCAAAATTGAGTGGTGATGTCAAAGGATTGAAAATTGCTGTACCAAAAGAGTACTTCGGAGATGGTATTGATGCCAAAGTAGCCGCTCGGGTTAAGGCAGCTATTGCGCAACTAGAAGCATTAGGTGCCACGGTTGATGAAGTTAGTTTGCCACATACCAAGTATGGTGTGGCTGCTTACTACATTATTATGTCATCAGAAGCATCATCTAACTTACAACGTTATGATGGTGTGAGGTACGGGTTCCGTGCAAATGATGTTAAAAATTTGGAAGACTTGTATGTTAAAACTCGTTCGGAAGGTTTTGGAGATGAAGTAAAACGTCGTATCATGCTTGGGACATTTTCTTTGTCAGCTGGTGCTTATGATGCGTTCTTTAAAAAAGCAGCCAAAATTCGTACTTTGCTAATAGAAGACTTTAATAAAGTCTTTGAAAATTATGATTTGATTGTTGGTCCCACTGCTCCAACGCCTGCTTATGGATTAGGTGAAGAAATTGACGATCCTACGGCAATGTACTTGGCAGATGTTCTGACAATACCAGTCAATTTAGCTGGTTTGCCTGGATTATCTGTTAATGCTGGTTTTGTTGACGGGTTACCAGTTGGTTTGCAAATCATTGGAAAACCATTTGATGAACAAACCGTTTATCAAGCTGGTTATGCTTACGAACAAGCAAGTCGTCTGTTTGAACAACGTCCTACTATTGCAAAAGAATACTAAAAGGAGGGGGCATACATGGGAACTGGAAATTTTGAAACAACGATTGGTCTTGAAGTCCACGTTGAGATGCAAACAAACTCAAAACTATTGTCACCTTCGCCTGTCCACTATGGGGACGAACCAAATACCAACACAAATGTGATTGATTTTGGTTATCCAGGTGTTTTGCCAGTAGCAAACAAGGGTGCTTTAGAATATGGCATGCGGGTTGCATTGGCTTTGAATGCTAAGGTCTCACCATTTATACGATGGGATCGTAAGAACTACTTTTATCCTGATAATCCAAAGGCCTATCAAACAACTCAATCACAAACACCAATTGGCACCAACGGATATCTTGATGTGACATTAACAGATGGTACAGTAAAGCGTATCCGTATTAAAGAAATGCACGTCGAAGAAGATGCTGGTAAAAATACGCATGGATCTGATGGATATTCTTATGTTGATTTGAACCGTCAGGGAACGCCTTTGATTGAAATTGTTTCTGAACCAGATATTGCATCACCAGATGAAGCTTATGCATATCTAGAACAATTACGTCAAGTTATCTTATTTACAGGTGTCTCCGAAGCTAAAATGCAAGAAGGACAGATGCGTGCTGATGTCAATGTTTCTTTGCGTCCATTTGGTTCAGACCAATATGGTACTAAAGTAGAAATGAAGAATATCAATTCGTTCAACTATGTCCGTAATGCATTAATTTTTGAAGAAAAACGTCAGGCTGAGGTTTTGCGTTCCGGCGGTATTATTCAACAAGAAACACGTCGATATGATGAACCAACTAAGTCTACTATTTTAATGCGTGTTAAAGAGGGTGCCGATGATTATCGTTATTTCCCAGAACCTGATTTAGCACCAGTTGTGATTAATCAAGAGTGGGTTGCTGAAGTTGCTGAAAATTTGCCAAAATCAGCAGATAGTCGTAGAAAGCACTATGTTGATGAACTAGGTATTGAACCATATGATGCTGAGGTTTTGACACAAACACTCGCAATGTCAGACTTTTATGATGCAACTGTAGCAGCGGGTGCGGACCCAAAGCGTACTGCTAATTATCTTATTGGTGACGTTAATGCATATATGAATAAGAATCAGGTAGAGTTGCAGGAAACACGTTTGACGCCAGAGCACTTGGCAGGTATGATTAAGCTTATTGAAGATGGCACAATCTCAACGAAGCAGGCTAAGCAAGTCTTTGAAGCTATTATGATTGGAGAAGAACCAGAAACTTTTGCAAAAAAGAATGGCCTTGTGCAATTGAGCGATCCGGATTTATTATTGGGATGGATTACTGAAGTGTTGGATAACAACCCACAATCAATTGAAGACTTTAAGGGTGGAAAAGACCGTGCAACTGGTTACCTTATCGGACAATTGATGAAAATGTCTAAAGGGCAGGCCAATCCTGGTGTTTTGAACAAGTTGCTATTGTCAGAACTTAAAAAACGGTAACTAAAGTAACTAAGCGGATTTTTCCGTGTACATATTGTCAGTTGAAAGGAAAAGTGTTTGCGAGCATGAAACGAGCAAGAATTATTTATAATCCAACTTCGGGTCGTGAGGCTATTAAACGTGAGATGCTTGATATCTTGGCTGTTTATGAAAAAGCTGGTTATGAAACTTCAGCCTTTGCGACAACACCAGAACCAATGAGTGCGGCTACAGAAGCAAGACGTGCTGCTGAATCAGGATTTGATTTGATTGTCGCAGCTGGTGGGGATGGTACGATTAATGAGGTGGTGAATGGTCTCTCTCCGTTAAAAAATCGCCCAATGATGGCAGTTATACCAGCTGGAACCACAAATGATTATGCTAGGGCATTGAAATTACCGCGTGATGAACCACTTGAAGCTGCTAAGATTATTTTGCAAAATGAAACCATTAAAATGGATATTGGTCAAATTGATAAAGGTTCTGAAACCAAATATTTCATGAACATAGCCGCTCTTGGCACAATTAGTGAAGTAACCTATGCTGTTCCTTCACTGATGAAATCTTTGTATGGCTACCTTGCATATTTAGTAAAAGGTGCCGAATTGATCACGCGGGTAAAACCCGTTAATGCTAGAGTTATTTTTGATGATGGAGAATATTCAGGTAAGACCTCAATGATATTTTTAGCGTTGACTAATTCAGTTGGTGGTTTTGAGTCTATTGTGCCAGATGCTAAGCTAGATGATGGCCGATTTACGTTATTAATTATCAAAGAATCTAACCTTGCTCAGATGCTACAAATGGTAGCACAAATGATTAATGGTGGTAAACATATTGATAATCCGCGACTGATTTATAAAAAAACTAATCAAGTGGAAATATTACCTTTAGACAATGATCAAATGAAGGTTAATTTAGATGGTGAGTATGGCGGTGATGCACCAATGAGATTTACTGACTTACAGCAACATATTGAGTTTGTGGCTAATCGTTCTGGCATGTCTGAAAATTCTGTTAGTGTTGCAAAACGCAAATTTGTCGAAGAAGCAGAAAAGTTAGATACAAAATAGTTTAGTAAGACGTCAATAGTGGCGTCTTATATTCATTATTATAGTGCGTGTCAAAAAGCGCAAGAAAGTAGTATAGTTATGGCGAAAGCTAACCGAGTATATAAAATACAAGTCCCAGTAGTTAAAAATCAGGAAATTGAATCAACTGTTATTGATATTACATATCAAGGCATGGGTGTCGTTAAAGTTGATAATTTTCCAATTTTTGTTGTTGATGCAATCCCAGGTGAAATCGTTCACATTATCATTACCAAGGTGTTAAAAAGCTACGCATTTGGTCGTGTTTTGAAACGCATTAAAGAGTCAGAGAATCGTGTTCAAAATGCCAACAAGATAGCTATTACAACAGGAATTGCACCACTAGCGAATCTAAAATATGATGCACAACTTGAGTTTAAGCAACATCAAATAGAAGAATTGTTTAAAAAAGTAAACTTGGCAGTTGATGTAGCACCAACAATTGGAATGGAAAATCCTACTGAATATCGAAATAAAGCGCAAGTACCTGTGCAAATGATTAATGGACAGTTAGAAACAGGATTTTATAGACGCGGTTCGCACAGGTTAGTGCCTATTGAAAATTTTTATATTCAAGATGCTAAGGTTGACGAAGCAGTCCGTGTAACAAGAGACACTTTGCGTGAATTAGGTATTTCAGCATACAATGAAGAGACCAAAAAAGGTGTTGTTCGACACATTATGGCTCGTCGTGGCTATTACTCTCATGAATTAATGGTTGTTATTGTAACAAATACCAAAAAATTACCAGAGAGTGAAGCGATTGCCCAGAAGCTTAGCGCAAAACTACCTGAATTAAAGAGTTTTATCCACAACATTAATAATCATGATACGAATGTAATTATGGGGCAATGGAATCAGACAATTTGGGGCGAAGACGATATCCATGACCAGTTGATGGGGAAAGATTTCGTAATTGGACCAAATTCTTTCTACCAAGTTAACCCTCAAACAACCTCTGTTTTATACACTTTAGCCGCTGAAAAAGCTAATTTAAAGTCAACAGATATCGTAGTAGATGCTTATTCTGGTATCGGCACAATTACTCTGTCTATAGCAGATAAAGTTAAAAGAATTTATGGTGTGGACGTTGTTGAGGGCGCTATTGAAGATGCTGAAAAGAATGCTCAAAACAATAAAGTTGAAAATGCAGAATTTGTCTTAGCAGATGCGCCAGAGCAAATGGCTAAATGGGCTACTGAAGGATTGAAACCAAATGTTGTTTTTGTGGATCCACCGCGAAAAGGGCTAACGCAAGAATTGATAGATGCTGTTCATGATATGAATCCTGAAACATTTGTCTATATTAGCTGTAACCCAGCAACTTTGGCACGAGATGCTGTGCAAATTTTGGCAGCAGGATTTGAGATAGATGGTGCTGTACAACCTCTTGACCAATTCCCACAGACAACTCATGTTGAAAGTATTACGATTTTTAAAAACACAGCTTATTAATAATTACTTATAATTTGCGGTATGTATCTTTATTGCGTGGTTTGCACTATTGCAATTCAAAATGGATATGTGCTGCATTTTTCAGTGTGTCGCAGAAATGTTGATTTGATATGTTAAAATATATGGTATAGAAAGAGGTATTCGACATGGCAAAAGTTGCTGAAACACCTATGATGGTACAATATCATGAAATTAAAAAACAATATCCAGATGCTTTTGTTTTTTATCGCCTAGGTGACTTTTATGAATTGTTTGAAGAGGATGCAGTACTTGGTGCTAAATTGTTGGAGCTAACACTAACAGCACGTAATAAAAATTCGGAAAATCCTGTGCCAATGGCCGGCATCCCACATCACGCAGCTCAAAACTATATTGATATTCTTGTTGATCAAGGACATAAAGTTGCCATCGTCGAACAAATGGAAGATCCTGCCACTGCTAAGGGAATGGTAAAACGTGATGTTGTACAACTGATTACACCTGGTACAAAGCTTAATAATGGTTTGGGAAATGATAAACAAAATAACTATTTAGCAGCAATTTTACCACGTAATAATCGTTATTTCTTAAGTTATATTGATCTATCAACTGGTGAACTGAAGGCTACAACTTTAAAACGATTTAGTGATGTTGTGGATGAGTTAAGTTCTCTTGAAGTCAAAGAAATTGTGTTGTTGAAAGAGGCGCAAACAGCTGAATCTAAAATCGCAAACAGCCTTGCAGAAAGAGGTTTGGTGATTTCGACACAAACAACAGTTGACGTCAATGCAACGGTAAGCTTTTTAACACAGTCCTTAGTTCATGAAAATGAAGCACAAGTGACCGCAATTCTACTGAATTATATATTTGATACACAGCGACGTAACTTAGATCACATTGTTCCTGCACAAAGTTATGAGCGGTTAGCCTATTTAAAGTTTAATCAAGATACCAGGACTAATTTAGATCTCATTCAAAATTCACGTACAAAAAAAAAATCAGGTTCTTTGCTTGGTTTAATTGATGAAACGAAAACAGCTATGGGTGGCCGTCTTCTCAAACAATGGGTATTACGACCACTGCGAGATGTTGAAGATATTAATCAACGACTGAACATGGTTGAAGCATTTCAAAACGATTTTTTTGTTCGTGGTGCCTTACAAGATCATTTGAAATCAGTTTATGATTTGGAACGTTTAGCAGCACGTGCTGCTATGGGTACGATGAACGCTCGAGAATTGGTCCAATTAAAACGTTCATTGTCAGCAATTCCAGGTATAAAATCTGTTTTGTTATCTAGCCAAGATATTTTAAAACAATCTGGTGAACGACTAGAAGATATTCAGGATCTAGCGGGATTAATTGATGAGGCAATTGTTGATGACCCGCCAGTTAGTGTTCGTGAAGGCGATATTATTAATGATGGTTTTGACTCCAAAATTGACGAATATCGAGAAGTATTGAGTCAAAATCAACAGTGGCTAGCACAATTAGAAACCAGTGAGCGTATGGCTACTGGAATTAATTCTTTAAAAGTTAAATATAACAAAAATTTCGGTTTTTTCATTGAAGTTTCTCGGGCCAATGTTGGTAAACTTGAAGAAGGTCGTTATGAACGTAGGCAAACATTAACAAATGCTGAACGATTTGTTACACCTGAATTGAAAGAGCATGAACATTTAATTAATGAGGCACAATTAAAACGAACAGAACGTGAATACGAATTATTTATTACAATTCGCGAACGTGTAAAGGCTAATATTACGCGCTTACAGAAACTAGCACGTCAAGTTGCAGGTCTAGATGTACTAGCCAGCTTGGCTGATGTAGCTGATAATCATCGTTTTGTTCGTCCAAGTTTTACTGTAGATAGTATAATTAATATTCAGCAAGGGCGTCATCCCGTGGTTGAATCATTATTAGAAGCCGGTGAATTTGTTGCAAACGATGTTGATTTGGATGAAACAACTGCTATACAATTAATTACTGGACCAAATATGGCTGGAAAATCAACCTATATGAGAGAGTTAGCATTAATCGTTATTTTAGCGCAAATTGGAAGTTTTATTCCTGCAAATAGCGCTGTATTACCTATATTTGACCAAATATTTACACGTATTGGTGCTAATGATGATATGGCTATGGGGCAGTCAACATTCATGGTTGAAATGGCAGAAGCTAATCTGGCGCTTCAAGAAGCTAGCGCACATTCATTAATATTATTTGATGAATTGGGTCGAGGTACAGCAACTTATGATGGGATGGCTTTAGCGCAGGCGATTGTTGAATACTTAGATAAACATGTGCATGCGAAAACATTGTTTTCAACACACTATCATGAGTTAACAACGTTAGCAGATAAACATACAAATATTGAAAATGTTCATGTTGGTGCGGTAGAAGATGACGCGGGTGAATTACATTTCTTACATCAAATTCAAAAAGGCCCAGCTGATAAATCTTATGGTATTCATGTTGCTGCCTTGGCTGGCTTGCCCAATGAATTAATTACTAATGCAACTGGGATTTTAAAAAATTTAGAAAATGAAAATGTTGTTGCAACTAATTCACAATCTTCAGAATTGTCGGAACAAGTAGCCTTATTTAGCGTTTCAGATGTTGAATCTGATGAAACTAAAGAACTTTTTCAAAAATTAGATGGTATTAATATATCAACAATCACACCTTTAGAAGCATTAAATGCATTGGCAGAATTACAAAAATTAAGGAAGTAAAACAGTGCGCATACATGAATTATCCAATTTATTAGCAAACCAGATTGCTGCAGGGGAAGTCATTGAACGTCCAGCCAGTGTGGTTAAGGAATTAGTTGAAAATGCTATTGATGCAGGAGCGACACAAATTGATGTAATTATCGAAAATGCTGGTGAATCATTGATTCGAGTTATTGATAATGGTGAGGGTATTGATCCTGAAGATGTACCATTGGCTTTCACGAGACATGCTACGAGTAAAATTAGTACTCGACATGATTTGTTCAATATTATGTCGCTAGGATTTCGAGGTGAAGCGTTACCATCAATTGCTGCCATTTCAGATGTTACGTTAAATACTACTACTGAGAATTCACCAAAAGGTATAATGTATCATATTAAAGGCGGGAAACAAGTTTCAGCAACCCCTGCAAATGGTCGTCGTGGTACAGTTGTTTCAGTCAGAGATTTATTTTACAATACACCGGCCCGATTAAAGTATTTAAAGCGGCCACAAACCGAGTTATCTCGTATTGCTGACATCATGAATCGTATTGCGTTATCTTACACCAATGTTGGTTTCACATTGCGTGCTGATGGACGACATCTTCTACAAACCACTGGGGATGGTAATCAGCAACGGGTTATTGCTGCAATATATGGACGTGATGTCGCCCAAAAAATGCGTGCCATTGCTGGTGAGGACGACGATTTTAATATAACAGGGTATGTTTCCTTGCCAGAACTAACTAGAGGATCGCGTGATTATTTGACAATATTGGTTAATGGCCGATTTGTTAAAAATTTTTCTGTTTCTAATGCGGTGATTCGCGGATACGGATCAAAACTAATGGTCGGTCGTTTTCCAATGGGTGTCATTAACATCAACACAGATCCATTGTTAGTTGATGTTAATGTTCACCCACAAAAATCTGAAATTCGATTATCCAAAGAAGATGAGTTATCAACTTTAATTATTGATACAGTAAAATCCTGTTTTGCAGATGAAAACTTAATTCCAGATGCGTATGAAAATTTATATGGTGAGCAACCAAGGCAAAGTAAAGAAACAATAATACCAAAACAAGTGGCGCCATGGTCTATACCGGAAGTTAAAATTAGTGAACCATCAAGAGTGACTGTTAATACAGGCATTGATGTTAATGAGGTTGTTATTAATCATAAATCAGATTTAAGTAGCTCAGAAGTTAGCAATTTTGTAGAAAAGTATTCTAATGAACCTAACCTACCTATTTTTGATGATGAATTAGCTGTGCAAGTATCTGAAGACATTTCTAATTATCAAGAGTTACAACCAATAGCCAAAAACATCCAAGAAGAACTTGATGTAGCCCCTAAGAAATCTAGTGGGTTTCCAACATTATCGTATATTGGTCAGATGCATGGTACATTCTTATTTGCACAAAGTCACGAAGGATTGTATTTAATTGATCAGCATGCAGCACAAGAGCGCGTGAAGTATGAGTATTATCGAAAAAAGATTGGTGAGGTTGGTACTGATAAACAACGTATGTTGGTACCCATTACACTTAATTATTCAGTTTCGGATATGCTTAAAATTGCAGATAAATCATCTGAATTAGAGACCATTGGCCTTGAATTGGAATCTTTTGGACCAACAACTGTTATTGTACGTGAACATCCAACATGGTTTGAAAAAGGCCAGGAATCTGAAACAATTAAGGAAATGGTCGATTGGATTTTAAGAGATGGTAATTTGACAGTAGCAGAATTTCGAGAAAAGACTGCTATTATGATGAGCTGTAAGCGATCCGTACGTGCCAACATGCATTTAAGTGATTTACAAGCGCGTACGTTATTGGAAGATTTAGCTAAAGCTGAAAACCCATATAATTGTCCGCATGGACGTCCTGTGGTAACATCATTTACATTAACTGAAATGGAAAAAATGTTTAAACGAATACAAGATTCTCACGAAGCATGGGAAGAATATGATAATCATCCATATTAACTAGCATCACGTTGACAGACATTATGATTCGGATACATAAATATTAGGAGAGATATGAATATACTAATTAATACACTCAGCATTTTGGTTGCAATTGAGTTTTTCTATATTATGTTTTTAGAAACATTTGCAACAACATCAAAAGCAACAGGGAAAACTTTTAGCATGACAGCGAAAGATCTTGCTAATAAAAAAGTGCAAATGTTATTTAAAAATCAAGGTATCTACAATGGTCTGATCGGCATTGGTATACTATATGCTGTAATATTTACAGCTAATTCACGCACTTTGTTAATTCCTATGATGGTATACATTGTACTTGTTGGTCTATATGGTAGCTTATCAAGTGGAAATAAGATGATTGTTGTCAAGCAAGCTGGTCTAGCAATCATCACATTGATTTTAATGTTACTTAGTTAATTGATATAAATAAAAATCCTCTCATCGCAATCAGTGGTGGGAGGATTTTTATTTTGTTTTAGCAAAATAATTTTTCTTATTTCTTACAATAATTGGTTGGTGTTTGACCAACTATTATTTTAAAAGTGGTTACAAAGTAGCTTTGACTATTGAAATCAACAAATGTAGTGATATTTTGCAAGCTGAAGTCAGTAGCACATGGATTTATGAATTTTACGTCGACGTATATACTGATTAATTGTCGAGTAATTTTGTTTTAAAAACAAGGTTTAGTCTTTTTAGTGGTGCGTGTTTCTAGTAATATTACAGTCAATATGATTTTTATTTTCTTAGGTAAAGTTGTTTTGAACAATAACAGCATATATTTTCTGTTGTGGCATGTATGTCTTTACTCGGATAGCCATGATTAATGAACAAATTAGATAAAAGAACAAGTATATTCAATTAGCAAGTTTTGTGCGTATAAGCTATTTAACTCAGTAATCAAAACTTTATTTTTTAGTAACTGAGATTTCAAAAAAAGGAAATTGACCTTTATTGCTTTGAATAATTTAAGATTTAAATTATTCAGTGAAAAGCTACCTTTATAAATTGACTCATCTTATTTATAATTAGTGGTTCAGAACTTAAACCACTAATTATAAACGTCTGGAACAATAAATTCAGTTGAGCATCACTAACTCAGACACAAATAACAAAATAATTTTTCAAATTAATGAAACTGTAAGTAGGATTTTCAGCCTTATGCGCGAAAAAATTTGCGTTTTGAAAATCAAATGTTGAATGAATTCCTGTTGTTTTCTTGTTAAGTATATCAAAACTATATGTGTTGAAATCTAAGATACTAGCAAAATATAATAATATATTCCTCATATGATTTTTTTCATTCCCAAGTTAGCATGGATTTATTTAACATTATGGAAAATATATTGTAAAAACAAGCGAAGGATGCGATTGTTAAACGTTGGCACTTAATTTGCAATGACACGAGAAAGATTTGTTGATAGTTTAGTTGGAGGACTATTTTGACCTAAGTAATAAGTTAAGGATAAAGAGGTATGAAAACTAATAAATTTAATCATTTTAAAATGTATAAATCCGGTAAACAGTGGATTATTGGTTCTGTGACTGTGGGTATAGCTATTGTAGCTTTAGGCACAGTCGATAATAATATATTACATTTTGAAAGTACAACAGTATATGCAGCAAAAGTACAACAAAATGATGATGTTAAAGCAGCACCTGAATTTATTTTAAATGATACAAAGAATTTTAGTAATATCAAGTATATTGATAATAATAATGCTTTAGGAATAGCATCCCTATTTAGTATTTTTGCACAAAATGCTAAGTTAGGCGCAGATGTTAATGGCAATATTGCCGTTCAAAATCTGATTGATGCTAATAGAGACTTTGGTACGCGCTCTAATAATTACAACACAACAACAAACGATGTGTCTTACATTCAAAATATTAATGACAACAAAACGTTGAATGATCGTGCATTTCGTGCTGAAAATTCTGTTGCTATTTTAGGTGAATCAATTAAAATTGAGAGCAATTCTGCTGGGCAAACTGAAATTAATGGTGGACGCGTTAGCACACTGACAAAAGACAACACTTTTCAAGATGCTAACAGTAATAAATATATTGATTTTGATGCGTATTTTTCATCACTAAAATTGAAGGCAGATACGTACAATGCATCAAGTCAAACAGAAAATGTTATTAGTGAATATTCAGATATGAATAAACAATTTATTGACGTTTCGAATGTGGATAAAAATCAAAAGTTCATCTATGTTGACATTGATTATAATAAATTGGCTGGCCCTCAAGATATTACAGTAAAAGGATTGTCTGCTGAACTTTTGGGTCCAACAGTCATTTTTAATGTGAAAAATTTGCCATCTAATGATGCGTGGATTCAGACGAAAATTAATTATGAATATAGCAATGGTCAAACTGTTCGTCAAAATAGTGAAAATCATAGTATGCCAAACCATGTTGTATGGAACTTTGGTTCTTACCAAAATAACATTAATATTTCTAGTGGGCGCTTATTGGGAAGTGTTTTAGCACCTGAGGCAACTGTTAATGTTGGCGTTAATGTTGACGGTAATATTGTGGGAGCTAATGTTAATGTTACTGGTGGTGAAACACATCGTTGGGATGTACAGACACCATTTACACAGGAAAATGAACCTGAAAGCACGCCCGAGAGCGTTCCTGAGAGCGTTCCTGAGAGTACGCCGGAAAGCGTTCCCGAAAGCACGCCGGAAAGTGTTCCCGAAAGCACGCCGGAAAGTGTTCCCGAGAGTACGCCGGAAAGTGTTCCTGA
>NZ_SDGY01000010.1:0-534 GCF_008107645.1 Leuconostoc litchii | reverse complement strand
CCTGAGAGCACACCAGAAAGCGTTCCCGAGAGTACGCCAGAAAGTATTCCTGAGAGCACACCAGAAAGCGTTCCCGAGAGTGTTCCCGAAAGCACGCCAGAGAATGTTCCTGAAAGCACGCCAGAGAGCGTTCCCGAAAACACACCGGAAAGTGTTCCTGAGAGTACGCCGGAAAGTGTTCCTGAAAGCACACCAGAAAGCGTTCCCGAAAGCACGCCAGAGAGCGTTCCTGAGAGCACGCCGGAAAGTGTTCCCGAAAGCACACCGGAAAGTGTTCCTGAGAGCACACCAGAAAGTGTTCCCGAAAGCACGCCAGAAAGTGTTCCCGAAAGCACACCAGAAAGTGTTCCTGAGAGCACACCGGAAAGTGTTCCTGAGAGCACACCGGAAAGTGTTCCTGAGAGCACACCAGAAAGTGTTCCCGAAAGCACACCAGAAAGTGTTCCTGAGAGTACGCCGGAAAGTGTTCCTGAAGGCACACCAGAAAGCGTTCCCGAAAGCACGCCCGAGAGCGTTCCTGAGAGCACACCGGAA